>NZ_JBIORZ010000001.1:0-930000 GCF_051714485.1 Enterococcus sp. AZ128
CTGATGATATGAATCAGATAAAGGGGCTTTTTCTGATATTCATTTTCTGCAGTCCAGCCAAAACGAAACCAAATTTTCCAGACTAAGATTGTGCGGACTGTTGCCTCTAAAAGAAATCAGATTGGATATTATAGTATGCAAATAACATTTGATGAAGCTGCAAAAGAAAAACTTTCTGCATATTTAGCAACAGGCAATGTTTTATTGTTAACCTTTGAAGACGGAGTGGGACCGTATTCGCAACATGCCATGATCCATATGCAAACGCAGTTTTCGATTAACATTATTTCACCGGAGATGGCGAAAACAGATTACGATGAAAAAATCCCGTCAGAGATTGGCGACTTTTGGATCAAAGGGTATTCGAAAGAAGATTTGCAAGAGAAAATGAAAATAAAATTTAACTCGCGTTTAAGTACATTCAGTTTATCTGGTGATGGCGGAATGATCGATGATAATTTAGGGTTCATCGATTTTACCAAAAATTAATTTAAAAAGGATCGTCTTTCATTTTTTTTCTGTTCTTTGATATGATGGAAACAGAAAGCGGGGGAATAAAATGGCAAAAATCATGATCGTTGAAGACGAAGCGGTGATTCGTCAATTGATCGGTGAAGAGTTAACAAAATGGAGATTTGATGTTTATCAAACAACGGACTTTAATAAGGTATTTGAGGAGTTTGAGCAGATCGCGCCGCAGCTTGTTTTATTAGATATTAATTTGCCGGTTTATGATGGTTATTACTGGTGTCAAAAAATACGTGAAGTCTCCAAAGTTCCGATCATTTTTATTTCTTCCCGAAACACGAACATGGATCAAATCATGGCGATGAATATGGGGGCGGATGATTATATTACTAAGCCATTCCAAGTCGATATCTTAGTAGCGAAGATCAACGCACTACTGCGTCGTTCATACAATTATGCTGAAAGCGGCGAGGAATTGGAACATAACGGAATCACTTTGAATATCGACAACAGCAGCATGACGATCAAAGAGGAAGTCGTTGACCTCAGTAAAAATGAATACCGTTTACTGTTTATTTTGATGAAGCAGCATGGGAAAATTTTAAGCCGGGATAAATTATTACGGGCACTATGGGATGATGAACGCTTTGTTGATGACAATACATTGACCGTTAACATCAATCGCCTGCGCCGCAAGATCGAACAAGCTGGAATTGACGATTACATTCAAACGAAGGTTGGACAAGGATATATCGTCCCATAAGGAGCCGCTATGACATTTACCAAGTATTTAAAGGATCGCCTACTTGTTTTGTTGGGGTGGGCTGTTTTAAGTTTATTGCTGATTTTTATGGTTTGGCTCACACCTGGAATGCATAACTTTTGGGACAACCTGAGCTATCTATTGGTTCTGCAATTATTTTTGGTCTTTCTTTTTTTTACGATTGATTATTATCGACGAAAAAAGTGGTACATGGAATTTACTAAGCAAGAAGATTCTCATTTGCAGCATTTTATCGAGTCGGCGACGAATAGTGAGGAACTGCTGATTCAAGAGTACGTGAATCAGCAGGTTCGGGAGCACCATCTGATGCTGGAGCAGCTATTGAATAGCCAAAAGGACCAGAAAGATTACATGGATTCTTGGATTCATGAGATAAAGGTTCCGTTAGCCGCAGTAGACCTGATTTTAAATTCGATTGAATTCGATATTCCTGATGAGAAGTATGTTTTGCTGCAAAATGAGATTCAGCAAATTGATGAATATGTTGAACAGGTACTGTATTATTCTCGTTCAGATGAATTTGTAAATGATTATTTGATTCAAGAATATTCGTTGAAAAAAATTATTCAACCGATTATTCGCAGCCAAGCCAACTATTTTATTCAAAAAAATCTACAATTGACTTTAGCTGAGAATGACGCGAAAGTTCTGACAGATGCAAAGTGGATTGAATTTATTTTCCGCCAGTTATTGAGTAACGCGATCAAGTATACGCCTGATCATGGTCAGATCACTATTATCATCGAAGCAAAAAGTGCAGGGACTTCACTGATTTTGGAGGATAACGGAGTCGGTATTCCGCCAGAAGATCTGGGCAGGATTTTTGATAAGGGCTTTACGGGCGAAAATGGTCGAAAGGCTCAGCAGCATTCGACAGGACTAGGTTTGTATTTAGCTAAAAGGCTCGCAGAAAAACTAGGCGTCGCGATCACCGCAAAATCGACAATGAACGAAGGAACAACGATGACTTTATTTTTCCCTCGATTAGATTATTATCATGAAGAACGTTAAATTTTCTGTTTTCGATTGCTAAATTTCCTTTTTTTCGCTAAACTATTCCAGTTGTGAATTGAAGGGAGTAAGTTTATGAGTATTTTGATTGCCCTAATACCGATGGTAGCATGGGGAAGCATTGCTTTGGTGAGTGGAAAATTAGGCGGTGACGCTAACCAACAAACCTTGGGAATGACGATGGGTGCGTTTGTTTTTGCAATCGTGACCTATATTATCGTTCAGCCAGCAATGAGTAGTTGGATAGTGTTCATTGGTTTCTTGTCAGGTTTCTTTTGGTCAATTGGTCAGAACGGACAGTTTCACGGGATGAAATTTATGGGAGTTTCGGTCGGATTGCCGATCTCAACCGGTTTTCAATTAATTTTGAATACCGTCGCCGGTGCAGTATTCTTTCATGAGTGGACAAAAACAAAAGATTTTATTTTCGGTTTTATCGCATTAGCATTGCTAGTTTTAGGTGCGTATTTAACGGCACGAAAAGATGACGAGAGCGGTGTTCAAACAGATAATGGTATGCTTAACTTCGGCAAAGGCTTTCGTGCATTGATTTTTTCAACTTTAGGCTATGGCGTTTATACGATCATTATTACATGGGCAGGACTTGACCCATTGGCTATTATTTTGCCGCAAAGTGTCGGTATGCTAGTCGGAGCTGGATTCTTTGCCTTTCGGAAGACTAAGGTTGATCGCTATGTTTGGCGCAATATGGCTTCTGGTCTATTATGGGGAATTGGAAATATTTGCATGCTGTTGAGTGTTCAAAACATCGGGTTGGCGATTGGTTTCTCCTTATCACAAATGGGGATCATTATTTCGACCCTAGGTGGTATTTTCCTTTTGGGCGAACGCAAAACAAAAAAAGAAATGTACTATGTCATTATCGGCTGTCTATTGATTATTGTCGGTGGTGTCGTGTTAGGTTATATGAAAGCATAAAAAAAGCGCGCCTTGAGGCGTGCTTTTTTTATTTATTACTGTTCGGAATTCAATTCCATTAATTTTTGTTTTAAGTCGTTTTCCATATGTCCGATCTCGATCTCGGCTACATGGCGCCGTTCGCGACCTTCTTTTTGGATACGTAACGTTTCTTCCAACGTTTCTACTAGATCATTTTGCGTTTGTTGCAATGTATCTAGATCGACGATACCACGTTCGTTTTCTTTGGCCGTTTCGATCGTTGAAATCTTCAACATTTCTGAATTTTTCTTCAATAGGTCGTTGGTTGTTTCAGATACTTGACGTTGCGCTGTAGCAGCATCTTTTTGGCGTAATAAGGTCAAAGCGATCGCAACTTGGTTTTTCCATAAAGGAATCGCCGTATTGATGGAAGCTTGGATCTTTTCTGCTAACGCTTGATTTGTATTTTGGATCAGGCGAATCTGTGGTGCTTGCTGGATCGTAATTTGACGCGCCAATTTTAAATCATAGGTTCGTTTGTCTAAACGATCTAAGAATTGCGTATAGTCGTTAACGACCTGAACGTCCATTTGATCACCAGAGGCTTGAGCCTTTTCTGTTGCGGCAGGAATGGTAGTAAGCTTCATTTCTTCGATCTTCAATTCAGCTGCGGCAATATAGATATTTAGAGCATCAAAGTAATCCTTATTCTTATTATAAAGTGTTTCTAACATCTGATTATCGCGTAATAAACCGTCTTTTTCGACGTTTAATTTTGTTGCGATCTTATCGATTTGAGCACCGATTTTTTGGTATTTTGTAGTAATCTCGTAAATCGATTGTTTTACTTTACCAAACATTTTTTGGAAAATGTTGCCTTCGCCGACACGTAATTCGTCAGGATTAGCTTCATTTAAGCGGTACATCAACTGGTTCAACGAATCACCGATAGGACCAATGTCCTGCGACGATACGGTGCTCAACATTGATTGTGAAAATTCACTTAATTTTGTTTGGGCTGTTGATCCGTAACTGATGACAGCTTGAGAATCGTTGACATCGATTTTCTTGGCAAGCTCACGCGCTTGTGCTTGGCGTTCTTCAGGTAATTTATCCACTAAGCGGTCCGCTTGTTCTTGCGACTGCAGGTGGGAAATTTCTTGTTGTTGAACCGGTGTTAATGAATCGGTTCCAAAAGGGTTGCTAAGTAGATCGTCTAAAGTACTGTCGACCGGTTTGGTTGCTGGTTTATTTTCTGGTTCCACTGTGTGTCCTCCTGTTCGAAAAAAATCTAGCTTAAGCTAGATTTTTTTGTTGATGTTTAGCTCAATGAACTAGCTTTCTCGACAAATTTTAATCTTATTGTTCAAAAGCTGGGCGAGTCCATTAAGCTTTTCTTTTTAGCTATTTTTGTTTTTATTTTGTGGACAAATCAGGATCGTGGTCTAGATTTTTTTTCGCAATCGAAATTTCAACATCCATGTCTTCTAAATCTTCAGCGACGAATTGTTGATAGTCTTTCACGATTAAATCTGCCATTTGATCAATGATCTGTGCGCTTTCTTCTAGTTTACCATAAACTTCTTTTGACTTGACCTCATGTCCGTTGATTTCAACATAATTATCAGTCAAATCGACGATGTTCGGCAAGTGCGTATAAAGAAATTGACTAGCTTCTGGTAAACGTTTTGGATCTTTTACCAATTCTTTAAACAAAGCTTTAGCAGCTTTCAGCGTATCGTGACGCAAATCGATCGCTTTCAGCTTGGCATTTTTTTGGATATTCTGCTGTAGACGCAAAACTTGTTGTTTCGAAAGATTCATTGTTTCACGGAACAACTCGATCTCACGTTCACTCATATCCAATTTTCTATAATAAGCCTCTTTTTCTTTGGTCAGAAATGGTAATTCCTCTTTTTGTGGACGAATTTTTCTTCCTTTAAATCCACGATAGATCAGCCAAAAACCAACGACCAACATTAAAAAGACGATATAGTCGCCGAAATCCCCTTCGAAAAAGGAGAGAATGCCGATTGCTGCGATGATGATAGGGAATATTTTCCTTCGCATAATAATCCTCCTAGTCTAGTAATAACCCTTCACATTATTCATTCAAATTGCTTGATTTCTTTACACGCTCATCATAGCATGAATATCTATAGAAATAGTATCGGACTAAAGATGGATTTTTCAGATTTAGAAAAAACATAAGAATTTTCTGTGATACAATAGGGCAGAACCATCTAGGTAGAGCTATTTGCCAGCCAACTTTTCACAGCTTGCTAAAATTTACTACCAGTAATAACTTTTTAGTTAGCTAGAATGTACAGGGAAAATTGGGCGTAGTTTTTTGTAGAATAAAAAATGAATTCTTTAATAGGAGAAAGAAAGGTGTCTCAATGTTAGAATTTAAAGATTTTGAAGAAAAGACGATAGAACGGAAAGAATTATTTAAGGGAAAGATTATTGATGTTTATTTGGATGACGTGGCTTTGCCGATGGGAGGCACTGCAAAACGCGAATTGGTTTTCCATCATGGCGGTGTAGGGATCATTCCTATAACGAAAGAAAATAAAATGATCATGGTTAAACAATTCCGTAAGCCTTTAGAAAAAGTTGTAATGGAGATTCCTGCTGGGAAAATCGATCCTGGTGAAGGTCAGCATCCGGAAAGAACAGCGCTGCGGGAATTAGAAGAAGAGACCGGATACAGTACTGAAGAATTAACGTACATAAATGAAATGTATTTATCACCAGGGTTTTCAAATGAAAAATTATATATTTACGCCGCAACTGATTTGGTCAAGGTTGAGAATCCGCGACCACAAGATGAGGATGAGGTCTTAGAGCTTTACGAATTGACTATGGATGAAGCGAAGCAAGCGATTCAAGATGGCTTGATTTGTGATGCTAAGACGATCTTTGCGGTTAATTATTGGGAATTGCTGCAATTAAAAAATAGTAGCAATCAGCATAAGAATTAAGCAAATTTTTCGTTAGAAGTAGTACGAAAAATAGTTAAGGAGAGGATCACGCATGAGCCAATCACCCTTGGTGACGCGCAGCGAATTGAGGAAACGAAAAGAAGAGCAGGAACGTTTGGCGGAAGAGCAACGTAAAGCCGCTGAACAGGCCTATGAAAAAAGAGAAAAAGAAATCAGCACAGTCTACCGCAAAGAGTTGAAAAAAAACAAACCTGTTACTAAGTCTCGTAGCAGTGAACGAGTGAAGCAAAAAGAACGTAGCAGTTTTTTAAATAAAGCAATTATTTTTGTTTTACTACTTTTGATTGTGGTAATGTTAGCAGTATTCTTTATCTAGTCTGGAAAACAGACGAAAAAATATATTAATAAGAAATAGGGGAATCATTTATGAAAATCGGTATTATTGGTGCAATGGAACCAGAAGTAAAAGCATTAAGAGAAAGCTTAGATCATCCTTTATCTTGGGAACAATCAGGGGCATTGTTTATTTCAGGCGGGTTAGGAAATCATGAAGTCATCGTCGTACAATCGGGAATCGGTAAAGTCTTGGCTTCAATCACCACTTCTGTTTTGATCCAGCAATATAAAGTCAACATGGTCATCAATACTGGGACTGCTGGCGGAATCGGAGAAGGATTGGCCATCGGTGATTTAGTGATTGCGGATAAAGTCGCTTATTTTGATGTTGATGCAACGACGTTTGGTTATAAAATTGGACAAGTACCGGGAATGCCGCTTTATTATGAAGGTTCTACTTATTTAAAAGGCGAAATGATAGAAGCCAGCAAAAAATTGAATCAGGCCGCACATGTTGGTTTAGTCGTTTCCGGCGATACCTTTGTCAGCAGTCCAGCAAAAATCAGTGAAATCAAATCCGCTTTTCCTGATGCTTTAGCTGTTGAAATGGAAGGTGCTGCGATCGGACACACCGCGGCGCAATTTGGGATTCCGTTTTTGATCGTACGCGCAATCAGCGATACGGCTGACAACGAAGCGACCGAAACCCACGAAGAATTTGTGAACCGGACAGGCACCTTGTCTGCGCAGCTTGTTATGGAGTTTGTGAACCATTTGAAATAAAAATAAAAGAAGTAGATTTTGTCAGAGGGGGAACTTGTGATGCGGGCATTACTTTCGATTGATTACACCAATGATTTTGTTGCAACGGATGGAAAGCTGACGACTGGTGAGGCTGGGCAGGCGATCGAGCAAGAACTGGTCGCAGTGACAAAAGAATATTTTCAACAGGGAGATTTTATCGTCTTTGCGATTGATGGACATGATCCAAGTGATCTGTTTCATCCTGAAAAAGACCTTTTCCCGCCCCATAATGTGATCGGGACTAGTGGACGTGATTTATATGGTTCGTTAGCTGATTTTTATCAAGCAAACCGAACAGAAAAAAATGTCTATTGGATCGATAAGCGGCATTATTCAGCCTTCAGCGGAACCGATCTGGACATTCGTTTACGAGAACGCGGTATTACTGAGCTTTTTTTGACAGGTGTGTGTACAGATATTTGCGTCTTGCATACAGCGGTAGATGCCTATAACTTGGGGTATCAATTAGTCATACCAGAACACGCTGTAGCTAGTTTTGATGCCACAGGACATACTTGGGCATTGAACCATTTCAAGAACACCTTAGGGGCAAAAATTGTTTAAGCAAAGGAGATGTGACAAAATTCTTGTCACATCTCCTTTTTTTTCCGAATAAACGTCGCTCCCGAAGCAGCTTCTTCTCCGCAAGCTAGGCATGCAGTTACTGCTAAGTTTCACTAAGCAGAACTAGCATTTGGAAATAAGTCGAAATTTCTTGAAGCTGACCACTGTTGTCACAACTTTTATTATAAGTAGTCTGAAATAAAGGTTGTGAAATCTTCGATGACGCCATCTGGAGCCAGCCCTTCTGCTTCGAAAACTGCACGATTTTTTGCTTCTGGATCGATTGCGATAATCGTGCCGATCTGGGCATTATGTGCTGCCTGTAAGCCAGAATAAGAGTCCTCGATCACTATGCACTTGTTAGGTTCAACATCGATTTTTTCTGCGGCGATCAAAAAAATATCTGGTGCAGGCTTGCCAGGAAAACTGCCTATGTGGCAAACCATTTTTTCATAGTCGAACCATTCCCCTAAGTTTAGATAATCAAAATAGAAATCCATATTGATCCTAGGTGATGCTGAGGCGATCGTCATCGGGATTTTTTCTTTTTTCAAATAGTCTAATACTTCTCGCAAACCGTCTGTAAATTCGTTGTGGTCCGTACTGGCTAAGACAGAATCACGATAATAAGCTTCCTTTTCATCAGATAATTTCTGTACTTCTTCATCACTTAGTTCCTGTGAAATAAAATTGCGTAAGATCACATCGTTGGTTTTCCCGTGAAGATTTTTCAGAATATCTTCTTCGGTCATTGCTTTATTCGCATATTTTTGGATCAAGTACAGCCAAGCGGCCTCATGAAGATCAGAATCCATAAACATCGTCCCGTTAAAGTCAAAAATAATACCTTTCATACATAAACCTGCCTTTTTCCCAAGATAGTCTTAGTTTAGCATGTTTTGAAAATAGTTGATGAAAAAGATAGTAATATTTGCAACTTCAAATCAATCGTTTTATAGTGAGAAAGAATGAAATAATGGAGATGATAAGCATGCTGGATTACTTAGTCATCGCACTCTTTGCTTTTGTCGGGGGAACAGCACGTTATTGGTTAGGTGTCTGGATTCCCGCAGTAGGCGGCTTTCCTCTAGGAACATTGTTAGTCAATTTGTTAGGGTGCTTGATCTTTAGCTGGATTGTAAAACATATTCTAAATGACATCGATATTTCTGCTCGTTTAGTTTTAGGGCTGGGGGTAGGATTCTGCGGAGCGTTGACGACGTTCTCGTCTTTTGCTTTAGACACGATGAAACTAATACAGGCAGGTCAAATAGGTTTGGCTTTTCTTTACTTACTGTTGTCTTTTGTTGGTGGTTTGGCTATGACTGTGCTTGGTGAGGCGATCTACCACAGAAGGGTAGGAGAAGAATGATCGAGACATTATTAGTTGGTAGCGGGGCGGCAATTGGTGCGATGCTGCGATTTACATTGAACAATTATTTTGAACCGCAGACCAAGCGTTTGCCGAGAGCAACTTTTTTCATTAACTTGACTGGAAGTTTTTTGCTGGGAATCTTCTTTGGTCTACATTTATCTGATCCGGTTTATCTCTTTTTAGGAACGGGGATCATGGGCGGCTATACGACATTTTCTACCTATAATTTTGAATTATTTGTTTTATGGAAAAATGATCGACCGATGTTTTATCGCTATTTATTCGGATCCTATGGGATAGGACTGTTGTTAAGTTTCATTGGTATCGTGATCGGGTCAAAACTTTAAAAAAATGAGTTGCAGAAATCTTGCGGCTCTTTTTTTGTTTTCTCGGTAAGTATTCAACAGACCCGCATAAAGGGACTTGAATGATTGATAAAGCCTTTCTTATAGGAACTATTTTACTTTTCTTAAAAAATATTCAAGTTGTTAAATAAGAACGTCACAGTTTTTTTTTAAGCATAAGTTTTTTTTGTGATGAAAGCGCATACTAAAAGATTTTGTGGATGCTAAACTTACGATGTAATTAGGAAAGGAGGATAGCGGATGATCATTACTGATAAGATGTTTTACCCAGAATTGGTTGATGTGTATAAGGGCAATGGTGCATCGGACGCGTTAGTTGATTATGCTGCCAAGAAATTAGCAGACCTGGGATTTATTGAAACAACCTATCAAGAGGCTTTAAAAGAAAGAGAACGGGAATATCCAACTGGGTTGCAGACCCCATCTTTTGCTGTAGCGATTCCCCACACCGATCCAAGCCATATTAAAAAGCCTTTTATCTATATTATCAAATTGGCTGAGCCAGTAACATTTGGACAAATGGGAACAACAGATGAGTTTGTGGCTGCCAAGTATGCCTTTTTTCTTGGGTTTGATAAAGGCGAAGATCAATTGCAGTTATTACAAAATTTGATGGCGATGTTTATGGCTGAAGAGATGATGGAGCGTTTGGAAAAAGAGTTTAGTGAAACGGAAATTTTGACAACGGTAACCCAATTTTTTAAATCAGAAAGTGAGAAGTGAGAAATGAGAATCCATGATATTTATGAAGCCCCTTTTATTCAAGAAATGTGTGAAGTGACCAAGAATTTATGGCGCAACGGCTGGGATGAACGCAACGGTGGAAATATCAGCTACATGTTAGATGAGGCCGAAGTTCGTCTGTATCTCGATTTAGATCATGTGGTCAAAGAAAAGGAGCTGGATTTTGAAGTCAAAGAACTAGCAGGCAAAATTTTCCTTGTCTCTGCTTCAGGCAGTTATTTCAAAAATATCTGCAAAAACCCGGCAAAAAACCTGGCGATCGTTAAAGTTTCGGATGATGGAAAAAGTTTCAATGTGTTATGGGGATTGGAAGACGGGGGCGTTCCAACTAGTGAACTCGCTTCACATCTAAAATGTCATGCTGTACGGCTAGCACATGATCCAGATCATCGGGTGATTTTACATTGCCATTCAATCGCGATCTCGGCGATGACATTCATTCATGATTTGGATGAAAAGAAATTTACGCGTTCGTTATGGGAAATGATCACGGAATGTTTAGTTGTTTTCCCAGATGGTGTTTCAGTTCTGCCCTGGATGGTGGCAGGAACCGTTAAATTGGGCTTGGCATCTGCTGAAAAAATGCATGATTCACGGGTAGTGATTTGGCCGCATCACGGCATTATGGGCGCGGGTCAATCGATGGATGACGCATTTGGACTAGTTGAAACAGTTGAAAAAGCGGCGGATATTTATATGCGCGTGATTCAAGTACCTGGCGGATTCAAGCAAAAAATCACAAGTGATCAATTATGGGATTTAGCTGATCAGTTCGGTGTTGTCCCTAAGGCAGGTATTTTAGAAGAACGAAGTACGGTAAAGTAATCAATAAAATGCTGAATTGTAATATTAATCGCAACAAAGAACCCATCAAAAATTTCTAGTAAAATGAGTTTAGGATAACAAACTACTAGGAGTGATTTTGATGGGTTCACACAAAAAGCTTACACGAGATAATCGAAAATGTATAGAGACGATGATTTATGATGCCAAGAGTATTCAAGAAATAGCGGACAGAATTGGTGTTAGCCGAACAACGATTGATCGTGAGTTGAAACGAGTACCCGAAGATTTGATCTATAATGCCGACAATGCGCAATTAGATGCGGAAATGAAGCGCAGTGCCTGTGGTGCGAAGTCCAAATGGACTTCTGAATTCGCTTATCAGATTGAATGTGATCTTGAAGACAGCTGGTCCCCTGAACAAATTGCGAATGATCGTCAAATAGTTTCATTCAAAACCATTTACAATTGGCTCTATGCCGGTATTCTTAATGTGTCTAAACAGTGTCTGAGACATAAAGGCAGAAGACAAGAAAAACAAGAAGAGGCACGAGGCAAAATGACTGTAGGGCATACCATTGATGAACGCCCAGCTTCTGTGTCAACTCGAGAAGAATTTGGACATTGGGAGTTGGACACAGTTGTTTCTAGCAGAGGGGAAAGTAAAGCCTGCGAAGCAACGTTTATTGAACGGAAAACACGCTTTTATTGGGCGATCTCAATGAGGGATCGTACCGCGAAGTCAATGGCACAAGCGATTAAAGCTTTTGTGCAAGACCTAGGGAGTCACAAGGCATTTTTAAGCTTTACGGTCGACCGTGGGAAAGAGTTTTCTTGCTGGAAAGAAATTGAGAAAGATTTAGACGTACCTATGTATTTTTGTGATCCATACTCCCCATGGCAACGCGGATCTAACGAAAATGGGAATGGTTTATTTAGAGAATTCTTCCCTAAGGGAACTGATTTTTCAAAGGTACCCCCTACGGAGAAACAGGAAGCATTACGCAAGATAAATATGCGTCCTAAAAAAACATTGAACTGGAAAAATTGTTGGGAAGTCTTTCAAGAAGAAATGTTGCAATTAATTTGACAATTCAGCAAATAGAAAAAGTTATTAGGAGGATGGGTTAAATGGTTAAACGATTAAATGTGATTTCAGTGTGCGGTTCTGGGACAGTAACAAGCTCAATGGTAGCTGGCAAGGTGAGAGATTTTTTAGAGGAACATGGGATTAAAGCAAAAACTGTTGAAGTGAATCCTGGAGGGGTAGAAGATCAGCTGTCCAGCGGCTCTTGGGATTTGATTGTCCACACTAGTCCACTGAAAGGAAAGTATGATTTACCAACAATCAATGCGGTAGGTTTATTGTCTGGTATGGGAGAAGATGAATTCTTTGAAGAACTGCTTGAGACTTCTAAAAACTTAGTAAACTAAAGAGAGGAGAAATGATATGTTAGATGTTTTATCGAAGATTATGGATGCCTTTGGCGCAGCGATCGTGGTACCGGTAATTATCTTCTTTATTGCTTTGCTGATGAAAGTAAAACCGAAAAAGGCGTTTAATGCCGCCTTGAATGCAGGGATCGGATTGACTGGATTCAATATGATCATTGGTGCTTATACACCAATCGTTACACCTGCGATCAATCGAATGGTGGAAGAAACAGGTGTTAATTTGCGGATTCTTGATACTGGATGGCAAGCAACGAGTGTCGTGGCCTATTCGACTCAAGTAGGGATGATTTTCTTAGCGTTAGGTTTAGCACTGCAAGCAATTTTATTTGTTATCAAGTTTACAGATATTTTTATGCCGTCCGATCTATGGAATAATTACTCCTTTATGCTGTGGGGATCAATGCTTTATATCTCCACTAAAAATCTTTGGCTTTCAATCGGTTTGATGGTACTTTCTAATCTTTATTGTTTAGTCTTTACTGAAATCGTCGCTAAACGCTGGTCTGTATATTATGGGTATCCTCGCTGTACAATGAGCGCACCTCACCATATTTGTTCTGTACCGTTGGCAATGGCGATGGATTGGCTCTTGACCAGGTTAGGAGCGAATAAGGTTCGTTGGAATCCAGAAACCTTGCAGGACAAATTGGGCTTTTTAGGCGAACCAACTTCATTGGGTTTCATTTTAGGCTTGGCATTAGGCTTTGCGGGGAACTTCATGCGTTTGAGTTCATTGACTGGTTGGGGAGAGATCATGGTCATCGGTATCTCAACTTCAGCGATCATGGCGATCTTTCCTAAAATTGCCGGGATTTTTGCGTCAGCATTTACGGCAATCACAGACGCGTCAAAAAATACTGCGAAAACTTCAGGCGGTAAGGACCGTGTTTGGTATTTGGCCATCAATGATGCGGCTGGTTATGGTGAGACTGCAACTTTATTAACAGGAATGTTGCTGATTCCGATCGTTTTATTATTGGCTATTTTCTTACCAGGGAATCAGACCCTGCCAATGGTGGATTTAATTGCAATCCCTTACATGATTGAATTGGTAATCTGTATTTCAAACGGAAATATCTTCAAATCATTGATCAGCGGAGCGCTTTGGTGTGCCGGCGGTCTCTATATTATTACCGCAGTAGCACCAATCTTCACACAAGTAGCTGTTGATGTCGGCGTGAACTTACCGGAAGGGGCAATGATGATTTGCAGCTTTGCGGTCATGACGAATCATATTATGGGAATCTTGTTCTTGATATTTATGACACAAAATCCGCTTTGGATTGGATTATCTGTTGTTGTCTATATTGTTCTTTATGCATTTGTTCGGGTGAAAAAAGAATCGATTCATGCTTATTTAGAGAATATGGCGAGGCTTGAGGAAGAAGCCGGCATAGTGTCCAAGGAAGGAGCGGCTGCTTAAATGACAAAAATTGTTGTTGTTGGAGATGGTTTAGTTTCTGCGGAGACTTTAGCTGAAGCTGCGTTGGAACTGACTATTGAAGAACCGATAGAGGTAGTAAAGTATCATTGGTATGCTGATTTAAATAAGGAACAGTTTCAGGAAAAAATCAAACGGATCGAACAAAAAGGACCAGAAGCGGTTGAGATTCCAGAAGGTATCTTGAAAGACTTGGAAGATGCGGAGTATTTGCTTGTTCATATTGCTCCGGTGTCAAAAGCAATGATTGAGGCAGCACCTCACTTGAAATTAGTGGGGACTTGTCGTGGCGGGGTTGAACATGTTGCAGTAAAAGAATTGAAAAAAAGACAGATTCCATTGATCCACGTTATTCGCAATGCGGAACCAGTCGCTGATTTTACTCTAGGCTTGTTTTACGCGTTGACCAGAAACATCGCTTTTTCCTATCAACAGGTAAAGGAAGCAAAATGGCCAAAAAAATTTGCTAACGATCCCTATAAAACGACATTGACTAATCTAAAAGTTGGCTTGGTAGGGTTGGGGTATATCGGAAAATTAGTAGTGAAGCGGTTGAATAGTTTAGGGGTCGAGGTCATGGCCTATGATCCTTTTGTAAACCAAGAAAAAATTCGAGAAGAAGGATTGAAAATAACCTTTGTCGGATTAGAAGAACTATTTAAAACGGCAGATATCGTTTCCCTCCATGTACGTGTAACACCAGAGACCAAGAATATGATCAATGCTGATCTGCTTTCGTTAATGAAGCCTTCTGCTTATTTAGTGAATACTGCCCGACCAGATATCGTGGATAAAGCGGATTTTGTGGAGGCTTTACAAATGAACATGATCGCTGGCGCTGCAACGGATGTTGTTTGGGAAGAACCAATCCGCTCAGATGATCCGCTATTAGCGTTAGATAATTTAATTATTACATCTCATATCGCTGGAGATACGATTGATGCGATTCCACGTTCGCCATATTTGTTACGGGATGTTTTGAATGATTATTTTGAACGAGGAATGAGTGACATGCTCGTTCGTATTTAGAGAATAGCCAGAACGAGGAGGAATAAAAATGGATGTTACGGCGATTCAATTGTTGGAATTGTTTCTTTTAAAAGGCAGTCATACCTCACTTTCGTTGGAGAAAAAGTTCAATTTGACTAAAGGTCAGTTAGATTACCGCATCAAGAAGGTTAATCAAGAATTAACTGATTTTAGCTTAGGAAAAATCAAGAAAAACGGGTCTTTTTTTCTCTTGGAGGGTCAGGATACAGCGATTAAGAGCCATTTGACGAAAGTTTCGCCATCGATCCATTTATCAGATAGAGAGCGCGAATGCTATCTCTATCTGATTATTCTGCTTCATCAAGGCGAGACACTGCAAACGTTAGCTGAAAAACTTTTTGTCAGTAAAAATACCATTCTAAGCGACAAACGCAAGTTAAGCGAGAGCTGCTTAAAACCAGTGAACATCGACCTTCAGTTTTCCAGAAAAAGAGGTTTTCATTTTGTGGGAAATGAAATGGAGATTCGGCGACTAGGAATCAAGTTCATTCGTGAGGTTGAGAAATCCAAAAGTAATCTTGAACACTATTTAGCGATGATCGGAATTAAAAGTCAAACATTAACAGAGATTAAGGAACGTATCCATGCATTAGAATATGAATTAGGGTTAGAATTCACCGAGTTCAAATTGGTCGATCTCTATTTGACCAGTTACATGTGCTCCGTACGATTTGGACAAGGAAATGAGTTGTCAGCGGGTGTTTTAGGCAACTATGTTCAAATGGTGGAAAAGGATTTTTACTCAAAAGTTTGCCACGCCTTAAAGCCCTTTTTCAAAGGTCCAAATTATTTGATTGAAATTCACTTTATTTCGATCCAATTATTAAGTACCAATTTGATCAAAATACGTTCGAATTATAAGGATCAGGAATTGATGCAGCGGATTCAATCTTTTATCAATAGTTTTGAGATTTTAGGAATTACGGATATCAAAAACAAGAGTCAGTTGGAGGAGGCAATCTATCAGCATATCATTCCAGCCTATTATCGAATAAAATTTGGTCTGCCGGATAATGAACTGCTTTTTTTAGATAATGTCGAGAACTATGATTTTATCCATCCGTTGGTCCATCAATCAATTGGAATCATTGAAGAGTATTTAAAAATTATTTTTCCAGAAGGTGAATTGATCTACCTGTCCGTCATTCTTTTGAGCTTTATCAATGAAGAACTAGAAAAACAAAAACGACGAAAAATTCGAGCGGTAGTGGTGTGCCAACACGGAGTATCTGTTTCAAAGCTGTTATTGGGAGAATTAAAGCAGTTGTTTACAACGATTGAGTTCACGCGCAACATGTCGTTAAGAGAATTCTATGAAGAAGGCAGCAACACAGGAGATGTTGTTTTCTCAACGGTTCCAGTGAATACCAAAAAGGAAGTTTTTCTGATTCCGCATTTTTTAACAGATGAAGACAAGATGCATCTGATCAGCGATGTACGGAAACGAATTGATTTCGATGAAACGTTTGGACTGTCTAAAAATCAGGAAGTGGTTCAAAATTTACTGTCAATTATTAAAAAGAACGCACAGATCAGCAATGAAGAGCAATTAATACGAGAGATGCAAGACTATTTACTAGCGACAGAAATTAATGAAGGCTTGAGCTCTCAAAATCAGAACCCTGATTTAAAGGATTTATTGCCCCTTTCTCATATTCAAATTTATTCAAGTGTCCAGTCTGTCGAAGAAGCGATCCGGATTGCGGGAAAACCGTTAATCAATGAAGGCTATGTCTCTCCAAAATATATCGAAACAGTGGTTGAACATTATGACCCAGAATACCCTTATTCAGTGATCTCGCCTGATTTAGCGATCCCTCATGCGGGACCAGAAGATGGTGTTTATCGGGTCGGAATGTCCTTTTTGAAATTGGATCAGCCAATTGCTTTTGCGGAAAATATTTCAATCAGCTTGATTGTTGTGATCGCACCAAAGGATAAAAAGAGTCACATCAAGGCAGTGACTCATCTCTATGAGCTGGCTAAAACCCCTAGTTTTATTTCAGCGATGAAAGGTGCGAATTATGAAAAGGACATACGGAATTATTTCCAATTAGAAGCGAATAAACAATAAGGATATGACTCCAATTTTTTTGCAGCTCATTTAGCTAGTGAGGCAGAAAAAAGATCGAACCCTTAAAAAGTTTGAGAGTCGAACTCATTTCTCGTTTTTTGAAAAATGAGTACATTAATAGGAATAAGGAGAAGAAAATGGGAAATCAAGGAATTCTGTTACGTAAAGTAACCTTAGATAAGACACTCAATCAATTGAACTTTTTTCTTAAAGGAGCCTTCATGATTTTATTGATGTACCTCATCAATGGCTGGCTGATCGAGAAAAATCTACAAATCAAAGATATCCAAATGATTCTCGGACTTTATGCGATCGTTTTCGTCGGCTTTTTCTTTCTTAAGAAGAAAAAGAACAGCTTGAGCGAGAATCAAGTCATGCATGATTTGAAGGATTATTTTGATATTCAAAAATTTTCTGATGTGGAACAATTAGATAAAAGGTTGATCCAAGAAATCAAAAAGCAGCGGAAATTTGTTGTGAATAAAGGTCAGATCGTCGGAACACAACATTTTTTGCTATTTGACTTAACCGATGGGCAGTTTCTTTTAATGCCTGTAGGAAAAATAAAAGGATTACAACTAGAACGAATCAATCAGCATTTTTGCATCAACCTGCAAACGGAAGTTAAAAAAGAGCAAATATTCTTCAAAAAGAAAAGCGAAGCCAACGAATTTATTCGTCAATACGAAATGCATTATCGCTAAAACGATCAACATTTTATTATTTTGCAGCAAATATTTGCAATTAGAAGTTATAGAAAACGTTTTCTAGATGTGGGATAATCAGTTGTGAAATAGAACACAATAAAGGAGATAAAACTATGGTAGTCAATCGAATGATTTTGAACGAAACGTCTTATTTTGGTAAGGGCGCGATCCAAGAAGTAGCAAATGAAGCGAAGAAACGCGGGTTCAAAAAGGCATTAGTGGTTACGGACAAGGGCTTATTGAAATTTGAAGTCGCTACGAAAGTCACCGCGATTTTAGATGAGGCAGAGTTGAGTTATGAGATCTTTGACGGTATTGTACCGAACCCTTCGATAGAAGATGTGCAAGCTGGTGTCAAAGCTTGTAAAGCAGCAGAAGCAGACTATATTGTAGCAATCGGCGGCGGCTCTCCCATCGATACAGCAAAAGCGATCGGAATCATTACGACAAATCCTGAATTTTCGGATGTGATCAGTTTGGAAGGTCCAGCGGATACTAAAAAACCCGCATTACCGATTTTAGCAGTACCGACCACTTCTGGAACTGCTGCTGAGGTAACCATCAATTATGTAATTACAGATAAAGCAAATCTGCGGAAATTTGTTTGTGTCGATCCTCATGATATCCCAGTCGTTGCATTTGTTGACAGTGATATGATGATGGGGATGCCGACAGGCTTGTGTGCTTCAACCGGTATGGATGCCTTAACGCATGCGATTGAAGGGTACATTACAAAAGGGGCTTGGGAAATGACCGATATGCTCCACATCAGAGCGATTGAGATCATCAGTCATGCATTGCGGGATTCTGTAGCAGGAAACCAGGAAGCTCGAGAGAAAATGGCGCTAGGTCAATATATTGCCGGTATGGGATTCTCAAATGTCGGGTTAGGCTTAGTTCATGGAATGGCGCATCCATTATCTGCGTGGTATGATACGCCTCACGGAGTAGCTTGCGCAACGCTGCTGCCATTGATTATGGACTTTAATAAAGCGGATACAGGAGAGAAATATCGTGATATTGCTGTTGCCATGGGAGTAAAGGGTGCGGCAGATATGCCATTAGCAGAAGTTCGTGATGCGGCTGTCCAAGCAGTGAAGCAGCTTGGAATCGATGTAGGGATTCCGCAAAGTCTGGCAGAGCTAGGAATGAAGGAAGACGATGTTCCAAAAGTTGCTGACGATGCCTTTCGCGATGTTTGTTCGCCAGGGAATCCTCGCGATGCTACAGTTGAAGAAATCATTGCGCTATATAAATCAATGCTATAGGAAATACAAGAGCGGTTTTTTTAAGACAAGAAAAAGGGTCAATCTCACATTTGAGATTGACCTCTTTTTTATTCTAGGTTTTGTTTATGGCACTAAGCTAGTCTTCTTTTTCAGGGACTTTATTATCTAAGTCTGTCCGAACGATCAACACGTCGCAATCGGCATTGCGGATAACATATTCAGAAACTGAACCGATAAATAAACGTTCAACAGCGTTCAAGCCAGTTGCTCCAAGCATAATCAAATCAATCTGGTTGTTTTCAGGAATTTGATTAGCGATCATCACTTTTGGAGCACCATATTCAATGACTTTGCTGATATGTTCAACCCCAGCACTTTTTGCGTTGGCTTCATAATCAACCAACGTTTGTTTAGCCATGTCGGTTGCTTGTTCTGCTAAAACATTATCAAAAGAAGAAACTGTTTGAAACGCGCGTGTATCAATGACGTGAGCAAGTAACAATTCTGCTTGATTCCGTTTTGCTACGTTAACGGCCTTTTTGAAAGCCAGCTCTGCTTCATTAGAACCGTCGACTGCCACCATAATTTTAGTATATTCTTGATCCATCGTTCCCAACTCCTATTCAATTTAATGTTTTTCTTCTCAGAAAAATAAGTGTGATCATCTAACTGTAAACCCGTCTACTAATTTTGCTGCTGAAACCAATTTTTATCGTTGGTATCCATATCTCATCTTTTATTTTAAATCAAAATTCTTAAAAATGGTACTGTTAACCTTTTTTTGTTTTTGATCCCATCAATAAAGCAAAGAGAGCGGCAACTACTAGAAGAACGATTAGATACATCATTGAGTAAGTTCGCTGGTTAAGGATACCGACAACGATACCGATGATTCCGAGCAATGCATAAACATATCCAAATTGACGTAAGAAGCTGCGTGAATCTGTTTGGGTATCTTTACTAAAAAGTACTAGAAGACCTTGAGGCTTTTTAATTAAATAATAGCTGCAGAATAATAAAATAAGGGCAAGTAAAAATAATAGGATGCGGATCATTTTCTTCCTCCAATACAATAAAAAGCAATTTGCAGTACGCAAATTGCTTTCAATCCATAAAAAATGGAAAATTCCGTCGATGCCGTTATTCACCCGATAGTATTGATCCCGCAAAATCTAGCAGGTGGGTTCCATGGTCTAAGCATCGAACTACCAAATGAAAAGGCATGTTACCAACTTTGACACAAGACAGATCCCAAGATATCAATAAAAATGTTCGGTCAACACTGAAATAGGCAACGCGCACATCACAGAATTTCCATCTCAATCATAGCACAGTCATTATTGAGACGCAATGAAGTGGCTCGTATCTATAAACTTGAATTGATCCAAATTATTTACGTCTTCTATACGTATATTGTATATAAAAGGAGGACAATATGTCAAAAAAATTCGCTTATTTTCTTATGTTTTTTTTCATTTTTTTATCGAGTTCTTTTGCAGCGCACGCAGAAGCGGAAAGATTGGAACTCATTCCGCCGGTGACTCAGCAGGGAAACTATTCACCCAATGCGGAGGGGTTCAAACAACTGCTTTTTGATCTTTATCAGTTTGGCACGGACACGCAGTATACGATTCAATTGGAAGGAACTCTTGATCTAAGGCAGACTACAGTTGGTGACAACGAAATGCTGCATGAACCTACGCGTGAGACCATTAGCTTCGTGAATATTTCAGCCAAATTGAATTTCAAAGGGTTAGGTACGGAAGCTAAACTGTATCTACCTGCCAATTGCTTTTTTGGTCAGGATTGTCACTTTGAATCATTAAGTTTACAAGGAGTAAAAATTTATGGGAATGGACATCAGCTTTTCTTTGAAAACATCCATCATATCCAGCAGACTCAATTATTTGGCGGCAGTAATCGTGATTTGACAGGTGATCCTGCTATTATATTTCAGCAGGTCAGAGGCGGCACTTGGGAAATATATGGCGGAAATGAAGCGGGGACGCTGACGGGAAGCCCGACAACTCAAATTTTGGATTTAGAAGGTGATATTACGCAATTATGCGGAGGTTCTCTGAAAGGAAAAATTTCAGGAAATATCACAACAAAAATTCAAAATCTTAAAGGGACGTTGAATAATTATTATGGAGGTGGTTTTGGTACAGCTGCTGATCCAGTCGAAGTGAGTGGGAAAATCACCAATCAATTAACTTCTGGCTCGTCAAATTTTACTTTGGGAAATTTCGTTGGCGGGGCAGCTTTTGGCAAAACAGGAGCAATCAACACTTTGCTTAACGGCGCTGGAAATTTTTCTGAAGAGGGAATTTTAATTGGCGGTTCGCAAGCTGGTGAGATTTATGGAGAAGAGACGGCGATTACGACGAATATTGATACGCGTCACTTTCAAAGCGGTGAACGAAGCTTTGTGGGAGGCAATCAATACAGTGGGACGATTTATGGCGGAATTGAAAATCAAATTTTCGCTGGAAAAGCGTCTCAGGGGTCCTTTAAACGAATCGATGGAGCAGGCGGCATGGACGTGGAGAAAAGAAGTTTAACCAATTCACCGAGCCTAATGCCTGATATTGATCTGGCAGATCCGCAAAAAAGAACAGCTGAGGAACTTGCTTATGATCTGCTGAATTCGACAGAACGGTTTTCCATGGCAAGAAGTCAAACAGCTTTTTTTGTTGAAGGAAACGTGACGACTCGTTTGATGGGCGGCTGTGTCAGTCGTGGCAAAGGAAATGATTACACTGTTTGCGGAGCTGGTTATGCAGGGGTAATTAATGGAGAAGTTCAACTGGTTTTAGGAGAAGAAAGTCTTGTTTATAGCAAGCAGTGGGGAGACTATGCGCAAAAGGAAGGAATAGATCCTAATTATTTAACAAATAAAGAAAATATTGGTTCAACGCATGGTTTCAGCGGAGCTGCAGGCGGCGGTGATAATCGAAACCCATGGGAGAATGCTCTTTATGTCAAAGGAAGTACAAAGCTGATCGTTAGGCAGGCGCTTTTGAGCTATGCTTTTGGCGGCAGCTTCAGCGGAGTAATCGAAGGGGATTGTTTGCTTCGCTTTGAAGCTGGTCAAGCTAGCGGAGTTTGTGGAGCGGGCGGTGGTTGTTATCGTATATATGGAAACAGCGTGCTTGAAATGACTAGCGGAAAAGTTGAGAGCTACGCCGTGGCAGGGAGCAACCAGGATCGGCGACTGATCGGAAATGTCCATGGGAAAATCTCTGGCGGAGAGTTTTTGGGTCTACTGGCAGCTTCATATGGCCTGCGATCAAATCACATGATTGATGGTGATGCTGAGACTGTTATAACTGGCGGGAAATTTAGAAAAAGTAATGACGCTACTCAAATCATGGGCGGCATCGCCAAAAGCGGTATGGTCAGCGGCAATGTTTCGCTAAAGCTTGCAGGAACGATAGATTTAGCGGAAGGGCTCGGTGTGTCAGCTGGACGACCAAGAAATGCAGAAACAACAAATCTTCTCGGCGGTACGGAGAAACAACTCACCTTCGAACTAGTAACTGAAACGTCCTTTTCGGAAATCGAAGTATTGGGAGATGGAGCAGAAAATCCAATGACGCTCTATACACCGGCACTTGATCTGAAAATCAACGCTCCAAACGGGAGTTTTTCTTTGATTCAAGGCATGATCAAAAATAATTATGCAGGTCTTCTGACGCATGAACTGGCTGTCAATATTTTAGCGGCTCAATCAGTCAGAACGGTCATTGGCAGTGATCTGACAACATTTAGTAATCGCTTGATTGAAACCAGTCCTGTTCAGATTACGATAGCTGTAGGAACGGAGCAAGAAACAACTCAAATTGGAAATATCAGCAATTTTACAAAACTAGTGATCGCAAATGAAGTACTTGCTCAATCAATCCTCAATGGCAGCAGCGCGACTAGCGCAAATTTTGAACAAAATCATCATAAATACGGAGAACTCTTTTTAGCGGAAGCGGCGCACTTAAGGGTAGAGCAATTAAAAACCGGGAGTCTGATCGCAGCAGAAGGAGCAGAGTTACACACGCCGGCAGGAGCGCACACTATTTTTTTACGAAAATTCATTCCAGCGAAAAAGCTAATTTGGCGTTTGCTGAGGCCGGAAAATTTGGAACCCATCGAAGGGAAAATATTTGCTCAGCAAAGAGGGTATCCTGTGATGACTTTTGCAGGGAACGAAGGTTCATTAACGCCGGAGAATTTTATCGGATTCGATGAGCTGGGCCACACGTATACCGGCGACTCCACTAATGATACGGGGCTAGCTGTCGCCTCCACGATCATTGACTATCAAGTGATGAGTCCGACTGGAAAAATTGTTCACGATTCTGCCTTGAAGCCCGATAATCAGCCATTGCCGTTATCTATTTGGGGAATAGCAAATGATAGGGAGGGAATGCTGGTCATTCCTGCTGACAGTAAAATAATGCCTGAGTTAAGGTTTATTGAGACGGAAGAGTTCTCTTTTCAACATGCCGAAATCATCGCTAGTAATAATGAGAGCAGGGTGCTGACTGAAAACTCATGGCAACCATCTGAAAACTATTTTTATCAAGTTCGAGCACACTTTCAACCAGTGGCCGGAAGTCTTAGATTGCTTTCTGTTCCGGGATTGATCGACTTTGGTCAGCAAGCTGTCGGAAAGAAAGCCACTTTTTATCCGAAGATTTTTGGCAAGCTTGAGGTCGAAGATAGCCGCGTAGAACAAGGGCCATGGCAGTTAACGCTGCAAGCTGAAGCACCAGATAATGGGACGCTCTTCTTTCAAGAAACTGGGGAAATTGCTTCATTGAATGAAGCGGCGATAGTGTTTACACAAACGGGTTCATTAACAACGACTTTAAATGATTGGGACGAAACTAGAGGCGTCTTCTTAACTATTCCGAAAGAAAAACAGAAATGCGGCGATCACCCCATGACTTTTCATTGGACATTAACAACAAAAGTGGAATAATTTTGTTGAAAAAGAAACAAAATTAACCTAGAATAGTTTTGCACTCAACAGAATGTCAGGAAAAAACAGTACTGATGAATAGGAGAAAAACGCATGAACAAAAGAGAAGAAGTTCTGGAAGGGTTCAGCGAAGTATTTAATAAGCGCGCGTGGTTGGATAAAGTAAAAATGGAGAAGGCGTTAGCAGGCTATACTGTGTCAGAGGTCCATTGTATCGAGTTCATCGGCAAACACAAAGATCCGAATGTTACGAAAATGGCGGAATCTATGTACATGACTCGTGGGGCGATCAGTAAGCTGACGAAAAAAATGCTGAAAAAAGGGTATATCGAACGTTATCAAAAGACGGATAACAAGAAAGAAATTTATTTTAAACTGACTACAGAGGGGAAAAAGGTTTTCGATATTCATGAGCAGCTTCATCGGGAATTTGAGGATCGTGATGAAGTTGTTTTTGAACCAGTCACGGAGGAACAGTATGATGCCTTTCTAAAGTTTCTTGAACGGTATAACCAACACCTGGATCAAGAAATCAAAAAACAGGGAATCACCCTTAACTAGTTTAAGCAGTCAATCACGGCTGCTTTTTTTTTTGAAGTTTTTTTGTTGACACGGAAACAAACAGCGTGTATAGTTTCCTGGGAAACAAAAAAACTTCGGATCAGTGAGGACCATTAGCCTCATTCACAACGTAGCAGGAGCGTATAGGCGATATCTGATTCGAACTGGGAATAAAACGTATTTCCTCAATAAAAGAAAGGAGTTTTTTATGACTCAATCAAATAAATTACCTAAAGAAGTTTTATCTGCGGCCTGGGCGATTGCCCTCGGCGCCATTGCACCAATGCTGGATTCTACGATGGTGAATATCGCTATCGATCAATTGACCAAAAATTTTCATACGACACTGGGGACGATCCAGTGGGCGATCACTGGTTATGTGCTGGCACTAGCCATCGCTGTACCAATCGCTGGCTGGTTGATGAATCGTTTTGACGGCAAGAAAGTTTTTATTTGGGCGGTGATTCTATTTGGATTCACTTCTGTTCTTGCGGGCATCAGCTGGAACGTCGCTAGTTTTATTGTCTTTCGCCTACTGCAAGGTTTTACTGCGGGGATCATCACGCCATTGATGTCGACTCTTCTGGTTAAGACTGCAGGGCCTGAGAATATCGGTCGTGTCATGGCCATCGTCAGTACACCGATGATTTTTGGTCCGATCCTTGGGCCAGTGCTAGGCGGTTTTATCGTACAGGCGGCCTCTTGGCGCTGGATTTTCTTCATCAATGTTTTTATCGTTTTGATCGCTGTTCCATTAATGATGCGGACACTGCCTGCTTTTGAACCATTCAATCGAGAAAGTAAATTGGATATCTTTGGTATTCTCGATTTATCTGTCATGAGCGCAGCGTTGATTTACGGTATTACAAAGGCGGCTGATCATGCGACCTTCAAGAATAGTGAATCATTGTTCTGGACAGGCGTGGGTGTCACGCTTCTGATTGTCTATATTCTTTATGATCACCGCAAAAAACATGCGACTGTTTTACCGCTGACGATTTTTTCACATCGAAGCTTTAGGGCATCCAGTGTTGCTTTGTTTTTTGCTAACATCGCCATTATGGGACCGATGCTGATTTTACCGCTGTTCTTCCAAAACTTCCGTCATTTTTCTGCGATGGAGGCTGCGATCGCCCTAATTCCGCAAGGATTGGGTATGCTGGTGACCCGCCCGTTGATCGGGAAGCTGATTGATCAGCTCGGTGCGAAATATGTCGTGATCGTCAGCTTAATTATTTCTTTGATAGGAACCATTCCATTGGTGTTTGTCACTGATAAGACGAGTATGATTTGGATCGGCTTGATTCTATTTATTCGTGGGACAAGCTTTGGTGGAATCAATTTACCGCTGACTAGCGACGCATACACTGGATTAGCGGATGAAGAACTGCCCGATGCGGGTGTCGGCATCAATATTATTGAAAATCTGGGCTCAAGCTTTGGGTCAGCGATGATCGCGACTGTGGTGGCCACTGTCTTACAAGGTGCGCAGCCAACGATTGCTCACGAACTATCCGCGTATCATGCTGGTTTTCTAGTATCTGTTGTTGTATTAGTGTTGATTTTCATTCCAAGTATTTTCCTAACAAATAAAACGAAAAGCTCAATTGAATGATTTTCGACCTAAAAAAGGTTCCTAGCTCAGAAATTGAACTTGGAACCTTTTTTATAGGACTTATTTTTTCTTTTTCCACTCTTCGATCCGCTGATATTGCTGCCCGAGTGCTTGTTCGTATTTACCAGTGGATTTTGGTTCATAATAACGAGCATTTTTGATTTTATCAGGCAAGTATTGCTGATCGACCCAAGCGCCTTCGAAACTGTGAGGATATTGATAGCCTACCCCGCGATTAAGCTCTTTCGCGCCTTTATAGTGGCTGTCGCGTAAATGATCGGGCACCTCTCCGGCATTTCCCATTCGAATATCTGTGATTGCCGCATCTAAGGCTACGTAGGCCGAATTCGATTTAGGCGAAAGACAAAGATCTACGACGGCATCTGCTAAAGGAATCCGTGCTTCGGGGAATCCCAATTTTTCTGCCGCTTGTACTGCTTGAACTGTTCGAGCGGCCGCTGCGGGATTAGCCAAACCGATATCCTCATACCCCATCACCATTAAACGGCGACAGATGATCGGCAAATCACCTGCTTCGACTAATCGTCCTAAATAATGCAGAGCCGCATTGACATCACTGCCGCGAACTGATTTTTGAAACGCAGAAATGACATCGTAATGCGCATCGCCATCTTTATCATGGGTCAAGGCTTTACGTTGTACGCATTCTTCAATGATCGAAAGCGTCAGATGGATGGTTCCTTCATCATTTTTGGGTGTAGATTTTGTTGCTAGCTCTAAACCATTCAAGGCACTTCTCAAGTCACCATTGGTCGCACGGGCTAAATGAGTTAACGCTTCTTCATCTAACGCAACAGAATATTCTCCAAGGCCGCGTTCCTTGTCTTCCAAAGCCGATTGGACGGCAGTGATGATATCCCCTTCATCTAGCGGTTTTACTTCAAAGATTTGCGTCCGGCTGCGAATAGCGGGATTGATAGTGATGTATGGATTTTCTGTCGTTGCCCCAATCATGATAATTCTGCCGCTTTCTAAATGCGGCAAAAGAAAATCTTGCTTGGTTTTATCTAAACGATGGACTTCATCTAGTAATAGAATGACTGTTCCACTCATTTTGGCTTCTTCAGCAACAATCTGCAAATCTTTTTT
Organism: Enterococcus sp. AZ128; assembly: GCF_051714485.1. NCBI lineage: Bacteria > Bacillati > Bacillota > Bacilli > Lactobacillales > Enterococcaceae > Enterococcus > Enterococcus sp. AZ128. The sequence goes on from NZ_JBIORZ010000001.1 coordinate 27,300, forward strand.
GGTATCTGTGGCCGCGTTCAACATGCGAAACGCATAATTGGTTGAGCCGGCAATGGCACTGGCGATACTGGTTTTCCCTGTGCCTGGCGGTCCGTATAAAATCATGGAAGAAAGCATTCTGGCATCCACCATGCGTCGAATGATTTTTCCGGGTCCAACTAACTGCTGCTGCCCAACGACTTCATCTAAGTTACGGGGGCGCATGCGAAAAGCTAAAGGCTGTTGCATAAGAAACCTCCTTGATCAAAAATCAGAATATATGTTCTTATTATAGCATTTTCTAGCTTTTTACGTTAGGAAAATTCCTTATTGAAAAGGAGCTGACACTTTATAGATTGAGAGAAAGATAAGAGAGTCAGCAGAAGGGATAATCAATGAATAAACATTTTTTGTTAGAGAATCGATCCGAATGAAAAGCTTATTTAGGTTTGCTGAGATTTGATTGCTGGACGTGGTAAGCGTCCTAATTATTGTGTATCATGTAGAAGGTGATAAAAATGAAGCAATTAATCGATTTTTTTAATACTGAGACGACTGAAAATGTGGCGCAGTATTTATTAGGGATGTATCTAGAGCATGAGACATCAGCGGGAAAACTAGGTGGATACATTGTTGATTGTGAAGCCTATTTAGGTCCGGATGATGAAGCTGCCCATAGTTATGGAATGCGTAATACGCCGCGTGTACGTGCGATGTACGAAAAGCCGGGAACAATCTATTTATATACGATGCATACACATTTAATTTTGAATATGATCACACAGCCAGAGGGAACGCCACAAGGTGTAATGATCCGCGGCATCGAACCTGCAGAAGGAATCGATCAAATGGTTTTGAATCGTCATGGCAGAAAAAATGCGGATATTTCTAATGGCCCAGGAAAACTTGTAGAGGCTTTAGGAATTACGCGTAATTTATATGGAGACTCGATTTTTTCTAGTTCACTGCATTTAGTGCCAGAAAAACGCCGGACGCCCCGAAAAATCGCTGTCTTGCCGCGTATTGGAATTCCTAATAAAGGCATTTGGACTGAACGACCCTTACGTTATGTTGTTCAGGGGAATCCATACATAACAAATCAACGCAAAGCATTAATAGAAGAAAACAATGGATGGAGGAAATAAAAAATGGCAAAAGAAACCATGATTACTTATTTAGATAGTTACTTAAACAAAAAAATTCCTGATTATGAGTTAGCATTGGAGTGGGATACGCGTGACCACAGTTTTGAAATCGCCTTTCGCATTTACGGGGAAAATAAAAAGAAGATTGAAATTGATGATGTGGATGGCGTAGCGTCGGAAGAAGAGATCATTGAATTTGAAGACGGGATTCTACTATTTGATCCTGAAAAATCTGTCTATAGCCCTGAGGACTTTTTAGCAGTGATTCCTTATGAAGGCAAAAAAGGGATGAAGAAAAATGAGTTGACCGCTGTTGTGGATTATTTGAAAGATGTGTTAGATGAAGGGCAAAGCGATCTATTGGATTTCTTGGCGGATGATAGTCCAGAAGGAATTTTTGAAATGAAATGGGACGACGCTGTATTCAAGGCATCGATCAAACCGACTGACAGCAGCTACCTGCCATGCCCAAGTTATTAGCTGTTTGTAGTTGAAAGGTGTTAGCAAAACAAAATATCTACGTTTTTTTCGGCGATACTGATAAGCAAATGGGAATAATTAAGGGATAAAAACGGAATACATGGCTATGAACTAGGAGGGGCGAAGACTATGAAATGGAATGAAGTCAAGGTAACAACGGAAAGTGAAGCAGTTGAAGCTGTCTCGAATATTTTAATGGAGGCTGGCGCATCAGGTGTAGCGATTGAAGATGCGTTGGATTTTGAAAATTATCAAGAGGATCAATACGGCGAACTCTTAGACAAAGAAACATTTTCAAGTTTGAAGGAAGGCGCTATTGTAATGGCGTACTTTCCGGAAACGATTTTCTTGCCGGAGATTTTACCATTTATCAAAACGAAGATCGAAAAATTGCCAGAGTTCGGATTGAAGATTGGTAAAAATATCGTGGAAGTTAGTGAAGTAGAAGAAAGCGACTGGGCAACAGCCTGGAAAAAATATTATCACCCTGTTCGTGTGACGCGCTATTTAACGATCGTTCCTAGCTGGGAAACCTACGAGGCGCAGCATGAAGATGAGAAGATCATTACACTAGATCCTGGCATGGCCTTCGGAACAGGGACACACCCAACAACGAACTTGACCTTGCAAGCATTGGAAACTGTTTTACGCGGCGGCGAAACAGTCTTGGATGTTGGTACCGGTTCAGGTGTATTGAGTATCGCCAGCTCGTTATATGGAGCAAAGGACATTTATGCCTATGATTTGGATGAGGTGGCTGTTCGTTCTGCACAAGAGAATGTTGATTTGAATGCCAATACTGAAAATATCCATGTGTCAGCCAATGATTTATTGGTTGGTGTGGAGGAAGAAGCAGATGTGATCGTCGCCAATATTTTAGCGGATATCATCGTTTTGATGATTGAAGATGCATGGCGTTTATTGAAACCCGATGGCACATTGATTGTTTCGGGAATCATTGAGGATAAAAAGGATATGGTGTTGGAGGAAATGTACACTCAAGGTTTTGAGATAGATCGAATCTTCCAACAAAAAGACTGGTTCGCGATTATTTTGAAGAAACCAGAGGAAGAGTAAGATGCAGCGCTATTTTATTGATCAAGCATATCAGTCAACAGTCGAAATCAGCGGTGAACCGCATCATCATATGTCACGGGTGATGCGGATGTCCGCGGATGATCAGGTTTTTCTAGTTTTCAATGATCAAACAGCGATTAAAGCGAAAATCATTGCGATCGATAATGAGAAGGTGACATTGGAAGAACTCGAGAAAGAAAGCTTGCAGCGAGAATTACCGATCGAAATTACGGTCGCCAGCGGTTTTCCAAAAGGTGAGAAACTTGAATTGATCGTACAAAAAGGGACGGAGCTGGGGGCACATGATTTCATTGCTTTTCCTGGTGAAAGCTCCGTCGCAAAATGGGATGCCAAAAAGCAAAAGAAGAAGCAGCAGCGTTTGAATAAAATTGCGCAAGAAGCAGCGGAACAATCGCATCGTCAAGCATTGCCCGTTGTCAATTTTGCCTCAGAGAAAGAATTGATCGCTCGTTTTACTGATTATGATGCGGTCTTGATCGCTTATGAAGAATCGGCCAAGCAAGGCGAACAGGCGCAGTTGGTCCAAACCTTTCAGCAATTGAAGGCTGGACAAAAGCTTTTGGTCGTTTTTGGACCAGAGGGCGGGTTAACGCCAAAAGAAATCGGGCTTTTTCAAGCAGCAGGAGCGAAACTCTGCGGGTTGGGTCCTCGGATTTTGCGAACAGAAACGGCTCCGTTCTATCTTTTGAGTGCGGCAAGCTTTTATTATGAACTCTTGCATTGATTTGATTGAAAAAGCTTACTATAGTTTGTATAATGAGAGCAATCATTTTCAAAAAGGGTTGGGACAAAAGCGTGAAGCTTCAAGAACTAAACGGAAATTTCTGAAAACATTTCTCAATTTCTCGTGAGCTTTCGACTTCGTTTTCGAAGCAGCTTTTGGGGCACCAATAAACAAAGGGGGAACGTCACATGGCAAAAGAAGTTGAATTAACCGGTCCTGACGTCATCAGGATGGTTAGTACGTACATGGGAAAAGAGCACGTGGCGTTTGTACAAAAGGCTTACGACTTTGCTTATGAAGCACATAAGCCCCAGATTCGTAAATCAGGAGAGCCGTATATCATTCATCCGATTCAAGTGGCAGGGATTTTAGCGGACTTACATATGGATCCTCATACTGTTGCGACCGGTTTTTTACACGATGTTGTGGAAGATACGCCAGTAACGTTGGACGATTTAAAAGTTGAATTTGGTGAAGACGTCGCATCACTAGTCGACGGTGTAACTAAATTAGGGAAGATCAAATATAAGTCTCATGAAGAACAGTTAGCGGAAAATCACCGAAAAATGTTGTTAGCGATGGCACAAGACTTGCGCGTCATCATGGTCAAGTTGGCTGACCGTTTGCATAATATGCGGACATTGAAATATTTGCGTGATGACAAACAACGCCGGATCGCCCGGGAAACGTTAGAGATTTATGCCCCATTGGCTGACCGCTTAGGGATGAGCCGGATCAAGTGGGAGTTAGAAGATACGGCGCTGCGTTATTTGAATCCAAAACAATATTATCGTATCGTTCATCTGATGCGCAGCAAACGCGATGAACGGGAAGGCTTTGTTGAAGAATCAGTTAATGAGATCAAAGAAGCGACCAAGGAACTGGGGATCGAGGCCGATATTTATGGACGTCCCAAACATATTTATTCAATCTATCGCAAGATGCGCGATCAAAAGAAACAATTTGATGAAATCTATGATTTGTTGGCGATTCGCGTAATCGTGGATTCAATCAAGGATTGCTATGCTGTGCTGGGTGCGATTCATACGAAATGGAAACCAATGCCTGGGCGTTTCAAGGATTATATCGCGATGCCTAAGACCAATATGTATCAGTCTCTGCATACGACGATCATCGGGCCAAGCGGCAATCCAGTGGAAGTTCAGATCCGTACACATGAGATGCACCAAATCGCTGAGTTCGGGGTTGCGGCTCACTGGGCCTATAAAGAAGGTAAAACTGAAAAACAAGATGCTAATCAGGACAATAAACAACTTGATTGGTTCCGCGAAATCATTGAATTACAGGATGAAAGCTATGATGCTTCCGAATTTATGGAAAGTGTCAAAGGCGACATCTTTAGTGATAAGGTTTACGTGTTTACACCAAAAGGCGACGTTACTGAGTTGCCAAAAGGTTCAGGTCCGCTGGATTTTGCTTATAGTATCCATACTGATATTGGAAATAAAACCACTGGTGCCAAAGTAAACGGCAAGATGGTGCAGCTGGATTATAAGCTGAAGAATGGCGACATTATCGAGATCATGACTTCGGCTAATTCATTTGGCCCAAGTCGCGATTGGTTGAATCTAGTAAAAACCAGCAAGGCGAAAAATAAAATTAAACGCTTCTTTAAAACACAAGATCGCGAAGAAAATGTCTCGAAAGGCCATGATGCGGTCATTAAATGCATCAATGATCTAGGGTTTGTGCCGAAGGAAATGCTGACGAAGGACAAACTTTCTGATGTCTTAGACAAGTTCAATTTCCACAGCGAAGAAGACTTATATGCTGCTATCGGTTTTGGTGAAATGAGTGCATTGACGTTTGCCAATCGTCTGACGGAAAAAGAACGTCGTGAACAAATGAAGCAAAAACAACGGGATGCTGTTGATGAAATGGTCAGCAACCCGAAGGAACCTGAAAAAATCAAGGTTCGCCATGAAGGCGGGATCGTTATTCAGGGGATCGATAACCTATTGATTCGGATCAGTCATTGTTGTAATCCGGTTCCCGGGGACAGCATTGTCGGCTATATTACGAAGGGCCGGGGAATCTCGATCCATCGTGCAGATTGTCCAAATATCACGAAACAAAAGGATATCCAAGAACGTTTGATTGAAGTGGAGTGGGAAGATACAACCAACTCCGTTCAAGATTATAATGCTGATTTGGAAATCTATGGGTTCAATCGTGATGGTTTGTTGAATGATGTATTGAATATCGTTAGCGGTATGACCAAAAAACTTGTTAGTGTCGAAGCGAAACCAACCAAAGATCGTTTGGCGGTCATCAACTTGACCTTCAAGATCCAGAACTTGAACCATCTTTATTCGATCGTCGATAAGATCAAAACTGTCCCTGATGTTTATAGCGTGAAGCGGACGAAAGGGTAGGCCCCGTTCAATTTAGACGTTTCACAAGGGTAGCGGGACAAATTTTCAATAGTTTTCAGGAGGTTTTTATGCGAGCAGTTATTCAACGAGTGAGCAAAGCGAGTGTCACGATTGATGAAAAAATCATTGGTGAAATCGATCGCGGATTTATGATTCTTTTAGGTATTCATGAAGAAGATACCCAAGCAGATGCAGATTATTTGATTCGGAAGATTCCTCTCCTACGTGTGTTTGAAGATGAAGAGGGTAAAATGAACCAGTCCCTGCAAGATGTTGGAGGTAGTGTTTTAAGTGTTTCGCAATTTACCTTATATGCGGATACTAAAAAAGGCAATCGACCAAGCTTTGTGAAGGCAGCACGGCCTGAAACAGCGATTCCTTTATATGAGTATTTTAACGAAGGATTACGCCAAGCTGGTTTAACAGTTGCAACTGGCGAATTCGGCGGCGACATGGATGTAGCACTGGTCAATGATGGCCCTGTCACAATCCTTTTCGATACAAGAGATAAATAACCGATGGAAGTACAAAAGTTAACCAGCTTTTGTACTTTTTTTGTCAGTTTAACTTTTCGCAGTTTATTACTTTTTGAGATCAACCAAGCATTCAGACTGAAACTAAGTACATGAAGTATAGTTGAATGATATGCAAACGAAAATAAGCACATTTTTCAAATGAGTTAGCTGCGAGTCCAGCTTTTTGCAGTATATAAAGCTTGAGCTGAATCTCATTTGTTGAACTTAATATAGAAGCATCGAGTTTAGCGGAATCGTATGCGTACGAAGCTAAGCTCATTTTTCCTGATTTTGGAAAAATGAATTTCCTTTTTATTTGAGCTAGCTCTACCTTTTATTCACTAAATAAGCGATAATTGAACAAAATAGATTGAAAAACACGAACATGAAGGAGTCGAATAGATGGAAACACGGATCGAACAGGATTCAATGGGGCCGATTGAAGTGCCGAAAGAGGCTTGGTGGGGGGCACAAACCGAACGAAGCCGTCAGAATTTTAAAATTGGCGGCGAAAAAATGCCGCCGGAGTTGCTGCATGCCTTAGTCTTGGTCAAGAAGACGGCATCGATCGCCAATCAAAGAACAGGAAAGCTGGCCGCAGAAAAAGCCATGGCTATTCAAAACGCGGCTGATTTGCTGCTAAAGGGTGAGAACTGGGCTGAATTTCCATTGGTAGTTTGGCAAACAGGCAGCGGTACTCAGAGCAATATGAATGCCAATGAAGTGATCGCTAATTTGGCAAGTCAAAAAGATTTAGCCGTCCATCCTAACGATGATGTGAATATGTCCCAAAGTTCTAATGATGTTTTTCCAACTGCTTTGCACATTGCGGGGACTTTTACGATCGAGAAAAACGTCTTACCGGCGATCCATGAGATGATCGGTGTTTTGGAAGACTTGGAAGAACAGAACAAACATGTGATAAAAATCGGGCGTACGCATTTGCAGGATGCGACGCCAGTGACCTTTGCCCAAGAAGTCAGCGGGTGGCGTTCAGCATTGGAGCATAATGAAACAATGCTGATCAATAGTTTGGCGGAATTACGTCAGTTAGCCATCGGTGGAACTGCGGTAGGGACGGGATTAAATGCCTCGAAAGCGTATGAAGATGCTTTTGTTGAAGCATTAAGAGAAGAAACGGGGATTCATTTTATCAGCGAAGCCAATAAATTCCACGCATTAGCCAATCGTGATGCGGTCGTTTTTGTCAGCGGCGCGTTAAAAGCGTTAGCGGCTAATTGTATGAAAATGGCGAACGATATCCGTTGGCTGGCTAGTGGCCCGCGCAGTGGCTTAGGAGAAATCACGTTGCCTGCGAATGAACCGGGGAGTTCGATCATGCCTGGAAAAGTTAATCCGACGCAATGTGAAGCTCTGGCGATGGTTGCTGTTCAAGTGATGGGAAATGACACAGCGATTGGCGTTGCAGCCTCACAAGGGAATTTTGAGTTAAATGTTTATTTGCCGCTGATCGCCTTTGATTTACTGCAAAGTGTTCGTTTGTTAACAGACGCTCTACATTCCTTCAGTGACAACTGCTTGAAGGGGTTAGTTGTAAACGAAGCACGAATGGCCGAATTACTGGAGCAATCCTTGATGTTGGTAACGGCATTAAACACACACATTGGATATGATAAGGGTGCTGAAATCGCAAAAAAAGCCTTTAATGAAGGGACAACGCTGAAAGAGGCGTCACTCGCCTTAGGCTATGTGACCGAAGAAGAATATGAAGCCTGGGTTCGACCGGAAAAAATGATTGGAGAAAATTACGATGACTATCTATGATGAAGCATTAGCAGCACATAAGAAATGGCACGGAAAAATCGAAGTGACCAGCAGAGCAAAAGTGCAAAATAAAAAGGATCTTTCCTTAGCCTATACGCCAGGTGTTGCAGAGCCTTGTCGTAAAATTGCTGAGGATAAAAACAAGGCCTATGACTATACTTGGAAAGGCAATAGTGTTGCTGTTGTTACGGATGGTACAGCAGTCTTAGGTCTAGGCGATATTGGACCGGAAGCGGCGTTGCCTGTGATGGAAGGAAAAGCATTACTATTCAAAGAATTCGCTGACATTGATGCAGTACCTATCTGCCTTGATACAAAGGACCCGCAGGAAATTATCCGAATCGTTAAGGCCATGGCACCGACTTTCGGCGGGATCAATCTGGAGGATATTAGTGCTCCGCGTTGTGTGGAGATTGAGCGTGCCTTGATCGAAGCGTTGGATATTCCCGTCTTTCATGACGATCAGCATGGAACAGCGGTTGTCGTGACAGCTGCTTTGATCAACGCGTTGAAGTTGGTTAAAAAGGAACCCCAGGATTTAAAAATCGTGATCTCAGGAACTGGAGCAGCGGGCAGCGCGATTATTCATATGTTGGTTGATCTTGGTGTGAAAAACATCGTTGCCTTTAATAAGGATGGCGCATTAAATGAGCAAATGACGAACGCGACATTTGTTGAAAAAGAAATTTTAGAATTGATCACGCCAAAAGATTTTTCAGGAACGATGGCAGAAGCTTTTGCAGGGGCGGATGTGTTTATTGGTGTTTCCGCACCTAATTTAGTGACTAAAGAAATGGTTGCTTCGATGAATGAGGGCAATATCGTTTTTCCGATGGCCAATCCTGAGCCGGAGATTACTTATGCCGAAGCGATTGCTGGGGGAGCTTCCGTTGTGGGGACGGGCCGCTCGGATTTTCCAAATCAAATCAACAATGTATTGGCATTCCCGGGATTATTCCGCGGCGCATTTACTGCAGAAGCAAAAAAAATTACGCCTCGTATGAAATTAGCCTGTGCCCACGCGATCGCGGATTCGATTCCTTATTCTGAATTGAATTCTGACTATATCATTCCATCTGCTTTTGATGAAGATGTGGTAGACTTAATTACTCTGAAAGTAGCAGAAGCTGCCAGAAAAGATGGCGTAACACGATAATCAACTAAAGGAGCTTTCATGATGAGTAGAATATTTAAAATGAGCTTTGCTTCGATTTATCCTATGTATATTCAGAAAGTCGAGAAAAAAGGACGAAACCAAGAAGAGCTTGATCAGGTTATTTGTTGGCTGACAGGTTACGATGAGGAAGGTCTGCAAAAACAAATCGACGCTGGTGTCGATTTGGAAACTTTTTTTGCTGAAGTTCCCCAATTAAACGAAAATGTTTCCTTGATTAAAGGTGTAATCTGCGGGTACCGTGTAGAAGATATCGAAGATCCATTGATGCAAAAAATTCGCTATATGGATAAATTAGTGGATGAATTAGCCAAAGGAAAAAAGATGGAAAAAATCTTGCGGAAATAATTTGGATCAGCTCCTATTCACGAATAAACGGCGACTCATAAGTAGCATCTGCAGAAATAAGCCGAAAATTCACAAAAATTTGAGAAACACCCAGTAGGTAACATTCAACATCAGTTCCTACGTCACTGTGTTTCTTGGTAATTTTCGGAATTGCCTTCTTATTTCTTGACGCTGAACACTTATGAGTCGGCTTCATTTTTTGATAGCAAAATGACCACACTATCGATTATGCTAGTGTGGTTGTTCTGCTTTTTAGGATTAATGGTGTTGTAAAGGGTTCGAAGGTTTTCCACAACAAATAACCCTTCATGCTTAGGAAATTTTTTTACAAAATGACGCCCTCAGGTCCGCGGAAATAGCCTATTTCCGTTTATTTTTCCGCTTATTCTTTGCATTCTTTTTTCTAGACGCTTTCTTCCCTTCGGGTATCTGCCTCAACAATCCTTCTCGGCGCTCCCGCTCCAGTTGCCCCGCGCTTTTTGGCTTTTTATATTCTTTAAAACTGGGATTTCCGGTTGTGGAAAGAGCCATTGGTCTTGGTTCAGAGGCCTTTTTAGTTGTTGCTTTTGGAGCTTCTTTTACTTCTTCTTTTATTGCAGAAACAGTGCCTTCGCTGATTGGTTCGGCTGCTTGTGGTGTTACAACGGAACTTTCAGTACACTCCTTTTCCTTTGGGGCTTCAGATTTAAGCGCATTCATTCGTGTATCGGTCAGAATCATCCCTTCTGGTAATAACAATTTCACTAATTTCAGCTTTTCATCTTCCGTCATCGTACCGAAGTCAACGCCGGATACCGCTTCCGTTATTGGTTGAACTGGTTTGCGTGGTTCGGTCTCCTCCACGATCTCGCCTTTTTTGACTTTAGGATGGCGGGTGCAGTTTTGGATATCAGAGTTTTCTAGTTTAACAAAGCGGCGAATGCCGTCCTTCTCAAAGATCGTTAAGGAACTCAGCAGCTCTAAAACCGCGTCGATTTTCATTCCTGACGAATGAAGATCCGCATCCCGCAAGCTCCAGGTGTGAATTTTCCCTACCGCATCCTCAAAGGTCGACATGAGTTTATATTGCTGGCCATCGGTTTCTTCTACCGGCGTTGTTTCAGTGAATAAATACTTCTTGCAGTCACTCAATCGATTATTGAAGCGGTGATATTCGTTTTTATTCTTATATAAACGACGAAAAACCTGTTCCCATTCTTTTCCACCTTGAAAAGAATCACGGAACAAGGGGCAAAGTTTGCGCAGCACATCTGACGGCTCTGCAAAAAAGAAGATTTCCTTCACCAACTCATTGCAAAAATCAGAGAAATCACTGATGCATAACGAGTGCCGGATCAGCACTGCCACAATATATTGGATAACAGAATCCGCATCTGGCGAATCTGCGTATACCTTTGAAATTCGACGTTCTAGATTTTCTTTTCCCATAGTAAATAGAGTGATTTGTGACACCGGTTTTGTTGGCATAAGTGTTCTCTCCTTTTAATTTATGAATTCTTATCTTCCTTCGATTGTTACCTTAGCTTCTTTATTATATAACAATGATAGCGTTCCAAATTGGTCAAGCTTTTTAATTTTTTTAAAGGATTTGAATATATGGATGTATATTGTTATGGTTCAATGGTATATGGGACTCAATTGTTTACGGATGTAATTAAATAGATTTGAGATATCAAAATTAATGAAAATAATCCAGAATATGAGAAGGCACATTTTGAACAGCTCTCATTCTGGATTATTTTTTTGCTGCCTTCAATTTTGCATATAACAGCTTCTTTATTAGAAAAGACTCGTAAAATCAAAAGGATTTTATCTACGTCGTTAATTTCATAAAAATAAGTTTCTTTCTTTGTTCAATTTACAGCGACAGTCTTTTTTACCATTAAGTGCAAAAAATAAATGGCTGTTTGTGGTATACTACGTAGGAATCTATTTTTAAAGGAGGAGCCTCATGGCAGAGAAAGAAACATTTTATATTACTACGCCGATCTATTATCCAAGTGGCAAACTGCACATTGGGAATTCTTATACAACGATTGCCTGTGATGCGATTGCTCGCTACAAACGCATGATGGGCTTTGATGTGTTCTATTTGACGGGGGTCGATGAACACGGACAAAAAATTGAAAAGAAAGCGGATGAACTTGGCGTAAATCCACAGGAGTATGTGGATAAGATGGCGACGGATATCAAGAAGTTATGGAAGACGTTGGACATCAGTTATGACAAATTTATTCGGACGACAGATGAAGATCATCAAGCGGCGGTCAAAAAAATCTTTGATCAGTTATTGGAACAAGGGGATATTTATCTAGGAGAATACGAAGGCTGGTATTCAGTTTCTGATGAAGAATACTTCACTGAAACGCAATTAGATGAAGTCTACCGCGATGAAGAAGGCAACGTGATCGGCGGAAAAGCGCCAAGTGGTCACGAAGTCGAATTGGTTCGTGAAGAATCTTATTTCTTCCGGATGAGTAAATATGCGGATCGTTTGTTGGAATACTACGAAGAACATCCAGAGTTTATCCAACCGGAATCTCGTAAAAATGAAATGATCAATAACTTCATCAAACCAGGTTTGGAAGATTTGGCAGTTTCACGGACGACCTTTAAGTGGGGAATCCCAGTAAACGCAAATCCTGAACACGTGGTTTATGTATGGATTGATGCTCTATCAAACTATATTACTGCATTAGGTTATGATTCTGATGATGATAGCCTGTTTAAGAAATATTGGCCCGCAGATGTTCAAATGGTCGGAAAAGAAATCGTTCGTTTCCATACGATTTATTGGCCAATCATGTTGATGGCGCTGGAATTGCCTTTACCTAAGAAAATCTACGGTCACGGTTGGTTGATGATGAAAGACGGCAAAATGTCTAAATCAAAAGGAAACGTCGTGTATCCTGAAATGCTGGTAGAACGTTATGGGCTAGATGCTGTGCGTTACTACCTATTAAGAGCGATCCCATTTGGTTCAGACGGTGTGTTTACTCCAGAAGATTTCGTTGCTCGAGTAAACTATGACTTAGCGAATGACTTAGGGAACCTATTAAACCGTACAGTTGCCATGATCAATAAATATTGTGAGGGTGCCGTACCGGCTTATAAATCATTGGTTACCGATTTCGATAGCGAATTGTCAACGACAGCGGCGAATGTTGTGAGTCGCTACCGCGAATCAATGGATAAAATGGAGTTCAACAATGCATTAGCAGAAGTTTGGACGTTGGTTTCGCGAGCAAATAAATACATTGATGAAACAGAGCCTTGGGTCCTAGCAAAAGATGAAGAACGTCAAGCAGAACTAGACAGCGTAATGGTTCATTTAGCGGAAAGTTTGCGGATTGTTGCGATTCTCTTGCAGCCGATCATGACACAAACACCAAAACGTATTTTTGAACAATTAGGTTTGAATGCGGACATGATGAACTTGGAGACGATCCATTTCGGCGAGTTCCCAGAAAATACGAAGGTGACACCGAAAGGCAAACCTATCTTCCCTCGTTTAGACATGGAGGAAGAAACGGCTTATATCAAAGAAAAAATGTCTGAAGGCAGTCAGCCGGAAGAAGAGAAAATCAAATGGAATCCGGAAGAAACAGAACTCGTTTCAGTGAAGGATAAAGAAATCAAATTTGATGTTTTTGATAAAGTCGAACTAAAAGTTGCGGAAGTAATGGCATGTAAAAAAGTCGAAGGCGCTGACAAATTATTGCAATTCCGTTTAGACGCAGGAGATAAACAAGATCGCCAAATTCTATCTGGAATCGCAGAATTTTATGCAGATCCGGAAAGTTTAGTTGGTAAGAAGTTAATTATTGTTGCCAACTTGAAGCCACGTAAAATGCGCGGCGAGATCAGTCAAGGAATGATCCTTTCGGCTGAAGCTCCAGACGGCACATTGAAGGTCGTCGAAGCACCTAATGATATGCCAAACGGCGCGATTGTTGGATAAAAATGATCGTAAAAGGTCGAAACTCTCGAGAGTTTCGACCTTTTTTTAACGATTGATTTTACGTAAGAATCGTTTGATAAAGAAAGTGATCCAGAGCAGGCTTGTTAGGATTCCCATGAACAAAGTAAACTCAATGGAGGTTTCTTGGGTTATTCTTCCTAACCAAAAAGTAGGAAGAATACTCATGCACCAACCCCAGCTATCGGAAATAAACCATGGAATAAAGAGGCCCACCATCGTAATCCCAGTAAGCTTTGAAAGCGCCAATCCTTCTACGCGATTCGCTGCAAATGCGACGATCATCAAAGCAATTGCGATGCTGAATAAGGTAGCGATTAAAGAAAATAAAAAAATTGTAGAAAAAGAAAGCGTCGATAAAGCAAAAAGTTTTCCTGTGACAACACTGCAAAAAAATCCCCAAAGCGCAGGGATTCCAATTCTGGCCATGAGATAGTGCAGACGGCCAGCAGGTGTAATCTGGTAATAACTGCTGATCCCCTCATCGCTTTCCTCCAAAAGTAAAAACGCACTGGACATCGTCAGCAAAGTGGGTGCCAATAGCATCATCAAGCCATCGGTCAACGCATAATAATGAGTGATCGAAAAAGAGAAATGCTGCGTCAGAAGCTGATTCGTTATTGGCAGCAAGCAGCGAAAAGCGATCCCAACAAAAAAAGGAGCCGGAATTAAAACCAGCATAATGACATCGCGCAAGATCACACGAAAGCCGATCAAAAACACTTTAAAGGTCGAACGCATGTCTATTCCTCCTTGAAGGCTTGATTTTATGAGCGATCCGACGAATCGTCCAGAGGAATAGAAGGGCTGTCCATAAAAGCAGCCCCAAGCTGAGTAAGAGAACAGGTTCAGAATCTTTTCTCAGTGTACCTCTGATTAATTGAAAGACCAGTGTACCCGGAATAATGGTCTTAAAGGGGAAATCTATTCCCAAAACTGACAGAATTCCAGGAGTTAAAAGGATCAATGCGGGTGGAACACTAATCATCAAGTAGCTATTGACTGTTTTTGCGAAGGTAGCCAAAAGCAGTCCGATCAAAGTAAAAAAGCAGGAGGAAAGAAAAACGATTCCAGTTAGAGTAAAGAGATTCACCCAAGGCATTGTGAGTCCAGTAATGACTAATGAAGAACAGGTGGAGACGATTCCCAAAGAAACGATTTTTCCTAATACATATTCAGCATTTTTCAAAGGCGAGATCGCTGCGTAACTGTGCAGCTCTTCTTCTTTTTCCAGCAGCCAAATGCCTCCAATAAAGAAATAACCTAGAACAGCAGGATCACTAAGGATGATTAATGTTCCAGCTATACTTTTGATGACTGGATCATTGATCTGACAAAGGATCAGAATATAAAAAATCGTTAGAAGAAGATAAATAGAATAAAATCCATACCTTATCTGATAGCGCATATCATTTTTTATCACCCGTAATACTCTCATCTTAGCCGCCTTCCTGTTATCGCGATAAAAACATCCTCTAAGGTCTGCTCCCTGGAATGGATTCGAGTGATTCTTTCAGCTTTCGACATCGATTGAAAATGGGTGTTCAAATAGAGAGCATTTACTGGAACACTTCGCTCTTCCTCCCTGTTCTCTTGATTGAGAAATGTATATACGACGTTTCTTTCTTGTAAGGTATGGCGAAAGGCCGCAGGAGTATCCAATGCTTGGATCTCTCCATCGACGATAAAAGCGACACGATCACAAAGTTCTTCTGCGTCATGCATATTATGCGTCGTGAGAATAATAGTTTTTCCTGCCTCTTTAAGTTCTTTGACTATATCCTTAAGTATCCGAGCATTTGCTGGATCTAATCCACTAGTTGGTTCATCTAGAAAAAGCAGATCAGGTTCATGCAGCAAACAGCGAATAAAACCCAAGCGTGTCTTCATCCCTTTGGAAAAACGAGCGACGGGTTTATGAGCGGCATCATGTAAGTTCATTCGTTTCAAAAGCGGGAGCGGGTCTAAAATATCTTGCACATATAAAGATGAAAAATAGGCCAAATTTTCTAAAGCAGTGAATTTGCTATAAAAATTCGGAAACTCAAAATCGACCCCGATTTTATTATAATAGTCCTCCGATAAATGGTTAAGTGAGTAATCCATGACGGAGACATTTCCAAGATAGTCAGACAAGGTACCAGTCAATATTTTTTGCAAGGTGCTTTTACCTGCACCGGAGGGACCTAAAAAGCCGAATATTTCTCCCTTTCGAACATTGAAGTTAATATTTTTCAACGTATCTTCGTCATTCTTTGGATAGCGATAAAAAAGCTTCTCAACCGTGATCATTATTATTCCTCCACTAATTGATTTACTAAACCGTTTATCATGACGGACACTACTTGTGTGCGTAATGTCTCGGTTTCTTCTTCCAATAGAACGATTACACCATAGAGTGCTTGGAAAGATTTCGTAACAACCTCAATTGGCTCAGTGAAGCGCACGCCGTAATTTATAAAGAGATCCAAAGCTTCTGCGTCTTCTCCCGAGTGAGCCT
Source organism: Enterococcus sp. AZ128 (assembly GCF_051714485.1). NCBI lineage: Bacteria > Bacillati > Bacillota > Bacilli > Lactobacillales > Enterococcaceae > Enterococcus > Enterococcus sp. AZ128. The sequence goes on from NZ_JBIORZ010000001.1 coordinate 43,423, forward strand.
CAACGACTTCAGGCGGCAGTTTGCGAAATAGCACAGCCATTGTTTCGCTGTCTGTTTTTTGAATTAAAGGATAATGCGACATCAATTCGAACATAAAGACCATCGTCTTTTTTACCAGAACTCTTGGTTTTAACGTGCGATGTTCTAACAAAAAATTATCCATTTGCTTCCACATATCTTTTTGACAATTGACTAACAGGGTAAAATAAAGCTCTTCTTTACTAGGGAAAAAAGCATAAAAGGAACCTTTAGCAATCAATGAGGCTTTAGCAATTTCTTCAATGGTTACCTTTTTTAAGCCATACTCACAAAAAAGCTCCTCTGCAACGTCAAGCAATCGTGCGGCAATCGTTTGCCGCTCTTGTTCACTAAATTTTGGCATATTATCCTCCGATTTATGTGACTGGAAATTTTATATAGTCATATAAATATATGTGATTCCTCTTCATTTGTCAATCTTCGCTGTGACTTTGATTTCTCTGAACAAGGGATTTTAGGCAGATTCACTGTTTATTTCTCCAAGATTGATTCTGGGTCGCGGGATTATTTTAGACCGATAAAATTATTAAATAATTGAAAAGAATTGGATAATGCTTCATTTGGGTATTTCTAATTGCCAAAAAAGTATGCTATAGTATTATCAATACGAAAAATATTTTTATGCGACAACTTTAACTCATTTTGATGAAATTTAATCAAACTGGCGTAACTATAGGGTTACAAGGATGTATTAGAAGGATTTGGGAATACATCGTTTAAACGAGAAATAGTTAATTTTTAGTAATAGTCAACACCCTCAACTTTAGAATAACAAATATTGATTAGTTAGATAGCCTGCTCTTAATTGAGCGGGCTATCGTTCATTTTAGGGACCTTAGAATCGTGTTACTTAGTAACGTGATTCTAAGGTCTTTTTTTGACCAAATTAATAAAGATTTTGAAAAAAAATGGGAAAAGGTTTTTCACCGTTATAGCAAAGTAAAAATTAAAAAAAGACTGTCATACAGGCAAAAATCGACTTCAAATCGTCATGGAAAATCAATTTGGTAAGTTTTTTTTTAGGATAGTGACTTTGGATGTTAAAAATTAGCTTCTTCATAACAGTGATAAAAAAAAATCTAACGAATGAATGGGGAAATAGGCTTGTTAAATTACAAGTAAAGCTTTTTTTTGGCAGGGACTTAACATTTTTAGGCTAGTTTGATGAATAAAAAGTTTGTTGTTAGGATTTAATTAAGGTGAATTTTATTATATTCCAGTGATTTCAAGTAATTATAATTGAATTTTGATGACTTATTATAGTTCCGAATTCTTTGGAGGAGGAGATGAGAAATATGCGTAAGGCAAGTTGGATGACAAGTGTGATGGTAGTAATTGGCTTATTGATTAGTTTGGTTCCGATAAATGCAGGCAGTCGAGCCGAGAACATGGACACTCAAAGCGAAATCAAGGTGACGGATGCGGTCGTTTTTAATTCGAAGGGAGAACCTAACACACCGAATCATCTGGTCAACGAGCAGGATTTCGTATCCATTGAACTTATGTGGCAAATGAGCAGTCCGGACCTGATTGAAGAGGGCGACACCCGACAACTAATACTGCCAGCAGAGCTGACTTACAGTGAACAAAGCGGCACTTTGCCAGATGGGATGGGCAGCTTTCAAGTAAGCGATGGTGTGGTTCAATTTATATTCGCTCAAAATTATCAGCTGACGGCTGATGAAAGGGTTCCGGACTATCACTCTGTTGAGCACTACCAAGGCAGCCTAACACTGCAAGCACAAGTACCTAAAACAGGTGTCTCAGAAGTGGCACTTGATTTTGGCAATCAAGTAGTGAAATCACTGTTTGTTGAAACAGCAGTTGAAAATGATTTTGAGAATGATCGGCGTCAAACTGAAGGAAGAAATTTAAATGAATTGAAGGTTTGGGTAATCCGCGGTATGCAGGTTTTGGACGAGGATGGCAATCCTTTTTCAAATGAGGAACCACCCACTCGAGACGATAATATTCAAATCGATTTTAATTGGATGTTGGACAATGAGGTAGAGATTCAAGCTGGTGACTACTACACCTATAAGCTGCAGGACTATTTTGCGGTGCATCAGACGATAAAGAATCAGCCATTAGAAAATACTGTGCCAGGCGGTGAATCCCTCGGAACGTTTGACCTAAGTCTTGATGGATTGTTAACCATCAGATTTAATGACAAGGCAGCCGCAGTAAGTAATCGTGAGGGAACAGTCCATCTTTTTACACAATTGGATGTGGATCAATCCAGGAATGAAATCATTACCGAAGAGCAGATTGATGAGGATGGAAATACAAGTGGTGAAGTAAAGGTTGATATTGCTAAGGCTGATATCACCAAAACCGGTTCCATTGGCGATGATCATGTTGTCACCTGGGAAGTTATTATCAATGCGAATAGTCGAAAGCTGTCGAATGTCAAAGTTACAGACACGTTACAAGCTTACCTTGAATTTTCAAGCACAAAATGTGAAGTTCCCGATGGGCAGGGGGGCTGGAAAGAGGCGGAGTCTGGGTTTTACCAGTGCTTGCAGTTTAGACCAGAAGGAGCTAGACCTTATTTTGAATTAACGTTTCCTAATTTAGATCGAGAGAATGAAAAATTAACGCATCCGGTAAAATTCATCATTCGTTCGAAAATCACGGATGCCGTCAGCGTGAATGACTATCAAAATACAGCCGCGATTGAAGGGAAAAACTTCATAGCCAACAGTGCGCTAGCGACTGTCTCATTGGTCGATATCCCCAGCTATAAATTCCTGATTGATTCTCAGTTTGAAAAGGGAATCTTGGATTGGCGAATCAAGGCGACGATCAATAACGCTGGCGGGACGATCGTGGATCAGATGTATAAAAATGATAGTTGGCCGCAAGGAGCGCTGCATTATTTAGATCAATCAACATTAAAGATCACGAATGCTCGAGGGGAGCCGCTTGATCCAGAAGATTGGGACTTTATTAAAGCAGAAGAGGTAACGAAAAAGGACAATGATGGAAAGGAACAGATCATACGATTCGGGATCGAATTTGCGAAAGCGGGGACTTATTATCTCAGCTACCAAACGAATGCATTTGAACTGCCGTTGCCGACCAACGAAGAAATTCCCAATTATTTATGGGTCGAAGGGAAGCGATATGATGGCAGCAGCGGGGTCGGGGATGATGATCTGTTAGGGGTGATCAAATACCACGCCGGAACAGATTACATGAACCGAGAAATAACTTGGTGGACCTCAATCAATAAGAATAAAGTTGTGATGAAAAATGCCGTGATCGAAGATAAATACAGCAGAGTTGATGGCGGTAATAAAAGTGCTTTGCGATTGAATGAGGGGACGCTTCATATATATCCTTTGAAAAAGAATCCCGTAGACGATAATGACATTGATGAGGCTCGTGAATTAAAAAAAGGAGAAGATTTCGAATTAGTATCTAAAGGGGAAAACTATCGAGAGGGTTTCGTGGTTAAACTGATCGGAGCGTATGCGGAAACGAGTGAAACGCTGCAAATGCGCTACAATACCCACTTTATGATGGAAGAACAAAGCGAAAATTCGCGAGGCAGAAGCAACTATTTCATGAATTCCGCAATCGTTACGTATTGGAAAGAAAATGGAGAAGAAGGATACGATTCGGATGAAGCTGAGATGTGGCTCGACATCCAAATGAGTCAAAATGGCTGGAAATATGGGGCATTTGTAGGGGTGAAAGAGGAATATAAAAATCAGGTCAGTCCTTTTGCAGGAGAAAAACCAGCGGAAGATTCGGTTTATTGGACCGTTCCGATAAATTCATGGGGATTGAAATTAAAGGCTGGAACGATCATTCATGAGGATATCCATGAAGGGCAAACGAATCCAGAGGTCGAGATACACAAAGTAACCCATGGTCGACCCGAATATGGGTTAACAGGATTCGGCCCCAAACTTGAGGAGCATGTTGATTATGAGCGTATTCCAAATGAAGATGGTTCTGAAGGCTTTGATATCAAGCTTTTGAAAGATATTGATGAACCTTTTGCACTTTTTATTAAAGTGAAGGCGGATGAGGATGTCTTTAAGTATAAAAATAAAGCGTCTATGGAATTCGAAGGTGAAAAACTTGAAATCGAAGCATTTGTAGAAAAAAGCTATAAAGGAAATTGGCTGACCAAGAACGGCAGTCAAGAAATGAATGACAGCGAGGCTATGCTGCAGGCAAATTATGAAATCGTGCTGAATAAGGACAGTCGAACCATCAATAAACCGATCATTACCGATACAGTAACCATTAATGAACAAACCTTCCAACAAGAAAATGGGAAAGTAAAAGTAGAAGCATATAAAGCAGTCAAGCAAAATGGGCAATACGTAAAAAGCGAACCCGTTGATTTGACTAAGGATGGGCGTTCGGCGACGCTTACGAATGATCTTGAGAAGGGGACGCAAACATTAACGATTTCTTTAGGCGAATCTATATCAGAGCCTTATATCATCGAGTACCATACTAACATTGATCCAGCGATCAAAAACGGGACGCAAATAGCCAATTGTGCCACCCTTTTTGGCGGGGAGCAGCAAATCAGCGAAACGATCAAGAAGGTAGAAGTCAAGTCTACTCAAGGATCAGGAACTTCTAGTGGAGTAGACGGCGCATTAAAAATCAGAAAAGTGGATGACGAAAATGAATTGATCGATGGCATCGCTGAATTTGCGATTTTCCGTGTAGATAAAGATGGAGAGCTGCACGATTTTCTGCCGAACATCAAAGTCAAAAAGGATCGGATCGTTCAAATCGGAGATGGCGCACCAATCGATCTTGAAAAAATCGCGAACCTTCGTTATGGCACCTATGCGATACAGGAAACAAAGTCGCCGGATGGGTATGAGCTGGATGACACTGTCCATACATTTACGATCGATGATAGGACACCGAATCACGAATACCTCCATGAACATAAGAACAAGCGAAGCAAGCCCTTTGAACTATCGATCTTGAAGCAAAGTGCGATTGGTGAGCGCAGTCTGAAGGGCGGCAAATTTTCATTAACTGAGACTGGCAGTGAACAGCTTTTGGCGAAAGCAGAGACAGGTGAAGATGGTGTCGGAAAGTTTGTCGATGATAGCGGTAACGTGTATCTGCTTCAGTTAGGAAAAAACTACACAGTCAAAGAAACAAAAGCGCCAGATGGTTTCGTTAAATTGAAGGGAGAATTTACGATTTCAATCTCTGAACGAGGAAAGGTCACTGTGACATATGACGGCGATGACCTTGATGAGCAGGATGTCCGCGTCACCAAGGGCGAAGGGGAGCAGAATTCTCAAATCCAGTTCACTGCCAGAAACAATCCACGGACACCTTTGCCGAAAACAGGCGGAGCTGGCGGGGCGTTACTGATTACCTTAGGCCTGATCGGCTTGCTGATTGGTCTGTGGTATCACTTTCCAATGAAGAGAAAGGAGGGTTTGTCATGAAAAAGTTCATTAGATCACTCATGATGCTCGCGATTCTCTTTTCTGGCTTTTTGGGAATGGGCGGGCAGGCCGATGCAGCAGAGACAGACACGATGGCATTTACCTTGCACAAGCTTGTATTTCCAGAAAACGGGATGCCTGAGGCCAGTCAGAATGAGGGGGACGAACGCCTGAAGGATTACGACGGGCTGAATGGTGTGACATTTGACGTGTACGATGTGACCGCCGATTTTTATCGCTTATTGGCTGAATCAGAAGAAAAAGACGCGAAGAAAGTTCAATCAGAGCTGCAAAATATGGATGTTTCTGATCGGACGTTTCTCGCACAACAAGTTACAGCGACAATAGGCGGCAAAGATGGGGTCGCGGAATTTCATTTGCCAAAGCTTTCTGGAGGCGAGGATGCGGTCTATCTTTTTCGCGAGAGTGCCGCACCAAGCGACGTTAAGAGTAAAGCAGTCGATATGGTCGTAGCCTTACCTATAATCGACCCAGTTGGCGAACTCCTTGAAGGGCCGATCCATCTGTATCCCAAGAATGAGATCGTTCACCCGCCCTTTGAAAAAAAGATTCTTGGTCAACAACCAAGTTATCAGCTGGGGGAGCCAATCATGTATGAATTGACGACGAAGCTGCCATCTAGTCTATCGATGTACACCAAGTTTTTGATTTCAGATCAAGCCGATGAAAGTTTGCTGCTGGATGCGCAATCGATCGTAGTCAAAACAGCTGATGAAAACTATGACGGTTACCAATTAGCGACTTCAGATCATGGGTTTACATTAAACTTTGATCTGGCAAAACTAAAGGCCCATATCGGAAAAAAGATAACGATAAGCTACACGATGACCTTAAAAGATCCGAGCAAAGTTGATCAGGACATCATCAACCAAGCGGAGCTGGAAACCGATTTTGATACGATCGTCCGGGAAAGAAAGGTCAAAACGGGCGGGAAGAAGTTCATTAAGGTCGATGCGATAGAGAAAGATCACGTCTTATCAGATGCTGTGTTTATTGTTAAAAACGCGAAAGGGGAGTATTTGCTGGAAGGCGAAAAAGAGTATCAGTGGACCAAAAAGAAAGAGGAGGCAAGTCTACTTAAGCGAACATCGAATGAGGATGGCTTCTTTGAAATCAAGGGGTTGCGTTACGGCAACTATTCATTAGAAGAAATAAAAGCTCCAGACGGCTATCTTGTAAGTAAAAAGGAAATTCCTTTTGAGGTTTCTGAGAGCAGCTATACGTTTTCTAAGGGCATTCTGCAAGTAGTCAATCAAAAGGAGACGCCGCCGAGCAAACAAACAGAGAAACCTAGTCCGACAGAAACAAAGAAACTTGCTACAGGGCCGCTTGCTCAATACCCGAAAATGAATGATACGCGAAATCTGTTGTTTATCTTGATCGGCGGAAGCCTAGTCGTAGGAGTCATTGTGCTAGCGTTTAAGCGGAAAACTAGAAGGAGTGAATAATCAAATGACAATCAAAAAAAAGTTATTTCTCATGATCGGTTTATTAGCATCGGTAATGTCACAAGGGGTACTAGGATTTGTTGGAATAGCTGAGGCTGGGACAAATAGTGAACAGACTGTCGTCATCCATAATTTAAAATACGATAAACTGCCAAATGAAATTCAAAATACTGGCGATGAAATGCTCGATTTTACAGGAGAACCGTTGGCAGGCTCGATCTTCACCGCCTATGATGTTACCGATATTTATTGGAAAGCTTACGAAACGGCGAGTGGTGACCACGCAGCAAAAGAAACCACAGCGATCGAGGCGGCAAAAAAGGCAGAGACTTCAACCATAACTGGAAATGCCTTTCCAAAGACAGACAGTGACGGATTAGCCGAACTCGCTTTGCCAATAAAATCTGGAGAAGAAAATGCGATTTATTTGATCAAGCAGACAACGTTTCCTGCGGGAGTCGTTCCAGCCAAATCAGAGCCCTTTGTTATTGGTCTGCCCTCTCATGATGAGGCTGGCGTTCTAAGAACGAAGGTGCATGTTTATCCAAAAAATGAAATGCCGACGAATGATGTGAAGTTTATTAAATACGGCATTGATTCGGATGGAAAGAAAGATGTTCTAAAAGGTGCGAAATTTATTTTAAAGAAAAAAGACGGCAATTACTATAATTCTACTACGAATGATTTTGATATAGTGGAAGCCGATAAAGAGCGTGCCGCGGAGTTTATCTCTGATAAAGCCGGCATCGTGAAAGCAGAAGGGCTGATCTTATCACCAGGAATCTATGAATTTTATGAAATTGAAAGTGATGTAGCGACATCTGAAAAGCAAGATGAGAATCCAGAGAACGATTATAAATTTCACTTTAGAATCAATCCAAAGGTATCCGTTACTGTATCAGATGAGTGGAAAGTAACCAAATACGATTATTATGATGACCAGCTGCAGCCGAAGGAATTGGAAGAACCATTTGGCGATAATATCGCTGAAGCCTATAATTTCAAGGTACCGAATGTAAAAAAAGAGGTAGACGATAATGACGTTCGAAATGGGCAAGAGATCACCTACATTATTTCGAAAAAAATCCCTGAAGATGTCGGAATCTATAACACATATAAACTGATCGATACCTTTGATAAGCGACTGGAACTTTGCTGCAGTGAAGAAAAAATTTTAAAGAGTATCAAAGTAGATGGTGGAGAACCGACGGGATTGTCTCCGAAATTTGCTATGGCGCCGGGATCAAATCAATTTAGCATTACATTTACTCCAGGGAATTTAGCGCGCCATGCGACGAAAACCTTGTCCTTTGAAGCTACAATGAAAGTCAAAGCAGGAACGGATCTGAAAGAAATTGACAATGATGTGGTCTTTGAGAATTGCTTCCGCGATTCGAAAGATAAGCAGCGCATCCAGACTTATGCGAAACGTTTTGTCAAAGTCGATAGCAAATCAGATAAAAAATTAAAAGATGCCGAATTTGCGATAAAAAATAAAGCCGGCGATTTTATGAGACTGACGACGGAAGATACTGGAGATTTCGTTCCGACTGTAAGAGGTTATGCCCAAAACTATGTCGTTAATTGGGTTGTTGATGAAAAGGATGCGACAAGGCTCATTTCTGACGATGAAGGAAAGTTTGGGATTTATGGTCTTGGATCAGATGAAGCGGATTATTATACTTTGGTTGAAACAAAAACCCCCGCTGGCTACGTAAAATTAAAAGATATGACGTTTACCGCCGACGGAGCCGGAGAAAGTCAAATTCTGCGAGTGGAAAACAAAGCCAAAGGGATTCTGCCGATGACTGGAGGAATGGGGATCGTTGGACTGATCGTGATAGGAATCATTGGTTTGGTCAGCGGAATCACCTACTTCAAACAACGACATCGATTGACTGACAAGTAAGAAAATTGGTGGTTCGATGAAGAAAAATTACAAAAAATTATTCGTAGATATGCTGATGTTCATAGTGATGATCGGGGGCTTGTGTGCGCTGCTGTATCCGGTTGTTGGAGATACATTGAATAATTTTTGGAATCAGCAAGTCATCAATTATTATCAAGAAAAATCCAACGCTGAAAATCGCCAAGCAATCCAGCAGGAGCAACAACGAATTAAAGCAGAAAACAAAAAAATTGCCAAGATGGATGTCCCCGGCAGCGACCCGTTTACTAAAAAGGAAGCAAAGGCGACTAAACTTGAAAAGGATTATTATCAGCAACATACGATTGCCGTTATTCGAATTCCTAAAATCAGCGTTGCGTTACCGGTGTTTGATCAGACGGACGGTCTTTTTCTAAAACGCGGGGCCGCTTTGCTGGAAGGAACATCGTACCCGAATGGCGGTAAAAGTACCCACACGGTGATCACATCTCATCGGGGATTAAAGGAAGCACGATTGTTCAGTGATTTGCCCAAACTGAAGAAAGGCCATCACTTCTATCTGGAATATAAAAATCAGACACTGGCCTACAAAGTAGATCAGATCCAAACCATCGAGCCCACAGAAGTCGAGGCCTTGAATATTGTTGAAGATAAAGATTATGTGACCTTGATGACCTGCACGCCTTATGGGGTTAATAGCCATCGGCTGTTAGTTCGAGGAACGCGGATTCCTTTTGATGATGAGATGAAGGAGACTCTTGCTGAAGCAGATCGAATTCAACGAAATAAGTATTTAGCGATCACGATCTTCTGTCTTTTACTGATCGTCGGTGTCGGCAGTGTGATCCATAAGCGGGTCAAAGCTGCGAAATCTCGTTAAAAATTATAGTACAGCATAAAAAATGCAAACTTTCTGATTTTAAGGGTCTTAGGCAAGTCCTTTAGAGTCAGAAAGTTTATTGATTCCGTTTACATACTCCGATTGTATTTGATAAAATGAAAGTTAATCTAACACAAAGGAGTATGGGTATGACTTTTAAACATATCGTGGTTTTTACGATCAAGGAATTTAATAAGAACAAAGAAAAAGATGGTTATCTTCCGCAAAATGGAACGGTCATCAATACTTTTGTCGGAACAAATGGACTGAACTGTGTTGCGGTAGGCTACGTAAGATAATCTAAACGAGGTATTAGCAGCCTGTTAAGGGCTGTTTTTTTATTTAACAAATACAGGGTTGGTGGTAGACTAGGTGTAAGCGTTGAGCGAATGATGAAAACAGCTCATAGTAACGTGTTTATTGTGAGTTTAACAGGGAGAGCGGGTGGTTGTTTTGGCTAGCTATGTGATGGAACAAATCGGTTTTGGCGGGATCGCGGTTACAGGCCTATTGCTGCTTTTTGGCGTGTTGCTGAAGTTGACCAATGGCCTGTTTATCGCAAGACTTCCTTGGGATTTTATCAGACATAGAGAGGACCCCAGCTACGAAGCGGAGCGAAGAACGGGGAAAGCTTGCAGCGATTTTGTGTTCCGCTATGTGCCGCCATTCTTTCTTGGCTTTTTGGCGATTCTGATTTTGGCATATCTCCTTTAACGGGGAATCTATTGTTTGGTGATTTGTGCAGAAAAATTTAAATACGTAAAAAAGGACTAGAAAAAATTCCAGTCCTTTTATTTGTAATTATGCTTGTAATACTTCGACGATTTTCTCGTTAAATGCAGGAAGATCGTCGGGTGTACGGCTAGTAACCAGTTTATTATCTACCACAACAGGTTCGTCTTTAACGATCGCACCCGCATAACCAACATCCGGCCGGACTGTTGTATAGGCAGTCATCGTGCGGCCTTTTGTAAGCCCCGTTTGGATAAAGATTTGAGGGCCGTGACATATGGCGAATAATGGTTCGTTTTTGTCTAGGAAATAGGTCACGAAGGCTACAAAACGTGCGTCACCCTGTAGTTGATCAGGTGAAAAACCGCCAGGAATCAATAGTGCATCAAAGTCTTCAGGTTTGACGTCATCAATGCCTTTATCACTCTTGAACTTGGTTCCTTTTTTACCTGTGATTTCTTGGTCAGCTTCGAAGCTGATAATTGTGACTTCGTTACCGTCTTTTTCAAGCGCTTCTTTGGGAGAGGATAGTTCAACATCCTCTACTAAATCTGTGACGATTGCTGCAATTTTCTTGGTCATTGAATGTCCATCCTTTCTTTTGACAATATAATTACCCTAAATGATAAGTAGCGGGAATTCAAATCATCTGTTTGTCAGGTAGGAGTACCGATTAGCTGATATAATTAATCAAAAGGAGGTTTTTATGAAATTAATTGCGATGAATCAAAATTTATCAGAATTACCTAGACTAGAAGCTTCTAGCGAAATGTTTACAGAGGTCAATATTTTCAATAATCACTTCAAAGACTTTCCGACGGAGTTATTATCGATGATTAAACTTGAGGTTTTAAATATCTCTGCGAATCAAATTACTAGGATTCCGGATGCGATCGGTAGTCTAAATAAATTGAAAAACATTGATTTTGGCCACAATAAGATTACAGAAATTCCTGCAAGTTTTTTCAAGCTGATCAATTTAAAGGATTATGTCTATTTACATAACAATGAATTGAGCCAATTACCCGATTTATTCGACAAGCTTCCAGCGATCGAGTATTTGAATTTGAGTGAAAATTACTTAACAGAGATACCTGAAAGTATTGGACATTTAGATAATTTGATTGAATTACGTGTGATGGAGAACCAGTTGAAGGGATTGCCGCAATCAATCGGCAGGCTCAATAATCTCCATGAGCTCTATCTAAAAGACAATCAAATCGCTGATTTCGTCTTTTTCGATAGCGATTGGAAGAATTTGCGTGTTTTGGATTTAGAAAAAAATAACCTGACTAACTTCGAACTCAATTTTTATCGTACGCAAAATTTGCAGCGGATCAATTTGCGGCACAATAATTTATCTTCGATTCCAAAAGAGATTGGTCAAGCTTCCTCGTTGATCGAGCTCGATTTGCGCAGCAATCAATTACGGGCATTACCGAAAAGCTTATTGGATCTAACTCATTTACAAAGACTGGATCTGAGATGGAACCATATGCTGGATTTACCTGACTGGATCGTTGATTTGAAGCGGAAAGGCTGCATTGTCTACACTTAAAAAGTAAATAACTGCCATTCACAAATAGCGCCAGAATAAAAATTAATTTTGTAAAAGTTGTTGACAGCGCTTTCTAGATTTGTTAAGCTGACTTTGAATTAAATAGACCAAATGATGGATAGTGATTGTTTAAATACAAGCTAAACCTGATGATGTGTACGATGTATTTGTCGTGCCCTCATTGGGTTTTTTTGTTGCTCTAAAACAGGAGGTGACTTTACAAAAAAGAACAAAATTGGATTTGACAACGATTACAAAGGTATCTATCATTTTAAGTGAACGAAGTCGGTGGAAATGATTTTTAGTAGCGAATGTCACAGAACGGAGGAGCATTGGATGCAGATTCAGAAGATTTTGAATAACAATGTAGTCATCACGACCGATCAAAAAAATAACGAGATTGTCGCGATGGGGCGTGGTCTAGCCTTTCAGAAAAAAATTGGGGATGAGATCGCTGAGACGGCGATCGATAAAACCTATCATCTTGCGAACAGTGATCTGTTCCATAAGTTTCAAGAATTGTTAGTAGATGTTCCAATCACCTATGTAGAAATTGCCAATGACATTATTGATGAGGCAAAAGTCACATTGAAGAATCCGTTGAATGACTCGCTCTATATATCGATCACTGATCATTTGTACGCCGCGATTCAACGAGTTAAAGAAGGCGTTCGGGTTCGAAATTTATTATTATGGGATGTTAAACGCTTATTCCCAGATGAGTTTTCAGTTGGTGTGAGTGCTGTAAAGAAGATCAAGGAACAGTTCAAAATTGACTTAGGAGAAGACGAAGCGGGAAATATTGCTTTGCACCTAGTGAATGCACAAACGGAAAGTGACAATGAAGACGCCTATATGATGGCGGAATTGATGCAGGAGATTATACAAATAACCAGCTATTATTTTAAAGTTCAATTGGATGAGGAATCTGTCTACTTCTATCGTTTCACGACGCATTTACGTTTCTTTGCTTCTCGCATTATGAACCATCGGCAGCTGACTGATGAAACGGATGACGAACTGCTTTTAATCATTCAAAAAAAATATCAAAACGCGTATCAATGTGTTGAACGAATTGCTGATTTTATCAGAAAAAAATATCACTATGAAATGTCAAATGACGAGAAATTATATTTAACGATCCATATCGCACGATTAGTCCAAAAAATGAATCAATAAACGTTTGGGTGTACTGTTTAGCGCTGAACAACCACTCAATGTTTCTAACGAATTGAACTACCATGCTAATTCCACTTTTCGAAGTATTTCCCAGGTTGTCGGTTAGTGGAAGAGCAAATGTAGTGGAAATCAGACTCATTTTCTGAAGGAAAATGAATCCCTTAATACAAACTAGGAGGAAAAAACAGTGGGTAAATATCATGATTTAGCGGAGAAAATTATCGCCAATGTCGGCGGCAAGGAAAATATCAACAGCGTGACGCATTGTATCACTCGGTTGCGTTTTAAATTGAAGGATGAAGCAAAGGCCAATGAAGATGTGTTGAAAAACATGGACGGCGTTGTAACGATCATGAAGAGCGGCGGCCAATTCCAAGTGGTTATTGGGAACCATGTACCGTTAGTTTATGCAGAGGTATTAGAAGTTGCGGGAATCACAGGCGAATCCAGTGGAGAAGATGAGGGCGAAAAGGGCAATCTCTTTAACCGCTTAATCGATTTAATCTCCGGCTGTTTCCAACCATTCTTAGGTGCGTTGACGGCTGGCGGGATGATGAAAGGGTTCAATGCGTTATTCCTATATCTGAAATTGTATGAAGCAGGTAGTGGGACAGATTTATTCTTCACGGCTGCTGGCGATGCCATTTTCTATTTCATGCCGATCGTCATTGGTTTGACAGCTGCTCGCAAATTCAAGGTTGCTGACTTTACCGGTATCGCAATCGGGATGGCGATGGTTTATCCAACGATCCAGGCTTCGGCTTTGGGTGCTGGAAAGCCGATCATGACACTGTTTGCCAACACTATTCTGGAAAGTCCCGTATTCATTAAAGTGTTTGGCTTACCGATTATCGCAAACAACTATACGAGTAGTGTGGTGCCAGTTATTTTAGTTATCTGGTTTGCGAGTCTTATTCAAAAACTGGCGAAACGTCTGATTCCGGAAATGCTGCAGACCTTCTTAGTACCAATGTTTACGATCATGATCTCAGTCTTCTTTGGTTTCTTGATTATTGGTCCAGTTATCACGTTCTTGACGAACATTTTAGGATCTGGTTTTACAGCATTGTATGAATTCTCACCTATACTTATGAGTGTCGTGGTTGGGTTCTTCTGGCAAGTCCTAGTAATCTTCGGTTTGCATTGGAGCTTGATCCCATTAGCGATGATCAACTTCTCAACGTTAGGTTCTGATATTATTTTAGCCGCTTCATTCTCTGCAAGCTTCGCCCAAACAGCGGTCGTACTAGCAATGTTCTTCAAACTAAAAGACAAAAAATTAAAAGAATTAGCAATTCCAGCAGTCATCTCAGGATTATTCGGTGTAACCGAACCAGCAATTTATGGTCTGACTTTACCTAAGAAAAAACCATTCCTCATCTCAATGATTGGTGCAGCTGTAGGGGCATTGATCACTGGATTATTTGGAGCAAAGAGCTATATGATGGGCGGTCTAGGCGTTTTCGGATTTGTCAGCCACATCAATAAAGGCGACATCAGCAGCATGGTCACTCAATTTATCGCAGTCGGTGTAGCGATGGTCTTCAGTTTTGTAGTAACAATGTTGTTCTGGAAAGATGAAGAAGTAACAGAAAAAACAGAAGTTCAAAATGAAATGGGTGTTCGTAAAGAAATCGTGACGTCGCCTGTTCAAGGGAATATGATGCCATTAGAAACAGCAAAGGATGAAGCGTTTGCTCAAGGAGCATTAGGCAAAGGCGTTGTGATTCACCCGACAGTCGGTGAAGTCGTGGCACCATTTGATGGCACGGTTATGACGATGTTCCCGACCAAACACGCGATTGGGTTGATTTCAGATAACGGTCTGGAGTTATTGATCCATATTGGGTTAGATACGGTTCAATTAGATGGAAAATATTTTGAAGCACATGTAGAACAAGGGGCAAAAGTAAAACGTGGCGATAAATTAGTCAGCTTTGACATCGAAGCGATTGAAGCAGCTGGCTTCAGCGTGGAGACACCAGTTATCGTAACCAATTCAGCGGATTACTTGGATATTATTGAAGCTGACAAACAAGAAGATGTTTGCAGCAAAGATGAATTGTTAACAGTGCTAGTTTAGTTTTGCAAAAAAAATAGGATGATTTGTCCTTAACGTTGTCTGGCTTCACGAACTCGCCGCTAAAGCTCGTTCGTGAAGCTATTCTTGAGGACGTTAATTTGGTCGGAAGGACTCAGAAAATTGTACCATTGACTCTGGCGATTCGGCCATGATAGCGGAGCTGGTTTTTCGTTTATCAACGAGTTCACTGATCTCGATCAGGTGATTTAGATTCTTTTGATACTCTTCGGCAAAGACAACACTATACAGTACATCCAGCAAGTAGCAAATAGATGAATTGATCGTAAAGTTCGCGATCTTAGTATAGAGGCGTTCGCGGGTAGTCATTCTTAGCACGGCTTGACTGAGAGAAGCCAACGTATTGTCGCCGATGCTTGTCAACGCAATGAAAGGAACGTTTCGTTTTTTTAAAATCTTTGCGATTTGTAAAATAAAATTATTTTCGCCAGTATAAGAAATCAAAATACAGCAGGTCTTTTCCTGACTGTTGAAGGCTTCATAGGCATCTTCCCCCATTGTTTGGCTAGTAACGACATTCTTTTTGATACGGCGCATTTTTAACGCAAAATCTTGTGAGATCAGGAGGTTGGCGTTGCTGCCGAATATCTTGATCTGTCTTGCATTCAATAAAAGCTGCTTGGCTTTTTGCAGATCGTCATGATTCAACAGGCTTAGCGTATCGTCGATCGTTGTTCGTTCTAATGAAGCGATTTTGTTGGCAATCGTCATTAAGCCGTCATTCGATTGAAAAGGGAAGTTGGCATCGACATCGTCAAAATAGGTTTGCAGATAGGTTTGCTCAGCTAAAAATTCGGTTCGTAATTCGAGCCAGCCTTTGTAGCCCAATTTTTTTGCGACGCGGATCAAGGTAGAGGGGTGGACAAAATTAGCCTCAGCGATTTCTTTAATCGTCAAGGGTTCGATTGCGGTGCCATTGTCTAAAATGAATTCTACTAAAGCACTTTCTGCGTTAGAAAAATCCGTTTGCTTCATTTTTTCTGCTAGTAACATAATGAACCCTCCTCTTATTTACATTTATTATAGAGCATTTGTAAACACCTATGTGGCTAAATAGAAATAATTTCGAAAAAAATCCACCGACATTTACAAAATAAACCGTTTTCTTTCGCTTGTTTGTAAATATAGATGGAATAATTTGTGAACGGATTGAATTGGAATTTTACGTGATAGATAATTGAATTGTAAATAAAAACAAAAGGAGTCGATCGAATGTCAGCAGGAGTAAAAATCGCTACGATTGGTGGAGGAAGCAGCTATACACCGGAATTAATGGAAGGGTTTATCAAACGATACGATGAGTTGCCCGTTAGAGAAATCTGGTTAGTCGATATTGAAGCAGGCCGTGAAAAATTAGAGATCGTTGGTGCGATGGCACAACGTATGTGGGATGCTTCACCTTATGATGTAAAAATCCATATGACGTTAGATCGCGAAGAAGCCCTAAAAGACGCTGACTTTGTAACGACTCAATTTCGTGTGGGGCTATTAGAAGCTCGGATCAAAGATGAACGTATTCCAGCTTATTATGGCATGCTAGGACAAGAAACCAACGGTGCCGGCGGAATGTTCAAAGCCTTCCGGACTGTTCCGATCATTTTAGAAATCGTTGAAGATATGAAACGTTTATGTCCAGATGCATGGTTGATCAATTTTGCGAATCCAAGCGGCATGGTGACTGAAGCAGTTGTTCGTTATGGTAAATGGGACAAAGTAATTGGCTTATGTAATGTACCTGTGATGGCCACGATGGTTGAACCTGAGATGATTGGCAAAAACGTGGATGAATTAATCTACAAATTTGCTGGTTTGAATCACTTCCATTGGCATAAGGTTGCTGATGATCATGGAAAAGACATCACGATGGCTATTATTGATAAAATGTATGAAGGCGATGAAACAGGGATGCCGAAAAATATCCATGATATTCCGTTCCCAAGAGAAATCTTGGAGCAAATGGAAATGATCCCTTGCGGCTACCATCATTACTATTATCAAGAAGAAGAAACGCTTGCTCATGCGTTAGAAGAATACAAAACAATTGGTACGCGTGCGCAGCAAGTGAAGCAAACTGAAACAGAATTATTTGAATTGTACAAAGATCCAAACCTAGACTATAAGCCAGAACAATTGGGTCAACGCGGCGGAGCATACTATTCTGATGCTGCTTGTGAATCAATCGCTTCGATTTATTCTAACAAAGACACACAATTAGTCGTTTCAACAAAAAATGATGGCGCAGTACCAGATCTTCCAGCGGATTGCGTAGTTGAAGTTTCTGCTTATATCGGCGGACAAGGCGCTCGTAATGTTGCATTCGGCGAATTGCCAACAGCAGAACGCGGCTGGCTGCAAGTGATGAAAGCAATGGAATTACTAACCATCGAAGCAGCCGTTACTGGTGATTACAATACAGCGTTGCAAGCATTCACGATCAATCCAATGGTACGTTCTGGTAAAACAGCACAACGCATCATGGACGAATTATTTATCGCACATAAAGACTTCTTGCCAAACTTCAAAGAAACGATCGAACGTCTTGAAAAAGAAGGGATCGAAGTACAAGATGAAGTGGCACGTGAATTAGATTTAGAAAAAGTATAGAACAAAGAAAGCAGGGAAATTATGGGATTTAGAAAAGACTTCTTATGGGGCGGTGCAACAGCTGCCAATCAATGTGAAGGCGGGTATAACGAAGGCGGACGCGGATTAGCCAACGTAGATTTAGCACCAGTCGGTGAGGATCGTTTTGCTGTTATCGCGGGGAAAAAGAAAATGTTCGATTTTGATGACGCGCATTTTTATCCAGCAAAAGAAGCAATCGATATGTACCATCACTGGAAAGAAGACATCGCACTATTTGCGGAAATGGGCTTCAAGACCTACCGTCTGTCATTAGCGTGGAGTCGGATCTTTCCTAAAGGGGACGAAAAAGAACCGAATGAAGATGGCTTGAAATTCTACGAAGATATCTTCAAAGAATGTAAAAAATTCGGCATCGAACCATTAGTAACGATCACTCACTTTGACTGCCCAATGCACTTAGTTGAAAAATATGGTGCATGGCGCAGCCGTGAATTAGTCGGTTTCTATGAAAACTTGTGTCACGTAATCTTCAATCGCTATAAAGGCTTAGTGAAATACTGGTTGACCTTCAATGAGATTAATATGATCTTGCACGCGCCATTTATGGGTGCAGGCCTTTATTTTGAAGAAGGCGAAAATGAAGAACAAGTGAAATACCAAGCAGCTCACCATGAATTAGTCGCTTCAGCGATCGCAACGAAGATCGCTCATGAAGTTGATCCGGAAAACCAAGTTGGCTGTATGTTAGCGGCAGGTTCGTATTATCCATACACACCAAAACCAGATGATGTATGGGCAGGACGTCAAGAAGAACGTCAAAACTATTTCTTCATTGATGTACAATCTCGTGGCGAATATCCAGCTTACGCTGTGAAGGAAATGGAACGCAATGGCATCGACGTGAAGATGGAAGAAGGCGACAAAGAGCTATTGAAAGCTCATACTGTTGACTTTATCTCATTCTCTTACTACTCTTCTCGCGTGGCGACAACAGATCCGGAATTGTTGGAACAAACCAGCGGCAATATCTTCGCATCTGTGAAGAACCCTTACTTGGAATCAAGCGAATGGGGCTGGCAAATTGATCCACTTGGATTACGTATTACAATGAACGACTTATACGATCGTTACCAAAAACCATTATTCATCGTAGAGAATGGTCTAGGAGCCATTGATACGCCTGACGAAAACGGCTATGTAGAAGATGATTATCGCATCGACTACTTAGCACAGCACGTTCAAGCGATGAGAGATGCGGTTGATCAAGATGGTGTAGATCTATTAGGCTACACAACTTGGGGTTGTATCGACCTTGTGTCTGCCGGAACAGGTGAAATGAAGAAACGTTATGGCTTCATTTATGTGGACCGCGACAATGAAGGCAACGGAACCTTGAAACGCAGTAAGAAAAAATCATTTGATTGGTATAAAAAAGTCATCGAAACAAATGGTGAAGATTTAAGTAATTAATTTACAGCCGAGACTTGCGTATTCGCAGGTCTCGGTTTTTGCTGTTCGAAGTTTGTGGAAGAGCTGAGTGGAGAATTTTATATTTATAATAGAAGAAAGAGGGAAAGAGCGGCAGCAAGCTAGAGGCTGACCGCTCTTTTTTTGTTCAATAGCCTATAAACTATGCGATTTATTTGATAATTATTGCAAAATAAAAAACCTTTTCTTTAGATAATGAGTAATTAAATAGGATTTTTAAACTTCTGTTATTGGAATGTATGTTCACTTAATAGTCTTTTTGTCTATTTTAAATAACGCGACCCAAATATTTTGTAGGAAGTAAAAAAAATGATTATCTGCTATTCTGTTATAGAAATGTGAGATTTTGGGAGGTATTTGATGAAAAAGGTCGGCTTATTGATACTAATGTTCGTCATTTTTTCCATTCTAGCTGAGCTGACTGTACGAATTGCGACAACACACGCGCAAACGAAAGAAATTCAGCTGATTGAAGAAAAGGAACTAAAGTTTTCTTATATATATGAAGAAAAACAGCAGCGACTACTTTTGAACTTTGCGAGAAAAAGCACAGAAAATGACCAGCAGCGGTTGAAAATCAGGATTACGGATGAGAAAGGGCAAGACCTTGACTATCCAGAAACAGATCAGATGAGAGTGCAGGATGGTTGGCTGATTGAAGGAAATTTTTCAGCGCAGCAGGAGGGGCAAGTGACAATTGACTTACCCCAATCGGTAAAAATTATACAGTTATTTGTCCAGATGGATCAACAGAGTAATGCTGATCATCAGAAAGGGGTTCAGGAGAATATCCTTGATTACGATCAGCCTTTTATCATCAACTTGGACAATACAGATAAGGCTATCGATTCAAGTTCTGAAATAATTATTGGACCGAAAGAAGAGGGCGGAAAATCATCTGCTAATACACAGGCAGTCCATACGAATACATTGATTGATAAAATGTATGAACGGATGTATACCAATAAACAGCCTCACTATACGATTGATGCCGGCGGAGAGTATCCTGAATATGCTTGGCAGCCAGAAAATCAACTCAATGTAATCAATCATCAAGGAGGAGACGCGAATAAAAATGAGTGGGATGAGATAACCAGTTGGGATATTGCAACGGATGACTATACGCAATCTTACATTAACTATGGCGAGGATAATACCAATCCCAATATCAGTATTCGGAAATACGCACAACAAACGGATCAGCCGGATGAGTTTAAGATCAAGTTAAATGTTAAAGGAAATACGGCCTATGAACCAGGGGTTGATTTGGTATTTCTACTAGATAATTCTTCCTCTATGCTGAATTTTGGAAGCGGTTCGTCCCTTTCTAGAAAGAGGAACACTGAGGCAGCTTTCGAAAAGATCATTACGAAGCTGCAGGAAACGTATCCCGATAATCAAGGAGGGATTCGAATCGGGTCCCATATCTTTTCCGATTATGAGCCAGGTTACTGGGGCGAAACATCCAACGAGAAAATGACATTTCCACTTTCAGCTAGCCATACGGATTGGAAGAGTATGGTGACAGAATACCGTCGAACAATCTCAGTCGGCAGTACCTTCACGCAAAGAGGGTTAAGAGAAGCGGGAGACATTTTTTTGGATGCGCCAAACGTTGGAGAGCGGTACAAAATGCTTTTCCTATTAACCGATGGGGCACCGAATAGAAGCTGGATACCGAAAGAAGCCGTATCTGATCCAAATATGTATTATGATCCATTCCATATTACTACGTTTTCGAATATGGGCTCTATGGGGGATTACGGCCAAGGAAGTAAATTGAATGCCGTCGCAAATCAAACAAAATTTCCATTAATTAGCGGACTAGGCAGCAGTCATATCACTACAACCAATTTCACTGCGAAGGGGCTTAAGGAAAATGAAGGTGTTGAGATTCATACGATCGGTGTGAATATTGAAGCCGGGACTGGCGATCATTCAACCGCTCAATTAAAAAAAGGGCTTTATCGAATGTCTACTAAGAAGGCCAATACCGGAGATGAGGATAGTCAGGAAGATTACTTCTATTATGATGTGAGCAATCCAGATGAACTGACTGAGGTTTTTAAAAATTGGTATGAAACGATTATACGAACCGTTGATCGCGGTAAAATTACCGATCCTTTAGGCGAGATGGTCGACATTGTTGAAGCGGCCGATCCTGAAGCAACGATAAAGCTGAGTCAAGTAAGCAATGGCGCAGAGGAAATTGAAAGTAAGAATATGCCAAGCTTTAACTTAACAGATAATAAACGTACGATAGATATAAGCAACATTAATTTGACTGGCGGACAGGAAATTGAGATCGAATATACAGTTAAATTAAAAACCACCAGCCCTTCTTTTGTGTCAAGTCAGTGGTATCCAGCCAATGGCACGACTACATTAGAACCTAAACCTGAACGAAATACCGATAAGCTGGAGTTTGGTAGCCCTTCAGTTCGATATAAGAAATTGGATTTTGTGATCCCAGTTGAAAAAATCTGGTCTGATACCGATAAGGAAACAGAGAATTATTGGAACCTGCGACCGCGGAAGGTGACGGCTGTTTTACAAACGTTGGAAGGATCGGAATGGGAAGAGGTTGAAACGATTGATTTAAGCGCTGCTACGAACTGGAAAGGAACTTTTGCGCCTGTTGAAGGCGGGGCTGAAACTACGTATCGTGTAATCGAACCTGCTCGAACGACTGGCTATAAAGCGCCCAGCATCAACCAAGATCGTTTTACCTCTGAAACATTGACCAATGAGGGGATAAAAATTACGAATGAATTGCTGCGGGGAGAGTATCAGTTCTGGAAATTTATGGGAGTGGAGAAAAATACCTTCAGCCGGGACTTACCGGAATTCCGAGTGACCCGAGAGGATGGAAAACTTCTTGCAGAAAAGCTGAAGCCGGATAGTTCAGGTAGTGTTTCCTTAAAAAATATTCCTATTGGCGAGTATACAATAGAAGAAACTCATGTCCCATTAGGCTTCAAAAAAATGGCGGACTTTGTAGTGAAGGTCACGGAAGATTCTTCAGCGATCGCGCTCATCTTCAAAGTTGATGACCATACAGATCCGCCGATCGTCATAAATGAGTTAAAAGATTTTTCATTAGTGATTGAGAAAATCGATCCGATGGGAGAGCCTTTGGAAGGTGCGGCCTTCAAACTGACTGGTCCAAACTATGAAGAAAGTCAAAATGGCGGGCCCGAATTTACCTTCAGCAATTTAAGGCCGGGCAGCTATACATTGACAGAAACGGAGAATCCAGACAGGTATCAGCGAATCAAGGAGCCGATTTTGTTTGAGATCGAAAGCGATGGGAAGGTGACGATTCAACACCATTCACAGGTTAGCGGAGCAGCGGAAATCACTGGAGAAGGCAATCGCATCAAGTTAAAAGTAGTCAATAAAAAGGTGAGAGAAGGTGCTTTGCCAAATACGGGCGCTTTTGGGATTCGCAAGTTCTATTTAGCAGCAATCTTTTGTGTAATATTAGGTGTCATTCTGAGTGGTGTATCTGCATACCACGCGAATAATGGAAAAGAATAAAGTCGAGTCTGATTTATTAGTCCTTATGACCGTAAATAAAAAAGTGCTAGTCTCCAGCTTTCGAGATTAGTACTTTTTCTTATTTTTAAATAAAAAGATGCTTGACGGCTTTTGTTGTTTCGCTTCATTTTTTTGAAGTGAAACAATTATAAATCCGGATAGTTAATTTAAGATTTCGAAAATGAGTATTATTTATTTTAATACACAATTAATGAAAGGGGATAGATAACGTTCTTTTTTATTTGATAGTCATTAATTAGTGCTTCTTTTAAGCTTCAATAACGCTTCTTTTAGCCTATACATAAAATAAAAAAAATTTTTTATCTGCTATTCTTAAGACGTAAATAACGAATAAATAATTTTGAGTTGAGAACAATTGATGGAATCGCTATTTTTACTGAGGACAACTATTTTTGAAGGTATTGGTTAAAGTTCTATGAGGGAACGACAAAGGGGGAGGGGTAATATGAAAAAGACGAACATATTGCTATTTGTGATGCTTCTTTTTTCGATTATCGTGGAAGCGGGTTTATCAATAATTCCTGTTCACGCAGAAACGAAGGAAATTCAATTAGTTAATGAAGAGTTTTTAGAGCTTTCATATACATACGAACAGAAAGAGGATGCCAATCGCTGGATTTTGAATTTCAAGCATAAGAGTGAGAATGATACGCATGAACAGCGATTAAAATTTAAAATCACGGATGAAAAAAACCAAGTGATCGATTATCCGACAGATGGTGACATGATCAAGCAGGATGACTGGTTGATCGAAAAGGATTTTTCAGAGGAGAAATCTGAACAGGTGTCATTTACACTGTCTCAATCGATGAAAACACTGAAGCTGTATGTCCAAATGGATCAACGGGAAAAAAATACTGAGGATGAGTCAAAGGCAACGAAGATCCAAGAAGATATTTTAGAGCGAAAGAAACCCTTCGTTCTGAAGGCAGAACAAAAAAATACGGAAAAAACGAAAGAAAGCTCTTCGGAGAAAGTAGAGATCAAGAAAGAAGAACAAGTGACAACCGTGAGTTCTGAAAACTTTGTAGGACCAAAAAAAGAGAGTCAAAAGAAGAGTGATCCTCAAGTTGCGACTGCCGCAAACGGAACTGGCCGAATGTATTCTCCGTTATATGAAAATAAAGTAACGAAGTATAAACATGATGCGGGAACTTATCCAGAATTTTCTTGGAAACCAACTGGACAGACCAATGTTATCAATCATCAAGGAGGACTTTCAGGTCAATCAGGTTGGGATGGTGTGGAAAGCTGGAACGTCGCAAGCGATGATTTCTCCAAGTCTTATATAAAATATGGGGATGCGGATAATGCGAATATTCAATTGAGAAAGTACGCGCAAGAAACCAATAATCCAGAAGAATTCAAAGTTAAGCTGAATGTTCGTGGGAATACGACCTATAAACCTGGGGTGGATATTGTATTTTTAATAGATAATTCAGATTCGATGTCAAATGCATCACCAGGTTCAACACAATCAAGGAAAAAAAATGCACAAAAAGCGCTGAAGGATATTGTTAATAAATTGAAAGACGTCAATGTACCAGCTGCTGAAAATATTCGGATTGGTGGACATATCTTTTCCGACTATGATCGTAATGCCTGGGGGTATAAGCCAAGTGGTGGATCTGGTGAAAAAAGCACTTTTAGTATGTCGAAGAATCCAGCTGATTGGGATAAATTAGTGGATGAGTATACACGTGCTGATCCAATGGGAGCAACCTTTACACAGCGAGGATTAGCTGAAGCAGGGGATATCTTTACTGATGCTACCGATTCTGAAGAACGTCATAAATTATTGTTTGTTCTGACCGATGGAGCACCCAATGTGAGTTGGACGACAGCTGATAGAGGAACCGCCGATCCAGAAATGTTCTATGACCAACTTCACTTCAAAGACTTCAACAAAGGAACTAAAGGAAATTACAATAAAGGAAGTTATTTAGGCGCTCAGAGTTTTAGAACGATGATTTCTCCAGCTTATAACGGGGTCATTAATAGTCATATTACGACGACGAATTCGACCGCTATGGATTTGAAGAATGCGGGCATAGAGATCCATACAATAGCTTTAGCGATTACAGTTAACACAAATGAATTAGGCATCAAACCAACTTTGATGCGAGGGCTCTATAAAATGTCGACGAAAAAAGCCAATGCGACGAATGGACCCAATAATGATGTTGCTTCTGACTTTCATTTTTTTGATGTAGAAAATGGCGACAATTTGACCTCTTATTTTGACAGTTGGTATGAGACGATTGTTCGAACTGTCGATAAAGGGACCATAACGGATCCATTAGGTGAAATGGTCGAACTTGTCGGAACGCCGACATGGAGACAGGTAGATAATTCGGGGAAACAGATCGAAACGGGAAATCGACCGGTTATTACATTATCAAATAATAACCGGCAAATTGATGTTAGTAATATTAATCTAGCATGGGAACAAGAAATCGAGATAGAATACACGGTTCGTCTAAAAATTAATGATGATACTTTTGTTTCGAATCGCTGGTATCCGGCAAATGGACGGACAACTTTGGCACCAACGCCAGAACGCACGAATGACTTGTTAGACTTTGGGGTTCCATCTGTTAGATATCAAAAGGAAGATTTTGTGATTCCAGTTGAGAAAGTATGGTCGGATACATACAAAGGAGAATCGAATTACTGGAATTTGAGACCAGACAAAGTTTCAGCTACTTTGCAAAAGTTGAACGGTTCCACTTGGCAGGATGTCGAAACAATCGAGCTGAAACGAACGTCTCAATGGAAGGCCAGCTTTTCGCCAGTCGAAGGCGGTTCAGACAACAAGTATCGAGTAGTAGAAACGGCTCGAACCAGCGGGTATAAGCAGCCTACTGTAAATAAAGGTGAGTTTACCTCGGATAATTTGGGCGAGGCTGGTGTGAAGATCACCAATGAACTGTTGCGGGGAGATTATCAGTTTTGGAAATTTATGGGAGATGGACAGGGTAAATTTGGCAGCGATCTTCCAAAGTTTAAAGTGACACGTTCAAATGGCAAAGTTTTGGCAGAAAATCTAGAGCCGGATAGTTCTGGAAAAGTGTCGCTCACGCAACTTCCAATTGGAGATTATACAGTTGAGGAAACCTATGTTCCAAAAGGGTTCAAAAAAATGGCGAACTTCACGATTAATGTGACCGAAAGTAGCAGTAATCCGCCTACATCGCTTGTGTTTACAGTAGGCGGTAGTACGGAAGATTATGCTGTACGAAATGAACTAAAGGATTTCTCAGTAATTGTCGAAAAGGTCAATGAAAATGATACACGGCTAGCCGGTGCAACTTTTCGGTTAACGGGGCCTAATTATAATGAGATAAAATCTAATGGTCCAACCTTTGATTTTCCGAACTTGCGACCTGGGATCTATACACTAACGGAAACAGATAATCCAGACGGATATGAGCGAATAATTGATCCGATTACGTTTGTGATTAGTCAGGATGGAAAAGTTACGGTGAATGGGCATCCGAATGTCAGTGGATCTGGGGGGATTGGTGATACGGGAAATGTAATTCAATTGAAGGTAACCAATAAGCGTGTTCGAGAAGGCGCTCTGCCAAGAACAGGTTCCATTGGAATTCAGGGAATGTTTTTGACAGCCGGGCTGCTGGTTATTGGCGGTATTCTGTTGAGTATCGCTACGCTATATCTTAATAGAAGCAAAAAGTAAAGTTTTCTCAATCTTGAAAAAAATATGAATAAAAGAGTTTAAAAGCTGTAGGAACGCTTTTAAACTCTTTTTTTTTGACTGTTTTCGAAAGATTAAATTCAAATCTTTTAATAAACTTCTGTAATTTGAGTATTTATAAAGTTAATGTCTTATTAAAAAAAAGATTTGAATAACAACAAATTATTAAAATCTTATTATTTAATAGGATTTTAAGCTTTTATAATAACTATAAATAAAATGTTAATGAAAAAGCGTCAAAAAATAAGATTCGATATGATGTGTATATAGAGAAATATAGTAAAAAAATTGGATGATTCTTATAAAAAAAACTCTTGAAAATGGAGTTATTTCATTTTAGAAACACTCTTTTTTCAAAAAAATAAAGTTCCTAGGTTTTTAAAGCAAAATGACACGAAATACCCATAAATAGGAAGGTTAAATCACCAAAAATTTTAAACGATCAAAAAATAGGATTCTAAAGTGGCGTGTTTCTTCTTAACGGAACCCCCACTTATGAAGTTGTCATGGAGTGTGGGGGCATTCCAGACAAGGATAAATGAGAGGACACAGTTGGTAGGAAAAAATTAGATCGGTGCATAGGCTTTATGTGTTGATACTAATGTTTTTTAACTTTTGAGAGAACAGTGGGATGTCTCACTGGTGGAGTATGGAAGAAAAGGGGATGAGGAGATGGATTTTAGAGAGGTTTTAGGTGCAAGCAGTTTACGACGTCTACGCTTTGTTGAACTACTCTATGCAAGTCAAGTCGGCTTGCCAAGCGATCAGCTGCTTGAAGAACTAGAGTGTTCATTGCCTATCCTATTGAAGGACGTCAAGATAATCAATGATGAGCAGGATGATTTTCGTATTGAAAAATTCAAAGGACTTTACCAAATTCAAGTCAAACCGCATGTAAGTATCAACCGTTTATACGCAGATGTTCTTCAAACATCACCAGAGTTTCAGATTATTGAAGAACTGCTCTATGAAAGATGCTCAAGCATCAGTGATCTTGCGGACAAGTTGTATTTGAGCGCCTCGAATACGCAGCGCTATTTGAAAAAAATCGAAACGGCATTCAAAAAATCAGGAATTCGTCTAGATTATCGGCCATTAAGAATAGAAGGAAAAGAAAGTGTCATCAGACATTTCTACTATCGTTACTTCTTAGAAAAATCGGATCGTTTAGAATCCCTGTTCATTGATCTAAAGGATTATCAGATCAAAGCGATCACTGATTTGGTGGATCAATTTATCCAAGTCAATCATTTGGAGAATCGTCATATCTTTAGAAAAAGGCTCAGCTACAACATTTATATCAGTTTGTGGCGTATCAAAAATGACCGTCATTTTCCAGAAAACGAACTAATTAGCCCGCTGACTTTGCCAGATGAAGAAACCTTAGAATCTTTTGAACGGATGGCCTTGGAAGTCTTCAGAGTTCGTTTGACAGAAGAGGAGATCAAGGATTGCTTGTGGCTGTCCTACGCAGACATGCTGATCTTTAGTGAAGATCAATGGAAATCGGCTATGAAGCAAAGCCGCACCTATCGCGATCTTTATCAAAAGCACTTTGGATTGGTAGAAGAATTTAATCGATTGATTGGATTTTCACTTGATGAGTTGGAACGCAGCGAGTTGACGATCGTTTTGGTCAACGATCAACGAATGTATGCGCCCAAAGGCAGATTCATCGATATTCTCTATCGTCAACGGGGGATTTTCTTAGAGAAAATGATGGAGACTCATTTTCAAGCAGTAAAGAAGGTCTTGAAGATTGCCGAAGCTTTTGTTAAGAAGTATCGGATCTATCAGGAAAATGATTTTGTCTGGAACTATGCCTATTTATTGATCACGATGGTACCGCAAAGCTTGAACCTGTTAGCGACCAATGATCAGCCGTTAAAGATTTTGCTGCTTTCTGAATTATCGCCGACGGAGGAAACCTTCCTAGCTGAGCAGATCGAAGAACGTATCTATGGCAATTTCAAGATCCATTTTGTTGAAGAACGTGCACGGGATACTCGGATCGATATGCGTGAACTGGCGAAATACGATGCCTTGGTTACTTCCAGCAGTGTCGAAGAAGTCTCTTATGACTATCCAACTGTGATTATCGATCCATTTTTGACCAGTCAAAACATCGTACAGTTGCAGCAATTAATCAGCGATTTGTCAGGTTGAACCAAAAAAACGATGTGAAGGAAACATTAATCCAAATGAGTTCTTTAAATTAAAGCAAATGGGTCTTACTATTTGGAAAAAAAATTAAGAAAATGAATATAATAACCCATTAATTAAATGGAAAGGCTGAAATAACGCGTTAATAACTGAAATTTAATAACTGGAAATTTCGAAAAAACCAAAAAGCGCGGAAAAATAATATCAGTTACTATGGTTATGGACAAGGAATTAACAGCAAAACAGTGGGAGGAGGAATACTTGAAATGTGAATGTATTGAAAAATACAAACATATCAATGCTGATACATCGGCTATCGCATACTTCACCAAGAGATAGCATGTTTTTAGTACTTTTTAGAAACGATCAGCAGTCACTTATTCCGCGATAGAAGGGGGGCTGGAAATGGGAAAAAGAATTTCCTTCATAGTATGTCTGCTTCTAGGAATTTGTTGTTTTGGTATGACGGTTTTTGCAGCAGATGGGCAAAGTGATGAAAAAATGGATGAGCAAACGAGTGAAGTAGTAGAGTTGTGGATCCATACATGGGTCAATGAGAAAAAAGTAGAGGGGACAGAAAATTTACAGTTCGATGTCTATGATCTGACGCAATGGCGCGAGCAACGTGGAGGGGATGAAAAAGAAGATCAAGAATTTTTGATGAACACTTACCCAACGGAAGAGTCGATGAAGTCATTTGTAGAAGAAGAAAAATTAGTGAAGATCAATCAGGAGCCGCATAAGGTGGATGGCAGCGGGAATGTCCTATTCGATGTTCCCAGGTATCAAGCTGGAAAGGACGCAGCGTATCTGATTCTCTCTGACGGAGAAACAGGAAATCAGAAGATGCTGCCGATCGTTCTGTATTTGCCAAAGACGCATCCAGAATCGGATGAAGAAGCAGTACGCTTATTGATCAACGGTAAATACTTAAATACGAGCAAACCGCCGATCACCTCTTCCTCAAGTGAACCAGAGGAAGAATCCAGCCAAGGTCAGACACCCGTGCCTGTGGGCTCCGATCGGTCGAGTACCGGGAAGAATTACCCATCGACCAATGATTTGATTCGAAACTTCACGATCTTAGGATTGTTACTTATTTTAATAGGGCTTTTAGGTTTCAAAAAAATACAAAAAAAGAAATAGGGGGAAAAATAATGAAAGCAAGAGGGAAACTAGTCAGTTTGTTGATGGCACTTGTATGTTTGCTGCCAATAGGCATGGGTTTACTTGGTTTCGGGGATAGCGCTTCGGCGGCTGAACCACAAGATATCACTGTTACTTTGCATAAGAAAAAGATGGATGAATTTCCAGATGGCGGAATAAAGAATACGGGAGAATTGATTCAAGAATTTGAAGATAATTATGACCCACTACCAGGTGTAGAATTTACGGTATACGATGTTACTGAAGATTTTTATAGAATGTTGATTCTAACAGGCAATGAAACGCCTAAACAATACGAAGAAAAAGCAGAAGCATTATTGAAGACTTTCCAATTGAGCGATGTAACTAATCCTGATTCTAAAATAAAGGGTCAAGATGTAACTGATACTGACGGGAAAGTAGTATTTGATAAACTACCTGATAGAGATGCGGATGGCACTTACAAAGTCTATTTATTCCAAGAAACTGCTAATCCAGATAACGAACAATTTGGTCAACCTGTTGTTTTAATGCTACCAGCTAAAAAAGCAAATACTGAAACTCCTAATCATGACATTCATTTATATCCAAAAAATAGATTAGAGAACGAACCAACTAAAGAAGTTATGGAAGATGATAAAACGACTCCTTTACCTCCAGAAGATCGCTATTCTTTTGATGTAGGCAAACCAATTTATTACAGAGCTTCATTTATGATCCCTAATCAAATTGGTGAAATCATCAAAGATGCGGATAACAACGAGATTCAAACACGTTATAGCAAATTGATCTTCAAAGATGAAATTGATAAAGATGGAGTTAAATTCGGAGGTATTGAAAAAGTTACAATCGGCGGTACAGAAGTTGCTTTGAATGAATTTGCTAAAGCAATTTATGCAGATCTTACTCAAACAAATAAAGATCCGGGATATTTGCCAACTGGTCAAAAAGCGGGATTCGAGATTAAGTTTAAATTCAACGAAGCGAAAAAAGGTTCATCACAAAATTCAGATTTTGAAGAATCTAGGATGGTAGCGAAACATCTAGAAAGATGGCGCGGTAAAAAAGTTGAAATTCTTTACTCTGTGATACTTACAGATGATACAGAAGTAGATGTAGATATCAAAAATAATTTCTATGTAGATTTAAAAAATAAGGAAAATGATGAGAAGAAAACAATTCCAGATGATGAACTACCAGTCGTAACTACTGGTGGTAAGAAATTCAAAAAACATGAAAAAGACCATGAGAATCAAGCATTAAAAGGTGCGGAATTCGTTGTTACTAGAAAAGACCCTAGCGATCCTAACAAGAAACAATACTTAAAAGAGGGCGCTAACAAGCGTGAGTGGGTAGCTGTTGCAACTGATTATCCAAATGCACATAAAATCACTTCTAACGAACAAGGATTGTTTGAAATTACTGGGCTTGAATATGGTGACTATGAATTAGTCGAAGTTAAAGCACCAAATGGGTTCCAAAAATTGGATCAACCGTTCGAATTTGAAATCACCAAAGATTCTTATGCTGGATCAGATGCATTACTTGGAGGCATGGTTGCCAATACTTCTAGAGGCGGCTTCTTACCATCTACCGGTGGTATCGGTATCGTGATCTTCTTGCTAATCGGTGGAACATTGATGGCATTCGCAGTAAATCGTTACCGCAAAACACAACATGCAGCATAGTCACACAAGTTAATCGTTATTAAGATGAGGCAGCTACTTTGCCTCATCTTTTTTTTGTGAGCAAAAGGGAACGTATTTTTCACAGGTTTAGAGAACTGAGTTTCTTAGGATACTGCGACTGTTCTTGTTTAAAAGAGGAAGGCAATTTTTGTTGGAGTACGGATTCTTTTTTCACATTTGATTTTTCTTTGAACAAGTAAGTAGAAAATCTTCGTTTAAATAAGTAGATAAAAGTGAAGGCATTCGGTTTTAGCCATTAAATTCATAAAATCCTTGGAAATATCTATTTCTAGGGATTTTTTTGCGTGTTTTTGACGAATAATTCAAATGGCAAATTTTTTTTGCGACATTCAAACTTTATTATTCTTTATAACAAATTAAAAAATTGGATGCAATAACATTAACTGATATTAAAAACGATAAAATGATGCGAAAACACTCTATTTGAATAACAAAAAAATATTAAAAAACATAAAAAGCGAGAGGAAATTATATCAGTTATCATATTGTTACGCGGAAGGGAGAGTGGGTGAAAAAAGGAATGAAAGGAGGAATTTATGAAATGAAAAAGAAGCACTTACTCATGTTGGTTGTTCTACTGTTTTCTTTTATTGCTGAGATATTTCCGTCACAGGTTACCGCGCATGCTGAGACTACAAAAACGGAACTGATCGATGAAGCATTTTTAAAGGTTTCCTATGATTATGAACCGCAAGAAGACTCGAATCGTTGGCGAATCACGTTTAGCAGGCAAAGCGAAGAAAGTGATAAAGAGCAACGTCTCAAACTGAAAGTAACAAACGAGAAAGGAAAAGCGATCACTTATCCTGCTGTTGAGAACATGACTGAAAAGGATGACTGGCTGATCGAAAAAGACTTTTCATCTTCAATGGAAGGGCAACTTGTTTTTGATCTGTCCAAAACGACCAAGCAGCTTAACTTGGATGTTCAAATGGACGAGCAGACTCTTTCTGATGAAAAAGTTACGAAGACACAAGAGAATATTCTAGATGTTAAAGAATCCTTTGTTCTTAAAGTACAGGATACAAAAGAAGAAACAAAAACTTCTGATAGTAAGACTGCTGTGACAACAACTTCGGAAGACTTTATTGGACCGCTGCAAGCAGAGGAAGAAGAAGAGCCAGTGCCATCAACGGCGGTTCCAGCTAACGGATTACTTCGAATGGATCCACCGAAATATTCCAATAAAACACCTGCGTATACGACAAATAATGGTACCTATCCTACTTGCTATTGGACACCGACAGGGCAGTCAAATGTTCGTAATCATCAAGGCGGTTATGAAAAGGAATCTGGTTGGGATGGATTGACGAGCTGGGATGTTACTTCTGATGATTATACGAAATCGTATATTAAATATGGAGAAAACAAATCGAAACCCAATATTGAATTACGTAAATACGCGGGTGAAACAGCTAAATCAGATGAGTTTGACGTTAAGTTAAATGTTCGTGGAAGGACGATTCCTAAACCTGGGGTAGATGTTTGTTTTGTGTTGGATAATTCTAATTCGATGATTATGTCCAGTGGGAATATTGGCGGAATGACGAGAAAAGCTTTAGCGATGAAATCACTGCAAAATTTGATTAATAAGTTTAAAGCAGCAGATCCAGATACAGATAGTTTGAGAATTGGCGGCGTTATCTATTCTTCGACGGATTATCCATCTTCTAATCGAATTGTTCCTATGTCAAATAATTCATCTGGTTGGCAAAACGTAGTGGATAGATATCAAAGTACACCTGCAGATGGAAATACGTTTACACAAAGAGCATTAATGGATGCGCAAACGATGTTGAATAATGCAAGCGGGACGAATCGACGCAAGGTTATCTTTCTTTTAACCGATGGTGCTCCTAATATGAGTGAGGTACCGTTAGCAGGAAATTCAGATTCAAGCATCTATTATGATCAAGTTCGGATTACTTCGAATAATTCTGCATCAACAAGTACGTCTCGATATTTAGGCAGCGCATTGCGTGAACCGGGAACATTGACTAATTATTACACGACGTATAAGCCTTCAGGATTCAGATTGAGCAGGACGGGTCAATGTATTTATAGTCATTTGACGCCAGCCAATTCGACAGCAGCAGATATCAAAAATCAAGGGATGGAGATCAATTCGATTGCGATTAATATCAAAAAGACTCTTCAGGTAGAACAGCATTCAACAGAACAGCTAGTCACAGGATTGCATCGAATGGCTTCGAAAAAGGCCAATGCTACTGGCGACTCACAAAGCGATTACCAATTTTATCATGCTAATACTACCGGAGATTTTGATATTTCTTTCGATGATTGGTTCAACTCAGTCATTCAGACAGTGGATAAGGGCGTAATTGAAGATCCAATCGGAGAGATGTTTGAGATAGTAGGAAAGCCAACTGTTAAGGAAATCAAGAAGAGTGGTGTTCCAGCAATTGAAACGAATAAACTGCCTAATGATCCTGTTATTACTAACAATACGATCAAAGTTGATAACATTAATTTATATGGGCAGCAAGAAGTTCAATTGGATTACAAGCTTCGTTTGAAAACGGATGTTGCAAATTACGAAGGCGACACTTGGTATCAAACGAACGGGAGAACGACTTTAACGCCAACGCCTGAACGGACGACAGACAAGTTAGATTTCGGCGTACCGTCAGTTAAGGGAAAGGCGAATAAGTTCGAGATTCCTGTCGAGAAGAAATGGTCGGATACGTATAAGAACACGGAGAACTATTGGGGACTTCGTGGGAACAGTGTCAAAGTTGTTTTACAAAGAAAAAGTGGCAGTTCATGGGTAGATGTTGAAACGAAGACATTAAATGCGGCAAATAATTGGAAAGATACATTCACAGCGGAAGGTGGAAGCACTGTCTATCGGGTCGTTGAGCCCTCGAGGACAACTGGGTATGCCAAGCCTGATTCCAATGTGGATGAGTTTACCGCGAAAACAGTACCGAGCAAAGGAGTTCAAATCACAAATAAATTGCTGACGGGGAAGGCGATTATTTG
This sequence comes from Enterococcus sp. AZ128, assembly GCF_051714485.1. Taxonomy (NCBI): domain Bacteria; kingdom Bacillati; phylum Bacillota; class Bacilli; order Lactobacillales; family Enterococcaceae; genus Enterococcus; species Enterococcus sp. AZ128. The sequence continues at coordinate 78,087 of NZ_JBIORZ010000001.1, forward strand.
TAAGTACAAAGAAGATGGCAAGACGCCATTTAGTGGAGATAAACCGAAATTCTCTGTGAAGCGTAAATCGGATGGTAAAGTTCTGGCGACAGATCTGGAGCCGGACGCGAGCGGTCAAGTAACGATTCCTGATATTCCGTTGGGGGATTTCATCGTTGAAGAATCGTATGTGCCGCAGGGCTATAGCAAGATGGACGATATAGATCTTAAAGCGGTGGAAAATAGTGCCGGAACGAGCTTGAATATCACGTTGGACGGAAAATCTTCGCCCTACAAAGTCATCAATAAATTGGCTAAAGACTTAGAGATTCCAGTAGAGAAAATCTGGTCAGACAGCCATCGGGGAACAGAAAATTATTGGGGACTTCGTACGAGTTACGTAAGAGTTACCTTACAAAAGAGAACGGGAAATACTTGGGAAGATGTCGAAACATTAACTCTAACGCCGATCGACCAGTGGAAAGGGGTATTCCAAGGTGTCGAAGGTGGAAATACAGCTTATCGGGTCGTTGAAGAAGCACGAACGACCGGGTATGCGAAGCCTAACTACAATTACAGTACCAGTTTCACTGCCGCGAACGTACCAACAGGGGGAGTCAAGCTGACGAATAAATTGTTGACGGGTAACGCGGTGATCTGTAAGTACCAAGAGGATGGCAAGACACCATTTAGTAAAGATAAACCGAAATTCACCGTCAAACGAAAATCAGACGGCAAGGTATTAGCGGCAGATCTTGAACCAGATGCAAATGGTCAAGTAGCGATCAACGATATTCCAATGGGTGATTTCATTGTTGAAGAGTCGAATGTGCCGACCGGGTATGAAAAGATGGCAGATATCGAACTTAAGGCAGTGGAGAATGCAGCGGGAACCGCCTTGAACATTACCTTGAATGGGAAATCTTCGCCTTACAAAGTAACGAATAAGCTGGCCGATTTCACCTTGAAGATCAAGAAGGTAGATCAAGATGGGAATGACTTGCGAGGAGCAAGCTTCCGGTTGGTGGGAACCAGCTATGATCAAACGAGAACTGGCGGACCGATTTTTGAATTTACCGGGTTACGCCCTGGTGAATATAGTCTATCTGAAACAGTTGTTCCGAATGGGTATCAAGGAATGAGCGGGACAGTCAGGATCAGTATCTCGCAAACAGGCGATGTCACCATTCAGCCAAATTCAAATGTCAGCGGAACAGGGGGACTGGGGAGTCCGAACCTTATTCAGTTGACTGTCACAAATAAGAAGCGCGGGCAAGGACCGCTGCCTGGAACAGGCGGATCGGGAACGGCCATGTTCTTCAAAGTAGCAATCGGGGTTATTTCAACAGCAGGAGGCCTGCTGGGCAGCCTATACTGGCTTCACACTAAGAGGAGGGGATCGTAATGAAAAAAGTGATTCTTCTCTTGGGACTAATTCTGGGGATTTGTAACGTGGGGGTTACTGCTTTTGCAGAGGAAAGTCAGATAGAAATACAGATAAATACACGAGACGAAAAGGGCTTCGTTCATGAAGGAACCGAAAACATTACACTCGATGTTTTTGATTTGACCGAATGGCGCTCCAAACGGGCGAGTAATGAAAAGTCGGATAAGGAATACATTATGAACACGTATTCCAGTAAAGAAAAATTAGCAGCATTTGTTGCGAGCGAAGCATTGAAAAAGGTCAATGGCACATCGCTCGTACTGGATGATAAGGGCAGCGCGAGCATTACGTTACCGCGCTATCAAAACGAAAAAGATGCTGCATACCTGATTCTTTCTTCAGGGGAAACCGGGAAGTATCATATGCTGCCGATCGTCGTCTATCTGCCGCAGCTGCTGGCTGATTCGACAAGGGAATACACCAGTTTGCTGTTCAATTGCAAATATGATGAGATTCCGACTATACCGACGACAGAGCCACCGCCGTCGACGACACCTACGACTACAACTAAATCGACAGAACCGCCGATAACAGATAGCTCAGGACCAAGGAAAGACTTGCCAAAGACAATTGGAACACCAAGTGGAGGGGAGGGACCAAAAAGTTACTCAGGAAAGGAACTTCCTTCTACAAATGAGTTGATACGTAATTATTGTTTTCTAGGGTTGTTGCTGATGATTGTTGGTTTAGTTGGATTAAACAAAAACAAGGGGGAAAAAAATTATGAAAAATAAGAGAAAATGGATGGCGTTATTAACGACGCTGCTATGCATGATTCCTTTACTAGCAGGGGTGCTAGGTGGAGGGGAAAGTGCTTATGCGTCAGATTCAGTTAACGTAACATTGCACAAGAAAAAAATGGACGAATTTCCAAATGACAGCCAGATAAATACTGGTAAAGAAATGACGGAATTTGATCGCTATGAAGGATTGCCTGGGATTACATTCACTGCTTGGGACATTACCGAAGATTTCTATGATGCATTAGATGCTATCTTAACGGGAAATGAAACAGATGCAGAGTACAATACGAAAGCAAAACAAATCATGGATGCGTTTGATTTAAACGCAGCACCAAATGCTGTGGATGTTGGTGATCAAACAACTGACGCAAACGGCGAAGCAAATTTTGCGAACCTGCCATCTAAAAATGCAGACGGTTCTTACAAAGTTTATTTCTTTGAAGAGCATGCATCACCAGGTGTAGAGATTGGTTCATACAAACTAGTTTTAATGTTGCCTCTTAAAGATGGGAATGGCGAGATCACAAACATTCATTTGTATCCGAAGAATAAAGTAGAAGGCGAAGATCCTGAAAAGGAATTAGTGGATGAAAATGGCGATCCATTGCCATCACGTCCAGCCGGCGCTTACGATTTTGAAGTTGGTCAACAAATTCATTACCGTGCAAGCTTCATGATCCCTAACCAAATCGGTGATATCGTCAACGGCGCACCTCGTTATACGAAATTGGAAATGAACGATGCGGTGGACACAGTAGGCGTGAGATTTGAAGGAATTGATCGGATCGTGATGAACGGTACAACGATCAATGAAGCGACATTCTTAAGTAATGCAACAGATACTTATACAAATACAGCGGCACCATTTTCTGGTTATGCTGGGTTTAACATTGCGATGAACTTAACTGGTGCGGCGGGTCCTGCGACAGCTAACTACTTAAGTCAATATGCTGGTCAAACAATGGAAATCTACTATACGGTATCTTTCACTGATGAAACACCAGTTGACCGCGACATTAACAACGAATTCTCAGTAACGATGAACCATGACGGTGGACAAGACGATACAAAAGTGAACCCACCGATTGATCCAATCACTACTGGGGGTAAGAAATTCTTCAAATATGAAGCGGGTTCAAGCAAAGCACCATTGGGTGGCGCAGAATTTGTCGTTATCAAACGTGTGAACGGAGTAGATTACTACTTAACAGCTGGCGCTACTTCAATGACATGGACAGCAGTTGCAGCGAATGAAGATTTCGCGACAGCTACGAAATATGTTTCTGGCGCTGATGGTAAATTCGAAGTAACTGGACTTGAATATGGTACGTACTACTTGCGAGAAACCAAAGCACCAAGCGGCTTCTCAAAATTAACAAGTGACGTACAATTCGAAGTTGAAAAAGGCTCTTATGAAGGCGCAGCCGACCAAGAGATTGAAAATATTACTAAAGGCGGCACATTACCATCAACAGGTGGTATGGGAATCATCGCCTTCATCGTAATCGGTCTAGGCTTGATGGCAGCAGCGATCGTTCGCTACCGTCGTGTACAGTTTGAAGTTTAATTGAAAGATAAAAACGAGCAGAAGGCGGAGGCCTTTTGCTCGTTTTTTTTTTGAGTTGGTAAGTAGTTAATTATCGGTAATTTACAGATTTAAAAAAGTTAAAACCATCTATCATACATTCCTTGCAAAATATCAACAGGGAAAGAATAGTTTTTTCCTGTTGGAATAATAGAATCAATATCACAAATGGGACACAAAGCAGTATCTCCTATCCAATCAGTTATTTTGTCATAGTTGAATAGACTTTGGCAGTAAAAACATCCACATAAATTGGACTCTTTTAATAGTACTCTATTGTTACTACAAAGCTTATGGGCGTCAGTATAAATATCAGCCATAAAAAAATAAAATTATCTCCTTTCTTTTTTACAGAAATTATGTCAGGTGAAACTGAACCACACGAACTCCTTAACAAACCTAATCTGAAATTTCGTCAATAAAGATTGAGATATCATTTTTAAAGATGTATCGGCTGAATTGCTCGCTTAATATGCTGCTTATATTTCGATAAGCAAAAGTAGGCGTGTTAGGTAAAGTATAGTAGTAAAGACCATTTTTTTGATAGATTGGGTTATCGACAGTTGTAAAGCTATTTCCTTCAATTGCATTTCCAGCATCTGCTGCTATATCAATGATGAAGGTGCCTTTTTTTGTCTGAGCCTGCTCTTCAAGGGTCATAATCGGGGTACCCGAATCACCGACTCTAATGCCATTAATGATAATCGAATATTTAGATAGTTGCTGTTTAAAATCTGGAAGTGTTTTTCTATAAAAAAGCTGAACGGATGAAGTGAGTTTTGAGACTGCGTGAAAAGCACCTTGAGCGGTGTTCCCTGAACCCAAAATAGCTATATCCACATCGCTTTCTGGCAGTAATCCAAAACTCAGCAAGGCATGCAAAACACCAGCATAACCGGCGTAAAAGCTATTTTGATAGACAAAGTTTTTAGGAATCAGCTGTGTTTTGTAAGCCTTTCCCATATAGTACATCAAAGGAGTTTGATTATCGATATCAAGTACATAGAGCTTTTTAGGAATCGCTTGAGACTCCATAAACTCTTTTCCAGATCCTAACGGGTGCGTCCAACCTATAATTACTTGATTTTGTCGAATCATGTCATAATCGGATGGCGGGATTCTTTTTAGGGAGAATATGCTATCACATAAAGCAAAAATTTCGGGACGGGTTAAGATGGTACATCCGGCCTTTAGATACTCTTCATCAGGAATGTCTAAAGAGTCACCAAAACCAGTCTCAATATAAAGTGAATTGGCAAAGTGTTTGATGTGTTCAGGTAGTAAAGGGAGCCGGCGTTCGTGAGGAAAATTTGACTTGATAAAACCTAATTTCATAAGAACATCTCCTTTTCTATCTCTATGGACTTGTTACAAAACGCTGCGTTATAAAAGGAACTATTTTTCTCAGTCTAACATAGTTTGAGTTGAGACTAAGAATGATAACCTAACAGAAAGAAAAAAATAATTCATCGACCGAGGCAATAAAAAAGAACATCTAGAAAAGATGCTCAAAATAGTTGGTTAAGTTAAACAACAATGTTTGCATGATGAAAAATTCTTTTCAGGACATTGACGCTCGATAATCGTTAGAGCTTCTTGATAGGAAGCTGCTTTTCCTATTAAACTTCGACCCGCAACTTCAGGTAAAGATTTGCAGGAATCAGTGTGAATCAAGTGTTCGTTTGCTTGGTTGGGAATATCGCTATAAAAAAAGAAGTTCAAAACCAATCACCTCAATTATTAATTTATGAAGTGATTATATCAATAGAACGGTTACAAAGTAAATATATTTTTAATTTTAAGTTAATTATTATTGCTGGGAACTAAAAAAAAGACTGCCGTGGTATGAAACGGCAGTCTTAGAGCTAGGAAATGGGGAAATTAATTTATTGGTAAGAAGCCTAGCTCGCGCACAATATCTGTCTAATTTCTTTAGACAAATTGATTTTAACAAGAGAATGTTTCTAATTTCAACCGCGAACGGTAGTAAGTGATAAATAATATAAAATAAACGTTAATAATTTGTATTTTAGCTGGAAAAACGAAAGGTGATTAGTTAGTTATAGGATACGAATAGGTTAATGGTAACTAAGGTGCTCATGAGCAATGAGGATGTTGGGAAACAGCTATGCAAAATCTATTTTTGAGAATGGTGAAATGAAACAGGTAAATTGGTCTTTGGGAATTCATTAAGTGACATAGTTAGTAATTCCTCTTTATCAAGTTCTCTAAACAAAAAAAGATTAGTGGGAAAAACAATAATTTGAAATTCAAAATGAATTACACTAACTCAGCCTATCATAGAGTAAATCTGATGTTTTTAACCAAAAAAGAGCTGACGAAATATCAGCTCTAAAAACTATTCTGCATAAGGATCATAGGGAGGAGTGTCATAAAGCGTTGTACTCTCAGGATTCATTTTGTATAGCTCATACCAAATAAGTGATACATCACCAAATCCGGTTTCTTCTAACCTTTGTTGTGCACGATCAACAGCAAGTTGATAGTCTGCTTGGGACAAGTTATCGAGATAATTAGGATCAAACTGACCTGCGTTGATATAGTTCTCTCTCTGTTCAGGAGACATCCAATTATTTGCGGCTTGTGTCTGCTCATTTGTGGTTGCTGCCTCTTGAGCCGGTTGCTCAACAATTGGCGTTTGCGGTGTCTGATTTGTTTGGTTTGGAATGGTAGAATTTGCCTCGGGAGTCTGTACTTGCTGATTATTTTGGGCTGGCTGCTCAACTTGAGATGTCTCTGACGTTTGCGCTGTTTGCGACGAACTAGACGAGGTGGCTTTTGATGATTTTGAAGTAGACTCTTTCTTCGCTTCGGATTTTTTCTTTGAACTTGTACTTACAGCAGGTTCTTTTGTCTTAGTGTCCGTGGAATTATTTCTATTACAAGCAGACAAGGTAAGAAGTGATAGGGACAGGAATAAAAATGTATACATCTTTTTCAGGATGGGCCTCCTAGTTCGTGTCTTGTAATATAATTGTAACAAACGAAATTTGTTTGTAAAATAAATCTGAGAAAAAATTTATTTGTTCTCTATGATTTTGAAAAGGAAGAGTATCGCAAGAGTGGTTAATCGAGTAAATTTAAAAGTCTAGTGATCGAGGCAATCAGCAAGGATGATAAACATGATCAAAGTAGTTATTAAGGATAGGAGGATGAAATCGAAGGTAAAAACGTCCATCATAAATTTCTCTATTTAAATAGGAAGAGAAAATAAAAAAGCTACTGAAATTCAGTAGTTGTCTTAAGCAGCAATTTTAAGTTTGTTGATTGCTTGTTCGATGGTAACACCGATCGCGAAATTATGTGGAACATTTTTATCATACACAAGGAATCGATTGAGTTTCGTGTTGAACGTTACACAAATACAACGATCCTCCATTTTAGTTTCGTTCATGCTAGCGCCTCCCTTCTAGGTTCATTTTAGCTTATGAATGTTAATTCCCTGTTAAGTGAATGTAAAAGTCTAATCAAGTTGGATGTTACTTATCGAAAATAAAAAAATCATCCAAAGAATTGGATGATCATGAGTGCAGCTTGTCTCTAAATTTTGAAAAGAGTACAGCAGAGGTGACAACAACTGCATAATACATCAATGGTATAAAGCTTGAATCAAAGCCTTCAAAATAATAATAAAAAAATACGAGTGATCCGCCAGAAAAGAATGCGGCGGTAAACATTTTCAAAAGTGACAATCTTTTGCCGAATAAAGCAATCGTATATGCTCCCAAAATAGCACCAAGTGAACAAATGAGAAAAGCGACGATATCTCTGGTAATCATACTACCCACTCCTTCATTACAGTAATTCACACTTCTAGTTTAACATATTATCGGAGCGAAAAAATGAGTGAACGCAATCGAACGCGAGTCGGAATGATTCAGCTTTCGGTTCTTCCAACTAAATAATCTAGTGTTACATCATAAAAATCGATAATGTCGATCAATTCTAAAATATCGGGTAATGCGTCTCCCTCTTCATAAGTCTCGTATGTTTCTAAAGAGATGTTCAATTGGTCAGCGACTCGTTTTTTGGTGTATTCGTTTTTAGTTCGTAGGAAATTAAGTCGGCAACGCAAGGTATCAAGTAGAATAGCTTCTTCAATACTCACAGTTAAATGACCTCGATTCTAAAAGGAATGATTGCTTAATCATAAGACAAATTATCGGATTATTAATTTAAAAGGCAGCCGACCACCGACTACCTCTTAACATTGATCAATGCCTAGTTTCCGCTAGACAGACTGATTTTATCAAAATAGATGTTTGAGTCAACCGCGAACGGTTTGAAATAACTCGCAAACGGGGAAAAGTGGTAGTATTCGAAGATAAGTGTTCAACTGTAGCTCATTATAAGCAGTTCTTCAATGTTAACGAGTTCTAGCTATAGGAAAATATCTTCAAATTTCGTATTTATTTATATATTCACAAAACGTACGATTCAATTAAATAGTTGACGCAAGAGGCTGGTAAAAGTTGCTATCAGCCTCTTTTTTTTGATTCAAATACTAAATATTTAATATGTAAAACGAACTTTAATTTACTTTATAATTAATTAATTTATTAAATCAAATAACTTGATATTGCTTTGGTAAGTTGCTGTTATAGGTTTAAGTCGTTAAAAATAACGACTTATTAATGTTGGGTTGAAAAGCGAAAAAAAAAAGAATCAGTTACTATTGGTATAGAAAGAATACAGGATAAAACGGGGAAAGGGGAGCTTAGAAGATGAAAAAGATCAATTTTATCATACTAATAGGGATGCTTTTTTCTTTTATCGTTGAAAATGTTGTGAATACACAAATCAGCCACGCGGAAACGACAAAGGTAGAATTAATAAATGACGATGCGCTAAAACTTGAATATGACTATAAGACGAAAGACGATTCTATCCAATGGAAAATTACTTTTGCAAGACAAAGTCAATCTGAAAACCTTCACCAACGTTTAAAATTAAAGGTGACGGACGAAAAGAATGAGACCATCGATTATCCTGTTATTGAAAATATAAAAGAAACCAAGAGTTGGTTAGTAGAAGAGACTTTTACAGATGCGATGGAAGGACAGATTGTTTTAGATTTGCCTAAATCGATGGATGCACTGAAGCTTTATGTAGAAATGGATCAAAAGGGGACAGCTGAGGATTCTGAAATTAAAGAAGATACCTTGGAGCTGGAAAAACCGTTTAAACTAGAGAGCAAGAAGGTGCAGACAGAAACGACAAAAGAAAGCTCAAGTAAAAAGCAGGAAAGTTCCAGTAAAAAGGAAACGACCAGCTCTTCTAGTGCTGAAAGCAAAGAAAAAACGGGACTGATTGGGCCTAAGCTTTCGACACAATCCACATTTAGAGGCGGCGGAATTGCTGCATATCAAAATCAATACACGAACAAACAACCAGCTTATACAGAATCCGCACAAGACGGGAAATACCCAACGAATTCGTGGTCTCCTGATGGACAATCAGAGACGATTCGAAATCATCAAGGGGGAAACTCCGCCGATCCAGCAACTAGCTGGGATGGTTTGACCAGTTGGAATGTTAGTCAAGACGATCGTTCGAAGTCTTATATTAATTACGGCGATGATAGTTCAAATCCCAACTTAGCGATCCGAAAATTGGCTTACGAAACGGATAAGGAAGATGAATTTAATATCCGTTTGAATGTTCGCGGGAATACGACGTATAAACCAGGGGTGGATATTGTCTTCTTGATTGACCATACAGGGACAATGAGTACCAAAACGAATGGGGTCTCAAGAAGAGATAGAGCAAATGCGGCACTAAAAAAAATGATCGATGAATTGAAAGGTTCAAAGATCGATGAGAATATTCGTGTAGGTGCTTATTTCTTTAGTAGTGGTCAATATGAAAAAGGATTTTCAGCTCCGTATAGTTATGAGTTAAGTAGTAATACGACTTCTTGGGATACCATCGTAAAAAATCATAAAGCAATACCACCAGAAGGTCCGACTTTTACTCAACGGGGGTTGATACAATCGAAAGGAATTTTTGATCGTGGTAACTCTGATACGTTGGGACGTAAAAAACTTCTATTTGTATTGACAGACGGTGCACCCAACAGTAGTTTTTTGCCAGATCCATACAATCGAGAAGCGACAAGAAATGATGCGATTTATCCGGATAAAGTACACATCAAGAATTGGTTGATGGTGGACGATCCAACACAAGAGCGGCCGAATGGCTATAAAGCAGATAATGGTAGTAACTTAGAAGCAACTGCGAATAAAACCAAATTTGATAAGCTGCTCTATTACAATGCGCTATCTTTGAGTACTCACTTGTCAACGACCAATTCAACCGCTTATGATTTGAAGCAAGAGGGGATAGAGATTCATACAGTGTCTGCAGGGATGTCGAGAAATTCTAACGCTGATCATCCAGTCGCTGATTTACAAAAAGGATTATCAAGAATGGCAACGCAAAAGGTGAACACTTCGGGTAACGATACATCAGACTACTTCTTCAATACTGTCGCAGATACAGAAGATTTAACAGCTGGAATCAAGGAATGGTATGACACAGTTATCTCGACAGTCAATCATGGGATCATCACCGACCCAATCGGAGATATGTTTGAACTCGTTTCTGGTCCAACGAAAAAGACTTATGATAAAGATGGCAATCAAATTACGCTTGATCCGCAGCCGAATGGACCAACGGTAAATGCCAATAATGAGATCGTTGTAACGAATTTATCCTTGAAAAAAGGAGAACAGATTCAGATTGATTACCGCGTGAAGTTAAAACCCGGATACCAAAAAGGTGTATGGTATCAAACTAATGGTCCAACCACATTGCAACCAACGCCGGAACGTTCAAATGATATTTTAGATTTTGGTGTACCGTCTGTTCGCGTTAAAGCCGACGAAATCATTTCGATTCCGGTTAAGAAAGTTTGGGCAAATGATAAAGTCAATAATGTCGAGGATTATTGGGGACGTCGTGAATCCGTTACAGTTGAGCTGCAGAAACAGAATGGTTCGACTTGGACGAAAATAGGCGAAGAAAAAGTATTAAACAAAGCCAAAAATTGGAGTGACAGCTTTACTAATATTGTTGATATTCCTGGTTCCAGATACCGCGTAGTGGAAAAATCAGTTCCTCAGGGGCATAGTGTCAGCTACAGTCCAGCAGAATTTACGAAAGATGATTTAGGCGGTGGAACTGTTGAGGTCACCAATACGTTGAAGAAAACTAATTTCCAATTTGACAAGTTTAAGAATGATGGACAGACGCCATTCCCAACTGCTGGAAGCCATCCAGTTTTCGAGGTTGAGGATGCGAAGTCTCACAAGAAAATCACGAATGTTTCTCCAAATTTAGCGGGAACAGTGACCTTTGAGAATCTGCCGGTTGGGATGTATATCGTATCAGAAACCGATGTACCGACTGGTTATGAAAAAATGCCTGAATTTGTCTTTACGGTTGAAGAGGACACGAATGGTAACTTGATTACTAAAGTCAACGGCTCAACGGGACGGCATAAAGTCACGAATAAATTGAAAGACTTCACTATGGAGATCACGAAAAAGGACACCACGAATACACTGTTGTCTGGCGCAAGTTTCCGCCTGCGCGGAACGAACGGTATCATCTATGATAAGACACTTGATGGTGGAACGAAATTTACGTTTGATCAGCTCAAACCTGGACGCTATCTCTTAACCGAAACAAAGTCGCCAAGTGGATATGTTGGCTTAGATAAAGATATTGAGATCACGATTTCTGAGTTGGGCGTTGTTACGATCGAGAATGATGATCTGGTGGAAGGATCGGGCAGTATTACTGCGGAAGGAAATAAGATTACATTAGAAGTAAAGAATAAGAAAATTGAAGGACAAACACCAAATACCGGAGGTACAGGACGAAATAAAATGATGATCGTTTCTGCTGGTTTGGTCGGCATTTCTACGATAGTCGGACTGTTCTACTTTTTCTTGAATCGAAAAAATATGTAGGTATCTAATGCAAAAGAGGTTTCAAAAAAGTGAATAGGGTGGAAAAACTCAGGAGGCTTAGTGCCTGCCTGAGTTTTTCTGTTTTTAGTGAAAGTAGATTTTTCTTCGTTACTATATTTAGGTTTTGATTGAAGAACAAAGTTAAATAGGCCTACTTACCCGAAGATAAGCAGCCTATCACAAGGGTTAAAGATGACTAACTTTAAAATACTTTACTTCCATTCTTAACCTTACTTAGGGAAGTCAATAAAATGCATCCATCTTCAGTATCGCTGCCTAATATTCTTATTTCGCTTTTGACATCTCCAATTCGGATGGGGTCAAAGCTGCAAACACAAACGACTTGTTTGCCAACAATTTCTTCTGCTGTATAGTTAGTAAGTTGAGCAGAACTATTTTTAATGCCCAATTCTCCTAGATCTACAGTCACTTTATAAGCGGGATTTCTGGCTCTTTTGTTTAAGGAAACGGCTGTAATGGTGCCTACTCTCATGTCCACTTCATCAAATTGTTCTAACGTAATCTTAAATGTCCTCCTATGTGGTAATTTGAATAATGGTACCACAAATCAATTGCAAAATGGAATACTGAGAATAGTTAAGAAGAAAAAAATGGAAACAGAGGAAGTGAACCAGAGAGTAGAAAAAATTGTAAAAAAATAATGACTGATCGGAAGACAATCAAGTAGCCACGCAATCAGAGGAGATGGTATTGCTCTATGATAAGGGAATCAAAAAAAGGAATCGCTCCTAATCTGGCCCATCAAAGGTAAAAAAACAGCCAATTAGGCTGCTAGAGCAACTTATTTTTTGAACAGCCTCTTTAATGGGGAGAAAGGAGGCAGCAAAGCAATAATGCAGCAAAGTACGATAATCTTAATCAAATCCTCACACGCTCCTTTTTCTCGAACTATAACAGAGGTTATCGGGGTTGTAAATAAAGATTGCTGAAGAAAACTCTAACGACCATTTCCAGAAATTTTTCCAATGAGATGTCAGCGGTAAGTATACTAAAAAGAAAAACGGCATAGATCTATGCCGTTTTGAATGTCATTTATTCTTCATCATCATCTTGAGCACGGAACATTTTATTGTGTCGTTCCTCATCTTCCTGATTGTCTCTAATGACTTTTGATAGCGTAAAGGATGACGAAATCAGGCCAACTGAACCCATCAAATAATAGCCCTTAACCATTAACGGTTCCTTTAACGTATACAAACCAATAAGTATTAAGACTAAGAAGAAGATAAATGATCCCCAAGATAAAAGGACAAAGGCAGGTGTATTTCTATATGCTTTCTTTTTGATATTGTTGTTCAAACGCTCACTCCTATATATTTATAGTGCTAATTGTAAGTTTTGTTGACTCTAAAATTCTGTAGAGAATTATTTTTGGGAATTAGCATAACTTTTTTTATTATATATTGTTAAAGAGAAAAATGCGACCTGAAAAAATAAGTATCATTGAATAGGTTAAAAATGTTTATTGAATATAAGGTGTTATGATTAGTTTTACAACTCGTGGATCGCTTTAATGTAGCATTGTTCAGTTTATTATACCTATAGAATTGAATAAGCTGTATTAAAGGAATGGAATAAATGTATCCAAAAGCACGATGCCCGAGCACGTTACAGTCGAATTTTGATTAATAAAAAAAGCTAAATTATTTGTAAATGTTTTCTAAAAAGAGATTATTTGCAAAAGGAAATAAGTTAAAATTAAATACATAGAAAATCATTTATTACGTGGCAACATGAGGAGGATAATTTGCGAAAAAGGAATTCGAAAATATTTTATAATTCTTTAATTGTACTTGGACTGCTGCTCGTCTGTTTTGCTTTAGCATTATTCAGTTATTTGAATAGTCAAGAGGATACTGTTATATCGAGTGAACCGACAATTACAAGTAAAGAAACCAGTTCTATAGATGATCAAAAAATGAATAAAAAAGTCGATGATCTTCCATCTCTGAAAGAAGTCTTTGAGAAAATAGAAGTGGGAGAAGAAGAATCAGATGTTGCTGGAAGTAAGAGCAGTCAAGTCGAAAGAATGCTTGGAGAACCAGATTCAAAGACAGAAGATTATTATGCAGGAGAAAAAACGATTTCTTATTCTTGGAATTATTTTCCTTGGGATGACCCTATCACTTATGCAATGATTACTTGTAAAGACGGAAAAGTTATATCCAAGTCGTTGACTATTAGTGAGAAACAAGGTGAAACGAAAGAAGCATTTCTAGATGGGTTTAATGGAATGACAATCGGAGAGAACTATTCCAAAAAAGAGATTATTGAAACTATGGGGTATCCAAATACAGAGATGATCATGCGTCATGGGGGGCATACCTATGATAATTATACATGGAGTATTTCTAATAAAATATTTTCGATAGAATTAAAGGATGGAAAACTTAATAGTCGTAATCAAAGTGAGTATTAAACAGACTGAGTGATGGGTCGATAAAAGGGATTATTTTGGCTGGATTAGTCCAACGGTTGAGGAGATAACAGAATAGTTTTGTATAGAGAATCCGCTCAGGCCAATTTTTATTGGTCTGAGTTTTTTGTTTTCTCGGCTAGGAAAACGCTATTTGGAACAAATATAGCAGAAAAAAATAAGCATCTACCGTGATCTACAGTAGATGCTTTCAGTACGAACAGTAATTGTCCATTAGAGAATTACACTCCTTATGCGATTTTTGCTAATTCTTGTACTGCATTTTCGATTGTCGTACCTGTCGCAAATTTGTTTTCGTCTTGTTTGTCGAAAACAATAAATAGATTTAAGTTAGTATCTAAAGTTACGCGGTATTCCAATTTGTTGTTAGTGAATGTCATATAGCATTCTCCTTTCTCATTAGTGACGAAAGGCAACTAAAACGTTCATAACGAAATTCCACTTAATAATATACCATAATTTTAACGTTTTATCTAATGAAAAAGCTCGGTTAATCGAGGGTATCACATAGTTTTACGGAAACTATTCCAATTGAAATGTTTTTTGTACACGCTGAAAGTTACTAAACGATAAATCATAAATAGCTCTATTTTTGTTGATCTCAACTACTTTTAGTGATGACGAAGATTCTTCAATCTCAAGACAAATAACTTTACTAGATTTAGATAGTTTTCCCTCGAAAACGTAGATAGGTCTATGGATTTCTTTATAAATAACCAAATTCTCTCTATCAATTTTTCCAACTTTTTTTTCTATTTTGTAAATGGTCTTATAGGTTCTATAAGGATAGTCATATGTTGTTTTTGTAATGACAAAATATCCGATTAATCCTAAAGACAAGAATAAAAAAAATTTTTAATAAACTTCATTAGTTAAATCACTCCTTTATTTAGAACCATAGTAACTTAAAAAAGGCTTGATGTATCAAACAGTATTGCAAGACATGTAACAGTGTCGTAATAGCGATTATAAAAACAGCTAAATCATAACTATGTTAATGGAAGAGTTCCAGTCGATGGAGCTATCAAGTAGAAAGAGAACCTATGAAAGGTTCTCTACATAAATGTCATTTCATTTTTATTGGTACTAGCATTTCGCATCGTTCATTGTTAATTAAACTAATTTTGTACCTCTCTAAAATAGGTCTGGAAAAATCTATCGTATAAGAATCTTGACTTAATAAAGATGGAAAGGTATTCCAAAAAGCAGAAACAGCGTTGCTAGTATGGTCGATTTGGAAAATTGCGTATTCTCCTGAATCTAATTCTCTTGAGTTCATGTTTGTGATAGCCGCATCCGATTCCACAGCAACATCATAACGGCAATGTTCTGCCGAGATTTTATTCGGATCATCTAATGCAATACCGTAGATAATCGTATTTTCCGAGAAGAGTTTTTCTTTTTTCAGATGAGTTTTTACAGAGTCCATTAAAGCATAGTTTTCAGGTCCATAAGCACCAACTCGACGTTTATAAAATACTGTTTTAGATGGTAGTGATTCAATTAGATAATTCATGTATGTTCCTCCAAATGTATTATTGGAAGATTGGCCAATCATTCCCTGAATTCATTGTATATTCATTTAAAATTTTATTCATTAAAATTTTTAAAATTGATGAATAAGTAATGCATTTAGTTTTGCAAAATTTTTTCTAGCGGAAGAAATCATTGAGAGGAGAACTATACGCAATTTAAATGAGTTTAGATCAACTTAACGATCTATTCTAATTGCCATAACGACATTAACTACTACTAGATACAACAGCAAAAACAAAACGGAACCGATACAAATGATTAGTACAGGGAGAATAGTTAAATCTCCTCCTGCTGAATCATAACCGCCACGAAGACTTGTAGGTAATACGAGAACTAAATTTAGGAATACTATCAAAAGGACACTGCTAAGGATTGCAGATAAATTCAATTTGAGAAAGAGATTCAATTTAGGGAACCTTTTTAAAGCCAACCTATATAGTAAATAGTGTATCGGAATTATACAAAAGGATAGTAAGAATATTGGTAGGCCCATTAAACAAAAAACTCCTTTTTAGCATAGTATACTAAAAAAGAGTTGAGAATTTAATTTTATTAAGCACACCTATCAAACAAGTAGAAAGAAAGCCTAGAATAGTTTCTTTGAAGAAATATTGAAAAGTAGCTATCCAACTTCTTGTCTATTTCTTATTCTGACGAGGAAGAATAGCGTGATAAAAGCAATAATAATTGAAATAGTTAATCCAAGGCCGCCTTCAAAACCAAAACCGCCACCATTCATTAAGGAGTGATCAGGTAACAAGGTTGTTTTAAATAAAGAGGAATAAATGGAAAGGCCGCTGACAGGAACCCCTAATACTGGCCCCAACATGAAATTCCAAGCTGCATGGAAAGCCCCAACAAACAAAATATTGTCCGTTAAATAAAAAATTGTTGATAATAGCAGCCCTGCCAAAAATAGATTTAGCAATGCAAGTCGAGTGATATCTGGGTTTAACCCATGGAGTATAGCAAAAATTAAAGAATTCACTAGTAAGCTAGTCCAGATGTTATATCTGGCGCTTATTGAATTCATGATAAATCCGCGGCAGACTATTTCCTCCATTAAACCTTGTGGAAAATACCCCAAGAAGGCGGTCAATACATAAATCCAACTAACTGTTGTCAAATTAGAAGATATTCTAATTGAACCTGCAAATAAATTTAGCAAGAAAACAATCGTCAAAAAAATAATCGCGAGAGTTGTTCCCGTGAGGATTCTATTTGCTATTTTTTTTGAACTAAATCCCAGTGAAGCTAGAGATCTCTTTTGGAAGAAACGACAAAAGAGTGTTACTGCAAGGATTACAAATATATTTGCAAATAGAATATACACTTCTTTGGCACCAGTGTTTTCAATATAGTCAGCAGGAATCATTGAAATCCCTTGGACAAGAAAAACAATTACAATACCGATTATTAGTGATATCCAAACATTTCGTTTTCTTTGCTCCTGTGTTAACTGCATTGATGGCGTTAAATTTAGCTTCATATATACAATCCTTCCTAAGGCATTTCTAAATAGCTTTATGGGAAGTATAATATGCATTCATCAAATGAACAAAAAAAGTCTACTATATAGGACTTGAAAGTAATCGTTTATAGATAAAGCTGAAGAACCCCAAAATTGAAATTTTGAGGCTCTTCAGCGTAGCTAATCTTTCTGTTTTATTGGAGTGAGTCCGAATTTTTTAGTAACTAGCAGAAAAAGAAAGCTGATCAATGTGCCTACGATACCAAAATAGGCATCGATAATATCAGGCGTGTTTAAGAAGGTCATCACCGTTTCACAGAATAAATTTCCTGCGATAAATACAACACCTAGAACCATGATGAAACGAAACTTAATGTCTCCCATCAGCCAAATAAAACCGATTCCAAGATACGCCATCAAACTTAATGAGAAATTTGAGATATGGGAGTTGATGGACGAATTAATAATGACAAAATCCGTGAATTGACTGTACCAACGTCCAATAGTAAGCGCCAATCCAAGAAGAATAAGTAATGAATATACTGCTAAAAAAGGTCTGCGAACTTCAAATTTATAAACGGTCGAAAACATTGTGATGAAGGCTCCTCTACTATTGTTCTGTTCAAATTGTACAAGAACAAAGGGGAATCATCAATAGGCGCTATTTTATGAATGTGCGATACATTCCACCACGGAAAAAAGCAGCGGACCGCACGCTGCAATGTACAAGAAGATCATTTTCCGTCAAGATGTGTCAATGAGAGAATAATTATCGCGGTCTGTTTGACACACTAGCAATCTAACATCAAAGTATGAAGAAAGTTCGATAGACGCTTTAAAAAAAAGAAAGTATTCTAGATCATCTGTCTCACGACAACTTAAAACCTCGGAAGCTTTAACAAATTATCGTCTTGAGAGCGACTCGATCTCGTTCGTATATACGCTTTTCCCTGGTTTGTTTGAACTGTTTCAATGAATGATTCGGATTCTTCTCGGGATAATGTGTAAAAGAATATCATGGATACATCATCGATATACCTCACTAAATCTTCAACGGATTCCACTTCCCCTGAGTCTAACTTTACCTGATCTATACCTTCAGTAGAAGTTGCATTGTTTTCAGCGAAACGAATATGTGTAATTCTGGAAGACATTAACTTCACCTTCTTTTCAATTATTTCAGCCTAATTTGCTGACAAAGAAGACTATACTACATTAGAAATGTCTAAAGATGACAACGAGAGTCGATAAAGTAATGAATTTTTTCGTGTTTGCAGTATAAAACAGAAAGGGAAGCGAAAAGAAAACTAGACGATGGATACACGAGAAGCCGTTTAATTTTCAATCGAAAGAGAGCCTTAGGCTGATTTTTTGAACTGTCATTTTATCCGTGTTACGGTTATTTATGTACTAACGGAACGTTTGAAGGTCAGAAGAAATCCTGATTTTCATTTAAAAACCATAAACGAGGAGGAAATTAGACATATGGCAAAACAGCAAGGTTTACCAGCAGTCGAAACACGTCTCTATATTAATGGCAACTGGGTGGAAGGCTCAGAAGGAACCAAGCCGGTAACGAATCCCGCGACAGGAGAGACATTAGCAGACGTTCATGTTGGAGGCGAAAAAGAAGTTTATTCAGCAATCGAGGCAGCGAACAGTGCGTTTTCTGAATGGTCACGGAAGTCGCCCGCTGAACGAGCAAAATTAATGAATAGAATGGCTGATTTAGTCGAAAAAGATACGGATCGCTTGGCGACCATCATGACGATGGAGCAAGGAAAGCCCTTAGCACAGGCTAAAGGTGAAATTCAAACAAACGTAGAGAATTTACGCTGGAACGCGGCGGAAGGGCAGCGTTTATTAGGAGAAATCGTTCCCTCACCAGCGACGAATCAATGGCAGGTCCGCAAGCAAGCGGTGGGCGTGGTAGGTGCGATTACACCATGGAACTTCCCATCGAATATGATCATTCGCAAGATTTCACCAGCGATCGCGGCTGGCTGTACGGTAATTTTGAAGCCATCAAAAGAAACGCCGCTTTCAGCCTTAGCGTTGATGGAATTGTTTGATAAAGCTGGCTTTCCTGATGGTGTAGTGAACATCGTGTTAGGCGATTCTTCAACGATCGGAACGATTCTTTCAGAATCAGAGGCTGTTCAAAAGATCACCTTCACTGGCTCAACCGCTGTGGGTCAGAAACTGAATGAACAAGCAGCGCCGACTTTGAAAAATGTGTCGATGGAATTAGGCGGTCACGCGCCTTATATCATTTTCCCAGATGCGGATATCGAGCGTGCGGTGGAAACTCTGATTAAAACGAAATTTATCAATAATGGTCAGGTCTGCACGTCACCGAATCGAATCTTTATCCATAAGGACATTAAGGAAAAGGTGACAGATCGGATCGTGGAAGCAATCAAAGATGTCACCGTTGGAAATGGGTTAGAAGATCCGACAACTGGTCCGCTGATCAATCAAGACGGCGTTGAAAAAGTAATGGAGCAATTGAAGGATGCGACGGATAAAGGAGCGAAAATTTTGGCTGGTGGTCATAAGCTGGAAGGCAGTGACTATGCGAACGGCAATTTCTTTGAACCGACCGTCTTAGATGGTGTTACCAAAGAGATGGCTATTTTCTATCAAGAAACCTTTGGTCCGGTGATTCCATTAATCACCTTTGAGGATGAGGAAAAAGTCATTGAGGATGCCAATGATACAGAATTTGGTTTGGCTTCTTATTTCTTCTCGACCAATATCCATACGGTTGAAAATGTCAGCAGAAAATTACAGTATGGCATGGTCGGTGTAAATGATACAGCTATCTCAAACTCAGCTACACCATTCGGCGGGGTGAAACACTCGGGATTTGGTCGTGAGAACGGCACATATGGAGTCGAAGAATACGTGGATGTCAAATTCGTCACTATTCGTACAGCCAAATAGTGACTTAATATAGCAAAGAGCAATCCTTTTTAGCGGGATTGCTCTTTTTTGTGATGGATAAGATTATTTAAAAGTGGATAAATCAAATTTTATTTGAACATAGCAAAAACAAAAACGCTCATTTTTGTTCAGAATCATTAAAAAATATCATTAATTCAAACGAAACAAAAAAATTTAACTATTAGTTTTTAAAAAAATTTATTTTAAATTTAAAAAGTGAATTAAATAACTAGTGAGTTTTTGCGTATTCTATTTATGACGTGCTAAATATGTCATTCGATAACGAACTCTTTTTTTTATTTGCGAAAAGCAGAGAAAGTCCATATCAGTTACCATTATTATACAGTAAGGCAACGGATAAACCGAAGCAATAATCAGCATTTGCGTGATTGCTTGGCTTTTTCTTTTATCAGGCGAAAGCGAAAAAGGAGGGAAACACACTAGTTTGATTGCATAAACGGTTTAGCAATTAAGGATTTAGTATGAAGCGAAAGGGGTTTTGGTTCATACACAAAGAGCTGGTTGCTCTTTGGAGTCGATCGTTGGTGGCGTTTAGCATAGGAGTGAATGAAGAGGGTGAGGATATGAATTTTAGAGAAATTTTAGGAGTGAGTAATTTGCGGCATCTGCGTTTGGTCGAATTGCTGTACGCATGTCGGATAGGTCTATCAAGCGACCAATTATTAGAGGAATTAGAATGCTCACTGTCTGTTTTATTAAAGGATGTCAAACTGATCAATAGTCAGCAGGATGCCTTTCGAATCGTGAAATATAAGGGTCTTTATCAGCTGCAGATTAAATCACATGTCAGTATTAATCGATTGTACGCGGACACGATCCAGCAGTCGCCGGAGTTCCAGATTATTGAAGAATTGCTGTATGAAGAGTGCGAAAACATTATTGATCTTTCGAAGAAGCTTTTTTTAAGTCCGTCAAAAACACAGCGAAACCTGAAGAAGATCGAAAGTGTGTTGCTGAAAACAGGAATCACACTACAATACCGGCCACTGCGTTTGGAAGGCAATGAACGTGTGATCCGACATATGTACTATCGCTATTTCATTGAGAAGTCGGATCGTTTGGATTCGCTGTATCGTGATTTGAAGGAGTTTCAAATCAAGGCGATCACGGAGCTGGTGAATCAATTTATCCAAGTGAACAAACTGGAGGATAATTTTATTTCCCGCAAACGTCTGGGGTATAACATGTACATTGGCCTATGGCGGATCAAAAACGGTCATTATTATCCAAAGGAAGAGCTGGACAGTGATTTGATGCTGCCGGAAAGACAGGCCTTGGATGCCTTTAAACGGATGGCGATGGAAGTCTTTCGCGTGAAGCTGTCATCGGACAAGATCAAGGATTGTCTCTGGTTGTCTTATGCGGATATAGTGGTTGCCAGCAGGAGTCAACTGCATAGCGCATTAAAAAAAGAAGACGAGTATGCGGACTACTATTATCGTCATTTAGAGCTGGTCGAGGAATTCGACAGTCTTTTGAATTTTTCGTTAGGCAATGACAAGAAGCAAGAATTGGCGATCGTCCTGTTGAATGAGCATCGCATCTATGAACCAAATGGTCAATTGATCGATATTTTATTTCGACAACGAAAAATCTTCCTTGAGAAATTATCAGAGACCCATGATCAAGCGGTCAAAAAGGTTAAGAAGATCGTCGATTATTTTGTCAGACGGTATCAAATCTATCAAGAAGAAGATTTTGTTTTGAACTATATCTACATCTTGATTACGATGGTTCCGCAAAGCTTGACGCTATTGGCCAGCTGCGATCGGCCGTTGAAGCTGCTGCTGCTGTCTGAGCTGTCGCCGACAGAAGAATTCTTTTTAGGCAACCAAATTGAAAATCAAATCTATGGGAATTTTGAAGTTCATTATGTAGAGAAAAAATTAAGCAATGACATCCATCGTTCTGAATTGGAAAAATATGACGCGCTAATCACTTCCAGCAGTGTGGAAGAGGTACCAGAGGAATATCCAACGGTTGTGATCGATCCATTCTTAACGAATCAGGATGTGTTTCAATTACAGCAGCTCATCAGTAAGCTAGCTGGTTGAAAGGGTCCGGTTCCGCCCAATAGTGAACGTATCTTAAATGACCACAGAATTCTTAAAAAAAGAGACGGCAAGAGGATCGAGTGATCTTCTTGTCGTCTTTTTGGACTGGTTAGATAAGTTTTGAATTTTTGTCATAAACCTTTGTGTCTTGCGGATAGCTGCGGGTAGTATCGGATAATTGCTCCAATATTTCATAAGCTTGGGTAAAATTTTTTGCATCAACTTTATCAAAGAAACAGCGGCCCAATTTTTCAAATTCTTCGGCTAAGTGTGCTTCGTTGGTTGGAAGTTCGTATTTTGAGCTCGTGGGAATCCCGCCTTTCAAGTTAGGTATAGCTTCATTTTACCATGAGCTCTTTTAATTCTTATACCTAAACAAAAAAATCGTTAAAGAAGGGGAAACCTCCTTTAACGATAACTTTTTTTGCGCTTTAGTCTAGTTGGTTGTGCCATAGTCCGAAACGGTTTCTTGAAGCGCTTAGGTAATAGTAGTGAGATCAACTCAAATGGTGTAGCTAAAACAGTCCAGGCAACCTGGCGAGCACTTGGATGGAAATAGTAGACCTGCATTAATACGAAATGCAGCAACAATAATCCAGGCAACAATTCAAGTGCGATCTGCCAGGCCGCATCCCAATGAGTGAAGTAGCGTAATAAGCTCAAACTCAATGGATACAGGTAGAACAATGAGGTCACGATATTCACGCGCCAGCTTTTAGTCAATAAACGAATATTAAATAAGAAGAAAAGTGCTGAAAGAACGACTCCGATTGGCGGAAATAGACTCACTAAGAATGAATAGACAACACCAAAAAGTAAGATCCCGGGTCCTTTGATCAATGCGGCAGCGAGGATCAAGATCCCGATCAATAATAATTGCTGCTTGATTGTTACGATACATAAAATAGCAAATAAGACTAATGTCGCCCAATGCCAAAAACTGCTCAAGGGTTCCTTATCTGGATATCTTTGTTTTAGGTAGCGTGCAGCATTCGGAAAATCCTGTTGAAAATTAGGCATAAACTCACCTCTTTCTAAATAGTAGATAGGCGATTTCAAGTCGCATATCCAATGACAATACCTAGTATAGAGTGAAAAACGGAAAGAAACATCCGACTTTCGGCGGATTTTCAGAAAATAAGAGTCTTTTTTGCTCAATTTTTGCTTGACATGGGAAGCGTTCCAGAATTTATGATTGCTGTAACAACGATAAAGGAGGAACTCATGTGGAGAAATTGAGAAGATTAGGCAGTTCACTGTTACCGGCGATTTCAGTATTACCCGTGGCGTCATTGATGTTGGGGATCGGACAATGGGTTCATTCCTTTCAAAGCGATAGTTTTTTAGCCGGCGGGTTGATTGTTTTAGGAAATTTCATTTTAGGAAATATTTCGATTTTATTTGCTTTATCTGTCTCGATCGGCTTAGCGAAGGAGCAGGATGTTTGCCTGCCTATCAGCGCAACACTGGCTTTTCTGATCGTTTCAAACTTGCTTAAGGCGCCTTATTTAAAAGAAATAGGACTGACAACCGATGCAGTAAAACTGGATGCGTTGGAAAAATTAAATAACCAGTTCATTGGGATTCTGATCGGAATTCTGGTGGCTTACTTGTACAATCGATTTTCCGAGACTAAATTGCCTAAGTATCTTGCTTTTTTTGAGGGACCGAGGATTGTTCCGATTTTAACTGTTTTAGCGACAGCTCTATTGGTAATCCTGCTGTATTTCGTTTGGCCGTTCTTTTTTTCGCTGCTAATAGATTTTGGAAAGGGCATTAGCCGCTTAGACAGCATCGGCGCAGGTTTGTTTGGTCTATTCAATCGATTACTAATCCCTACCGGACTGCATAATGCGTTGAATTCGGTCTTTTGGTTTGATATCGCAGGGATCAACGATATCGCCAACTTTTGGTCTTCACAAGGTGAAAAAGGGGTCGTAGGTATGTATCAAGCGGGCTTTTTCCCGATCACGATGTTTGGATTGCCAGGCGCGGCCTTAGCGATGTATCGCAGTGCCCCCAATAAAAACGAAAAAATCAAATCCTTGTTGATCGCAAATGCCTTTACCGCTTTTCTCATGGGTGTATCTGAACCAATTGAGCTGTTGTTCATGTTCAGTGCTCCACCGCTGTTTTTGCTGCATGCGGGATTAACCGGGATATCATTATTCATTTGTTCATTTTTCAAATGGACAGCTGGATTTGGTTTTAGTTCAGGTTTAGTTGATTATCTATTAAGTTGAAAGATTCCGATAGCCAACCAACCCTATATGTTATTGGTTGTTGGTGTAGGAGCATTCTTTATCTACTATTTCGTATTTACGTTTTTTATTCATAAATGTCAATTGGTCTTGTTCAATGAACAAACTGAAACCGAGTCAAGAAAATAGGAGGAGCAAAAATGAGTATTAAAATGATTGCAGTTGATATGGACGGAACATTTCTAAATGATCAGAAGGAGTATAACCGTGAGAAATTTCAACGAATTTTTCAACGAATGAAAGAGCAAAAGGTGAAATTTGTAGTTGCCAGCGGGAATCAGTACGATCAATTAAAAAGCTTTTTCCCAAAGCTTCATACTGAAATGACCTTCATTTCTGAGAACGGCGCGAACATTGTGGTTGAGGGGGAGAACTATTACAATGCTAAATTACCGCTGGAAAAAGTACTGGAAGCCTTAGCTGGAATCTGTACACTTGACCCGATAGCGATCGTGGTTTGCGGGAAAAAGAGTGCATATGTTTCAAAGGAAATGCCGGAAGACGTGTTCAGAAGTGTAAAATTTTATTATCCGAGTCTCAAAAAACTTGACCAATTAACAGATATAGCGCAAGAAGAGGATGAGATCTTTAAGTTCGCCTTGTCATTTTTACCGAAGGAGATTGAGGCAAAGCTTGCGGCTTTAACAGAAATTTTGAAAGGCGAAATGATCCCAGTTTCCAGCGGACATGGAGATATCGATCTGATCATTCCAGGTATCCACAAAGCACATGGGCTGGCAAAGCTAAGTAAAACGTGGGGGATCTCCCCAGCAAACATGGCTGCTTTTGGGGATAGCGGCAACGATATTGAAATGCTGTCGTATGTAGGTTCGAGCTTTGCTATGAAGAATGCTCAACCAGAAGTAAAGAACGTTTCGAAGGGCATCATTGGTTCGAATAATCATGAAAGTGTTTTAGATATGATAGCTATTTTGCTGGGATCATAACTTTTCCAGAAATTTCCTAACTGATTTTTTTAAACTACCAAATAATACAGGAACGGTAAAGCTTCTCGCTTTATGGTTCTTTTTTTTAGTGAAGAAAATAGCCAGATTTTAGTCTGTTTTACCTCATTATGTTAAAATGAGTTGATTCTAAATGAATTCGGAATGTAAATAGTAGGAGGCCTACAAATGATTTTTGATTCTCATACACATTTGAATGCGGAACAATTTGAAGCAGAAATTCCAGAAACAGTTGAACGGGCACGTGAACTTGGTGTGACGGAAATGGCTGTGGTCGGGTTTGATACACCAACGATTGAAAAAAGCTTGGAGCTGAATCAGCAATACGATGGGATTTATTCCATTATCGGCTGGCACCCGACAGAAGCGGGCAGCTACTCGAAAGCGATCGAAGAAGACTTGATCAAGAAATTGACATTACCTAAGGTGGTGGCATTAGGTGAGATCGGACTGGATTATTATTGGATGGAAGATCCCAAGGAAGTTCAAGCAAAAGTTTTCCGTCGTCAAATCGCGATTGCGAAAGAAATGAACTTACCGATAAGTATCCATACACGGGATGCAATGGAAGATACCTATAAGATTTTGAAGGAGGAAGATATCCGTGATATCGGTGGGATTATGCACAGCTTCAGTGGCAGCGGTGAATGGGCGAAACGTTTCTTAGACTTAGGAATGCATGTTTCTTTTTCTGGTGTCGTGACGTTTAAGAAAGCATTGGATGTACAAGAAGCAGCGACGATCGTACCAATGGATAAATTATTAGTCGAGACAGACGCGCCTTATTTAGCACCAATGCCATATCGCGGAAAACGCAACGAACCAGGTTATACCCGCTATGTTGCTGAAAAAATCGCTGAGTTGCGCAATTTGCCGATGGAAGAGGTTGCGCATCAAACGACAGAAAATGCGCATCGGTTATTTAGGATCAATGCCAATGACTAAGCAGAATAAAGAAAAAATCGAAGAGATCATCGTCGTTGAAGGTAAGGATGATACGAAACGTTTGAAGGAAGTTTTTGATGTTGATACGATCGAGACGCGTGGTTCAGCGATTAATGAAACGATCCTAGAACAAATCGAGCATGCGCAAGAAACACGCGGAGTGATTGTTTTTACTGATCCTGATTTTTCTGGTGAGAAGATTCGCAAGACGATTATGGAAGCAATCCCTGATGCGCAGCACGCTTTTTTGTCTAGAAGAATGGCGGCCCCGCAAAAACGCGGCGCAAGTCTGGGTGTGGAACATGCCAGTGACGAAGCGATCATAGAAGCATTGTGTAAGGTTGTGACCCCAGCGGAGAGCGACGATCAAAAAATTGCTAGACAAACGCTGTTGGATTATGGTTTAATAGCGGGAGCTCAAGCCCGTGAACGTCGTGAACGACTGGGTGATGAGCTGAAGATTGGCTATACGAACGCCAAACAATTAGAGAAACGTTTACTGATGTTTCGAATCACCGAAGCACAACTGCACGAGGCAATGAGGAAAGTAGAGGAAACTTTGTGAACAAAGATATAGCAACGCCTTCGCGAACGCGAGAAATCCTGCAAAAACACGGATTCTCCTTCAAGAAGAGTCTTGGTCAGAACTTTTTGACTGAACCCAATATTTTACAAAAAATCGTCGCTACCGCCGAGATCAACGAGCACACGAATGTGATCGAAGTCGGACCGGGAATCGGCGCGCTGACCGAACATTTAGCACGGGCTGCTCACCAAGTCTTGGCTTTTGAGATCGATGATCGTTTGATCCCCATCTTGGCTGATACCTTGAGTCCTTATGAGAATATCAAAGTCGTTCATAACGACATTTTGAAAGTCGATTTGAAAAAAGAAACGGACTATTTTGATCAAGAGGGTCCAATCAAGGTCGTGGCGAATCTGCCCTATTACATCACAACACCGATTATGATGCATATCTTGGAGTCAGATCTTGCTGTCGATGAAATGGTCGTCATGATGCAACGAGAAGTAGCCGATCGGATTTCAGCGAAACCAGGCACAAAAGCATACGGTTCATTATCGATCGCTGTTCAATATTACATGGAAGCAACGACCGCATTTATCGTACCGAAGACCGTTTTTATTCCACAGCCAAATGTGGATTCTGCGATTTTACGTCTCGTTCGCCGAGAAACACCGGCAGTCGAAGTGACTAATGAGAAGGAATTTTTTAAATTGACCAAATCGGCCTTCATTTTAAGACGTAAAACCTTGTGGAACAATTTATTAAATAGCTATGGCAAAGACGATGCTAAAAAAGCTTGGCTGGAAACTAGTTTGCAGCAAGCGGAGATTGATCCAAAACGTCGGGGAGAAACCTTGTCATTGGAAGAATTTGCGCGATTGTCTAATGCGTTAGAAGCAAATAAAGAAAAATAAAAAGGGCCTCGGCTCTTTTTGTTTTTTCATTAAATCCCAACGAAATTTGTCAATTAAAACCGAACTCCCCTATAATAGATAGGGACATAATTTTTTTTACTTGGAGGACATGATGAAAAAATTCCTAATTGGATTAGTAATAGTAGCTGTATTAGGTACTGGCGGATATTATGCGTATACAACCTTTTTCGGCAAAGAGGATACACCAAAACAAGAAACACGAAAAACAACGATAAAAAAAGCGAAAGACCCAGAAAAATCGGGGGAGACAATCAAAGCCAGCGACTATAGCGATTCGAATAACTGGTTGGCAAAGCCTACCGAGCTCACGAGCCAAGCCGATGTTTTCATGCTTTATCCGACGGCTTACGCACAAAAGGATAAAAATTCTTCACCTGTGGCCAAAATTGACAATGCTACGATGCGTGCTGGTGCACAAGTGTTTTTAGCGACGCAAGGCTCTGCTTTTGATACTAGCGGAAATATTTTCGCGCCCTATTATCGTCAATTAGATGCAAATTGGTTGTACACAAAATCAAAAACTGAGCAGAATGAATACGTTGATGGAGTACCAAAAGCCGATGTTTACGCTGCCTTTGACTACTACATTAAGCATGAAAATAACAATCGCCCATTTATTCTAGTCGGTCATTCTCAAGGTGCCCGCATGATCAAGGCTATTATGTATGATTATTTCAAGAATAATCCTGGTGTCAGCGACCGCATGATCGCGGCCTATGTCCTTGGCCAATCAGTGACGCAGCAAGAAATGAACGACAATCCGCAAGTGAAATTCGCGACTGGTCCAGATGATACCGGTGTTGTTGTTTCTTACAATACAGTGTCTCCAGATTTCACTGGTGAATTGCCAACGTGGGATGATGGCGCACTAGCGATTAATCCGATCAACTGGAAAACAGATGGCACACCAGCGACTGCTGAAGAAAACCTAGGTTCTTATGTCCGAAATGACGAGGGCGACTACACCAAAGTCATGAATCTTGCTGACGCGACTGTTGATGGAACAAGAGGTCTAGTGGTGTCTTCAACCGTTGATAAAGCTAAATATGAAATGCCGGAGAGCACACGAAAACTTTATCCAGCCGGTTCGTATTTAAATAATGACATCAGTTTCTATTACTATAACCTGCAGCAAAATGCAGAAAACCGGGAGGCGCAATACTTCGCAACCCATCCACAACAGACAACGGATGCTAATCAAGAGGCACAACCAACAACGGATCAAGATCAACAAACAGCACAATAATTTTCAAAAACTGCTTATCGAAAAAGGATAGGCAGTTTTTTTATTTTAACGATAAAATTGAAGTATGTTTTATGGCAAACGAACTTGAATACGTTCATAAGTAAATAAAAGAGCTTGTGACAGAAGTGGTCAGCTTCAAGAAATAAGAAGGGATTTCCGAAAATTGCTTCTTAAATTTTTGTGAAATTTCGGCTTATTTCCGAATGCTAGCTCTGCTTAGTGAAACTTAGCAGTAACTGTATGCGTAGCTTGCGAAGAAGAAGCTACTTCTGACACACCGTTTGTTCGGAAAAAGGAACTGTGACAAGACTTTTGTCACAGTTCCTTTTTGTTTTTAATCCAAACTCTTATCCAAAATTGAACGTAAAACTGTTTCTCGTAATTCAATGGAGTTCACGTTATTCTCAATCTCATAACCTTGAACAAGCAGATCACATAAATACAGCTGGGAGATTTTCCCGGCTAATGAAGCGCCATCCAAAAATTCCTCGATCGCGGTTTGCAGGACAACATCTGCCAGCTGCGCGATAGGGGATAGTTGATAATTGGTGACCGCAATAATTTTCGCGTGATTTTTCTTAGCGATATTCAATGAATCATGAGTGTCCTTGGTTCTGCCAGATAAGGAAAATCCGATAACTAGGTCCTTTTCTGTTAACAATGACGCGATCTGTGATTGAAAATGCGGATCAATCACTGAACGAGATTGGACACCAACGCGCAGCAGCATGGCTTCTAGATCATTTCCAGTATTGCCGCTTGATCCCACCCCAAAAATATAGATTTGATTCGCCGCGGTGATTAATTGGACAGCTTCTTTGAGTTTCTCGCTATTCAATCGTTTATTTGTGGTTTTTAACGCATTGTTGATTGTTTTCATTCGTTTATCGAAAAGATCGGATTCTTGCGAGTTTTCCTGCTGTTTGCTGAAATCTTCCTTCGCAATCGCGATTTTCAGATCAGAAAAGCCGGAAAAACCTATTTTTTGGCAAAAACGAATAATCGTGCCATCACCAACACTCGCTGCTTCTCGAATATCGCTCATGGTACTGTGAACGATTTTTTCACCGCTGGATAAAATATAGTCAGCGATTTTTTTTTCTGATTTTGTTAAGGTTGAGTAATTTTCTTGAATCGTATACGTAATGGTCATTCGTTCTCCTTTAACATCTCCGTCGTCAATTTAAATTATACGTCAAAACAGTTTTTTTTTCATTTTCTATTTACATTTTTGAAAGCGCATGCTATATTTTTGGAGTAATAATCCAAAATTTATTAAAAACGGAGTGAAAATGGAGCGTGGAGAAAAAAGACTTTTTGAATGTTGTCAAAGGCGGCTTGATCGTTTCTTGTCAAGCATTGCCGGGAGAACCATTATACACAGCGGAAGGAGGGATCATGCCTTTCATGGCATTGGCGGCAAAAGAAGCGGGTGCAGTTGGAATTCGAGCGAATACCGTAAGAGATATTCTGCAGATAAAAGAAAAAGTGGATCTGCCGATTATTGGAATTATTAAGCAGACCTATCCCGGCACGGAGGTGTTCATCACGCCTACGATGAAAGAGATCGATGCATTAGTCGCTGCTGGAGTCGAGGTCATCGCCCTTGATTGTACCTTGCGTCAACGACCGGATAATCAGCCGATCAATCAATTTATCAAACAAATTAAGGAAAAATATCCAGAGCAATTATTGATGGCTGATATCGCGACGTATGAAGAAGGGATCAATGCGTGGCAAGCAGGGATGGATTTTGTTGGCACGACATTAAGAGGCTATACGGAAGCAGACACATTATCAACAATTGAATTAGTGAAGGCGTTCGTTGATGAAGGGGTGTCTGTCATTGCCGAAGGACAGATCCATACGCCAGAGGAAGCAAGAAAAATTAAGGATTTAGGAGCTGCAGGTGTGGTAGTCGGCGGTGCGATTACACGGCCGAAGGAGATTGCATCTCGATTTATCCAAGCGTTAACGAAATAAAAGGATACAGATTTAAGATTTAACAGATCCATCAAGGAACCAAACCGATGAATACAAGGAGGAGAATGAAGTATGTTTAAAAAGTTTTCACAGTTAGGGCGAGCATTTATGCTGCCGATCGCTATTTTACCAGCGGCCGGATTGTTGTTGGGATTAGGAGGCGCACTGACCAATGAAAGTGCGGTGGCGGCTTATCCATTTTTAAATCAACCGTGGCTGCAAACGATTCTGAGTGTCATGAGTTTTGCCGGAAATGCGGTTTTTGCCAATTTAGCTTTGATCTTTGCGATTGGAA
This sequence comes from Enterococcus sp. AZ128, assembly GCF_051714485.1. Taxonomy (NCBI): domain Bacteria; kingdom Bacillati; phylum Bacillota; class Bacilli; order Lactobacillales; family Enterococcaceae; genus Enterococcus; species Enterococcus sp. AZ128. The sequence goes on from NZ_JBIORZ010000001.1 coordinate 109,480, forward strand.
TCGCGGTAGGTTTAGCGAAAGGAGATAAGGGAACGGCCGGGTTAGCTGGCGGAGTAGCATTTTTAGTTTATACGGCGACGATCAGCGGATTATTGGAATTATTTTCAGCTAAAGATGCCAGCATTGATACCGGTGTTGTCGGTTCTATCGTTATCGGCGGGACCGTGGCATTCCTGCACAATCGGTATCGGAAGATCGAACTGCCGCAATTTTTAGGATTCTTCGGCGGTTCGCGTTTTATTCCGATCGTTTCTTCTTTCAGCGCGATCGCGATTGGTTGTGTCTTCTATCTGATTTGGCCGCCGATTCAGAATGGGATGGTTAGTATTGGACATCAGGTAGCGCAATTGGGAAGTATCGGTTCCTTCTTTTATGGTTTCCTGCTTCGTTTAACTGGAGCGGTAGGATTGCATCACACGATTTATTCGATGTTTTGGTACACGTCTTTAGGCGGGGTAGAAACAGTAGCGGGACAATCGATATCTGGCGCGCAAAATATTTTCTTTGCACAGTTAGCAGATTCTAGTCATACAGGATTGTTTACTTATGGAACACGTTTCTTTGCAGGACGTTTCGCGACAATGATGTTTGGTTTGCCGGCAGCGTGTTACGCAATGTACCGTGCGATTCCAAAAGAGAATCGTAAGAAGAACGGCGGCTTGTATTTCAGCGGGGCGTTGACTTCTTTCCTAACCGGAATTACGGAACCCATCGAGTACATGTTCTTATTTGTGGCTCCTTGGCTGTATGTGATTCATGCATTTCTAGATGGATTGTCTTTCTATTTTGCTGATATTTTAAATATCCGAATCGGCAATTCCTTCTCTGGCGGTTTGATCGACTTCTTGCTGTTCGGTGTTCTTCAAGGAAATGATAAAACCAACTGGATAAAAGTGATTCCATTCGGGATTGCATGGGCAGTGATTTACTTCTTCGTCTTCAGCTTCTTTATCAAGAAATTCCGTGTAGCGATTCCTGGCATGGAAAATGATGACGAGGTACTAGAAGTCGTGGATGATTCTGGTTCAAAGAGCTTGCAAGAGGAAGCGTGGCAAATCATTGAAGCACTAGGCGGAGACGAAAATATTGAAACTGTTACAGCGTGTGCGACTCGTTTACGGGTTGCAGTAAAGCAAGGGGAGCAGGTTCAAAAACCTGTGTTCAAGCGTCTTGGGGCGACGGCTGTTTTTGAAGTTCAAGGCGGTATTCAAGCCGTTTTTGGCGGGAAAGCTGATTTGTACAGCCAAGAGATCAATCAATTATTAGGACGCGATGATTAATCTTGGAAACGGAGGATAAGAAATGTTCGAGCGATTCAAAAAGAAAAAAACAGATCACTTTTTCGCGCCAGTCGATGGCGAGTTCGTCCCATTGACGGATGTTCCTGATCCTGTATTCTCACAAAAAATGATGGGTGAGGGCTTTGGTGTTCAACCGGCTTCCTCAGAAATATACGCGCCCATCAAAGGAACGATCACAACGATCTTTCAAACAAAACACGCGATCGGAATGACCAGTAAATCCGGCTGTGAAGTGCTGGTTCATATCGGATTAGATACGGTTGAATTGGCAGGTGAACCTTTTGAAGTTCATGTGGAAGAAGGGCAAGCGGTTGATGAAACAACGTTATTAGTTACAGCGGATTTCGCAAAGGTTCGAGCTGCTGAAAAAGCTGACGTTGTCTTGACTCTGGTTACGAATGGCGGAGAAAGCTTTGATTCATTAGAGAAAACCCAGGTGAGACATGGGGAAATGATAGAAAACTAGGAATAAATTTATGACATAACACAAGCAGTAAGGTGGACGAATTAGGCGCAGTGTTATGGAGTTAATTGATGGACAGCTTTAAAAAGGTTTGACAAATCCATTTCTGACCGCTATCCTTAGTTTAAATTCATATTAAAACACTATGAGAAAGAAAGTAGAGATAATGATTTCCCCCAGAGAGTCTCGGCAGCTGAAAAGAGACGGAAAGCAGTTGTTTTGAAAATGGCTTTTGAGTGGATCTTCTGACTAGTTAAGAAGGTACGGGATGTTCCGTTAAACAACAAAAGTTTCCCAGTACTGGGGCACTTATTGAGGCAGTCGTTCGTGAGAGCGCTGCATACCAAGGTGGTAACGTATATCAATTATACCCTTAGACAGTTATTTGGCTGTCTAAGGGTATTTTTATTTTAAGAAGAAAAAGGAGAGGATTTTATGAACAGTATTCCATTTCGTTTTGATCAAGTCGGCAGTTTGTTAAGACCCGAGAGGCTAAAAAAAGCGCGTGAGGCGTTCAAGCAAGGAGCACTCACTAAGGAAGCATTGACCAAAGTAGAAGATGAAGAAATCATCAAAGTAATCCAAAAACAAAAAGAAATTGGCTTGAATGCCGTGACCGATGGTGAATTTCGTCGTCGCTGGTGGCACCTAGACTTTATCGCCGGACTAAACGGGATTACTGTTTTTGATTTTGAGACGACAGCCTTTGGGATCGTGACGGAAGCACAAGGAACTTTTGTCAGCGGACCGCTTTCCTTTGATCCTGCCCATCCATTTTTAGATCATTTCAAATTTACGAAGGAACAAGCGGGAGAGACAGTCGCGAAGCAAACCATTCCAGGACCGAATATGATCTATTTGGATTCTTTCATCCTATCCAAGCAATACCATGAGAATCCTGTTTATTCAGACAAAAAAGAATTTGTTCAGGATCTGATCACGACCTATCAAGCAGCGATTCAAGCTTTTTATGATGCAGGCTGTCGCTATTTGCAGCTAGATGATACGAGCTGGGGCGGGTTATTCGATGAACGCTTTCGCGGATTGATCGCCAACCATGGGTACGATCCGGATGAATTGATTCAAGAATTCGGCGATATCACTGAAGCCGTTTTGGCGAATAAGCCGGCTGACTTATCCGTGACCTTCCACTTTTGTAAAGGGAATTTCCAGTCTCATTGGTTATACAACGGTTCTTACGACAAAATTGCGGAACGCTTATTAGCCATCACACAATTCAACGGCTTCTTCTTAGAATTTGACGATGAGCGGTCTGGAAGCTTTGAACCATTGAAAAATATTCAGGACCAACGGATTGTCTTAGGCTTGGTTACGACTAAAACCCCCGAGTTAGAAGACAAGGAAACAATAAAAGCACGAATCAAAGAAGCCACTCAATTTGTTCCGTTGGAACAGCTTTGCTTAAGCCCACAGTGCGGTTTTTCTTCCACTCATGAAGGAAACAAGGTTACTGAGGAAGATCAATGGGCGAAGTTGAAATTGGTTATTGAAACAGCGAAGGAAGTTTGGGGAGAGTAATAAAAAAGAAGGATTCAGGATCATTTTTTTATGATTCTGAATCCTTCTTTTTTTGATCGGAAAATAGACAATACTCTGAAGTCAACTATTTGGATAATTATAACTATTGATTTAAAAAATATTGAAAACTGATCAGAATATTGTGTTATATGTAATAGCCTGACAAATGTAGTTAGATATATAATTCGAGCGGTGATATGTATAGTTGATTATATCGAAGTGCAATCATAAGATTAACTAAATATAGAAATATATTTATAAAAATATTAAATTAACGTTATTGTTTTGATATAATGGATTGAGGATGATTAATTTTGTCTTCATTTTTTTTATTATTCGGAAAAAATGGAGACTGAGTCTTATTCATTTTAGGTGAACGCAATGAGATAATTTTAATAATCAAGTTAATAAAAATATAAAGTTGGTTCATCAAAAAAAGAAAGGAGAATCATGATAACAAGCGATTTACTCATGGAAGAAGAACGATATCAGCTCTATATTTTACAAATGCTTGAGATAAAAAAGTCAACATATTGTTCAATTGATCAACTGTGTGATTTGTTAGAGATTTCAAAGTATAAAGTAGAAAAACATATCCAAGCATTGCAGATCGAAATTACGATGATAGAGCCGAATGCTTGTATCGAAGTAGAGCCGACAGGAGAAGTGAATCTAAAGGGTGTAACCAATTTAGTGTTAAAGAAAATGCAGCTTCACTTCCTAAAAAAAAGTCCCTACTATTTGATATTTCATAATTTCATTACGCAAGAAGTGGGTGTCGAGGCGCAGCTTGAGAAGCTGCACATCAGTCGTTCGCTGGCATATAAATATCAAAAATATCTTAAGAGCTTATTGAAAGAAGAAGGATTTAAGTTATCTAAAAATCAGATTATCGGCTCAGAGTTTCATTTAAGAAGTTTTCTTTTTGGTTTTTACTATGATGTCTTCAATGGAATCAGCAACCCGTTTCCTGAGAAATGTAAGGAAATCACCTCAAAAATTATTCATTATTTAGTGAGTTATCAAAATATTTCGATTTCAAAAACGAAGGAACACAAATTGAATTTTTTTATCAATATTTGGTTAACTAGACTGACTCAAGGACACATGATCAGCAATGAGTATGTATCGGTCAAAAATGATTCCTTCAAGGATTATCTAGTTAGAATGATCCAAACGCATTTTTCGCTTGATAAGCAGATTTGTGATAAAGAAGTTTCTTACTTCTTTTTATTTTTGAGTTTGGAGGATATCAGTCAACAATTCGTGGATGATTTTTTACTTGAAGAGGTTGATCAATTTGCTATAAGAAATACACAAAATTTTTTACAGAAATTATTGTGTGATTTTAATTTTGATTATCTGGACTTAGAGAATTCGCAGACAATTTTTGATGGTTTGCTCATGATTAACCGAAAATGGTTAACCTATCATTTTAGAGAGACAACATTTATTTCAAAGATTCAACTTAAATACTTTCAAGAAATAAATCCCAAATTTGAATATTTAGTTCGAAGTTTTATTGATGGTTTGGACAATAAATTATTTGTGAATTCGCAAGAGAAGAACAAGCTTTATTATGATTACTTATTCTTTTTGATCACAAAAATTCCAATCGAAAAACTAGAAGAGCCGATTTTTGTTTATATCGATTTTTCTCATGGAACAAGCTACAACGAATACATTTGTTCGATGTTGTTAACGTTACGAAGTATGCATATTGTTTATGAGGAAAAATTAAGCTCTAGAACGCAAATATATCTCTCTGATTTTGCAATAGAAGGATTATCTTGTGAACAGATGATTTGGAAGCGCCCTCCTACACCCGATGATTGGGGTGAGCTGGGGACGCTCTTGTTAACCGTAAGGGGAGGGAATCATGGATAAAAGAAAATGGAAATATTGGCTTTTTCCAACGATATTCTTCTTTCCGACAAGTACTTTCTGGGTGGAAAATTATGAACTGTACAAAGAACAGAGCTATCCTTCAGAAAAATCAGTTCAATATTTCAGTGCGGAAACGACAAATAATACTTTAGTAATCTCGAATCACAGTGAAAAAGAGGTCAGAAAAAAATTTAAGAATATTGAGGACAAGATAATGACTTTAGAAGAGGACATCTATTTACCAGAAGGGGAGGATTCAATAGTATTGCCGCTATACCTTTCCAGAATGAGCGGCTCAATTCTTTTTGGTACTCATTTTGTTAAGGGGGATAAATAAGTGAAGAAGCAATTAGTAAGCAAGGTTAATACAGTCATTGTGTTGGTAGGGATGTTGTTGAATATTCTACCGATGCAGGTGTTTGCAGAAACGACACAAGCAATGGGAATTAAAATAAGTGAAGCGACATTGATGAATACAGACGGTGATGAGGTCACTGATGAAAATCGGGTGGCTGCCGGTGCAGATGTCACAGCCAAGATCCATTGGGAGCAAAGTGAAGAAGGCGCAATCGAGGATGGAACGCTTCTATCTTATCAGCTGCCAGAAAATCTTGCTTTCCAAAATGTAAGTGGTGATCTGGAAGACGGTCAAGGAAGCTATCAGGTTGAAGAGAATCAGCTTAAGCTTACGTTAAACAAGAATTATGACACGCAAGAAGAGGATAAATTACCGGATTCTGAAACAGTGAGGTTTTCTGAAGGTGATTTAGAACTTGTCGCAAAAACAAAAACTGCGGATGTTGAAGAAGAGTCGGTTCATTTTGCAGAAAATGTATCACCGCTTCTATACTATGAAGGCGAGCAATCTGAAACAGAGGAATCAGCCAAAGTAGTCAACAGCACTGAAGCAGCAGATGATACAAAAGAGAGTAAGACGACGGAATCAACGAAAGAAAAAGCAGCGAAGAAAGCAGCAAGAGCTGTTGTTAGTAATTTTGATGTGACAGGATTAAAGCTTGAGAAAGCTTCTAGTACTGCACCAGGCGGATGGGTGGAAATTCAGCCTGGAGATAAAACAAACGTCGGAGATTTCATTCGATTGAAAATTGATTGGGAGATATTGAATTCTCTATCGATTGCGAATGGCGATTATGTTGAAATCGATCTGCCGTCTATCTTCAAATTTGCTCCGACGGCTAAAATTGCTTTGAGTATTACAGTTGATGGAAATTCATATACGATTGGTGATTATCAATTAATTACGGTGGGTGATCATTCGAAAATTCGTGTAGAGTTCAACGATACGATCAATCAAAATAATATTGCTTCTATTACAAATGGTCATTTTACTTTCCAAGGTTCGTTAAATGAAACAAAGAGTGAGCAGGAAAAAGTTGAGATTGGTTCAATTACGTTGCCGAACTTTGAGATTGGTGATCCGGTGTTAAATGAAGTAGGCCCAGGAACGTATCAAGATTTCAGCAAAGAAGGAAAACAAAGAGAAAATGAAAATGCCTTGAGCTGGGGAATCGACACAAACTATACAGACTTGATGCGAGCTTATAAAGGTCAGACCTTACAAAATCGATACGAAAACGCGATTATGGTCGATGAATTAGCAGAAGGATTAGAATTCACATCGTTAAGTATTCAAATCCCTGTTTTATTGGCCGATGCTTCGGATGCATCAAAATTATACGCACGTCAAGTTTATGCTTTGACTGTAAATACGACTCAAGTGTCACCAAAGAGTACGTATCAAGACAGTTATGATTACATCCAAACATGCTCACCTGGTACCTATACTGTCTTCACAGATAGTTCTGGGAAGCAAAAAGTAATCATGAACATGGGAACTTTCCCAGTAACAACAGCAGGTGACAAAGGTAATAGTTTGAGCTTAAGTCAATCTAAGGCCGATGCTATTCAAAAAATTAGTAATGCCTATGATGCAAACACAACATTGCCATCAGCGAACAAAGAAAACACGTTAAAAGCATTAGATAAATTATTTGATGCTAGTCAGGATACAGGGAGCGTAGGGTTTCTAGTGAATATCGTGACGAAAGTTGATGACGATCATTTAGGACAAGCAACATTTGATAATAAAGCCAACCTCGACTTTGACGGTGATCGCAATATCGACGCTGAAGCTACTAATGTCAATTTCCAAGACATAACTGGCGGCGGTACTGGAACTATTCCTAAGGGAACTGTTGAAATCATCAAAAAAGATCAAGATACTAAAGATAATCTGTCTAATGTTGTCTTTTCAGTTGTAAAATACGACGGAGATGTTGAAGGAACAGAAGTTGCTCGTTTAACAACAGATACTCAAGGAAAAGTAAAATTTGAAAACTTGGCGATTGGAAAATATAAGATCAAAGAAATTTCAGGATTAGAAAATTATGATCCTAAAATGATCATTGAGAATCAAACAGGTCTGACTTCTGATGGCGTTTTTGAAATAAAAGCGACAGATACAGCAGGTTTCCAATTTACGATTCTTAACAAGAAGATGACTGTGAAGCATCAGCTAGAAGCGACTAAAACGCTAACGGGTCGTGATTTACAGGCCGATGAGTTTGAATTTGAGTTGGTTGATGATCAAGGAAAAGTCATTGATACGAAAACTAATGATAGCTCAGGCGATGTGACTTTCGATGAGATTACCTATGATCAAGAAGGCACGTATACGTATAAGATCCGTGAAAAAGCAGGGAACGAAAGTACCATCGACTATGACAAAACTGAATACACGGCAACTGTAACAGTGAAAAACACAGGCGGGAAATTAGAAGCGACAGTTGTTTACTCGGGAACCGTAAACTTTGAAAATACGTACACGCCAGCAGCGGGTAGTGCAGTGTTAGAGGCAACGAAGACATTGACAGGTCGTGAACTACAAGCAGGTGAATTCGAGTTTGAATTAGTTGATGATCAAGGAAAAGTTCTTGATACGAAGAGTAACGACGTGTCAGGCAATATTTACTTTGATGCCATTTCTTATGACAAAGCGGGTGTTTATGAATATACTATTCGCGAAAAAGCTGGAAGTAACAGCACGATTGATTATGACAAATCAGAGTATACAGCGACAGTAACGGTAAAAGACAATGGTGGAAAATTAGAAGCGACAGTTGTTTACTCTGGAACCGTGAACTTCGAAAACACGTACACACCAGCAGCGGGCAGCGCAGTGTTGGAGGCAACGAAAACACTAACTGGTCGTGACTTACAAGCAGGTGAGTTCGAATTTGAATTAGTAGATGATCAAGGGAAAGTTCTTGATACGAAGAGTAATGACGTATCAGGCAATATTTACTTCGATGCGATTTCTTATGACAAAGCGAGTGTTTATGAATATACCATCCGTGAAAAAGCAGGAAGTAATAGCACGATTGATTATGACAAATCAGAGTACAAAGCGACAGTGACGGTAAAAGACAATGGCGGAAAATTAGAAGCGACAGTTGTTTACTCTGGAACCGTGAACTTCGAAAACACGTACACACCAGCAGCGGGTAGTGCAGTGTTGGAAGCAACAAAAACACTAACGGGTCGTGACTTACAAGCAGGTGAGTTCGAGTTTGAATTAGTAGATGATCAAGGAAAAGTAATTGATACGAAAAGTAACGATGTGTCAGGGAATGTCTATTTTGATGCGATTTCTTATGACAAAGCGGGTGTTTATGAATATACCATCCGTGAAAAAGCTGGAAATAATAATACGATTGATTATGACAAATCAGAGTACAAAGCGACAGTGACTGTAAAAGACAACAGCGGAAAATTAGAAGCGACAGTTGTTTACTCTGGAACCGTGAACTTCGAAAACACGTACACACCAGCAGCGGGCAGCGCAGTGTTGGAGGCAACGAAAACACTAACTGGTCGTGACTTACAAGCAGGTGAGTTCGAATTTGAATTAGTAGATGATCAAGGGAAAGTTCTTGATACGAAGAGTAATGACGTATCAGGCAATATTTACTTCGATGCGATTTCTTATGACAAAGCGGGTGTTTATGAATACACCATCCGTGAAAAAGCAGGAAGTAACAGCACAATTAGTTATGATAAAGCAAACTATACCGCAACAGTGACCGTGAAGGACAATGGCGGGAAATTAGAAGCGACAGTTGTTTACTCCGGAATCGTAAACTTTGAAAACACGTACACACCAGCAGCGGGCAGTGCAGTGTTGGAAGCAACGAAAACACTAACTGGTCGTGACTTACAAGCAGGTGAGTTCGAGTTTGAATTAGTAGATGACCAAGGAAAAGTAATTGATACGAAGAGTAATGATGCGACGGGCAATATTTACTTTGATGCTATTCCTTACGACAAAGCAGGTACTTACGAATACACCATTCGTGAAAAAGCAGGAAGTAACAGTACAATTAGTTATGATAAAGCAAACTATACCGCAACAGTGACCGTGAAGGACAATGGCGGGAAATTAGAAGCGACAGTTGTTTACTCGGGAACCGTAAACTTTGAAAATACGTACACGCCAGCAGCGGGCAGCGCAGTGTTGGAGGCAACGAAGACATTGACAGGTCGTAAACTACAAGCAGGTGAGTTCGAGTTTGAATTAGTAGATGATCAAGGAAAAGTTCTTGATACGAAGAGTAACGATGTGTCCGGCAATATTTACTTTGATGCCATTTCTTATGACAAAGCGGGTGTTTATGAATATACTATTCGCGAAAAAGCAGGAAGCAATAGTACGATCAACTACGATAAATCAGAGTACAAAGCGACTGTAACGGTTAAAGATGCAGGTGGACAATTAGAAGCAACAGCTGTATACCCAGAATCTGTTAAATTTGAGAATACGTATAATGAGCCTGATAATGGCGAAGTAACCTTGAAAAAGACAGACGATAAAACGGGTCAGACACTTGCTGGTGCAGAGTTTGAATTGCAGAACGAAGCCGGCGAAGTCATTGAAGGCTTTGAAAAAATCGTCACCAATGAAAAGGGTGAGGTGACTATTTCCAACTTGAAAGCTGGGAATTATCAAGTTGTTGAGACCAAAGCTCCTACTGGATATGTGATTGATAAAACACCAATCAAATTTGTCATCACTAAAGAAGACACTGTTAAAAAAGAGCTGGTTAAAGAAAACAAGAAACAAACACAAGGTATTTTCCTTAAAAAGGCCGACAGCAGCAATAAAAAAGCGTTAGCCAAAGCAGAATTCAAATTGCAAACCGATTCAGGAAAAGTTATTCATGAGAAGCTTACTACTGATGAAAATGGGTTAGTTTATTTGAATGATTTGGAACCAGGAAAATATCAGTTCATAGAAACAAAAGCACCAGACGGCTATAAAATTGATGAAAAACCTGTAAGCTTTGAAATTGTTGAAAAAGAATCCAAAGTGATTGAATTAGTGAAAGAAAATGATCCATTACCATCGAATGGTAATCATTCAAATAACTCGTTCGTTAATGGTTCTTCTAATGGTTCAGGAAATACTAGTAAAACGGGTCTTTTACCGAGTACGGGTAGTGAGGTTCGATCAAGTTTCTTATATATTGGAATAGCTGTGTTACTTGTGGTACTGCTTATCGCATATAGAAGATATAACGTCCGCAAAGCTGATTAAGTATAGGGAAAAGAAAAGTGTTAGGGTTTGTTTAAAAAACAAAAAACGAGTAGTAGATAAAGGGAGGGTTTTTCATGGGAAAAAACCCACAATGGATTTCGGATTTTAACGAAGAAGAGTTGGAATTTGTTAAAAATTTTATACTTACTTCAGGTTCCATCAAGGATTTAGCTGATATCTATTCCATCAGCTACCCAACGATTCGGAAAAAAATTGATAAATTAATCCAAAAAGTTCGGATCAGCGAACGAAAAGAAAACGATTCGATCGTTCTTTTAATGAATGAGTTGGAAAAAGAAGGAAAAATCAACCAAGAAGTTGCACAAACGGTTGTTTCCGAATACAACAAATCCTTAAATTGTTTGATTAAATAGAAGAAAAGATCCATGCTTGAGACAACAGTATCCGTAGTCATTTCCCGTTTTATATGGGAGATGGATACGGATACTGTTTTTTGCTTTTATTTAAATGCAGTGATTTTTTTCTTGTAAATCATTCCACAAGCATCAAGTTCGAAAAAACGGTTCCCATCTCCTATAGTAGTAAAGGATAAAGAAACAGGAGGAATCATCATGGATTATCGCGTATTACTTTACTACAATTATACAAAAATAGAGGACCCAGAAGCCTTTGCCAAAGAACACCGAGCTTTTTGTCGTGAATTGGGCATCATGGGCCGCATTTTAGTTGCGCCCGAGGGGATCAATGGAACACTTTCTGGAACGAAGGAAGCTACTGATCGTTATATGGAAGTCATGCTGGCGGACGAACGCTTTAAAGATACTTATTTTAAGCTGGATGAAAGTGAAGGCCATGCCTTCAAAAAATTATTTGTCCGTCCACGCACAGAGCTGGTCGCGCTGAACTTAGAAGAAGACATTGATCCGAAACAATTGACAGGAAACTATTTAGAACCAAAAGCCTTTCGTGAAGCACTATTAGCTGAAGATACGGTTGTTATCGATGCTCGAAACGATTACGAATATGATCTTGGGCATTTTCGCGGAGCGATTCGTCCAGAGATTCATAACTTTCGGGAATTACCCGCTTGGATTCGTGAGAATAAGGAAGCATTCATGGATAAAAAAATCGTGACCTATTGTACCGGCGGCATACGTTGTGAAAAATTTTCGGGCTGGCTATTGCGTGAAGGCTTCGATGATGTTGCTCAACTACACGGCGGCATTGCAGCATATGGTAAAGACGAGACGACCCGCGGGGAACTATGGGACGGCAAAATGTATGTCTTTGATGAACGCATCAGTGTAGAAATCAATCAAATCGATAAAGAGGTTATCGGTAAAGAGTGGTTCGACGGAACGCCTTGCGAGCGTTATATCAATTGCAGCAATCCGGAATGTAATCGTCAAATGTTGGTTTCTGAAGAAAACGAAGAAAAATATTTAGGTGCTTGTTCTGTTTCTTGTGCTATGCATCGCAATAATCGTTATGTGAAAAAGCATCAGTTGACTGCAGAAGAATGGAATGAACGTGTTGCTTTGATTGAAAAATAGCGAAACTTTTCATAAAATTACCACCTCTACTGTCTTGACACCTAAGAAGTTTTGAACTAAACTAAACAATGAATTAAGTGTCTTGACACATCAAGGAGGATAAAATGAAAAATCATTCTGTTAGAAACCTAACAATCTCGGCATTATTGATCGGATTGGGAATTTTAATCCCAATGGTGATGCCTAAAATCGTGATTGGACCAGCATCATTTACTTTAGCAAGTCATGTTCCTGTATTTATCGCGATGTTCTTTTCACCAGTAGTTGCTCTTGCGGTAGTTTTAGGAACGACCTTCGGATTCTTCATTTCGACAACGCCGATTATTGCATTACGAGCTTTTTCTCATCTGATTTTTGCATTGATTGGAGCAAGCTATTTACAAAAGCATCCAGAGCTGGTGCTGAAAAATGGGAAATTCACTTTGGCAAATGGTCGTTTCCAAGTGTTTAATTTAATCATTGGAATTATCCATGCTGCGGCTGAGATGATCGTTGTATCGGCCTTTTACTTTATGGGGAATATGCCGGATACATTCTATTCACAAGGCTACCTATATACAGTCTTCATTTTAATGGGCGTTGGCGGATTAATTCATAGTTTAGTCGATTTCAATATTGCTTACTTCGTCGCAGGTGCGTTGTACAAACAATTCAACCTGCCGATTTTTGAGAAAGCCATTAAACAAGAAAAAGAATTGCATAAGGTAACAGCTTAAACCGTGATAATAAATCACGGTTTTTCTTTATTCAGAATCTAAAAAATCGAAAAAAATTAGGAATGTTCATAATTTTATTTAGTATCATCTAAAAAAAGACCTTTTATTTGCTTAAATTTAAGTTATATTCTAATCATAATGATTATAGAGTAGAAATCGAGGGCGAGTAAATGGTTCGAGTATTAGTTTTAACTAAAAATATTTTAGCGGAAGAAGTTATAACAAATAAATTACAACATTTAAATTATGAAGTTTTTTGCTCTACTAGTATTCTAGATGATATTCAAATGAATGAGCATGTTTCAGATTTAATCAATCATTTTCCAATCATCATCATTGGGGAAACCGTTTCAAGCTATGAAATGGAATTGATGTTGCCGAAATTAAAGGGTCGTGGTCAGAGTATTCTAAGAGAAGTCGATCATCACCTTAGTGAAGATGAGCGAGTATTCTTAAAAGATCTTGGATTAAGCGGTGCCGTTCAAAATAGTGATTCAGTTGAAGTACTGCGAGAGCAGTTGGCGGAAGTGGCTACACAATATCACGGTCGATCATTTGAACCGGTTGAAGCAGAGGAATGTCCTACTGTGGAAGAAGATTCAGGTCTTTCAGCAATGACATTGATCAACTTATCTTCGCTTGAATTGCAGGTTTTGGAAAAATTACGAAGTTGCCCAGGTGAGATCATCTCCCGGGATGAATTATGTATGACGCTATGGGGCAATGTTTCTCAATCACGTTTGGCTCAGCTTTCTTCATTAGTTAAAAACATCAAGCTGAAGCTGGAAATCCTTGAAGTAGATCAAGAAATCATTCAAACGATTTGGGGCAAAGGGTATCGTGTTCGCAAAGATGTTGCTGTTCAAAATAGATAAGTTTAATGTTGAGAAAAGCTATTACGCTTTTCTCAATTTTTTTTTGTGAAAATTCGAAACGATGCGTTCTTTTTGCAAGCTATGCTAAAATGAAGCAAGTTCACTAGGAGGAAAATTTAGCCCAAGGAGAGACGCTAGTTGAGCCAAATCATATTTTTGACGAGAGATTAATCGATTATTTCAAATAAGGGGTACAATAAAGTGAAAAGAATTTTTTTAACGAGCTTGTTCATGTTTTCCGCAGTTTTTATTTTAGCGGCCTGTGGGAATTCCACCAAGGACTCTTCTGCAACGAGTGAGTCAGTACGATCAAGTGAATCAACAAAAGCAACGGAACAAACGACGGAATCGAAAAATGAGGAAATGACTGTGAAAGAAAAAGTCGATCAAACAATTCAATCAATGACAATAGAAGAAAAAGTTGGTCAATTATTTATGGCGCGTGTGCCGGAGCAGAATCAAGTGGTTGATATTCAAAACTACCATTTGGGCGGTTATTTACTTTTTGACCGCGACATGGATGGCAAAGGCCAAGCCGAGGTTAAACAGGCGATCGAAAGCTATCAAGAGGCCAGTAAGATACCAATGTTCATTGGCTCGGATGAAGAAGGCGGCACCGTCAGCCGTTTAAGCAGAAATCAAATTGTTTCACCAGCTTTCGAGAGTCCTCAAGCTTTATATCAAAAGAACGGCTGGGAGGCAATCACCAATGATATTGATCGCAAGGCGCAGGTTTTTGGTGAGCTGGGGATTCAATTAGGGATGTCCCCAGATGCGGATGTTTCGACAGATCCAGAATCGTTTATCTATGATCGGACAATCGGAATGGATGCGGCTGGAACGAGCCATTATGTTAAACTGAGTGTTGAAGAAATGAAAAAGCAAAAATTAGGTTCCACACTAAAGCATTTTCCTGGTTATGGAAACAATCGAGATTCGCATGTCGAGATTGTGACGGATAATCGACCGATCGAGGAATTGCGGAAAAATGATTTCTTGCCTTTCGAAGCTGGAATAAAAGCTGGGGCTGACAGCATTATGGTTTCACACAATATTGTTCAGGCGATTGACGGCGACCGACCGGCATCAATCTCGAAGCCTGTTCATGATGTGATTCGCAGTGAATTGGGATTTACAGGTGTGATTATGACAGATGATATGGATATGGCAGGATTAGCCGATTTCATTTCTCAAGAAGAGGCGGGGTTGCAGTCCTTGCAAGCAGGGAATGATATGATTTTGTCTTCAAGCTATAGTACTCAGATTCCATTTATATTGGAAGCCATTAAAAAAGGGGAGTACAGCGAGCAGCAATTGGATCAATCCGTGGAACGACTGTTAACATGGAAAGTCGAATTGGGATTGATCAAGTAAAGGGAGGTATTTTTATGTGCGCATCTATGCGTTTGAGAACTGAACGAATCGCCAAATAATGAACGTTTGACGAACTTCTTGTTTGTTCGAACGACAAACGAAGGAGCAATTATGGAAAAACAACAATGGAGAAAAAAATATTTAACGATTTTATCTGGACAGACGGTCTCTTTAATTGGGAGTTCCGCCGTTCAGTTTGCTTTGATTTGGTGGCTGACCAATGAATCTAAATCAGCGATTATGTTGTCCTTAGCCGGATTATCCGCTTATTTACCGCAACTGTTTTTAGGACCTTTTGTCGGTGTTTGGCTAGATCGGCTGAACCGAAAATATGTAGTGATTTTTGCGGATCTTTTTATGGGGCTGGTCGCACTAGCCTTATCGATCTGGTTTTTATTTGGAAATCCTGGTTACTTAGTAGTGATTGCGGCTTTGTTTTTACGGTCGCTGGCAAATGTGTTTCATACCCCTTCGATCCAAGCAATCGTTCCCTTGCTGGTACCGGAGGAAGAATTGGTCAAAGCGAACAGCTGGAATCAATTTTTACAATCCGGGGCTTTCATGCTAGGGCCGGTGTTGGGTGCCGTGATGTTTGCGGCAATGCCGTTATGGGTGATCCTTTTGACGGATTTGATCGGTGCGTTAGCGGCCTGTTTGGCTTTATGGATTGTTGAAGTTCCGGAGATTCCCCGCAGTGAAGCGACTAACCAGCATTACTTGGAAGAGTTGAAGGATGGGTTTAAGGTATTTAAGGAAGATCCTCCGATGTTGATCATCATGGTCTTTTCTTTCTTTATTATGATTTTTTATCTACCTCTGGGGATTTTATTCCCGTTGATGACGAATGTGCATTTTGAATTATCCGCATGGTTTGCGAGTGTGGTGGAATTTTCTTATGCTGTCGGAATGATGATCAGTGCCTTCTTGATTGGGATGAAGAAGGAGTGGCGGGAAAAATTATTGGCCGCACAGTTAGCGAATGTCGGTTTGGCAATCACGTTTATCGGCAGTGGGTTAGTGCCAGCGAATTTAACAGGGTATTGGCTTTTTGTCTTTTTCTGTATTTTGATGGGCGGGGTTGGGAATTTATACAATATTCCATTCACCTCTTACTTACAAGAAACTGTTGCCCCAGAAAAACTGGGTCGCGTCTTTTCATTGTTCGGCAGTGTGATGTCAGGAGCGATGCCGATTGGTTTACTGTTGGCGGGACCTTTGTCCGAAAAATTCGGGATCGCGAAATGGTTTTTGATTTCGGGTATTTTGACATTGATCTTTAGTCTATTGTGTTTAGTGTTTTATCGTCGAGCAAAGGAAAAAGCAAAAGCGGGTTAAAATTTTTATCTTATAATAATTTTTAGACAGTTTATATAATAATAAAAAGCGGTTCTTCTTCCAGTTTTTGGAAAAAGAACCGCTTTTTATTTGACGCTAACTCTGCGAAAACTGGGCTTCATAAAGTTTCTTATAAAAACCATCTTTTTGCAGCAATTCTCGATGATTACCGATCTCGATGATTTGTCCGTGGTCAAGGACAAGGATCTGATCGGCATTTTGAATTGTTGATAAGCGATGGGCGATCACGAAACTGGTATGATCCTTCATCATCGCGAGAAAGGCGCTTTGGATTTTCTGCTCGGTCAAGGTATCAACGGAGCTAGTTGCTTCATCCAGAATCAACATAGATGGTTGGCTGATCATCGTTCGAGCAATCGTCAATAGTTGCCGTTGCCCATCAGAAAGTTTGATCCCGGCTTCTCCTACGATCGTATCTAGTTTATCCGGCAAACGCATCACGAAATCATACATATAGGCATCTTTTAAAGCAGAATAGATTTCTTCATCCGTTGCTGATTTTCGTCCATAACGCAGATTCGCGCGCAAGGTGCTGTCCATCAGCCAAGTTTCCTGCAATACCATGCCGAACTGCTGACGTAAACTATCACGAGTAAAGTGACGGATGTCCGTGCCATCAATGGTGATCGTCCCTCGATCCACTTCATAAAAGCGCATCAAGAGATTGACGAGTGTTGATTTTCCGGCACCGGTTTTTCCGACGATGGCGATTGTTTCACCAGGCTCGACGATCAAGTTAAAGTTTTCGATCAACCGTTGATCTTTTTGATAAGCGAAGTCCACGTGATCAAAAACGACGGTTCCTTTTGCAGCAGTCAACGTAATCGCATCTGGATCATCGGCTTGTTCAACGGGCTCTTTCAGTAATTCAAAGGAACGATCGAGTCCTGCAATCGCTGTTTGAATCTGGATCGTGATCCCAGAAAGCTCGATGAAGGGTTTTGTAAATTGACTAGAATAGATCGTGAAGCTGGAAATAATCCCGATCGTAATATCGCTACCAGATTTCAAGGCTAATAGTCCGCCCACCAGTCCTACCATTAAGTAAGCCAAGTGATCAACAAAACGTGAAGAAGGATTCGTTAGGGAAGACGCAAACTGTGCTTTTTGTCCCCGGACATAGAGTTCTTGATTCAGTGCTTCAAAGTTCGTTTGGTTTTGATCTTCTCTTTGGAATGCCTTGACGATTTTTTGATTGCCGACCATTTCAGTAATGAACCCTGAGATCGAACCGACTAATTGCTGCTGGCTAGTAAAGTATTGTTGCGATGTGCGAGCCACGATATACGTAAGTAAAAAGATGATCGGTGTGGAGACCAAAACGACTAAAGTCAGCATCGGGCTAAGATACAACATAAACACTAGAGCGACTAAGACAACCGTCATCCCAGAGAATACTTGATTAAAAACCGCGGATACGGCGGTAGAAATATTATCCATATCATTGGTGAAGCGGCTGACGATATCGCCCTTAGAACTCTGATCGTAATAACTTAGCGGTAATCTGTTCAGATGAGTAAAGGTTTCTTCCCGCAATTTGGCGACAGAATCAAAGGCAACCGTATTTCCCAAACGTTGAATGAAGTATTGGCTAATGACGGTCACTAAAAAGATGCCGATAAATAATTGAAGAATCTGGAATAGCCGAGCAAAATTGACGGCTCCCTGATTGACCATCTGATCGACCGCTACACCGATATAATAGGTCATCAAGACCGAAGTGATCCCACTTGCGATCCCTAGAATGATCGCGGCAATCAACTCTTTTGGATAAGCAGCAAGGTAAGGGACGAACAATCTTAACGAATGGAAGAAATTCTTTTTCTTGATCATTGGACGGTCCCGCCTTCCTCTTGAGAATTGACCAGCTCTTGATAAAGCTCGGATTCCTGCAACAGTGAATCATGTTTGCCTTGAGCTGCGATTTTCCCATTATCCATTAATAAAATCGTTTCGGCATCTTGGATGGATCGCAATCGTTGAGAAATAATGATGATCCCACAATTGAGGTCGCGTTTCAATGCTTGGCGTAAATCTAGGTCTGTTTGATAATCTAGCGCGGACAATGAGTCGTCTAAAATCAGCAATTTTGGTTTGCGGATCAGTGCGCGGGCGATCGTCAAACGCTGGCGTTGTCCACCGGAGAAATTTTCCCCGTTTTCCAAGATCGGTGTATCCAATCCTTTTGGCAACGTCTCAACGAATTCACTGGCCTGCGCCGTGGCTAAAGCATCCCAGCATTCTTTATCTGAAGCATTTGGCAGTCCCCATTGCAAATTTTCGCGAATCGTTCCGCTGAATAAAACGGCTGTTTGCGGAACGATCGCAATCTCAGAACGCAAACGTTCTAATGACCAATCTTTGACATTACTGCCGGCAAAGCTAACACTTCCTTTAGAGGCATCATAAAAACGCGGAATCAAACTGATCAGTGTGGATTTTCCGCTCCCCGTAGCTCCAGTAATACCAAGAATCTTATTTTCCTTCAGAGTAAAAGAAATATCCTGCAGCGCCAATCCAGATTTTTCCGTATAACGGAAATCTACCTTGTTAAAGTCAATCAAAGGGGCGTGTTCATTCGCTTGCTGTACGTTGCCTTCGTCAGCCAACGTAGTGTCTGTTGCAAACACTTCATTGATTCGATTAGCGGAAGCGGCAGCTCGAGTGAACAGTACGACTAAGTTTGAAACGACGATCAAAGCCAAAAGCATTTGGTTCATGTAATTGATTAAGGCCAATACCTGACCTTGTTCTAAATGGCCGATGTTGACTTTGAATCCGCCAAAATAAAGTAACGCAACAACGCCGGCGTTCATAATCAGTGTTGTGCTAGGTGAAAGCAGGGCTGAGATATTCGCGACTTTTTGATTCAGCCGAGAAATTTCTTCGGTTTCTTCATTGAAATGATTAGTTTCCGTTTTCGTCCGAGCAAATGCTCGAATCACACGAACACCGCTCAAATTTTGAGTTACCAATTGATTCAATTGATCTAGTTTTTGCTGGATATTTTTATACAACGGCACAGAATAATGAATGATCAAAAAGAGGATCAAACAGAAAAGCGGCAATAAGATCAAGAAAATAAGTCCCATCTGCCAGTCAATGTAAAAAGCCATAATGACCGATCCGATACTCAAGAAGGGGGCACGAACGACCAAGCGGATCAGCATCGCCAATGCTCCTTGCATCTGGTTGATATCGTTCGTCATCCGAGTGATTAAGGTGTCCGTACCGAAGCGATTCAACTCGTTATGAGAAAAGCTGTTGATTTTTTCCATCAAGCGGTTTCGCAAAACGGTTCCGAAACCTTGCGAAGCGATCGAAGCATAATATTGACAGATCAGAGCACAAAGCAGACCGACGATGGATAATCCCAACATGGCGACAGTCATCTCGATCACTTTGCCTTGATCATGACGAGCGATTCCTTCATCAACTAAACGCGCCATGAATAACGGCAGAATCAGTTCGAAGACGGCTTCTAGAAATTTGAAAAATGGGCCAAGGATAATCTGTTTTCGATAATCTTTGGCGTAGCGTAAAAGCTGAAACATATAAGCTCCTCCAATATATAAAGTAAATAATCTGCAAAATAGGATCGCTTCTATTGTAACGTATTTGTCAAACAAGTCCGAAACATATACTTACAAAAATAATCGGATACTTCTTTAAGGCGCGCAAAAAAAGAACAGCTAAAAAAGTCAGCTGCTCTTGGGGATTTAGTTTACGGGTCTATAATATTTGGTGTTGTTACTCTTTCTGAGTGAGAACACCAAGTATTGTAGAGCCTATTTTACTAAGGATGCTTCTCTTTGCTCTGAAAGGCCGCTGACCATATCTTGAATCCATTTTGCGCTTTGATTAGTTAAGAAGGGATCGATGACTACGACAGGATAGTCGTCTGGCAAGCCTTCAGAAGATCCCGTTGTAACTAAGCAATCATAGCTTTTCAATTCATCCCAGAGATTTGGCGTACCGCCGGATAATTGTTCAAAATGAAAGATCTCGAAGTTGCCATAAATATTTTCGGAAATTTGTTTTGCTAAGAAACTTTCTTCTGTTGGTGTTAAGTCAGACAATAATAAGATTTTTATTAAGGGTTCCTGACTAGCGAGCCATTCCAAACTATACACTTCGGTCGTTATCAACAAATAGACATAGTTTTGAACAAAATCAGCTTCTTGATACATATGATACTTACTCACAAAGTGTTCAACCAAGTCTCTTACCTTTTGCACGCCGCGTTTATAGACTTTCGAAACTTCTTCGATGAAGACGGAACGATTGCGCCATAGTACGGCTAAATATTTGCCGTTTGGATTGCATAGATAAAAATCATTATTCAATACAGTCGCCAAATCAAGGCAATTCAGATTTGTTAAACGATTCCCCAGCATTTCATTAAACTCTTCAGCCAAGGCAAAGTGCTGCATAAAGAGTCTTTTATACTTGGGATTTTCAGTTAACGCCAGTTCGCGATGTAACAGACTAAAGATAATTGAATCTGAATAAGTCAGCCACAACGTGTCACGGAGCATTTCAGGTGTTAATTCGAGTTCGACGCCCTCCCTGACGGCTTGCTTCAATAATTTATAAGAAAGTCCCTGAGGAAGCGTGATTTTTTCGGCAGATCGTAACTGTTCTTCTGGAAAGGTATGGTCATGTTTGATGCGCCAAAAGCTAATGTACATGTTATACAGCAGCCGTTTTTCAAAAACGTATTTTTGATGAATGCGGTTTACATCAACAAAATCTTGGACATAGCGTTCAAGAATATGGTAATGAGCAGATGGTAATTTGGGAAGGGTACTCTCGAATGCGCTTTGCCGTTCGCTATAAAAACGATAGTAGAAATTTCGAATCTCGCCTTCATTGCCTTCGACACGCAAAGGGCGGTAGCACAATTCTATTCCAGCAGATGACAAGGTCTGTTCGATCTTTTTTAAGTAACGTTGAGTATTGGAGGAGCTTAAATACAATTTTTTTGACAGGGCAGTAATATTTTCGCATTCTTCATACAACAGTTCTTCTATAATCTGAAATTCAGGACAGCTCTTTAAAAAATCGGCATACAAATTTCCTAAACTCAATGAATTATCAACAACAATACGATAAAGCCCTTTAACTTTTATAATCTCCAGATTCGGCTTAAAGGAATTAATCAAATCGATATCATTCAGTAGAATGGGTAAAGAACAATCCAGCTCGCTCAATAATTGATCACTTGACCAACCTCCGCGTCGATAATACAAAAGCTCTAATAGCAATAAGCGACGTTTGTTACTCGTTCCTAAAATTGTGCGAAAATCCATAACCACTCCTCCTTAAAGAATAGTCTTCGGCGGACACTAACGGTTTAGTATATAGGAATGTCTACTAATTTAATTAACAAATAAATAATTTTTATTCCACGTTAACAGACATAGGTGTTGGAAAAGTAAAATTAAAGTAACGATTCGTGTGCTTTTAAAACGATTTCCTTATAAAAATGATAAAGCCAAAAAGCGTTGAAAACAAGTGAAAATTACAAAAAAGTACAATTTTTATTGAAATGTCCGATAAAAAATTGGCATCTTATGCTGTTTTTCTGTCACAATCTGTCATTCCTTTGGATGTCTTATTTTTTTATAGTTGGATTAAAGCTAATAAAGATAGGAGACGAAAAGTATGGAAAAGAAAATTGTACTGATTACAGGAGCGAGCAGCGGGATTGGGTATCAAACAGCGGAGCTGCTTGCGAAAAATGGGTATAAGGTTTACGGAGCGGCAAGAAGGATCGACAAGATGAAGCCGTTGAATGAATTAGGGGTGAAGGCCGTTTATTTAGACATTACGCAAGAAGAATCGTTAGAAGCATTGGTGAGCGCTGTTATAAAGGAAGAAAAAAGAATCGATATTTTAATCAATAATGCGGGGTACGGGTCACTAGGTGCGATAGAGGATGTCACGATTGAGGAAGCCAAGCATCAGTTCGAAGTCAACCTATTTGGGTTGGCTAGATTGACACAGTTGGTTCTGCCTCACATGAGAGCACAGCACGCAGGACGAATCATTAATATCTCTTCAATGGGCGGACGCTTGACGACGTATTTTGGAGCTTGGTATCATGCGACCAAATATGCGCTGGAGGCATTTAGTGATGCTTTAAGAATGGAGGTCGCCATTTTTGGAATTGATGTTGCCTTAATTGAACCTGGAGTAATCAAAACGGATTGGGGAATCATCGCGGCGGAGCATTTAGCGGAATCAGCGAAAGGCGGAAATTATGAACGATTCGCGGCAGAGAAGTCTCAGGGGATTAAGCGGCAATATCAGTCGAATTGGGGGTCAGATCCGAGTATTGTCGCTAAAACGATATTGAAAGCTGTCAATCAACGGAAACCTAGAACACGCTATTTGATTGGCTTTGCCGCAAAGCCTTTAATTTTTTTCAAGGCGCTTTTACCTACGCGTCTCTTTGATATAATAATTAAAAACGTAAGCTGAAAAAGGAAGGAGTAGACCAATGAAGTTGATGATCTCTCAACAATTCCAAGATTTTATTCGTCACTTAGGGATACCAGTCGAAGACCTCCTAAGAAGAGCGGATATTCCAAACTTGCTATGGCAAGACCATTTAGAATTATCCGACAGGGATTATGTTCGTTTATTTCAAGAGCTGGATCGCCTCACTACCGATGCGCAGCTGCTGGGTTTTAGTCAGATTGAACATCTTCATTCATTTATGCCGCCATTTTATGCTGCGTTGTCTTCTAAAAATGGCAAGGAAGCGATTGAACGCTTTGCAACGTATAAAAAGCTTGTTGGTCCGGTCAAGGTCAAGCTTGAAGAAATCGCTGGTGATTTAGTGATTCATTTTTCTTTTCTTGGTGGTGACCAGGCGCTGCCAAGATTCGCTATTCTGAATGAACAATTATTATTGATCAGTTTAATTCGAACGGGCACGAAGGATTTGACGATCAAGCCCCGCAAAATTGAAAGTCCGTTTTCCTATGGCGCCGAGCTGGAAGCCTATATCGGAATCAGTCCAACGTATAGTAAAACCAATTGCTTGATTTTCTCTGCGTTAGATCTGAAGAAAGCATTTTTCACGCAAAACAATCCAATGCTGGCGTATTTAGAACCTGAATTGAAGCGACGTTTGGATCAACTGGCGGAGGTTGAAACGTTTACTGATCTGCTCCAAAAAGAACTATTTTCCGCGATTCCCAGTGGTCAATGTACCTTAAAAATAGTCAGTCGCTCCTTCGGTATGAGTCCACGGAGCCTTCAGAGAAAATTAACGGTAGAACAGACGACCTTTAACGAACAGGTTCAATTGGCGAAGCGGGAATTAGCAGAACGCTACTTGCAAGAAACGGTCTTGCCGACTATCGATGTGGCCTATTTACTTGGTTACACTGAGACAAGTTCCTTTGCTAGAGCCTTTAAAAGCTGGACAGGAAAAACGATCTCTGAAGTTAAGAGAGGCTAATTAGGTCCTAACTGGCTTTTTTTTACCATCCATGGAATAATTGAACCTAAGTATTGTTTCATTGAGGGGGATGAGAATGGAGAAAATTTTTACAGTTGTTGTGCTATTATTTTTCTGCTATTCATTTATTGGCTGGTTGTGGGAAACGATTTATTGTTCGATCAAAGCGAAACATTTTGTCTATCGCGGCTTTTTATTAGGTCCGATTACACCTATTTATGGCTTTGGAGTTGTTGGTGTCCTCTACTTTATCGAGCCATATCAGAAGAATATCGTGTTGTTGTTTTTCTTAGCGTTGATACTCGTCACGGCTCTGGAATATCTCACGAGTTTTCTATTGGAAAAAATCTTTCATCTGACATTGTGGGATTATAAAGACGTACCATTGAATATCAATGGCCGTGTAGCGGTACCGGTCTCGATCTTTTGGGGCTTGGCATGTGTTTTCATCGTACGTGTCTTGAATCCTTATTTAATGAATCTGATCGTCGGCTGGCAGCAGCGCTTTGGAATCTTTTTACCGATGGTCTTGCTAATGGTGGTTAGTTTTGATCTGGGCTTCACCCTAGCCAATTTAGCATCACTGCGTCAGGCAATGAACAAGATGAGTACGACTATCCAGGACAAAAAAGAGCAGCTGCAATCTGATCTGGGCGGATTGAAAGTCGCTGCAGAAGAACGTTTGCAAAACCGTCAATGGTTAACAGAGCTCAAGGATCAGCCAGAATGGCGGAAACAGTTGCCGAAGCTGAATTTCCAAGAGCGTCGCTTTTTGAATAGCTTTCCAAATATGAAATCGATGGAAATCAAGAGTCCATTAGCGGAAATCCGTCAGTTATCGAAAGAATTGCGAAAAAAATAATATTACAAAAATATGACAAATATTAGTCCTTCCAAAGCCTGGGGGGACTATCTTTTTGGCTGAAATGGAGAGAAATAAAGCAAATGTTACTAAACTGCGCATCGTTTTGTAATGAAATGTAATCTGGGTGAAACAAAAAGACCGCCTTTTTCTCGTATAATGACGAAGGGTAAATAGAAAGGTGGACTTTTAAAGGTGAAAAAGCAAATGTTTGGGTTCGTTGCTACGCTAATTTTGGGTGCTAACGTACTTTTACCAGTCTTTGCACATGCAGAGTCACTGAATGATTTAGATAAGAAGGAATCCGCAATCGCGAGTCAAAGCGATAAAATCAGCGGAGAGTTGCAGCTTGCACTGAACGATGTTAATGAGAAATATCAAGAGGTCAATGATATTCGGACTAAAATCAGTCAAAATGAAGAAACATTAAAAAAGACCAAAACAGAGATTACTGAAACGGAGCAGAAGATCGAGCAACGGAAAGAAGCGATCGCTGAACGGATGAAAGCAGCACAAGTCGGCGGTATGACGGATCGATCGATCAATGCCTTGTTAGAGTCAAAAGATCTCGGTGAATTTCTGAACCGTGCTTTTGCAATGTCCGTTATTCAGAATGCTGAAAAAACCAAAGTAGCGAGTTTAGGCGAAGCCAAAGATAAGTTGACCGAGCTGAAAGCAACACAAGAAAAAACACAAACCCAATTAAAACAAGATAGTCAAAGCCTTGATGCTGAGACAACAAAGCTGGACGATAAAAATGGCGAACTTAAAACAAGAGTTAGCCGATAATAAAACAAGTTTAGAAAAAATCAGTCAAGATAAAGAAGTAGAAAAAGCGCGACAAGCTGCTGAAAAAGCAAAAAAAGCCCAAGCAGAAAAAGAAGCGAAAGAAGCTGAAACTGCAAAAGCTGAAGAAGCGAAGAAAGCTTCTCAACAAGCTGCAGCACAAGAAAAAGCGAACGCTGAAGCGGCATCACAAGCTTCTGCACAGTCGTCAAAACCATCTGCAGCTGCTTCAAGTGCACAACAATCAACAACACAAACAACTGAACAACCAAAACAAGAAGTGACGCAGCCAGCAGCACCGGATACACCGACAACGTCTGGCCGTACGATTCAAATGGAATCAACGGGTTACTCATGTGCAGAATCAGTAAATACGTATTTCACAGCAATGGGGATTGACCTACGTCAAAACCCGCAAGTCGTTGCTGTTGATCCAAGCGTTATTCCACTAGGTTCAATGGTGGAAGTGTCAGGTTATGGTATTGCAATCGCAGGAGATACTGGTGGAGCGATTAAAGGAAATATCGTCGATGTCCACTTTCCAACAGTTGAACAATGTATCCAATGGGGACGTCGTTCAGTAACCGTGACTGTTATTAGTTAAATAAAGTGAAGTCCCGAATGAAATCAATTGATTTCATTCGGGACTTTTTTTGACATGAATAAATCGCTATGCAGCAGGTATATCCGTGTTCGGCTTCACGAACTAGCTTTTCTACGCAAGCTACGAATACAGTTGCTGCTAAATTCCATTAAGCAGCAACTAGCTTTATTGGAAATAAGCAAAAATATTTCGAAATTTGAGAAGCACCAAGTAGGTACCAATCAACATCAGTTCCTTGCGATCACTGTGTTTCTTGGCAATTTAGAAATATTTTGGTCTTATTGTTGAGAGACACAGCGATTACTTGCAGAGCTGATGTGGAACAGTACCTAATTGGTGCTCAAAAGTTGAGCGAGTTCGCGAAGCCTTTCTTACGTATTCTTCAGATAAATTGAATAATACTATTATTGTTGATTGTCTAAGCCGACGCACCGTGATAATAATGAAAAACAAAACTTTATCATGAGCAATCATCTTTTGCATTGCGAAAGAAATAATTGAGTAACGGATTATAAGAAAAATGATTTTTGTTATAAAACTAACTATACGATAAATCTTATAAAGGCCGAAAAAACCGATAATGATTCTATCTTGACGTGTATACCTTAGTTAAAATAAGTATTATTTACAGTTATGTAAAGAGTTTTTACAAGCTATTTAAATGTCATTTTTCAACACTTTTACATGTTACTCATTTAACAAACAATGAAAAATACTGTATCGTAATATGTGTAGAATAACTCGTGTTACTTAATAATGAAATTGTGGAAAGGTGATATGTAAAATGATTAAATTGTATACGTCAGCTAGCTGTACTTCTTGTAGAAAAGCCAAAGCTTGGTTAAAAGAAAACGGACTGGCCTTTGAAGAAAGAAATATTATGTCTGAACCTTTAACGAAAGATGAGATCAAAGAAATTCTTGCGTTAACTGAGACAGGAACGGAAGAAATTATTTCAACACGCTCAAAAGTCTATGAAAAATTAGACATTGATTTCGATACATTGTCGTTGAATGAATTAGTAGAAATAATCGAAAAGCATCCAAGCTTGTTGAGACGCCCGCTGGTCTTTGATGAGACGAAGTTCCAGGTTGGTTACAACGAAGACGAGATTCATCAATTTATCCCGCGGGAAGTTCGCAGAGTTACGTCAAAGAAAATGGCCAGAGTTCTACTGTATTTAGATTTGCAGAAAGAAAGTCTCGCATAGGTATAACTATAAAATAACTCCCCATTCTGTTCTTCTTAACAAAGAGCAGAATGGGGAGTTTTTCATAGTTATGTTTGGCGAATCAAATAGTCAAAGGCTCCAAGAGCGGCAGTCGCGCCAGAACCCATGGAAATAATGATTTGCTTATAGGCACTGTCTGTACAGTCCCCGGCAGCAAAGATTCCTTCAACATTCGTTGCGCCGTGTTTGTCCACTAAGATCTCGCCTCGATCACTCAAATCAACAGAGCCAGTTAACCACTCAGTGTTTGGCATTAATCCGATCAAAATGAAGACCCCTTCAACATTCAAGGTATGTTCTTCATTTGTCAGGCGATCCGTGTAAGTCAATGCCTCAACGTGTGAAGAGCCAGTGATTTCTTTCGTTGCTGCATTGGTGATCACTGTGACGTTAGTTAATGAATAAAGTTTTTCTTGCAGGACTTTATCAGCTTTTAATTCCGGTAAGAATTCTAAAACATAAATATGTTTAGCTAGACCAGCTAAGTCGATCGCTGCTTCAATTCCAGAATTTCCGCCGCCGATGACAACGACTTCTTTGTCTTTGAACAACGGACCATCACAATGCGGACAATAAGCAATCCCTTTATTTTTGAATTCTTTTTCACCAGGAACATTGATTGCGCGCCAACGTGCACCGGTTGAAAGAACTGCGGTTTTGGCTTTTAACTGCGCCCCGTTTTCCAATTCAACTTCAATCAAGTCATTTTTCTTGATTGACTTAGCACGTTGCCCCTTCATGATATCTACGTCATATTGCTTCACGTGTTCTTCCACTTGACGCATCAATTGCGGACCTTCCACGTAAGGCGTACCGATCACATTTTCAATACCTAATGTTTCTAGAACTTGACCGCCGAAGGTTTCCACGACCATTCCCGTTTTGATCCCTTTACGTGCCGCGTAAATAGCAGAGCTGGCACCAGCAGGACCGCCACCGATGACTAGGACATCAAAGGTTTCCTTGTCGGCGAACTCATCCGCGCTCATTGGACCGCTGACTTTCTCGATGATTTGTTCGATGGTCATCCGACCACTGTCGAATTCTTCATCATTTAGGAAAACAGTTGGCACGGCCATAATTTCCTTTTCATCGATTTCCTGCTGATACATGCCGCCTTCAACCATCGTATGGGAAATTTTTGGATTTACCACTGACATGATGTTCAGTGCTTGAACGACATCTGGACAGTTATGGCAGGTTAGACTGACATATGTTTCAAAATTAAGTGTCCGATCGATAGCTTTGATTTGTTGGACCATGCTGTCTTCGATCTTAGGCGCGCGTCCACCAACTTGCAGTAAAGCGAGAATGAATGAAGTGAATTCATGCCCCATTGGTAAACCGGCAAAAATGATACCACTGTCTTTGGCGCCTTTTTGATTCAATTCAAAGCTCGGTGTTCGTTTTAATTTTTTTGCTTCAATCGATATCTTTGCATCCATTTCTGCAACTTCAGTTAGGAAATCTTCAACCTTTTTAGAGTTGTCAGATTCGTCTAAGGAAGCAGAGAAGATGACTTCGGATTCTAATAAAGCTAAATATTGTTTGAGTTGTTCTTTCGTTTCGATATCTAACATAGGGACACCTTAAATCTTGCCAACTAAGTCAAAGCTTGGTTTTAGAGTTTCGCCGTCTTCTTTCCATTTTGCAGGACAAACTTCACCTGGATGTGTGCGAACATATTGAGCGGCACGAATCTTATCGATCAAACCGCTTGCGTCACGTCCGATACCATCTGCATTGATTTCCATCGCTTGAACGATGCCATCTGGATCAATGATAAACGTTCCGCGTTGTGCTAAACCAGCTTCTTCGTCTAAAACATCAAAAATACGAGAGATATGATGAGACGGATCACCAATCATTGTGTATGTGATCTTGCCGATAGCGTCTGATGTGTCATGCCATGCCTTATGGGTGAAATGAGTGTCGGTCGAACAAGAATAAACCTCAACGCCTAGCTCTTGCAATTTTTCATACTGATCTTGTAAATCTTCTAATTCAGTCGGACAAACAAAAGTAAAATCTGCTGGATAAAAACAAACGACAGACCATTTGCCTTGTAATGCTTCGTGAGAAACCTCGATAAATTTACCTTGACGGTAGGCTTGTGCTTGAAACTCTTCAACTTGTTTTCCAATTAATGACATGAATGAACCCTCCTGATTAATAGTGAGAAAATATTCTCTTAATTGATAAAAGGAATCTAGAAAAAGCTTAAATTGATATCCTTTTATTTAAAATAATTATAAACAGAAACTCATTCCATTGTAAATGGTTTTTCGGGACTTTATTGAAATTATTTATCCAAAAATACTAATTTTTTTAGCAAAAATGATTTTTCTCAAAGTGGAATCGACCATTTTAGGGTGACAATCATCTAGAGAATGCTGTTGCATTGGGGATCAAATGCCGTCATAATTGAGAAAAAGAATAAGTGGGTGAGAAGATGAAGCGGGTACTTTATTTTCTTTCGTTGGTAATTTTGGGATTGCTGTGGAGTGTGCCTGTCCAAGCTGAAAATAGTTATGTGGAGGATCAGGCCAATGTCTTGTCTTCCGAAACGAAAGAAGAAATCTATCAATATAATCAAAATTATAAAGATTTGGAGCTGCGACCTCAATTAGCGGTGGTTACTTTAGAGGAGCTGCCAGAAGGACAGTCGATTGAGACATATGCCAACGAAAAATTCAATGAGTTGGGAATCGGCGATGAAGCTCGTGATTCTGGTGTATTGTATATGATTGCAGTAAATAATCGTAAACAGCGGATCGAGGTAGGCTATGGATTAGAAGAGATGATTCCTGATGCTTTGGCGATGGATCTCATGACGGAGAAAGCCAAAGACTATTTTCGAGCAGAGAACTATGATAAAGGAGTCTCAATTGTTGCAGCGAATATAAATGAGGTCTTGCAGGGGAATAAAAAAGCAGAGGATTTTAAACCGGGACTGTTTACTAGATTATTTTCAGGACTATCTTTTTGGGAAATTATTACAGAGCGTGTGGGTCCTGCACTTCTTGTACTTGCATTTGTCTATGCCTTTATTGAACCTCCGATAGTAAAATTATTTATCTATCGAAAAGCTAAAAAAGCATTTGCGATGGATTTAAAGAATAGAGTAAAGGAAGCAGATCCTAAATATCAAAACTATTCCATTAGAAAAATGATTCACTGCAATGAACCACCTGTTGCAGAAGCGAAAGCCATGATCAAAAAACGATACGGAAAGCGAAAAAGAAATAAGCCGACGTATTATGATTTTACTTTTGCATTCGGCAACTTAACGCTATGGGGGTTATTATGGAAAAAGAAAAGAGCTATCCAAAACTATTCGGTGTACTACCACCATCGAGAGACATGGACCAGCAGCAGTTCGAGTGACAGCAGCTCAAGCGGCGGGGATTCATGGGGTGGTGGCAGTTCTGGTGGCGGCGGAGCAAGTTCAGATTGGTAAGACTGTTGAGGAGCAATCCTTAGCAGTCTTTTTGACATAAAAAAGTATAAAATGATCAGACAAAACCAGGCAGGGCGTGGGTTGAGGCGAGCTACTTGTCCATTTAGATTCTTTTTTAAACAAATAATATAAAGTTTTGAGTTTTGTTTTTTACGACAAATGATTAATTTTTAATTGTGTTTAGCGTATATTGATTTTAGAGAAGCATTTAAGAAAGAATGATAATCATTTAAAATTAGTGAGGAGCAAAAAGCATGTCAGTTGAAAAATTAACGAGTCGCCAAATTTTTGGAATGAAAAGAACTTCAGTAGAAAAAAGAATTGGACAATACTATGAAGAAACTAAGGATGCGGCATCGGTGCTGCAATATGTGTTTGCGCTGTTGTTGCGGAACGCGTTGTCAGTAACTGATTTTTCGGGCATGCTGGAAGCGATCGTTCAGGAGATTTTGTTACAGTCTGAACCGGATGATACGATGCGCAGCCTAGCTCCTTTCTTTAAAAACTACTTCAACAGCGGTGACTGGAACACAGTAATCGCGCGTGTCTATAAACGTAAGAAGGATTATCTTGCCTTCGATGAAGCCCTTTATCACTATAAAAAGTTCATATTAGAGAAGAAAACACCCATCGAGGAACTAGAAACTAAGCAATACAAATTTGTATCCGTTTTCTTAAAAGAAGATGGAAAAACCCATACATGGAGTCTGCGGGATGCCGATCCGAATATTTCTAACGAGAAGTGGCAGGCTGTTTTAGAGCTGATCACCACCTTGACGGTTTTTGAAAAGGAGGGGACCGGTCTTTTTGTCGAGCTAGTAAACTCAGACCTAATGGATTGTACTCGCCGCTCACTTTTTGAGAAGAAAAGATCAACGAAAAAAATGGCGCAGAAGGATGAAAAGAACGCTACAACACCAAAAGAAAAGGATATCGTTCAATCTGCAGCCAATGAGGATAAACAAGCAATGGAAATTGCTTTGCCTTCAGATGCAGAATTGGAAAAGCTGAGCAGAGAAGAGCTGCGAAAGATTGTTGAGGAACAGTTGCCGGAAGGGGCGAGGTTGACAGACCTCCAACTGCTTCAAGAGGACGACTCTGGGCAGGAGCTAGAACAAGGTCTAGAACCAGATTTAGATCAAGCCCCCATAGTGGACGCACTCAATCAGCAGCTGAATCAGGCCGTCTCATCAGTGGCTTCTGTCACTAAAGAACCGCCTAAACAAGGGAAGACGTCCGTTGTCCGCTCCTTATTTTCAGAGGAGTCCGAAAACCGTCAACCGAAAAGTGGAAAGCATCTTGAAAATGAGAAAAAGAAAGATCCGAAGAAAAAGAAGAACCGGAAAAAGGATCGAAAAAAAGATAAGAGGAAAATGAATACTACGAAAAAGAAGAAAAAGAAGAAATAGATTCTTGTGTGAATCTTAAAGTAATTCTTGGCAGTATTTTTAAGAGGGCCTCCGACAGGTTTTAATGACTGGAGGAAGAGCTTTTATTAAGACGCGTCAGTATGTTTCATCCAATAATAGTTTGATAGGTAATCAAAGCCTGGCAGTAGCACACTGCCAGGCTATTTGTCGTGGATTTAAAGGTGTTTTTAAATAGAAGCGTGTCTGCACATGTTCATGATTTCGGTCTGCTAGAAGGAGAGACGATCATTGGGATTAAACGTAAGACTACAGTTAGTATATTGGTAGAGCGCTTATTAAGAGTAGCCATCACAAAAAGTCTTAGGAGGCGATTGACTCTTGAGGCTTTCTTCAATTTATGGAATCAATAAATCTTTCTTTCGAAAATGATGAAAATCATACACTCATTTTATGTTTCTTTCTTTTTTATAATAATTATTTAGTTTTACAGCTATTTCTAGGTGCGTTTTATTTGTAAAGAAAAATTAATAATAGGATAATGTGTAAGAAATTCATCTAACAGTCTTAAAAATAAAGAGTGGATGATTAGAAAATTGAAAAGTAGGGATAGTATGAAAAAATGGGTGAGCACTATTATGCTGTTTAGTTTATTTGGCAGCTTTATTTCGCCAATAATCGGCAGCGCTACAGAAACTGTGGGAAGTTCCTCTAATTCATCAGTCAATGAACAAACGACTATAAATTCGGTATCAAAAGATCCACAAAAATCAATCACTCCTGACTCTAAGCCGATTCCAGAAAAGATACCGGAAGAAGAGTCAACAGAGATAGAAAATCAATTATCCTTCGATAAAATGAGTCAGTTTGTTGAGCAAGCAACTAAAGAACAAATGGAATTAGAGCTCATTGGAAAAGTCGATAGTTCAGTGGAAAATGATCAACCACTCTCATTTGAAATGACAAAGGGTTTTGCTTTGGCAGAAACAAAAGATGAGGAAAAGATTATTTTAGATGAGCAGAAGCAACCCATCGGCAAGTATACCGTCGATCAATCTGCCGATCGGACAAAGGTGACACTGAACTTCAATAAATTAGCGAAAGGTGAAAATCGGTTTAGACTTATTCTATTGGGAACGTTAGCAAATGGACCTGATCAGAAGACCGTTAATTTTTATCAAGAAGAGAAAGAGATTTTTCAATTGCCGCTGCCTGAAATAAAGGAATCTAGCGACACAACTGTCAAAGAAGAAAAGACAAGTACAACAGAAACTACGACAGATTTCAGTAAGGAAAGTACGAAATCTAGTACAGCAGCAAGCAAGGAATCATCTAGTTCCTCTAAAGAAACAACTAAAGAGTCGAGTCGGAAAGAAAAGTTGTTGAAAGCGCAAGATATTCCGCGAGAAGCGGGGTCAATCGAGGATTTGTATACTCAGTTTGCTCTGGGGGATAATTTTGTGAAGGGAATTAACCTGAATTATGATCCTAATCCACCGACGATCAATTCTGTTGTAGATTTTAAGTTGGATTTTTCAATTCCTGAGTCTGTCCGAACAGAGATGGTTCCAGGAGACTATTACGAAATGGATTTTCCGCAAGGACTAGCAATCCAGTCACCTTCTCCGCATGGAAATTTAACAGATGAGGATGGGACGATTTATGGAACTTACATCTTTGACGCGTCTACTCAGAAATTACGTATTACATTCACTAAGCAGGATGGGGAAGACTTTTTACCGCCAGAGAGCGGCTCTGTTTCAGCGGATGTTCATTTTGATACAAAGAAGATTACTCAACCAGGTGAAACGACGATTGTTTACCCAACCAAGACGAATATTCCTCCGCTAACGATTACCATTAAACCTACCGGCGGTTCGTCGATCAGTAAGTCAGGGTATACAGATACACCTAATAACCCTAGTAAGGTAATTTGGAACGTTGATTTCAATAAAGATTTTTCCGAATTGGATAAGCCTTTACTGACTGAACACTTCCCAGAGCAAGTGACTTTTACCAAAGCGGATGTGGGAGCTGTTACGATCTATCCATTGAATCTTGACTTTGATGGAAATGTCACTGGAACCGCCCAAACCCCTCTTGATCCTAGTACGTATACAGTTGCTGATGATGGATCGATCCAGTTCAACACAGCCATTGATCGTCCGTATCGTATTGTGTATTCAACAACGATCAAAGACGCTGCGAAGCCAACAAATGGCGGTACGGTGCCCGTAACAAATAAAGCTACTTTGACGACGGGGTCAAGCAATCTTGATGCTTCGGCTACAGTCCAATTAAATTATAAGAAAGCATTAGAGAAATCACAAACAGGCTATGATCGAGTTGGGCAGATTTATAGTTGGCAGATTCGTTACAATTATGGTCAAAAAACGTTAGCCGATGATACGGTGATTTCAGACACATATACAAATATGGAGGTAGAACAAGACAGCTTCAATGTTTATACAGTCAATTTTGATAGTAATGGAAATGTCGTGAAAGGGGCACCGCTTGATCCGGCCGATTACTCGATCGATACCTCAACAAATCCATTTACTGTGACCTTTAAAAATAATGTTCAAGCAGGCAAAGCAATCAATATTGACTACAAAACAAAAGTCAATAAGATCGTATCTGGTTCCGCCGATAATCCAGTGTCGGTCAGCAATCAGGCTGAAACCAATACGATTCCGTCGACCCCAACCAACAAATATACACCGAATCAGCAGGTTGTTATCAAGAATAAACCGACGATCGATGTTGGCACGAAAACGGCTCACTATGTAATAGATATCAATAAGAACAAATACGAAATGGAAAATGCGCTTTTTACGGATACCATGAACCATTCTAAGGATGGGTATGTCAGTGTTCCTTTTAAGGTAAAGAGTCCTGTTAGTACAAATGATGGCGGTGTGATCATTCATGATGTTTCGGACGGCAATCGCTTATTGACAGGGGCGATGCAATTGGTAGGAGCGGACAATGAAGTCATCCAAACGGTGGGAGATGCCGCTTCAGCCGATTATCTTGTAACGGTAAATATTACGCCAGATGGACAAGGCTACACAAACTTTACGGTGAAATTCCAAAATAGTTATGTCAAAACTAGTCATCAGTTCAAAATGGAGTACTATGTCGCTTATAACCAATTCAATGAAGATGTACCAAATCCAAATTCAAGTATTGATTATCAAAATACGATGAACGCCAATTTTGTAAATAATGGACGGCCATATGATTCCTCAAGTACAACCGATTTTAAAACCAGTACGCAAGAAGCAAATCAAGGGATGAAATCCGGCAGCTATAATCCTGCAACGAAGGAAATCACTTGGACGATCATTGCAAACTACAACGATTTGCAAATCTCGGCATTTGATTTAAAAGATCCAATCACTGGCAATCAGGTCTATGATCCAAGTTCATTAGTCATCACTCGCGGCAAGATTGACAGCACAGGGATTTTTATAGCGTCAAAAGACCCTGATTATGTCGGGAATCAAGTTGGAAAAGACTATTTATCCATCACCAATCCGCAGCAGACGGGTGAAGAGGCACAGGGAACATTATCGGCAGCTTTCGGAACGGGGAATAACTTCATTCCTGGCTGGAACATTACCGGTTCGCCCATGGTGTTCCAGATTCAATTTAAAACATCCCTGCAAGGGAAGATTGTTTACGATCAATCAACCTATGAAAATACAGCGATAACAACTGTGGAGGGTGTGGAACAGCGATTGACTGCTTCTGTATCCGTTGCTTTTGGTGGGCAATCCGCTTTAAAAACGGGAAATTATAATACCCAAACTGGTTTGATTAACTGGCGTTTAGATATTAATCCTAATCAGTCGCTGCTATCGAATGTAAAAATTCAAGATACACCTAGCTCGAATCAAATTTTGCAGGAGAGCTTTAAATTGTACACAGGGAAATATTCAGGATCAGGAAATTCAACGACGGTTCAGCCAGATCAATTGGTTCCGAGTGATCAATACAAGGTACAGGTGACGACTGATCCAGCTACAGGTCAGCAAAATTTCAGCGTGGATATGTCTGATATCAAAGAAAAATCAGATCCAAACAATGAGGGAGACTATCTGACGGGTGTAATCGAAAAGCCCTATGTTTTAGTTTACGACTCTGAACCAGTCTTTACCTCGAAAACAGAGACCGTTTCAAATAATGCTTCGATTACTAGTGAAGGAAAAGAACTGCCCGGCAAATACACCCAAAAGAACATTACAGTGACAATTCAAGATTCCAGCGGAACAGCCTATGGGACGAAAGGGCGAATCGTCGTTCAAAAGGTCGATGGGAAGGGAAGTATCGTTGCCGGAGCGGTATTACAGCTAGTGCGTAAAAATGTAAAAAACAGCAAGACCGACATTCTTTATCAAACAACAACCGATAGTGACGGAAAGGCCACCTTTGGTAATTTGATCGCTACCAGTGCTACGTACGAGTATTATGTCAAAGAGATCGAAGCGCCTGATGGTTATACGATTTCTCCAGAGCTAGTAAAAGGTATAAAGATTCCAGTAAATACGGACAATAACACGACAACGATCACTCAAATAAAAAATGAAGTTGTTAAGGTACTGTTTAAAAAGACTGACAGTACAGGAAACGTATTATCTGGTGGCTTATTTAATCTTTATCGGAATAGCGGTACAACAGCCGAACCTAACTATATTTTGGAAAGAATGTTCGTAGCGACGAAAGAAGGCGTTGACCTTTCTGGATTAGGGGATGGTCAATACCGAATTAGTGAAACGATCTCGCCTGACGGTTATCAAATCAATCAGACACCGATCGATTTTGAGATAAAGAAAAATGACGACAATACGAGGAACGTCTTCGTTGATGACAAACCTGTGACCGATGGTGTTCTTGAACTAAAAGATTATCAAGGCTCAGCACTATTACAAAAGACAGATGAAAACGGCAAAGAATTGGCCGGTGCACAATTTAGTGTTCAACGGGCTGAATTGAATTCGAATGACTACAGCGATTTTGGCGATCAAAGACAGTACGTCACGAATGACCAAGGCCAATTACGATTAAATGAGTTATCACCTGGTAAGTACAAAGTGAAAGAAAGCAAAGCGCCAGACGGATACTATTTAAATAGTAGAGAAATGACTTTTTCGATTGATCCAATTTCGCCTGGAGATAAAGCTCCTGAAACAATCAACATGAATGAAGGTGAGGCTTTGATTGATTATCAAGGCTCGGCTCGTTTCAAAAAAGTGGATGGCCACGATTATACTGTCAATCAGGAAGAGACGCCTTTATCAGGGGCAAAATTCCAATTATACGATGAAAGTGGTAAGACTGCGATCGGCGATGAGGTGACATCAGGAAAAGAGGGGTACTTCACCTTCAAGGATCTGAAGCCTGGGACAACCTATGGGATCAAAGAAACTGAAGCGCCAGCGGGATATTTGGACAATCAACAATTGATCCGCTTTACGACGCCAGTAACAAATAACCAGGGAGACTCGGCAGTCGCAATTGATTCTCCAGAACAGAAATTGATCCTAGATGAGAAGACACCTTTCAAGAATTATAAGGAAAGCGTCCACTTCCAAAAAATAGATGAAGAGAATCGTGCATTAGGAGAGGCCAAATACCAATTATTGGAACAAGGATCCGATGATCAGTGGAAACCTGTTACAGATAAAGAAAAGGGTGCTGAAGAAGATGGTCTGTATACATCAGATAAGCTAGACGGCAGCGTAAACGCCTTTGAACTGTCACCAGGGAACTACAAATTTGTTGAAAAAACAGCACCGAAGGGTTATCTGTTAAATACCATGGAGATTCCTTTTACAATAGAGAAGCAAGCCGATGGAGAGCCGCAAGTTTTGGACATTCCGATCTCTGGAGACGCCAATGTCAATTATCAAGGCATCGCACAATTATACAAAGAAGCAGAAAGTACTTCCGATGATGAAGTTAACAAATTAGAGGGAGCAAGTTTTGACGTATACACAGATACGGATGCAGCAGAAAAAGTCACCAAAGAACCTATAATATCCAATGAAGACGGTCATGTTACGGCGAAAGGACTGGCGCCGGGAGATTATTATTTCCAAGAAGTATCCAATGACAAGAATACGTATGTCGTAAATACCCAAAAAATCAAATTTACGATCCCAACGAGTGCAGCTGGCAAGCCAGTGATGGTAACCACCAATGATCAAACGCCTTCCAGTGAAAAACTGACTTTACGAAACTATCTGGGAGCGGTCGAACTAACAAAAGTTGATGTGAATGATCAACCACTGCCTGATGCAGAATTTACACTATATAATAGAAGAAATAATAAAGAGGTCAGTCAATCAACCTCTGACGTAAATGGCAAGGTGACCTTCAACAAATTATCACCAGGAGACTATACGATCAAGGAAACCAAAGCGCCAAAAGGCTATTTGATCAATAATCAACCCATCGACGTTACGATCTCAGGCTCAGCAGACGGACAGCCGCAAAAAGTGATTGTCGCCGAACCGTTCAAGAACTATAAAGGTTCCGTCAAATTAATCAAAACAGATGCCAACAATCAACCATTGGAAAATGCGGAATTCAATTTAATCAGCAGCAGTGATCCTTCTGATGAACGAAGAGCGAAGTCCAATGAAGCTGGTGAAGTGATTTTTAATGATCTAGCACCGGGGGACTATACGTTCCAAGAAGTTAAAACGCCTATCGGCTACATCCTGAACACGGCGGCTGTATCAGTTAAGGTTCCAGACAATGCTGAAGGTCAGCCAGAAATGGTGGCAGTAAAAGACTCGTTCATTAATTACCAAGGAACGGTTCAATTAACAAAGACAGATGGACAGAATCAGCCGCTATCAGGAGCAACATTTAAAGTAGTCGATGCTAATGGCAAGGATGTTGCTGGCAAGACGGCGGTTTCGGATGAAAACGGGCTTGCCAGTGTGGATGGATTGGCTCCTGGAAACTATCGCTTTGTGGAAATAGCTGCACCGAAAAATGGCACGTATATCATGTCTAATGAAAAATTGGCCTTTAAGGTTCCAACTGAAAATGAAGGAAAGCCAGAAGTCATCAAATTAGAGTCTAACGTGAAAAACTATCGCGGAATGATTCGTATCCATAAGGTTGGAAACGATCTAACGGATGAGCAGCAAAGCGTTGATTTAGCGGGAGCAGAATTTTCACTTTATACGAAATCAGACTTTAGCGATGCTAGACCTGAGAAGGTCGTTTCTGATGAGAAGGGCAATGTAGAATTTAAAAATCTAGCACCGGGGACTTACTATGTGAAGGAAACGGCAGCGCCGAATGGCTATTTATTGAATAGCTTCCCATTAACATTCGTGATCCCTGATCGCCTACCGACAACCGAAGAGGAACTGACTGAAAGACCGATCACGGATGAACAAAATCATACTGTTTCGTTTGAGAACAGCACGTATGTTGTGGATGCCGGAGATTTCCAAAACGCCCGCAAAAAAATCAATCTGAAGAAGAGCGATGGCGAAAAGAAGGGTGATCTCGATCTG
This sequence comes from Enterococcus sp. AZ128, assembly GCF_051714485.1. Classification (NCBI taxonomy): domain Bacteria; kingdom Bacillati; phylum Bacillota; class Bacilli; order Lactobacillales; family Enterococcaceae; genus Enterococcus; species Enterococcus sp. AZ128. The sequence continues at coordinate 149,444 of NZ_JBIORZ010000001.1, forward strand.
TCAAAAGTCGTCTTTGCATTATCGTACGATGATGGTTCTGCTTCAGGGAAATTAGTTAATGATCATTTAAGCCCGCAACGTGATGGAACCATTGATCTCAGCAATCTGGCTTTAGCGGATGGCAGTTATAAACTGATCGAAACACAGACAGCCTCAAATTATCTAATCAGCAGCCAACCGATTTATTTTGTCGTCAAAGATACACAAGCCTATGGAATCTCGATGACTCTTGCGAATTATCAAACGGGAATCAAAGGCAAGAAGGTGAATGAAGAGAATAAAGCTTTAGCGGGAGCAGAGTACCAAATCTTCCGATCAGATGCATTGACCACTCCGATTGAGACGATTGATCAAAAAGGGAATAGCCAGACCACGATAAAGACCACTAGTGCAGGTGAATTCTATGGAAAAGGACTGAGCGCTGGCCAGTATATTCTGAAGGAAGTCAAAGCGCCGAATGGCTATATCCTTGATACAACGGCTCATAAATTCACGATTCAACCAGAAAGCGGAAAACCAGCAATCCTAGATTTAGGTACGTTTAAAAACTATCAAGGAAAGGTTGAATTAACAAAAGTTGATGCGAATAATGGTAGCAAACAATTAGCGAATGCAGAGTTCCAGCTCCTTGATACGGATCAAAACGTAGTTCGTGAGAATCTTAAAACGAACAAAACTGGGAAGCTGCATGTAGCGAACTTGGCCCCCGGGAACTACTATTTTAAAGAAACGAAGGCACCAACGGGGTATCAATTATCCGAGCAGCTGATCCGTTTTACGATAGATTCAACGCATAGCGGTAAGCCTGAACAAGTCAAAGTCATGGCTAAGAACAAGTTGAACCCGCAGCAACCAAACACTCCAAAACAAGGTTTTTATCCGAAAACAGGGGAGGACAAGGGGATTGTACTTCTCGTTGTGGGAGCGATCATCATTCTTATCGTTATGGGTATCGCCTATGTGAGAAAGAAAAAATAAGTCAGTGTTAAGTTGAAAGAATCAATCACAGACGATAAAAATAGATATACAGCGTATATACGCGCTGCATATCTATTTTTTTGTCTATTACTATTAAATGGTCGGAAAAAGTAAAAATAAATTAAACGAAAGAAGCGAAATAATCTTAATTTTAAAAAAATTTCTAAAAAAAGGGTTTATTCGATAGATTCTTTTAGGAAAGAATAATTAAAGAAAAAGGTTTTTATTTTTCGCAGTAAGACTGTATTTTTATAGGTAGATACGTTATTCTAAAACCCTGAATAGACGTAAAACACGCAGAAAACGCATAGACATCGCGTAATTAATAACATCAAAAAATTAGAAAAAAATTCAGGAAACAATATTTTGAAAGATCGACGCTTTTTTTCAGAAAAACAACAGGCTTCTAGAAACGATTCACTTATATAATTGTTATTTTATATAAAAATGAGGAATAAATGCTCAAAATATATAAATACGCCATTCAAGAATTCCTCAGTCGCAAATAAATATAACAAGATGATCTTCTCGGGCAATAAAAATAAAAAGAACTTGTTTACGCATTAATAAAACAAGCGTCACAGTGTGTTATTTCCATAATATTTTAAAATTATAAAGAATTTGGTTTTATTTTTAATAATACCAAAATAATGCGAAATTATTATTGTTATTTTCATCTATTGTGGTTTCTGAATTTTTGAAAAGAAATTAAATTGTGAATTTCATTGTTTTTTTTGTAATAAAAAGTATACTAAATTCAGCGGAAAAATTGGATTTTTTTCTGCTGTATTGTGACATAAGAAACATAAAATACTTAGTAAGGGAGGTATGTAGATGAAGAAAATTGTAAGTGGGTTAATTGCACTCATCGCAGTGGTTTTGTTTGTTGGGCCTAGCGCGCATGCAGACGGGGCCATCACTGCTGATGAACAGCGAATTCTGACTGAACTAGACCAAGGGGTAACTGTTGGCGGAAAATCTTTCACTGTTAGATCGAATGAACGCGCTCATGCAGAAAATTATTTGAAACAAAATGATCTCTCTGCTGATCAAGTGAATACAGTTGTTGCACAGATCCAAAGTGCACGCTCTCTAATCGCGTCTTCAGGTGTTGATGTTTCAAATATCAATTCTGTTGAACAATTGATCAAGGCTTTGCCTTTGAATACGAAAAATCAATTGAAAGATATCATTTCTAAGGCCGCTAGTGCTTTAGGTTTGACAGTTAATTTTTATCCAGGCGGATACACAATCACTGGTACGAATGTCGGATCAGGATCTAGTTCTACTGGGACAACTTCTGCTTCTGGAAAACCAGCCAGCAGTACTGTCTACACGTCAGGTGGTGCAGTAAAACAAACGGGCATTACACATTTGTCTAGTGCAATTTCATTCGCAAGCTTACTACTTGTTGCAGCAGGTGCATTTGTAGTAGGACGTAAGAAACTTGCGTAGAACTTCTAGGCTGAAGAGGGTTGGGGCGATGTTGGTCGCTCCGATCATCTTTCTGATTATCGGCTATTCTCTGATGTATGTCATAGGAAGACCTGTAATCCAATTTGTGACTTCTTCTATTCAATTATTCTTATTAACAGATACTCCCGACTTTGAGGCGACGGAACAGACTTTTGAGGCTGTGGACAATACAAAGATCGAAACGAACGAAAAGGACGAGCTTCCATCAAGTAAGATCACTTACCCGGTGGGAGGAGAGCTTTTCGGCAAGGTGAAGATAGACAAAGTGCAATTGGATGTTCCTCTATATTTTGGAGATACCGAACAAATTTTACGTCAAGGCGCGGGCCAGTTCATGGGCTCAGTGTATCCTGGTGAACAGGGGACATCGCTGATTGGCGGACATAATGTCGATGACTTCGGCAAACTAGGTGCTGCTCAGGTGGGTGATACGATCGAGGTTCAGACCACGTATGGCAATTACACCTACCGCATCACGCGACTTGATATTCGAAATAAAAAAGATAAAGAAATCGATGATATGATCTATCAGCGAAATGACCGACGAATCATTCTGTATACCTGCTATCCATTAGATAGCTTAGGATTGACCGATGACCGATTGTTTGCCATCGGAGAGTATGTTTCAGGTCCGATTATTAATGGAAATGAGTAGGGGGAAAGACAAAAATATGAAGCAAGCGACACGAAATGTTCCACGATGGATCTTAGCATTCATCGGGTCTTTACTCCTCTTTGCTACATTAGCGCTGATCTGTATTCGGATGACGCTGTTTAATCAAAATTTTATGATCAAACAAGTGCATAAGACCGATTATATAGAAACAATTCGAAAAGATATGACAGAAAGCATTCAAGACTTAGGTCGGGGAAGTAATATCCCGCCAGAGGTTTTGGCCGATGTGGTCTCAGAGAAAACGGTTTCGGCGAATGTTGATAATTATATCCGAAGCATTTACCAAGAGGTTCCCTTCAAGATTCAAGGAGAGAATCAAATCAAAGAAACGATATTGAAGAACGTCAATCAATATGCGCAACAAGAAAATATCCCGATCGATGAGACGACCCAAAGCAACTTGGATAACTTAGCCAATAGTGCGACGAAGAATTACTCGGACTTTATCGAGATTCCGTATCTTTTAAGTTATGGCAAGAAAGTGATGGCTTTTCAATCCGCGTTGACGATGATTTTGGTGATCGTTGGTGTGGCCTTCATTTTGGTGTTTATCGGTCTGCTATTGATGGTTAAGATGAAGCATCAGAAGGTCCGCTGGAGCAGTGTGACTTTTTTAGGTGCAGGACTGATGTTAGTCGTTTTACCAGCGATGATCTACTTTAGCGGAGTGATCAATCGTTTAGGCATTATGTCAGAAGGGCTGTATCGCTTTGTGACAAGTTATATTACGGCGTTTGATTTGAGTTTTGTTTTTGTGGGGCTGGGATTGACCGCTTTAGCATTTCTTTTGGTGCTCATTAGTGAGAGGATGCGCTCTAAAAAAATACATAACGTTCGTTAATGAGGGGAAAAAAGATGGAAGAAACAATCAGCTTAGAAGAATTATTTCAAGTTTTAAAAAAGAAAGCACTACTGATCTTAATGACAACGATTGCTGGGATTGGACTCGCAGCAGTGGTCACCTTTTTCTTGATTACACCTAAATACGATTCAGCCGCACAATTGATCGTGCAGAACAACCAAGCAGAAGGGGCGAATACCAATCTGCAAAACGATATCAATGGGAATGTCCTATTGATCAATACATACAAAGACATGATCAAAGGCGATGTCGTTATCGATGCGGTTCAAAAAGAGCTGCAAAACGAATACCAATATACCTACAGCAACGCTGAACTGAAAAATATGATCGAAGTGGAGCAAGCGCAGAACTCGCAAATGTTCCAAATCGTCGCGACCTCACCAGAACCAAGAAAAGCGGCAACGATCGCCAACGTGACAGCGACGACCTTCCAAGAAAAAGCGGAAGATGTATTGGCCGTTAATAAGGTAACGATCACATCAAAAGGTGTTGTACCATCGAAAGCCGTTTTTCCGAATAATAAATTGAATCTGTTGATCGGTGCAGTCGTAGGACTGATGTTAGGTGTAGGCCTGGCGTTCCTAACAGAATTACTCGATAAGACTGTGAAGGATGAGCGCTTCATCATTGAAGCATTGGAGCTGCCGATCCTCGGTCAAGTCTCTGAGATCAGCAAAAAAGAATTGTATGAAAATCGCGGAGCGACAGCTGCTCCACAAGGCAATAAAAATGAGAAGCGAGGAAGCCGAACGGCACCTACTCGTAATCGAAAACGTGTGTAAGGGGAAAATGTGAGATGGCAAAAAAGAGACAAGCAATTACACCAGTTGATTTGATCACTGCGATCAATCCATTTTCAACTGCAGCTGAACAATACCGCAAGATCCGTACCAATATCGAATTTTCATCAGCAGACAAGAAAATTAAGTCATTAGTCGTAACTTCTTCTGGACCGTCAGAAGGCAAGACAACCACTGCGGCTAATCTAGCAGTCGTCTTTGCAAATGCTGGCAGCCGCGTGGTATTAGTCGACGCGGATTTGAGAAAGCCGAACATCGCATTGAGCTTCAAGGTGCCGAATGTCAATGGCTTGAGCAACTACTTAACCGAAGGAAACGCAGCTTCCGCTAGTTTTCTATCGGAAAATGACGTCGAAAACGTGTACCCGACACAAGGAAATAACCAAATCGGCAGCCGTTTAATCGAGACCAATATCGAGAATTTATACTTGATGCCAAGCGGACCAACGCCGCCGAACCCATCTGAGTTATTAAGTTCGAGACGGATGCAGGAATTAGTCGATATCTTGAGCGAGTCTTTTGACCTAGTGATTTTTGATATGCCGCCGGTAGTAACCGTGACCGATGCGCAGATCATGTCTTCATATGTTGACGGAACGATCTTAGTCGTGCGTGAACGAAAAACAAATAAGCAAGCGATTTTAGAAGCAAAGAAATTATTGGACATGGTCCAAGCAAAAATTATTGGAGTCGTCTATAACGGTAAGAAGCAAGGGGAAGATTCTTATTACTATTATGGGACGGAAGGAAGTAAGTGAGTGAGCGCTAAATGATCGATCTACATAGTCATATCTTGCCTGGTGTAGATGATGGCGCACAAACGTTAGAGGACAGTCTTGAAATGGCGAATAAAGCCATCAGTCAAGGAATCACGCATCTAATGTGTACGCCGCATCATAATAATGGAAAGTACAACAATCCGGCAGATAAAATCATTCAAGATGTTGCCGCTTTACAAAATGAGCTTGATCAACGTGGTCTAGACTTGACCTTGCTTGAAGGACAAGAAGTGCGGCTCACGGAGTTTCTCTTAACAGCGATAAAGCGTGAAGAAATTCTATTTACCGATTTGGATAATACCTATCTGTTGATCGAATTTCCTACCAATGAGATTCCTATCTATGCGGAGCAAGTCTTCTATCATCTGCTTAACCAAGGGCAGGTGCCAGTGATTGTTCATCCGGAAAGAAATGCGATCTTTCGTGAAGAACCTAATCGATTGATTCCTTTTCTTGAAATGGGAACCTTAACACAATTAACTGCACCGAGTATTGTGGGAATATTCGGCAGTGAGATTCAAAAAACAGCGAAGCAAATGCTGGAGCATAACATGTTGTATATGGTGGCTTCAGATGCTCATAATCTTCGCCATCGAACTTTTTTAATGAAAGAAGCCTATGAAGAAATTCAGAAAATCGGCGGCAGAGAAATGGTACTAGCGATGCAGCAGATGGCCAAGGACTTAGTGAATGGGGATTCAGTGGTTAGACCGAAGTATCAAGCAATGAAATGAAGTATGCTTCATCGTTTGTAATCAATAGTTTGTTTGGGGGATTAATTATGAAAAGCGAGAAGACTTTTGGGGACGTGAATAGTTTGAATAATAAAACCTATCCTAATCAAGGTCATTCGAAGCCTGTTTGGTTAGATAAGGTAAAAATAGAAAATCAAAAAGGCTATGATTTGATGAAACGAATCATTGACTTTGTTTTAGGCTGCCTTGGGTTAGTGTTCATTTCTCCAATTATGTTCTGGATCGCTTATAAAATCCGTAAAGAAGATCCAAACGGACCAGTGATCTTCACCCAAAAACGGGTTGGCAGAAACGGAAAGCTATTCACCATGTATAAATTCCGCTCGATGTGTACAGATGCAGAAGAGCAATTAGATAGTTTAGCAGATAAAAATGAAATCAAAGGCGCGATGTTCAAAATCAAAGAAGACCCAAGAGTGACCGAATTCGGCAAGTTCATACGTCGAACAAGTCTAGACGAACTTCCACAATTGTTCAATGTCATTAAGGGCGATATGAGTTTGATCGGCCCTCGACCGCCATTGCAAAGAGAAGTGGCTGAGTATACACAGTATGATATGCAGCGATTGCTTGTGAAACCAGGTTGTTCCGGTTTGTGGCAAGTTAGCGGTAGAAATGATGTTCATTTTGAAGAGATGGTTGAGTTTGATATTGATTATATTCAAAAACGAGGTATTCGGTATGATATTTCGTTGATTGTTAAAACGATAAAAGTAATGATGAAGCCGGATGGGGCGTATTAAGGAGTTTGTTCGTGGTAGACAAAAGGAAACATGTTTATATCATTGGGTCAAAGGGAATACCTGCCAAGTATGGGGGATTTGAAACTTTTGTTGAAAAATTGACAGAATATCAAGAGGATAGAAATATTCAATACCATGTTGCGTGCATGACTGAAAATTCAGCCAAATCAGGGATCACTGACAAGCACTTTGAGCATAATGGCGCAAAGTGCTTTAACATTGATGTACCTAATGTTGGACCAGCTAGAGCAATTTACTATGATATTGCCGCGTTGAAGTATGCGATTCAATTAGCAAAAAATAATAACGATCATCAACCGATTTTCTATGTTTTGGCTTGCCGGATTGGTCCATTTATCGGAAGGCTAAAAAGGCAAATCAAAGAGTTGAATGGAAAATTATTTGTTAATCCTGATGGTCATGAATGGATGAGAGCGAAGTGGAGTTATCCAGTTCGTCGTTATTGGAAATATTCTGAACGTTTAATGGTGAGACATGCTGATTTATTGATTTGTGATAGTAAAACGATTGAAAAGTATATTCATGAGGATTATCGAAAGTATAATCCGAAAACTACATATATTGCTTATGGCACTGATTTAGAAAAATCAAAATTACATGAAAACAGTCCAGAAGTTGTTCAATGGTATCAAGAAAAGGAAGTTATTCCGGATAATTACTATTTAGTTGTTGGAAGGTTTGTACCAGAGAATAATTATGAAACGATGATTCGGGAGTTTATGAAGTCGGATACTAAGAAAGATTTTGTACTGATTACGAATGTAGAAAAAAATAAGTTCTACGATAAATTGAAACGCGAGACTCAATTTGACAAAGATCCACGAATTAAGTTTGTAGGAACTGTTTATGATCAAGAGTTATTGAAATATATTCGAGAGAATGCGTTTGCTTATTTGCATGGGCATGAAGTTGGCGGAACGAACCCATCACTGTTGGAGGCTCTAGCTTCAACAAAATTGAATTTACTTTTGAATGTAGATTTTAATCGAGAAGTAGCAGGTGATGGGGCGATTTATTGGAGGAAAGACAAAAAGAAACTAACCTCACTTATTGATGTTCTAGAAGAAAGGGAATTTGACAAACAAGTTATTACTTTAAACGCTAGAGACAATATTATAAAGATTTTTACATGGGACGATATCGTCAGTAAGTATGAAAATGAATTTGTTGAATAGAGGAATATAATGAAGATTCTACATTATACAATTGGTTTTCCTCCGGAACGAAGCGGAGGATTGCCCAAATATGCAATTGACTTGATGAATGAACAGGTTAGGCAAGGCCACGAAGTTTTTGCTCTCTATCCTGGTCGAATTAACGTACTGAAAAAGTCCTCGTACATTAAGAAACAAAAACGAAAGATAGTGCCCAATGTCATTATATACGAATTAATTAATTCTTTACCGTTGCCCATATTCGGTGGGATAAAAGTTCCTGATGACTTCATGGTAAAAGCTGATGTGAAACTGTATAAAGATTTCTTGACTACTACTAATACTGATATAATTCATGTTCATACTTTAATGGGAATGCATAAAGAACTTCTTGAAATTGCCAAAGAAAAAAGAATTAAAGTAATTTATACGAGTCATGATTATTTTGGTGTATCTCCTGTACCAGATTTTTATTTTGATGGTCAAAGTTGGGATGAGAAAAACAATAATTATTTTTGGTGTGTGTGCGCAATAGATGCCATGTCTACGAGAAAACTACGAATTTTTCAATTATCTGTATATCCCATAGCTCGTAAAATTATAAGGAGAATAAAAGGCACAAGAGAGAATAAAAAACATAATAGTGATAAAAGTATTATTAAAAATTCTACTATCACTGATTTCTCAAATTTGAGAGAGTATTACAATTTTATTTTTGGTTTGGTCGATATTTTTCATTTCAATAGTGAAATTGCTAAGGATGTTTATATTAGAAATATCCCAATAACAAATAAAAAGGTCAATGAAGTTATTTCAATTACGAATTCATCAATTCGTAATGACCATAAAAAAAGAAAAGCACCATATCTAGTAAAAAAAATTGCGTACATAGGACCTTATCAAGAAAATAAAGGTTTTTATGATTTCCTTGATTTTGCAAGGAGGAATCGAAATAGTGGCTATAAATTTCTTATCTTTGGTGGAGATAAATCGTATCATGTACCATCTTATATTGAAAATAAAGGTAAGTATTTACACTCAGAAATAGAAAACATTCTTTTATCCCTAGATTTGGTATTAATCCCAAGTTTATGGAAAGAAACTTTTGGATTTCTTACTTTAGAATCATTGAGCTATGGAACAGCTGTAATGGTAAGTGAAAATGTTGGCTCAGGGATGCTTATAAACCGTGCAATGATTTTCAAGGATTTACAAAAGATAAAGATACCTAATAAAGCATATCCATCCTCTATTTTTGTTAAAACAATAAGCGAGCATACTGAAGAGATAATTAGATTATATGAAAGAGAGATTGAAAATTGATTGAAAAATTTGTTCAAATAATATTCAATAAGCCATATTTCAAACTTTCGAATGACGTACCGCTATCATACATTATTCGAACCGGGCTTGGATATGTTATCGGACTAATTCGTGGAAAGTTTCTTAGTTTTAGATTTGAAAATGTTGGTTCGAGATTAGTATTAGGCTCCAGAGTCAAACTTAGAGTAAAGTCTAAAATGAGTATGGGAGATGGGATAAGAATAGGAGAAAATACAACCATTGATGCACTTTCAATTGAGGGCATACATTTTGATAATGGCGTAAAGATCGGAGCAAATTCAAAGATTATTATCACAGGGACTATGTCTGAATTAGGAAAAGGACTTTGGATAGGTCAAAATACTAGCTTTAGTGAGAATACTTTTTTTGGAGCAGCTGGAGGTATCCGAATTGGGTCAGATGTAATTGCAGGACAAAATGTTCGATTCCATGCAGAAAATCATAATTTTAGTAATCCAAATATTCCAATAAGACTACAGGGAGTGAACCGTAGAGGAATTGAAATAGGTAATAATGTTTGGATTGGAGCGGGGGCCGTATTTTTGGACGGAGCAAAGGTTGGAAACAATTCTATTGTTACAGCAAATGCTGTTGTTCAAAAGAAATTTCCTGACAACTCAATTATTGGCGGAGTTCCTGCCAGAAGAATAAAAGATACATTTTTAGAGTAGCAGGATAACCCAAACTTGTGATGATACTAAAGTAGCGATTTTAAAAATTATGAGTAATAAATTTAATACATCCTAGTATCATAAAAATTGTTTATATAATTCATCTTGAAGTTTTAAAGATCTAGATGTTGAAAAAACTGTTGGAGGAAAAAAGTGGAAATCTATATTTTAATGATAACTATTAGCCTTTTTATGACAGGAATTTCTGACTATATTCAAGTAAAGAGGGGAGGGGAATTTCTTAAAAAGCTCTTTATTTTGTTTGCAGCCATTCCTCCTTTTTTAGTTGGATCCTTTAGATATCAAATTGGGATAGATTATTCAGTTTACTCTAGGTTGCAGATCCCATATGTATTAAACGGTTGGGATAAAGATTATTCGTTAGTTGAACCTGGATTTCAAAAAATAATAACAGTTGGATATTCATTAGGAGAAATAATATCAAAAAATAGTTTATTCCCCTATCAGTTCATTTTTTCCTTAATTAATCTGTTAATTATTTTCTTTATCTATAGCGCGATCTATAAAAATAACAATTATTATACTCTGGGTAATATGATTTTTTTCTTTTCTATGTATTTTTTTTCATCGCTTAATATTATGCGACAATCTGTAGGATGTGCACTTTTTCTATATAGTATTCATTATTTATTCGATAAAAGACCGCTAAAATTTTATTTGATAAACTTATTAGGTGTATCTATGCACAAAGTTTCCGTAGTTTATTTTTTGACACCCTTATTAAAAAAAGTAAAGAATGTTTCTAAAGTTATGTTAGTTTTACCTATTGTAATTACACCGTTTTCGTATGTATTAAGAGAATTATTATATAGAGTTACTATATCCTTGAATTCTGATTATAGTCAGTATTTTAATAGCAAAATGGATATTAAGCAAAATGGATATAGTTTATTATTTGTTACTTATTCATACTTGGTTGTCCTTTTTATTGGAATTAGTTACGGAAATTTGAAGGAGAAGGACAAAGAAAAAGGATCATTCTACTTTTTAATTCAATTAATCAGTGTTTGTGTCGCAATCAGTAGTACTTTTTTACCAAATGCATATCGATTACTTTCTATTTTTCTATATGTTCCAATACTTTCTGGACCATGGATTGTTTCTATGCAAGAGAAACGAAATATCAGATTGTTTTTAATGATAAGTATTATCGGTATATATAGTGTTTTCATTCTCTATAACTTTTTTGTTGTCAAATCTGATGAATTTTTTCCATATAAAACTATATTTAATTTTTAAAGAAGGTGAACTTAAAAATGACAAAAGACTTAGCAATAGTAATCCCTTTTTTTAATAGTTCAAAGACTTTAGAGAAGCTTTTAAAGTCTATCATCAATGAAAATGACAGGATTCAAATTGTAGTTGTAGATGATAAGAGTGATGCGACGGAATATGCATTAGCTGAAAGAGTAATCAATGAAATGAACAAAGAATACTCTGTTGATATAAAGTTACTAAAAAATGATGGGGTAAAAAGTGCAGGAACTTGTAGAAATATTGGGATTGAACATACTAATTCAAAATGGCTTTTGTTTGCAGATGCAGATGACTATTTTGTTAAAAACTGGTATTTAGAATTTGAAAAATTTGTAGATTCGACATTCGATATCATTTTCTTTACTCCAACAAGTATTGATCTTAATACAAAACAAATTTCTGATCGGCATTTTGATTTTGTGAAGCTGATTAATGACTATTTGGATGATTCAGAGAAAAATGAGGTTTCTCTAAGGACAAAGTTTGTTGTTCCGTGGTCTAAATTATTTAAGAGTGAGTTTATTAAAGGAAGAAAAATTAAGTTTGAAGAAGTTATCGCTTCAAATGATGTTATGTTTTCTGTTGAGAGTGGATTACAAGCAGAAAAGATTTCAGTTTCTCAAAATACTTTGTATTGCGTTACTAAAAATGACGCATCATTAACATCAAAACCAGATTTAGAAAAATTAAAAGCTCGCATATCAGTTATTTCAAGATACAATAATTTACTAAGTGAAAGAATGTCAAAGGTCGATTTTTATAAACAGAGGATAGGGGGAGGAGATATAATTCAACAAGCGATGGCTTATAGAATGTCATTAAGGCAAATATTATTACTAATTTTTTATTGTATATCCAATAACGTTGGTTTAAATCTATTAAGGAATATAAACAAAATTTTTAAATCAAATAATTGACTTAAAATAAGGAAGATACACATCTTTTTGATACTAAACTAAGATCAGTTTGATAAAAATTGATTACCAATTTTTACTGAGTACTCCCTAAGGTCAATAAACGTTTTGAAAATTTAAAATACTATAGGATGAGTTTATTTCGGTAGACTTGAAAATGATTCAAATAAGTTGAAATCAAAGTGAAAAAATATTGAATAAGCAATCTTTATTCATGTAATTATAAATATATTATAAGGAGTTCGGATGAAAAAGATAAAAAAAAGAAATATAATTGTTACTGGTGGGGAGTTTAATAATAAAGGTGCCCAAGCAATGAGCTTTATCACAATAAGTAGGCTTAAGACTAAATTTCCAGATCATAATATTTTTTTTACTTCTGAGTTTGATTCTAAACGATCCAAAGAAGACAAATCCATTTATAATTTTGATATAGTAATGGATCCCTTTGTTAGAAATAATTTTTTTGGCGAGAATATGATTCGGAAGTTATTAGGAAAGGATTTGAGAGAAGATCCTAAAAAGATCAGGAATATTTTAGATAGTACTGATTATTTGTTTGATATAAGTGGCTATGCTCTTTCAAGTCAATGGGGAGAAAAATGGTCTAAAGCATATCTCAATAAGTTTCAAGTGGCTCATAAGAAAGGAATTAAGAGCGTAATTTTGCCACAATCAATAGGGCCATTTGATTATAAAAAAGATTGTAGTGAATTCAAAAAGAAAATCGGTGAAACTCTGTCAAAAGTAGATGTTCTGATGCCAAGAGAAATTGAGGGGATAAAATTTCTTGAAGATATTGGAGTAACAGATAATGTCTTTTACTCACCAGACCTCGTACTAACTAGTAAAGAAAAAGTTGATTGGAATCATATTTATAAAAAAACATTTTCTCCGACAAGTTTTGAGATTCCTAATAAGAGTGTTGCCGTCGTGCCTAATATGCGAAACTTTGATCATGGAAATCAAAAGAAAATATTGAATTTATATAGACTAATAATAAAAGAACTACTTAAAAAAAAAATGAAGGTATATTTGATCCACCACTCTGGAGAAGATATTGAGGCATGTGAAATCATTAAAGGATACTTCTTGGATAACGATGAAGTCAGAATAATTGAAGATGACTTGACTCCTTCTGAGTTTGAAAATTTGATTAGCAAGTTCGAGTTCTTAATAGGTTCTAGATTTCATTCAATCGTACATTCTTATAAAGTAGCAACTCCGTGTATCATATTAGGTTGGGCCAGCAAGTATCAGGAGCTAGCAAAGCTTTTTGCGCAGTCTGATTATGTTTTTGATGTTCGAAATGAAGTTGATACGACCTTATTCATAAGAATCATGAACCAGTTAATTAATAGAATTTCTTATGAGAAGAAAGAAATCGAGTATGGATTAAATAAACTTTATACTTTATCTGATCCTTTTGATAAAGCATTTGAAGTTATTAAGGATTGAGGTGGCTTTTTGATGAAAGAGAAGGTTAAATCAATTATTCCAACGTCAATATTGAAGAAAAGAAGGACGTTTCTTCAAAAAAAGGAATTGAATGATTTATATGAAAATGATAAAAAAAGGTTTAGAAGATATTCTGCTGGTGAAAAACTAAAATGTAATGCTGAGAATACACGAAGCAAAGTTATGTATTTCTCTCATCAAATAGAAAAGGGACTTAGTAGGAAAAACTTTAGATATGGATTTGGTTTAAGTGCAATTAGCAGTCTCGTATGTGCACTACAAGAAATGAAAAAAAATTCAAATTGGGATGATGATTTTTATAGAAATGGAATATCTGCTTTAAAAGCATATGCAGATAGACATAAATCAATTGATGGGAAAGTTCCAAATTTTGAAATAGTTTCTAATGACTTCATTAAGGAAATAGAAGGAAGTAAGGATGATTTTGCTGGAATAGTAGAAATCACCGCTGAATCCAAAGAGAATAATTCTGAAATTAGTTTTAAAGAGTTAGCGATGAATAGAGTATCTATCCGCGATTTTAAAAAGGGTGGACGCATCGATATTAGAGATATTGAAGAAGCAATAAAAATAAGTATGAAGACACCGAGTGTTTGTAATCGACAATCTTCTAGAGTTAAGATTATTTCTGATATGCAAAAGTTAGAAAGTATATTACGTCTTCAAGGTGGTTTTGATGGATATGAACAACCAGATAAACTATTGCTGATAACCAGTGATCTCTCAGTTTTTTTAAGAGCGCATGAAAGAAATCAAGCATTCGTTGATGGGGGATTATTCTGCATGAGTTTATTATATGCTCTTGAATATAAGTCAATAGGAGCATGTCCATTGTCAGTTAATATTTCACAAGAAAAAACAGATGAAATTAGGAAAATATTGAACATACCAGAGAGTGAGATATTAATCATGTTTATTGCTTGTGGAATTGTTGACGACAATGTTACTTCTCCTAAGAGTTATAGAAGTCCTGCAAACAAAATAATCGAAATGTTTTAATAAGAAGGGTGTTTATGAAAAGAAAAATAGCTATCAATTTTTTTTATCAAGCCTCTTATCAAATTTTGCTTATTATTCTACCTATTGTAACAATTCCAATTGTATCAAAAGCATTAGGACCAAGTGGGATAGGAAAATATAATTATATAAATTCTATAGTAGCTTATTTTGTACTTGTCGCAGGTTTGGGGATGGCCAATTATGGAGTGCGGGAAATTGCTATTGTAAAAGATGATAAGCATAGTTTATCAAAAAAATTTTGGGAGTTAGAAAGTTTTAATATTTTTTTTTCTAGCGTGACTATATTCATATATCTTTTGTGGTGTCTCATTTTTTCTAATACCATATATTTTCTAATTAGTGGGATTTTGATACTAAGTAATCTATTTGATATTACTTGGTTTTTTTCGGGAATTGAAGATTTCAAAAAAATTACTATTCGGAATTTTATTATAAGGATAAGTAGTTTCATATTAATAGTTTTTTTTATCAGAGACAAGAATGATTTGTTTCTCTACTTTGTCATTAATGTACTCAGTACTTTTGTCTCACAACTAAGTTTGTGGGTTTCTATTACAAAATATATTTATTGGGTCAAAGTTACTTTTAAAGATTGCCTTTCACATTTCAAACCGTTATTGTCTTATTTTATCGCTAAAATTGCAGTAACACTATATCAAAATGCCACAAAAACGATATTAGGATTAATGACAACCATGACAATTGTAGGGTATTATTCAAATTCATTTTCATTAATATTGATGTGTGGGAATGTAATCAATGCAATGAATACGGTATTAATCCCTAGAATGAGTAGTTTGTACGAAAATAATAATGAAAAAAAATGATGGAAATGATTCAAAAAACGATACATTTTCAACTTTATTTTACTATAGCGATTATGTTTGGGATTATTTTACTTAATGACAAGATAGTAAATTGGTTTTTTGGCTCTAATTTTTCTGAGATAAAAAATATACTTCCATTGCTAGCACCAGTGATAGTTACACAATCTTTCCAAATGTCAGTGGCAACTCAGTATTTAATTCCTAAAAATGAAATGAAAGAATATAATATTTCAGTATTAATTGGTGCAGCTATTACAGTTATGACTACAGTACTAACTATACCATTCATAGGTGTGTATGGTGCAGTTATTGGTATAAATCTTGGCTACTTTGTAGTTTCAATTTTACGTTTAAAAATGTTACTTCGAGATACTAATTTTCGTATTGAGTATACTAATGTACTAAGATGGATATTTTCAGGAACCGTCATGTTGTCAATTGGAATCATAGTTACTAAGAACATGACATCGTCTTTACTTACCACTTCAATTCAGGTCCTATTAGGAGGTTTTATCTATCTTAGTTTAACTAGTCTTTTAGATGCGAGTCCATTAATGGATATGTTGAGAAAGAGTAAGTAGAAAGTTGTAAAGTGGGCCAGTTTGAGTATTACCAGCAGGTATTAAATCTAGTGATTAATTTGCATGACCATATATCAAAATAATTAATGTGATTGATTGAATCATGGCTTCAGTCAAAGTATGAAAAACTTAATAAGGGAGGAGGTTAAAGTTTGAAAATATCAGTTGTCGGACTAGGCTATGTTGGCCTAGCAAATACTTTATTATTGGCACAAAAAGAACAAGCTAAAGCATATGATATTGTTTCAGAGAAAATTGAAATGCTGAAAGCTAATCACTCACCTATAGAAGATCAAGAAATCCGTGATTTTCTTGATCTAGATGACTTGAAGGTTGAGTTCACTCAAAAGTTTGAAGAAGCAGTAGAGTTCGGTGACTATCTAATCATCGCAACACCAACGGACTACGACGAAAAGAAAAATTACTTCAACACATCAACAGTTGAAGATGTCATTGAAAAAGCTTTAGCTATTCGACCAGATGCAACCTTCATCATAAAATCCACGGTTCCAGTGGGATATACTGAGGAACTAAAGAAAAAATACAATACTGAGAATATCATCTTCTCGCCAGAATTTTTACGAGAAGGTAAGGCTCTTTATGACAACTTACATCCTTCGAGAATTATAGTTGGAGAATGTTCTGAACGTGGTCAAGAGATTGCGAATATGTTTCTAGAGAATGCTCATGATAAAGATGTACCAGTATTGTTAACACATTCTACAGAGGCAGAAGCAATCAAACTATTTTCGAATACATATCTTGCTTTGCGTGTGGCATACTTCAACGAGTTGGATACCTATGCTGAATCAAGGGGTCTGAATACAAAGCAAATCATTGAAGGTGTTGGATTAGATCCTAGAATTGGCTCTCACTATAATAATCCGTCATTTGGTTACGGTGGTTATTGTTTGCCGAAAGACACGAAGCAACTGCGTGCTAATTATGATGAGGTTCCGAGTAATATTATTGGAGCGATAGTAGAGGCAAATACTACACGTAAAGATTTTATCGCTGAACAAATCTTAGCGAAGAAACCAAAAGTTGTAGGCATCTATCGTTTAACAATGAAAGCTAATTCTGATAATTTCCGTTATTCATCGATTCAAGGAATCATGAAGCGTTTGAAGGCCAAAGGAATTGAAGTCGTCGTGTTTGAGCCAACTTTAGATGACGAGGAATTTTTCCATTCAACCGTTATTAAGGACTTTAAAGAGTTTAAAGATATATCGGATGTGATTGTTTCCAATCGTTTCGAACCGGAACTTCAAGAAGTCGAGGAAAAGGTTTATACGAGAGATATATTTGGACGAGATTAATAAAAAGAATAAAACTATATTGAAAGCAGAGGCCTCCCGCCTCTGCTTTTCTTTAAACTTTCCTTGCGAACGGCCCCTTTTTAATGAACACTTTAGGATGTTTCGATATAATTATTTGCTATAAGAGTATCGAGGAGGGGATTGGATGAAGAAAATTATTGCAGGTATAGTTTCTTTTATTGCGAGTTTTGGGATGGTTTATTATTTGGTCATGCCGACTTTGCAGAATTATCCCCGGTTGGATGCGATGGCGCAGCGGTTTGAGTATACGGATGAGGCGTTGTGGGTATTCATCTTCTTGAGTTTATGGTTGTTCTATTGGCAATGGGAGCAGCGGAAGCTATGGAATATCTATTTGTATTTATTTTACAGCTGCTACTTTTTATTGTTGTTTATCATGCTCTTTACGAAGGCGCGGGCGTATCATTCGTTTAATTTAGATCCTTTTGAATTGTATTTAAATAATGGGCAGCAGATCATCGAATTGATCTTGAATACAGCCTACTTTATTCCTTTGGGATGTCTGTACGGTTTTCGGGCAAAGCCGATGGAAGCGGCTGTGGTTGCGTTGATTACGATTATTGGGATCGAGACGATTCAGTATGTGTTTTATATTGGGACGTTTGATATTTGGGATATCATTACCAACTTTACGGGTTGTGTGATTGGGTATCAGTTATGCAGGTTGCTGAAAAGAAGATTAAAATAAGCGGTTAGGTTTTTGCCTAGCCGTTTTTTCGAACAAAAAATTTGTTTCTGAGGCTCATTAATGTTAACTTACAATTAGTAAGTGAGGTGCATGAAGATGGATTATCTTTATCAAGAGGGAAAACCAACTGGCAAGAAATTTATTCTGCTCCATGGAACAGGCGGCGATGAAACATCGTTATTAGACATGGCGAAATTTTTGGATGCGGATAGTACGATCCTTTCTTTTCGCGGAAAAATCAAAGAAGATGGCATGAATCGCTTCTTCAAGCGTAACGGCCTGAATCAATTTGATTTTGAAAGCTTAGAAAAAGAAACCGATCATCTGTTGGAAGTGATCACAGCAATCAGTCAGGAAAAAGGAATCCGTCTAGAGGAGTGGGTCTTAGTCGGCTACTCGAATGGTGCGAATATTGCGGCACATCTAGTATTGGAACGAGAAACGACTTTAACCAAAGGGATCTTTTTCCACCCAATGTCGTTAGAAGTGCATACACAATCATTTAATTTAGCAGATAAAAAGATTTGGGTTTCTTATGGCGGCGTCAATGATCCGATCGTCAGCGAAGCATCTTTTATGGAATTAGTCGCGGCATTCCGCGATCGAGGGGCGAATGTTACGGTTGTTGAAACACCTCATGGTCACCAAGTCTCAATGGATGAAGTTCAAAACGCTCGCGAATGGCTGAAAGAGTAGTGACACCATTTTCGGATGTGGTAAAATGAAGCGAAGGGGTGACGCAATGGCAGACTCATTTGATTACAAAGGCTTGACCTTGACACCAACGGACTTGGCATTTAACGATGATGAATTACAAAAATTATTGACCTTTGAAGGAGCGATCACACATGAACGCTTGAAGGGTTTCAATTTTCATTATTTCTTGATGCCGGAATATGATTTGAACGGTCTATTGGCAAAGCTCGGTGATGCCGAACGCAAGGCGAAAAGAATTTACCACATCAAAGGACAGCTTGTTTCCAGTGATTTGAAAAATCTATCGGTGGACGGCTATTACATGCCCACCAACTGGGGCTTCATGCATGTGGATAGTCATAAATAAGAGGCGGAGGAGTAATCTTTCGGCTCTTATTTTTATGGGATTTGATAGAGGGAGTCGATCAAAAAAAGAGAACTGATTTGAGAATCAGTTCTCTTTCCGACTTACAATGATTATTAAATCACTGCTCTAACTCTTTCTGCCATTTTTTCAGAGTTTCTATATCCACTCCACTAGCCTCTGAAATTTGAGGCAAAGGAAGGGAAAGTTTTAGCAAGTTTAAAACAAGGGTTCGTTTCTCTTGTTTGAAACGTCCCCCGTGTCAAGGACACTTTAAGAAAAAGGAAGATAACTTTTCAGGTAGTTGTTGCTACAGATGTTCAACTATTTTTAGGTGGTGTGACTCCTTTTATTGGATACTCTCCCGTTGTTATATATTGATAGTACTCATTAGGGGATAGCTTAGCTAACTGCCATTGATAGCGTTCATTATTGTAATAGGTCATCCAATTATCTATGATTATTTTTACTTCATCAAACCCTATGCATTGACTAATATTTATTTCATCTTTCATATGACCATAGAAACTCTCTTGAGGAGCATTATCCCAACAATTTCCTCGACGCGACATTGATTGTCTTAGTTTTTTGTCTTTTACTAGTTGAATGAAGCTGTAGCTCGTATAGTGAAACCCTTGATCACTGTGAATTAATGTTTTCGTTGTTAAAGTTTCACCGTGATCATTCATCATTTGATTCATTGTGTCTAAAACAAAATCTACTTCCAACGATTTACTGAGAACATATGCCAATATTTGCTTGGTATAAGCATCCAATATCGTTGATAAATAACAGAATCCCTCATTGTATGGAATATATGTGATATCTGTTAGAAGTACAGCTCTTACACCATGCGTTGTGAAATCCCGGTTTAACAGATTCTCTGCTACATTGTTTGTTTTTAACGCCTTAGATATTCTTCGATATGGATTTGCCTTACGTATAGGGCAAATTAATCCATATTTTTTCATTAAGTGTCTTATTTTTTTAACATTCATCACTATTGGCGGTGTTTGATGTAACAACTTCATATGTATACTACGTGCACCTTTGGCGTAGCCTCGACAATTATATGCATTTAAAATTTTTTCAAAATCAACTTTATCTCTATCCTCTTTTTCTTCGCGCTTAGGCGCATTTTTCACCCAGCGATAATAACCAGAGCGTGAAACTCCTGCAATCTCACAAAGCATGACGGCTGACAATACATTGTCCTCTTGAGTCAGCATCTCATGGATAATCTTAAACTTACAACTGGATTCGCTCATGTTTAGTCGATTCGTTTTGAATTGTTTATTTTTGTAATTTTTTTTAGAAATTCAACTTCTTGACGCAAATATAAAAGTTCATGTTGTATTTGCTTTAATGATTGCGGCGAAAGCTCTTCTTGTAATTGAATTTTTTTAATACTTGCTCTTTTACTGCGATTTTCTCCTTCTTTAAAACCTTCTCCTGACATTGCTTGATTTTTTATTCTTTGAACAAGACTATCGATTCGTTTTTGAGGAAACATTGTTACGTCGTATCCAAGATCGCCAATAATTTTTTTCGGTGTATTTCCAGCTTGATAACTAATCCAAAAGTCTTCTTTAAATTTTGCGGTAAAGTACATTTTTTTAGGAGTGACTTTTAAAGTGTATTTGTTAGACTCTAGTTCCTTCATTTGTTTCTTAGTATATTCTTTCATTTCGTCTCTCCTACTAGATGCTTTGTTATATATTAACATCTTCCCGAAGATATTTTTATGTCCACTTTAGAGGGATATCCCTTTTTCTAAGTGTCTACTTTTAGGGATCCCTTCTTCTTAATCTGTCTACTTTATAGGGTATATTTTAGTTCACGACCTTCTTTTTGACCTTGCTCTAGACCTTGTTCTAGTCCTTGCTTTTGTCCCTGAAGGATTCCTCTTTCTTCGGCTTCTTCAATCGCCGTAGCAAACACGGCATCATGGATCGCTTTTGATTTATCGATTTTCATGATCATCTCTTTTTCCTCGCTTTCCAATGTTAAGAAATCTATTTTTCGCTTCGCTTCTTTCAAATACTCGGGGCTGTCACTTAAAATTTCTCCTGTTTTTAAAAAGTATTGCCAATGGTACGCAGGGCTTTTCTTAGCGACGTTTTGATTTTTCAAACTTAAGAAACACAGAATCAACAGTTCTTTTCCGTCTCTATTTTGAAAAGGACGATAGGTTTCTTCATTCAATAGACGAAATAACTGTAACGCTTGTTCATTCCGATCAAACAGATGAAAGTCCACGATATTGATGCCATATGCCGGTCTCAGACTGGAAAAATTATTTTTCTGCTCTACTTCGCTGGCTTCTAAATTTCCAAAAGGAGAACGAAAGGCTTCAGCCAAATAGAAAACCGCACGCTCATGGAAATAGGCATGAGATTGAATCTGGCATTCGATCGTCGTATGGCTGCCGTCTTCGGCGGTCGCTAATACATCGACTTCTGTGCGAAAAATCGCTGTTTCCTTATAGGTCTTTTTATAGCTGTCGATATGGTAGGTTTCTTTTGGCTTCAGTGACTGGAACTCTAATCCTAATAGATCCTTGATAAACGCCTTTAAAATGTGGGATGAATCTTCGGAGGTCAGCATCTTTTTAAACAATAAGTCATTCGTCGGTAAATATTTCTGCATTGTTTTCCTGCCTTTCAGATAGCGCTATTCCCTACACTGAAAGACCTTTTTGTGTCTATAGTATATCACGGAAAATAGCTTGCTAACGAGTTTCTTCTATATCAAAGATACGCAAGCGAAGCAGATTAACTGCAAAATTAACGAACAGTAACGCAAAGATATGGTGCACCTATTCAAGAAGAGAAGGGCAGAATTCAGCTCTCCGATTTTGGATCGCCGCAGTGGAGGTCCGGGTCATCTTTATTTCGATGTTTCTTTCGACGAATCCAAGCGAGGAATCCTTTCTGAGTATTTGGTTGTTCCATGGTATCAGGTTGCTGCTGAATGGATTCTGGAATTTTGACAGCAGGTGGTTGCTGAATGGTTGTTTTGGGCAATCGTGGTGCGCTTATTAATACTGATGGGAGCGGGACGATTGGCGATAGAGTCATCCTTTTAGCTGTTTTGGCCTCTATAGTAGTAGTTCGTGGAACTTGTGAATCCCTTTTTTGTTCTGTTTTAACTAGTGCGGGTTTATTCGCTTCTAAGGCGGTGATTGGTTGTTCATTTTGAGCGGGTTGTTTAAGGGTATTTTGCACTGCAAGCTCCGTATCCAGTGCCACATCAAAAATCTCTTTTTCGATAGTGGTTACGACTTTCGCCGTGACGACAGATTCGAACAATTTTACGCCGTTTTGTTCAAAAATATCTAAGCTGGTCAATAGCTCGCAAGCTTCTTTAAGCGTTGCATCAGGCAGATCGTTATCCACACCTTTGTAAGTCCAGTTGTGTTTTCTGCCGAGGCTGTTCATGAATGTAGCGACTAAATCATGGGTCATTGGCTCTGTTCCTTTCTTCGTTTTTATGGATAGGGAAGTCGGTTATTCTCAAGGCTCGTTGGTTTCATCGGGACGGACTTTTGAAATCAATGAACGAATAAACGAGCGTGCTTTTTGTCCGAAGTTGCGAATAGAAAACACTCTTAGACGCAGCGTGCGCCATTCAGGTGCCATGAAGTAATCTTCGAAATAATGAAAGAAGCGTTTCATGGTACGAGTAGCCTTCGTATTCATGAAAATCTCACGAACAAGGTCCTTCAGAATGAAGGCAAAGTCTTCAGCGCCGAGCTGATGCCTTACACGTAACGCTAAGATATATTTAATAGTGAGACTACTGTTTTGTGTTTGGTAATAGTAGGCAGTAATGCGTTTTTCCAATGTTTTTGGTGTTAATTGGAACAGCTGCCGATGATTCAAGGTCTGTTCAAACATGGTGATCTCCTCCTAAGTGATCGTTATGTAGTGCATATTTTCTATCTGAAGAGGTAGCAGCGTCCTGCTTGTCCTCATTACTTTTTTTCATTGACGAGTTCAATCGATGACTACAAGATAAAGGATTTTTAAAATAAATGCGAACCGCAATTTCGATTTAGCCCCCTCAATTTCGAACGTTTTGTGCCTAGAAATGTTGAAAGACCGTCAGAAACATTCGAAATTGAAGGGGGCAATTTTAAATTGCGCGTTGACTTGATCGGTTCAATAGGAGTAGAGTGGAGAGTTTGCGTCCTAATTCTTGATTAAAGTAGAAAAAAGACTGGATGGAGGAGCCATCCAGTCTGAATCGTGCTTATTGCCAATTTTCCCAATCAGGAATCTGGCTCGCTGGTACATAGTTTTTGTGTAACTTATGGATACATGTCTACCGGCCTGCTCAATTTACCAATTAACAGCACAAGAAGCCGTTCATCTACTAACTATTATGAATTCAAAATGATCCAATCAGCGAGAGAATGAAGTTCTCACCGATTGGATCATCAGTTTCTAAGTTATGGGGTTAATTGAATATAGCGGTATCCAGGAGAATAGGCATTTATATTTAAAAAGAGGTTATTGTAGTTTTCTCTTGCAAAAATATAACCAACAGTGAAGGTACCAGTTTCACCTGGAGCAATTGAACGCATCTCTTCTGGGTCTTCTACAACAAGATCATCAACGATTTTATCGACGGTCGTGGGCAGTGGATGGGCAGGACTCTCAATGTAACGATAAGGATTGAATGGATCTGATAAGTCCTTGTGTATTAGGAACGTCTCGGTTGGTAAGGTTGTAATAATATTTCCCTGTTTGGCTAACTGTTCCACCTGTAGCAGAATAGGGGAATAATTCCTCGTTTTATCCTGCACATTTTTAACCTTTAGTTCAATTTCTAGATATTTTGGTTGTATTTTAAACTCTCTGATTTCTCTATCTGTAGTGTTTTTTCCATCTCCACGTGTATATTCTGTTGCTGTAATCGGCTGAAGCTTGCCGTTCTTATCCCACTTCTCTCCGAAGTCTTGTTCCTCATACGTTCCAACTTTCATTCGCTTCTTTAAGATGGATAAGTATTTCGGAGCAATCCTATTGTTAAGAGTTACCTTGGATACAGTGATTTCCTCCATAGGGGCACCGTTGATGTCGATTGTACTAATGCCCTCATTAAGTTGGACTACCTGATCTTTGTTATTGCTATCTAGGGTCATGGGGTCAACAGTCCCGATCCTTTCTGCCTCGTCTTCAGGAGTCAGGTAGTCAAAGCTCATTGTTGCTTCTTCTTTGGTAGCCACATTGACTAAGGACAGCTGATCAAGAATCTTTGTGATCTCTTTTTCCGAAATATTGCCATAACATTTCAGCTCAACAAACTTATTTTGTTTCTCGAAAAATTTTCTCCCTACGACTGCATCTATCTGGTCAAAACTATCGACTTTTTCAAAAATATAGGCGGAGCCTTTTGACAGCTTGATTTCCTTATAATCTTTCACGTAGTCATCGATAACCGTGTCATTTTTGTTTAGCTCATAAAGTGTAAAGGTTATTCCTCGCACATTTTCCAAAGCCTCGAGAGCTTCTTCGTTCTCCGAAGAGACAGCTATATCCTCATAAAAGGAAAATTCTATAGGGTCATCATAAACCTTAAAATACTTGGGCACATAGTCAGCGACTAATCGGTAATTACCAGTATCCGGTTGTTGAGGAGCGGGTTTATCGATTTTTGTCGTGAGCTGATAGTTCTGCTTTTCAACAGTGATCTCCCAAAGCTTTGCGGCAACATAGGTTCCTACTGGAAGAAATAGCAATACGAGCACAGCGATCATTACTAATTTACGTTTAGAAAAGGTGGCTAAAACGACAGGCTCTGTCTTTTTCAAGCGTGTTTTCTGTAGGATATTCTCTTTATTCTCAGCGGAATAGCTATTGCTGTAATGCTCTAAAATTTGATCGAGTGCTTCATCAGAAAGCTTCCCTAATGGGTGTTCATCATATTTTTTTGCCATTTCGATCCGCTCCTTTGCTTAGTGAAAATAAAAACGTCATGTCCTTTTCATCATAGGCTTGCTGCAAAATCTTCTTCCCACGATAGAGATAATTATTCACTGTTTTTAGTGGGATTTTAAGCTCTTCGCTAATCATCGCTGGTGTGTTTTCAAAAATATAGCGTTGTAAACAAATCTCACGCATCGGACTATTCAAACTATTGATCAAATGAACCATTTCATCGGTAAACGTGCGATTTTCTTCCGCTGCTGGGACATTTTCAAGTGTGAAATCATCATTGAGAAGGTAATCTTTCTGACTGCGTTGAATCTTATTAATACTGAGGCTTCTTGCGATTAAGATTAGATAATTCTTAAGCGATCCGCGCTTAGGCTGATACTTTGACGGAGCTTTCCATATCCTTAAAAACGTCTCACTAACAATTTCTTCAATATCCTGCGGATCATGATTTTTGCCAAGTATTGATAAAGAAACGACCCAAAGCAGCTTCGAGTATCTGTCAATGAGCATCTCAAACGCTTCTTCGTTCCGTTGTGCTATTTTTTGCAACAATTCCAAGTCTTCCAAAAGATCACTCCCTTTCAATTGTTTCTATCACATATATATACACAGTAAGATCGGGAATATACTAGAAATTTTTCGAATTTTCTACGAATTAAGTTAGGAGTTAGAATTATCATGTCTATCCAATAGATTAAATCGTCTATTAAAGCGTGTGCTGAAGCTAAAAAAATTAGTTAATAGTTAGGGCTGCTAAGTAAGAAAATCTACATTTTTGCGAGCAATCTACTGATTGAAGCTTGAACCAAACATTTCTAAAGGCGACAGTCGATAAAGCAGTTTTAGGAATTTACTGAATTTTTTCGGTGTATCTGAACTGCCAAGAAACCTAGTTAGTACATCCCCACATTCTATGATAGAATGCATACGGAATTAACGACAGGAGACAAGCGTATGTATACAAAAGAAGTTTTCAATAATAAAATGAATAGCTGGATCAATATTGATGCGGAGGATGCGGATGAATTGAAGAATCTGTATCGCGACTATGGGATCGACAATGAATTTGTGGATTATTCGTTGGACCGGAATGAACGAGCGCATTTGGATTATGATAAGGTGACGGATGTTTTACTGCTGATCTTCAATGCACCGAATCGTCGGAAGATCGACAATCACTATGAGACGGTGCCGATGACCTTTATTGTGGTGAATCGTACGTTGATCACTGTGACGAATCAGCAAAGCAAATATTTGTATTTTGAGATTAAGAATTATTTAGAAAAGAATCCGAATAGTACGTTATTTGAGTTGCTGTTTGGCAGTCTCTTCACGATTTCTGATCAGTATTTTCCTTTTGTTGAAGGGATGGATCGTGACCGGAAACGGATCAGTAATTTATTGAAGGAAAAGACGACGAAGCAAAATCTATTGTTATTATCAGATTTAGAGACAGGGATCGTGTATTTCGTTACGGCTTCACGGCAAAATGTGCTATTAGTGCAACAGATCAAAAGTCATGGTATCTATCGCCAGTTGAGCGATCAGGAAAAAGAACGCTTGGATGATGTCTTGATCGAAGCGCAGCAATTAGTGGAAATGACGCAATTGTCTTCACAGATTTTGCAGCAGTTATCTGGTACGTACAATAATGTCTTGAACAACAACTTGAATGACACGATGCGAATCTTAACCGTGTTATCCGTACTATTGACGATTCCAACGATCGTCTCGGGCTTCTTCGGAATGAACATGCCGTTGCCGCTGGAGCATAATGCTTCAGGCTGGATCATCACGATCGTCGTCAGTTTGTTGCTATGGTTTGGATTGTCTTATGTGTTGCGGAAGTTGATGAAGTAATACCAGATTTTCAATAGACTTATGATTGAATTGCTGTAAATTAGTAGTAAAATATGCTGCATTATAATTGAAGTGATTAATATGTTAAACATTAAGCCAGTTTCTGATTTGCGTAATTATAATAAATTACTAGAGCAAGTAACCACGGATGAGCCTGTTTTTCTGACTAAAAATGGTCATGGAAAATATGTAGTTGTAAATATTGAAGATTATGATCGTTTGAAAACGAGTTTGGAAATCGTTGAGAAGCTAAGCAGAGGTTTGGCGTATGAGCTACACTATTCGATTGACAAATGATTTATTGTTAGATATCGAGAGTTTGAAAGAATATCTCGTTACTAAATTTTCAGATAGTATATCGAATGAGGGGATCAAACAGATTTTTAATACCTTTGATTCATTAATAGATTTTCCTAAAAAAAGGAAAGACGCAGCAAATCTTATGTTTGTTTTTAGTGGATATAGATATTTACCATTAGAAAAAAATATATTGTTTTATTTGATTGACGAATAAAAGCAAGAAGTGACCTTATTGCGACTATTTTCTGTAAATGAAGATTTCATGCAAAAATTTGATTCTTTTATTGACGAAGAATAATAGTTTTTTGCTTTATTTGAATAAAAAGGCTTCGACAACACTTATAAAGGTGCTGTCGAAGCCTTTTACCATTTTCACTGCAAATTTGTCTGAAAGAACTCTGTCATTTTATCAAAGGGAATGATGTCTGTCTGATCGTACAAATCTGTATGCGACGCACCTGGAATAATCATCAATTCCTTATTATTCCCTGTCAGCTGCTTAAAGGCATCCTGGCTGAAGTATAAGGAATGAGCTTTTTCACCATGGATCAGCAACACGGCATTTTGAATTTCGTTACTGAATTGCAGGATCGGCATGTTAATGAAGGATAATGCGGAGGTAACGTTCCATCCATTATTAGAATTCAGCGATCTTGCATGGTAGCCGCGATTAGTTTTGTAATACGCGTGATAATCTTTTACAAATTCTGGTGCGTCTTCGGGAAGCGGATCAATCACACCGCCGGCTAAGGCGTAGTCGCCATTTTTATAGTCTTCTGTCCGTTGTGTGTTCAATGTTTTTCTAAGCTCGTAACGAGCATTTTCGTCCGTAGCATCAAAATAGCCCTTAGCGTTCACTCGAGAAATGTCGTACATTGTCGAAGTCACGGTTGCTTTGATGCGGGTATCAATAGCTGCCGCATTTAAAGCCATACCGCCCCAGCCGCAGATGCCGATGATACCGATTTTTTCGGGATCAACGTTGTCTTGAACGGACAGAAAATCGACAGCAGCTTGAAAATCTTCCGTATTGATATCTGGTGAGGCAACATTTCGAGGGAAGCCGCCGCTTTCACCAGTAAAGGATGGATCAAAAGCGATCGTCAAAAAACCTCTCTCAGCCATTGTTTGTGCATATAAACCAGATGATTGTTCCTTATCTGCCCCGAAAGGTCCGCTGACAGCGATAGCCGCTAATTTTTCATTGCCATTTTTAGGTTCATATAAATCAGCTGCTAATGAAATGCCGTAACGATTATGGAAGGTGACCTTTCGATGGTTGATTGTTTCGCTTTTTGGGAAAACCTTGTCCCATTCTTGTGTCATTGTTAATTCTTCTGTCATTTGTTTCGCTCCTTTGATGTGCTGATTGACAAGTCCTAACTGACTATATTACTATGCTAATACCTAAACTTGACTTTAGGTCAAGGGATAAGTTGAAAATAATATAAAAGGGAATGCATTAAAATGAACGGGAGGAAAACGATGTATACAATTGGACAAGTTTCTCAAATGTTTGATTTACCAGTATCTACACTGAGATATTATGATAAAGAGGGGCTATTTCCAGAGATTCAGCGAGTATCTGGTATTCGAAAATTCTCAGATAATGAGTTGGAGGCCCTGCGAGTCATCGATTGTTTGAAAAAATCTGGGTTAGAAATCAAAGATATCAAGCAGTTCATGGAATGGAGTAAGCAAGGAAGTCAAACCTTTGAAGTGCGTAAGAACCTTTTTGAAAAACAAAAAGCAGTTGTTGAAGAGGAGATAGCAAAGCTAAACCGAGTACTCGATATGATCCAATACAAGTGCTGGTATTATGATGAAGCGCTGAAGCTAGGCGGTGAAGAGCGGCTCCAAGCCATCACACCAGATGAAATGCCTGAGAAGATTAAAACCCATTACGAACATTCTCACTGAGGATAAAAAAGGACGAGATTTCCATTTAGATTGGAAATCTTGTTCTTTTTTTATTGAAATATTTTATAAGAAAAAAATATTTTGGAAAAAGGAACACAACGAGTGCAGAAGATGCTACCTTAAGAAAGTGGTTAGTGCAACAGTAGTGTCGGATACTATCGATAATTTTGCATTATTTGCTATCTAATAGTAGGGGGAGATACTGTATATCCCATAAAACATGGATTCCTTGCACTAGAGTAAGTGCAATCATTTCATATTGTTACTAGAAACACAAATCACTATAGTTAAGGATGTAAGG
Source organism: Enterococcus sp. AZ128 (assembly GCF_051714485.1). NCBI lineage: Bacteria > Bacillati > Bacillota > Bacilli > Lactobacillales > Enterococcaceae > Enterococcus > Enterococcus sp. AZ128. The sequence goes on from NZ_JBIORZ010000001.1 coordinate 179,216, forward strand.
AGAGAGCATAATGCAACAGATAACGAAAAGACAGATTCAAGTCTTGCTGCAATTTCTTGAGAATTCAGAACCAGTGACGACCAAGGAGTTGGCAAGTCAGCAAAATGTAAGCGTGCGCACGATCAAGTATGATCTGGACGATATTCGTTTGTGGCTTCAGGAGCGAAAACATGATCTGACTAGTAAAAGAAGTCAGGGTGTTTGGCTGGAATTGAGCGATTCCGAACGAATCAAGTTGAAAAGTGAGCTGATGGATGTTGATCGGTTAGAATTATTCGCGGATCAGACATTACGGCTGGATCGACTAAGTATTCATTTAATGCTCACTAATCAAGCGATCACGTCTTATGAGCTAGCAGAACGCTTGATGGTCAGCAAGGACACGATCCTTAATGACTTAGAAGTTCTAGAGAAACAACTGAACACGCAAGGGATGGCACTTAAGCGTTTGCCTCGGAAAGGCTTTTTGATCACAGGCCCAGAACATCAGGTTCGACTGCTGATCGAAGAGGTCTTGCAAAAAGAACTGACGGACTATGACATCTACAAAATCATGGAACTGCTCTTGCAAAGTGAAAAGCAAGAAGGCTACGAGCTTTATTCAGCAAAGGGGACGGCATTTCAAGAAGTCTTCAATCATGTCCTTGCGGATATGCGCCAGTTACTGAAGCAGATCGATACCGCTGAATTGAATTATGCGGAATTGCTGAACATGTTGATTCGGGTGGCGATCGCAACGGTTCGTTTACAGAATGAATACACGATCGGCCGTTACCAGTTGTTGAATGATTCCAAGGAACAGCAGGAACTCTCTTACTTATTGATGCAGCAAGTTTTTGCCCAATATCAGTTGCCTTTGTTTGAGGATGAATATCGCTACATTTATAGCGATACCTTTGAAAATGACCCGCAGCAAGATGTGATGGCACTAACGGAGAATTTGATCCAAAAGGTGAGTAAAAAGATCAGCTACTCCTTCTCTAATGATCCGCAGTTGCTGACCAATCTTTATGCCCATTTATCGATGCGGTTGTCTCGTAAACAAAAATTCGTAAATGAGTACAATCCATTCAAGGATGATATCAAAGCTAAATATCCTGAACTGTTTGATGCGATCGAGACGGTCGTAAGGCGAGAGATTCAAGGGAAAAGCGTACTGATCAATGATTCTTTCATCGCCTACATTGCATTGCACTTTCTTGTTTCTTATGAGAAAGCCGCGGATTCACGGAGTATTCGGGCAGTGTATGTCTGTTCTACTGGTTTAGGGGTAACAAGTTTGATCAAGCAAAAGATATCAGAAGAGCTTTCGAATATCGAGATTGCGGCATTTGCCTCGGTGTTGAATGCTCAAGAGGTTATTAAACAAAAGGAACCGGAGTTAGTCATTAGTATCTTTCCAATTGAAGGGATGGATTGTGAGTTCATCAAGGTTCACCCGCTGCCGACGAAACAGGATCTGGAAAAGATCCAACAGGCGGTCAAAAAAATCTTGAGCCAGTCACCGCAAAAGGGTACCAAAAAAGTGCGGTTGGAACCGACTGGCAACCGAACATCGCTGGAGGATTTCAGCAAAGAGCTGATTTTACAAGCGTATACGATCTACGAAAAGCTGTTGTGCTTGTTTGAAAAGCAGCTGAATCAAGAGTATCGCGAGGCCTTTCTGCTGCATGTATTCTTGATGGTTCATCGAATCACCTTTGATCAGCAATATATGATGGAAGGAAATAAGATGGATAGCACGGAAACAGCGGCTTCATTGTACAACCAAGAGATCGAGCAATTGTTCGCTGAACATAATTTAGCGATCAATCAATCAGAGATTAATGCATTATTTGCTTATATCAAAGGATAGTTAAACATATCTATATGAAAAAGGATGCTAGTTCTGCTTTTTGCAGTTTATAAGTACATCTATATGAAGAAGGAGGAAATGAATGATCGTGTCTGGAGAAGCGTTACAAATTATTTCAACCAGTGAATACCAAAGAGAATTAGAAGAATTGATCGACTGGTTGAAAGTTGAACTCGGAGAGGCAAACATCGAACCGACTGACTTGCAATGGACCATCCTGATCAATCATCTAAATGAAATGCTAAGACGTTCGAAGGGTCAAGAGGCGATTCCAGAAGTTGATCCGGAAATGTTCAGCGAAGTATCAGAAGAAGCATTGCGGTTAGCTGATGGTGTCGTCCAAAAAATCAGTAATTTATCACAAGACGAAATGTATGTCTTATCAATCCATTTTGAAACAGCCAAACAAAACTAATCTAGGGGGAAAAATAAATGATCACAGTAGTAATTGCAGACCGTATGGGTAAAGGACAAAACGTAGCAAAAGGTGTAGAAGCAGCAGGCAGCAGAGCAGTTGTTGTACCGGGAATGGGCGCGGATATGCGTTTGGGTGATGTGATGCAGCAGGAAAACGCGGACATGGGAATCTCATTTTGCGGCAGCGGCGGCGCGGGTGCGCTAACGGCGGCAACAAAATATGGATATCCAGAACGTCATGGGATGCGTTCGATCGAAGAAGGCGTAACCGCAATCAATGATGGAATGACCGTTTTAGGTTTTGGTTTCATGGATCAAGAAGAATTAGGCAAACGATTAGTCGAAGCTTTTGAAAAGAAACACAATTAGGGAGATGAGCAAATGAGTATCCAAGATTGCCAGCAAGTCATCGTAACAGTCGAAGGCAAGGGTGATTCGAAGCAACATGCATTTGCCAGTGCACTAGGAGATATCCAAAAGAAAATGATGCAGGAGTCAGAAGTGATCTTGCGCATTGAGCCGATAGAAGTCGAAGTAATCAAATCAATAGAAAAAACATACAAAGAACGGTTTCTCTTTTTCTTCTTTCCGAGGAAAAGAACAAGCTATCATGTGGAGCTGGAAGTAACGGTCAATGTGACGACGCTTCAAGTGAATGAAGTGACATTTACACAAGAAGTGACGGATGATCCTGACAGTATTCAAATTCCTGTCATCTCAAAAAAAATATAAACCTAATGGAATGATAAGCGTCATGAGAAAAGAACGCATTTTCCGTATTGTAAAAAGTGAATACCAATTAACGAATAAGGAGGAAATAGAATAGTGGAGTTTACAGTTATTTTAATAAAATCAATTATCATCGGCGGCTTGCTCGGTTTTTCTGCCTCGATGGGGGCGGCACGGATGTTTCATGCGCCAAGTACGCAGGGATTGGGTGCCTTTCGTACACTAGGAGAAATGAACGCGTGTATGGGCGATCCAGCATCGCATTTTTCATTTGGATTAGGCTTTTTCTTCAATGCTTGGGCTTCAACAGTTGGAGCGGGAGCATTTACACAGGATGTTACACATCGGATCATTCCGAACTGGGCAGCATCGGTCTTATTAGCTAAAAATAAAAATGTTTCAGAAACGATGCATGATCCAAGAAAAATGGGCTTTGTCGGTGCAGTCGTTGGTGCAATCGTTGTCGCTTTCTTAAATTCAACTGCAGCCGCAATCCCGGCAGCTTTGCAAGTAACCGCAGTAGCTGTATTAGTTCCAGCCGCAACAACTTTGATCAACATCGTAATGCCGGTCATCTTCTGGTTGGCAGCATTGGATGCAGGAAAACGGACTGGATTCTGGGGGACATTATTCGGCGGAATCGCACAATTGATCATGGGAAATGCCGTACCAGGGGTGGTACTAGGGATTTTGATCGGTAAAGGTGTCGATGAAATCGGCTGGTCAAAAGTAACGAAGATCATGATGGTCGCAATCGTTGCCTTGTTTATCCTCAGCGGCTTCTTCCGCGGTTTCGACTTAGAAATGCTGAAGAGCTTCAATATGCAAGCGCCAAATTGGTTAGACAATATTCATAAAGCAATTACTTTCAATTAATTAGATGAACGAAGTGTTGGATGAAAATAGAATACTATAAAGAGCAATCATAATTTTAGGGAATGATACTGAATGAATAATTTGTAGGAGGGAAATAAATGGATAACACAGAGGAATTGGAAAAAGAACGATTAGCGCTTTCTGAAGAGAAAAAAGCGAAGAGTTTCTGGTATGCTGACTGGGCGTTTCCTATTACAGTAGGAATTATGGCGGCGGCAGTATTTGCTGGAACGCATATGTATGTGACTCATGGCGTTGGTGCTTTTAACGAGGTGTCGATCGTAGCGATGCTGAAGGCAGGGTTAGACGGCGGCTCGTATGGCGCAGCGGCAGCATTTGGAGCAAGTTTCTTATTTGCTCGTATTTTGGAAGGGTCGCTGGTTGGGATTCTTGATTTAGGCGGATCGATCCTGACAGGGATTGGGATCGGGATTCCGGCGATTTTCCTAAGTATGGGCATTCGAGCACCGATTGATAATTTTGCTTTGTCATTAATTACGGGGGCTGTTTTAGGTTTATTAGTCGGCGGTGTAATCATTTTAATTCGTAAATTTACGATCAACCAAGCGAATTCGACCTTTGGTGCAGATGTAATGATGGGTGCCGGAAACTCTTCTGGACGTTTCTTAGGCCCGCTGATCATCTTAAGTGCATGTGGTGCATCAATTCCTATTGGGATCGGCGCAACTTTGGGCGCATTAGGCTTCTATGCTTGGAAGAAACCGATTGCCGGCGGCGCGATCCTCGGAGCAATGGTACTTGGTACAATCTTCCCAGTAGCGTTACAATAGAAAGAAGGCCAACGAATGTTTGATTTATTAATCAAAAATGGAAAATTAGTGAACGGTGAAAAGATCGATGTAGCAATTAAGGATGGTGTGATCTTAGCGGTAGACGCGGAGATCGAATCCTCTTCTAAGGAAGTCCTTGATTTAGAAGGAAAGCACTTTCTGTCAGCGGGATGGATCGATGATCACGTTCATTGCTATGAAAAAATGACGCTTTATTATGATTACCCAGATGAAATTGGGGTGACTAAAGGCGTTACGACAGTGATTGATGCTGGTACGACGGGTGCGGAAAATATCGGTGATTTTTATGATCTGATCAAAAAGGTGAAAACGAATGTTTATGCGCTGGTCAATATCTCGAAATGGGGAATCGTCGAGCAAGACGAATTGGCTGATCTGACAAAGATTCAAGCTGATCTGGTACGCGATCGTCTAACTGAGCTGCCTCAATTTATTGTAGGGATTAAGGCTCGAATGAGTAAAACAGTTGTCGGCGAGAATGGCATCACACCGTTAGAGTTGGCCAAAGACATTCAACGAGAAAATAAAAACCTTCCATTAATGATCCATATCGGTTCGGCACCGCCAGAGCTGCATGAGGTCTTGGAATTGCTAGATGCAGGGGATGTATTGACCCATTGCTTTAATGGCAAGCCTAATGGGATTTTGGATAAGGAAACAGGTCAAATTAAGGGTTTTGCAAGAGCTGCTTACGAGAAGGGGATAGTCTTTGACATCGGTCATGGGACGGACAGTTTCAACTTCCACGTAGCGGAAACAGCGTTAAAGGAAGGAATCAAAGCGACGTCGATCAGTACAGATATCTATCATCGCAATCGTGAGAATGGACCTGTGTATGACTTAGCGACTACGATGGAAAAGCTGCGGGTTGTAGGTTATTCGTGGGAAGAAATCTTGGACAAGGTAACAGGTGTACCTGCAAAGTATTTCCATTTAGAGAAAAAAGGCCATTTAACAGCAGGCTATGATGCAGATTTGACGATTTTTGATCTGGTAGACGGAGAAAAGGCGTTAACTGATTCAAATGGTTACACTCGGGTGGCAAAAGAATTGATCCAACCGGTGAAAACAATTATTGGAGGCACCATTTATGACAACTAGTTATGACAAATTTGGCTTAAAGGAAGTCATCAACGCTTCAGGGAAAATGACTATTTTAGGCGTATCAAAGGTGTCAGAAAATGTTCTGGCGGCACAACGTTTCGGCGGTGAACATTTCTTTGAAATGAGTGAACTTTCTATTCAAACAGGCGCATATTTAGCGAAGCTGCTGGAGGTTGAAGATGCGCAGATCGTTTCTTCAGCATCGGCTGGAATCGCTCAATCAGTTGCCGCGATCATCGGAGCAGGCAGCGTGTATCATGCCTATCATCCGTATACGGATCGGATCAAAAAAAGAGAGATCATTTTACCGAAAGGACATAATGTCGATTATGGAACGCCAGTTGAAGTTATGGTAAATCTTGGCGGCGGTCAGGTTGTGGAAGCTGGTTATGCTAATGGCTGCTCACCAGAACAAATGGAGCTGATGATCACGGAGAATACTGCAGCGCTGCTTTATATCAAAAGCCATCATACCGTACAAAAAAGCATGCTGACGGTAGCGGACGCGGCAGCTGTCGCTAAGAAACATCAGTTGCCGTTAATCGTAGATGCGGCTGCGGAAGAAGATCTGTATAAATACAGTAAAGCGGGTGCGGATCTAGTAATCTACTCAGGAGCTAAAGCAATCGAAGGTCCTAGCAGCGGGTTGGTGATCGGTAAAGGAACGTATATCGAGTGGGTTCGTCTGCAAGGCAAAGGTATTGGCCGGGCAATGAAGATCGGTAAGGATAATATTTTAGGTCTTACCCAAGCTTTGGAAGATCGCTTAGAATATGGCAGTGAATCTGGTGAATCGATGAAAACTCGTTTGCACCCTTTTATCAACGAACTAAATCAAATCAAAGGGTTGGAAGCAAAGATTGTTCAGGATGGCGCGGGAAGAGATATTTATCGTGCCAGTGTAACAGTGCAAGAGAAATCGGCTACAGATGTGATCCAAGCATTAAAAGCAGAAAATCCAGCGATCTACACTCGAGAATATCAAGCCAATAACGGGATCATCGAATTTGATATTCGTTCGGTGGATCAGGATGAACTGGAAAAAATTGTGAATAGATTAAAAGAGATCTTGTAAGGCTGTTAATCCAGATCTACGCTGGATTGGTACTTATGTCATGCAAGAAAACTAAATACTACTATATGAGGAGTCTGAATAAATGTCATTAATCCCAAAATACTATAACGATCGAGTATGTCTGAATGTGCTAGCAAACTCAGTAGAAAATGCTCGTGATTGCTATGCAGCAGCGGAAGGACATGTGGTTTTAGGCGTGCTGTCAAAGAACTACGGTAGTGACGAAGTAGCTATCGAAGATATGAAGAAGTACCAAGAAGCGACTGAGAACGCGCTGTCTGTGGGACTGGGTGCTGGTGATCCAAATCAAAGTCAGATGGTTTCTCGTATTTCCGGCGAATTACAGCCGCAACATGTCAATCAAGTTTTTACCGGTGTCGGCACCTCGCGCGCATTGCTTGGGCAGAAAGACACAGTGATCAACGGATTGGTGTCGCCCTGCGGCAAAGTTGGCTACGTGAATATCGCAACAGGGCCATTGAGCTCTCAAACAACTGAAGCTATTGTTCCGATCGAAACTGCGATCGCTTTGTTGAAAGATATGGGCGGCAGCTCAGTCAAATACTTTCCAATGAAGGGATTAGCTTGCAAGGAAGAATACCAAGCCGTGGCAAAAGCCTGTGCTGAAAATGATTTTTACTTGGAACCGACTGGCGGGATTGATCTGGAAAACTTCCAAGAAATCGTCAAAATCGCTGTAGATGCCGGCGTAGAGAAAGTCATTCCCCACGTCTATAGTTCCATCATCGATTCAGCAACAGGTGACACGCGACCAGAAGATGTAAAGGTATTACTAGATATGGTGAAAGAGATTTTGTAGTTACGATAAAAGAGCATGGCGGCGAGCCATGCTCTTTACTTTTAAGAAGAGCTACTATCCAAAAAGGTAAGAGACGATCCGATAAATAATTGACAGCGCTTAAAAAATGATGTAAGTTAGGAGACAACTTGGAGAGGGAATCTTTCATATCTTTTTACAATTAACAGAGAAAAAGCGGCAACAAAAAATTTTCGTGCAATTAGTGAATTAATGTACAAAATAAATAGAGTAGGAGGAAACGAAATGATCGAAACTTTTGTATTTTCAAGTGAGAGTATTTTTTTACGGGAAGAAGATCAGGCGAAGGTCCACCAATTATTGGATTATTTAAAAAGCCGGAAGCAGCAAATCGGTATGGTCTTCTATGATCAAGCGATGATGAACCGGGTACTGCTGGAGCATCACCTAGCGGATTACTTAGATTTTTCAATCAATGGCGAAGATGCTGAGGTAGTTTCACAGGGGTTAGTCGACTTTCTGAAAGTTGAGATAAGTCATCAAAAGGTTAATTTCATCTCGAATTCTCTAGAGCAATTACATGAAGCCGAAGCGCTAGGATTCAAACCTATTTATATTGCAGAAGATTGTTATAAGGAAGATGCCCCTTGCCAAGCTTTTAGAGATTTTGATCAGCTGCACCTAGGTGTCATTGCAAATCGCTTTGAAAAATTAATGTAACGATTCCTAATTAAATAATTTTACAAAAAACCTTTGACAGTTTTAAAAAGAAAATTGTCGAAGGTTTTTCTTGTGTTATTTGGTGGTGTCTGTTTGTGCTGGAAAACAAAGGATAATATAATCAGTCTCCTTTAAATTAGAACTGCTCATAATAATCTCATAATAAATATAACGTTTTTGGATAATCATCGATTAGAGTTGTAACTGCTTGTTTTTATAGGTAAGCGCTTAAATCTTTGTGTTGACAATCTTTTGGCAACTGGTATAATCAAAAAATAAAATATTTTCCGAATTTTCTGAATAAAAAAACAAGCAATGAGAAATTTTAAGATTAGAATCGATAGTTATTTTTTAACCTTAATCTAAAAATATAAAGGTAGGGAGTTAATTATTTTATGGAGAAAGAACTACTACGGGTCGAAGAGCTTACAGTCAAATTTCGAACCTACAATGGAGAAGTAACTGCCGTAAATAATTTAGAGCTTCTATTGAATGAAAATGAAACACTGGGAATCGTTGGAGAAAGCGGCAGTGGAAAGAGTGTAACGTCATTAAGCATCATGGGGTTGCTAGAAGAGGCGACTAGTACGGTCAGCGGAAAAGCCTTGTTCAAAGGGACCGATCTGATCGCTATGAAGGAAAAGGAGAAGCAGCAATATCGTGGAAATCAGTTGGCGATGATCTTCCAAGAGCCGATGACCTCTTTGAATCCACTTCATAGATGTGGAAAACAAATCATCGAGTCCATGCGAATTCATACGGATATCTCGAAAGCCGACGCAAAAGACAAGGCGATTGAGTTATTGAAGCTCGTAGGCATCCCTGCACCTGAGCAGCGCTTCAACGAGTATCCTCATCAGATGTCAGGTGGGATGAGGCAACGGGTGATGATCGCGATGGCTTTAGCTTGTGATCCGCAGCTGTTGATCGCGGACGAACCGACTACCGCATTGGATGTAACGATCCAAGCTCAAATTCTAGAGGTACTAAAAGAATTAAGAGACCGTCTTAAGATGGGGATTATTCTTATTACTCATGATTTAGGTGTCGTGTCAGAAGTCTGCGACCGTGTAATCGTGATGTATACCGGAAAGGTTGTAGAGCAGGGATTGATTCGTGAAATACTGGACAATCCGAAGCATCCTTACACGGAGGGGTTGATTGCAGCAATTCCTAATATTCAGGACGAAAAAGGAAAACTCAGCAGCATCGAAGGTATGGTGCCACAGCTGGATAATATGCCGAAAGGCTGCAGTTTCCACCCTCGCTGTCCTTACGCGATGGCTATCTGTAAAGAGAAACGGCCAGCGCTCACGACGGCAGAAAATGGCCGCAAGGTCCGTTGTTTTAAATATTCAACGGAAGAAGAGACCGAGGTGACGACGTAAATGATGACGCAAAAACCGATTATTACGATGGAGCACGTTAAACAATATTTTGAGATTCGTGACAGTAAAGGAAAGAAGGGGACTCTGAAGGCCGTCGATGATGTTTCTTTGACGGTAAAAAAAGGCGAAACATTCGGCATCGTAGGTGAGAGTGGTTGTGGAAAGAGTACGCTTGGAAAAACCATGCTGAATCTCGGTGCGATAACGGATGGGACGATCGTTATCGATGGGCAAGATGTCAGTGCCTTCAAAAATCGAAAAGAGAAAGTGGCTTTTGGGTCAAAAGTTCAGCTAGTATTTCAAGACCCATCCGCTTGCCTGAATCCTCGCAATAAGATCAAAGATATTTTAGCGGAGCCCTTTCAAATCCATCATAAAAAAGAGATGACTAAAGCGGAGATCGAAGCTGAGATTGATCGTTTGCTGACGATGGTTGGGTTAGCACCGGATTACAAACATCGGTATCCTCATGAAATGTCAGGTGGTCAAAAGCAACGGATCGGGATTGCGCGAGCATTGGCTTTGAAACCGGATATCATCATTTGTGATGAACCTGTTTCTGCTTTGGATGTTTCGATCCAAGCACAAGTGATTAACTTGTTAGTAGAACTGCAGAAGCAGATGGGGCTGACGTATTTCTTTATTTCTCATGATTTGGGTGTGGTTTATCACCTGTGCGATCGTATCGCTGTGATGTATTTAGGAAATATTGTGGAATTAGCGGATCGCGACGCTTTATACAAGGATACGCTGCATCCATATACGAAGGCTTTGATCTCGGCTGCACCAACGATCGATAAAGAAAAAACAGACCGGATTGTACTGACCGGAGATGTGCCAAGTCCGGCGAATCCGCCCGAAGGCTGCAAGTTCCATACGCGCTGTCCATTTGCGATGGATAAATGCAGAACAATAGTACCTGAGTTACTAGAAGTAAAAGACAAACATTTTGTAGCTTGTCATTTGCATAGTAAAGCAGAGTAATTAGGCTGTCAGTTCTATTTTTGGGACTAGAGTGACGAGTGAAATGGCTATAGGTACGAAAGCCTAAACAGAGAATAATGAATTTGCTTGAAGCAAGGAGCTTCGTTGGCTGATACAAGGCATAAACTCAGACTTAATTTTTCTTTTGAAAAATTAAATACATTTAGCAAAAAATAAGGAGGAGTACAAGGGTATGAAAAAAAGAAAGATGTTGTGGAGCGTCATTTGTTTAGTGATGTTGACACTCGCCGGTTGTGGTGGCGGGGGCGGCAGTACTGACGGGTCAAACGATGGTGGCAGCAGTGATGGCGACAAGACATTGGTAGTCGGGATGGCATCTGATTTGAAGACTTTGGATCCTCACCATGGCTATGAGGTTTACGGCAACATGGTGTATTATGCACTTTACGATTATTTGTATCGGACATTTGATTCATCAACACCAGAGCCTTCATTAGCGGAATCACATGAATTGGATGATTCTCAAAAAGTCCATACGTTCAAAATCAAAGAAGGGGTAAAATTCTCCAGCGGAAACGAACTAACCTCAAAAGATGTGAAGTTCAGTGTCAATCGAGTTAAAAATCTGAAAAGTAATACGAGTCATCATACAGAAAATGTAGAAAACATTGAAACGCCAGATGACTATACGGTTAAGTTCACATTGAAGGAACCAGATGCTGCCTTCTTAGTGAAATTAGCGAATAATTCATTTGCGATCGTGGATTCAGAAACAGTCAAAGAGCATGGCGGAACGGATGCAGAAGATGCTTCCTCTAAAGATACAGCTGAAAAATGGTTGAACACAAATTCAGCCGGTTCAGGAGCATACGTGTTGGACAAATGGAAACAAAACGAAGAACTTAGTTTAGTAAAAAATGATGATTATTGGGACAAAGTAGCCAACGACAAAGTTATTTGTAAAGAGATTCCTGATGTAAATACGCAGATCCAAATGTTGAAACAAGGCGATATTGATATTGCTTTAGGTATCGGCGTAGATAATGTCTCGCAATTGAAGGATCAAGAAGGCGTGAAGATCAAAAACTATGTCGGCTCAACGACGACCTTCTTATTAATGAACCAAGATGAAAAAATCGGCGGACCAATGGCGAATCCGAAAGTTCAAGAAGCGGTTCGCAAGGCGATCAATTATGAAGAGCTGCTGAAAATTTCTGGCGACCAAGCCGTATTGCCGTTAGACATCGTACCAAAAGGTTTTGTAGGTGGTTTAGAGAAAGGCAAAGATTATCAAGATTTAGATGAAGCGAAGAAATTAATGGAAGAAGCTGGTTACAAAGACGGCTTTGACGTGAAGTTTACTGTGGCTAATTTCGATACAGAAGGAATGTCGTGGACGACTTTGGGGCAAAAAATCAAAGATGATTTAGAAAAAATCGGTATCAACGCGAAGATCGAAACATCAGAGATTGGTGTCGTAATCGACTCTTATCGCGAAGGAAAAGAAGCGTTCTTAATGATGCACTGGCATCCAGATTATATGGACATCAATAACCAGTTAGTCTTCTTACCAGGCGACACCGTTGGAGAACGTGCGAAATGGACGGATACTTCAGATACGAAGATGGCTGAATTGAAGAAAACGATCCAAACAGAGTCAGATGAAGAGAAACGTTCAGCGGCATCAGAAGAATTGCAAAAATTATTGGCAAACGATATGCCATACGCTTTCTTAGTTCAACATCCAAAAGTATTAGCCTACCGCGATAACTTGAAGGGTGTTAATTACTACGAAGTACAAAAAATCAATTTCCAAGATGTCAGTATCAACTAACCAAAGGGCAAGGGGCAAAAGTGTATGAGGAATATGGCTAGGTTTTTATTACGGCGCTTAGTATTTGTCTGCTTTTTGATCATTGGGGTGACGTTTTTAGTATTCATGATCTCGCATCTCGTTCCCAGTGATCCAATTGCATCGAATATGAGTCCAAATGCGATGAGCGATCCTGCAGCGGTAGCGGCTTATAAAGCACGTTGGGGATTGGACAAACCGTTAATGGAACAATACTTTATCTATCTGAGCAACTTGTTGCGGGGAGATCTAGGGACTTCGATTCGCACCGGTAATCCTGTTATCAGTGATTTAAAACAGTTTTTCCCTGCGACTTTGGAACTATCCATCATGGCTATGCTGATCGCCGTTTTATTCGGGATCACGTTTGGGATCATTTCTGCGGTTTATCGCAACAAGCCGTTTGATTATCTAGTCCGTACTATCTCAATCAGCGGGGTTTCGATCCCGAACTTCTGGTTTGCGTTAGTCATGTTGTTGCTGTTCTATTCTAAATGGCAGCTGTTTCCGGGCGGTGGACGAGTCAGTTCCCGGATCTCGGCACCAACAGGAGGAACGGGTCTCTATGTCTGGGATGCTTTAACGAGCGGGAATTGGGCGCTGTTGAATGATGCGCTCTCCCACCTGATTCTGCCGGCGATCGTTCTAGGGTTCTTTACCATGGGATTGATCTCACGGCAGACTCGCTCGAATCTGTTGGAGGTTTCTTCCTTAGATTATATTCGGACAGCTAAAGCAAAAGGGCTCTCTCAACGTCAGATCGTTTTGCGTCATGCGTTAGGAAATGCCTTGATTCCTGTAATTACTGTTATGGGAATGGGCTTCAGTAACTTGCTGGGCGGTATGGTCTTCGTTGAAAAAATCTTTTCGTGGCCGGGGATCGGGCAGTACGCGTATCTTTCGGCGACAACACTGGACTTTCCGGCGATCTGCGGCGTTTCATTGCTGATCGCGATGGTCAACGTGCTGCTGAATCTCTTGATTGACATCCTGTATGGAGTCATTGATCCGAGAGTGAGGTACAGCTGATGAAACGACTACTGAAGCAAAAAAACTTCTTATTTAAATTGGGATTGGTCATCTGTGCGCTTTGGGTGATTGTGGCGGTCTTTGCACCATTGATCGTTCCAAAAAATCCACTGGCACAAGATATGATGGGGCGCTTTTTGGCACCAGGGTCATCCGGTCATTTACTTGGAACGGATGAACTAGGTCGAGATGTCTTCTCTCGCGTTTTGATGGGGAGTCGTGTGTCGATCACGGCTGGATTAGTAACGGTCTGTATCACTATCGTCATTGGCACCATCTATGGCGGGATCGCTGGGTACATCGGCGGGATCGTCGATGATATAATGATGCGTTTCGCGGAATTGATCGCGGCCTTTCCGCCGCTGATTTTGGCGATGGTAATTGCGGCTGCGTTAGGCCCAAGTATCTTTAACTCAGTACTGGCGATGACTATCATTTGGTGGCCTAATTATGCACGATTGATGCGAAGCCTCGTGATTACTTTGAAGGAGAACGAATATATTGTTGCCTCCAAAGTTCTAGGGGCGAGCCATTTACGAATATTGGTCAAGGAAATCGTCCCCAATGCATTAGGGTCATTATTGGTCATGGCGACCTTGGATATCGGGAATGCGATCGTGACTTTCTCAGGATTGAGCTTCCTAGGATTAGGAACACAACCGCCAACGCCTGAATGGGGTTCGATGGTATCTGATGGTGTCAATAATATGAACTATTGGTGGATTTCTACCTTCCCAGGTATCGCGATTTTCTCTATGTCGATCGGTGCCAACTTTGTTGGTGACGGGCTACGGGATTATCTTGATCCGAAAATCAAAAATAAATAGATGAAGGGTCTGTCTCATAAATTACATGAGGCAGACTTTTTTGTTTTGAATCTAACAAATGATTATAAATTATATATTCTTTTTCGAAAGAAATTATTTTAATAATGAAATGTGATAAACTTATTATTGAATAAAAGACACAGTTTTACGAAAAAGAAGGTGAAATTTTGGGAAGACATACTGATCCAAATGAAAAATCTAAAAGCAAATATGTCATTGTTGGTTTAGCGGCGCTTCTAGCGGCAGGCGGGCTTTATTTTGGTGTAAAGCATATTATGAACTATTCAGAAGATAAACCGAAAGAAACAGTTACTGCCAAAGAAAGTCAATCCACTTCAAAAGAAAAGCCGGCTGCAAGCAGCACGAAGAAGGCGGCTAAGAAAAAAACAGAAAAGAGTTCGGAAAAGAAGGCGAAAACAAAAAAGACGACTGAATCTTCTAAAAAGAAAGCAACAAAGGAATCTAGCACAAGTAAGAAGCAGGAAAGTTCTGAGAAAAAGACTGCAACAAAGACGAAAAAGAAAACGACCGCTAAATTGGATGCGACGGCATTAACGCAAAGCGCAGGCAACGTTTATTATGATGTTTATTATTTCAAGAGCAAGCAGCAATTCTCAAGTAAAAATTCTGAACAGACGATTGCAGCCAATGTCATTGAGCTCTTCATTATGGACTATGCGCTAGCCCAAAATGATGGCGCTAATCAGGAGATTCAGGATAAAAAATTGTCGGAGTGGCTGACTCCGATGATTCAACAAAATGATATTACTGCTACTAATGTATTAATCGATCATTATGGCATGGATAAGTTGAATGAATTTTTTAAAGTACAAGGGTATTCCGATACGCAAATCAATCGTCGGATGGTCGATATCAATGTGCGAATCACTGATGATGATAATTACACGTCGATGAATGATTGCATGAAATTATTGAAGAAAATCTATGACAATCGGAAAAAAGAGCCGCAAAAAACGATGCTGGAGATGCTGAAGGGACAAGTGATTCGTACGAAAATCCCGCAAAAATTACAGAAGGATGTAGCGGTAGCGAACATCACTGGTGAACAGCAAAATGTCGAAAATGATATCGGGCTCGTTTTAACTGAAGATAACCCATTTGCGATCGTCGTATTGACCAAAGAGGTTTCGGATATCGTAAAAACGAGAACAGCGATCGCTGATTTTAGTTTAGCAGCGACAAAATTGAAATAGCTAAAGCAGAACTTACCGGAGGAAATCTGGTAAGTTCTTTTTTATTCAGTATCGTTTGGATATTCTATGATAGGCGCAATGGAAATGAATTCGTTATGATAATAAGTTAGAAGAGGCATCAGATAAGAATAATTGTGATTTTTTAAACTACTTATATGATAAAATATATTCAAGAAAAAGTGTTTATTCTCTATGAATAAATAAAAAGGAGCGGTTTTTAAAATGAAGCTATGTCCAAAATGTGGGGAAGAAAATAGCGAGCGATCACTATTTTGTGAGCACTGCGGTTATGAATTTGCTAAAACAACATCGTTGCCCAAGAGAAGTCAGGGAGTGAATTTGCAAGAAACGAAACATTCATCGAATGACACACCGTCTTCTCAAAAATCTAGTGTTCCGAAATGGGCATTTATCATCGCTGGGGTGGCGTTGTTAGCTGTTGTCGCAGGTGTTGGTTTTGCTATAGCCGGTCGTTCGAATAATGAGGCGGCTCTGCCTGAAACGACAGTATCCTCTACTTCTGTTGATACTAGTAAATACGATGATATTATTGCTGAGGCCAAGGAATTAACGATCGACGGTGACTATAAAAAATCAAATCTGAAGCTGAGCCGCATTCCGGCGAGCGATTTAGGAAAAAGTGAATTCTCAGCGATTGCTGATGAAGTCGATGATCTGACTGAGAAAAATGATGAGGGTTTAAAGCAAGAAGAAGATAAAGCAGCGACACAAAAAGCTCAGGAAAAAGACCGTCCCGCCGTGAAAACTTCTGGAAGTACCAGTGGTTTTAGTGGTGATTACGCGAAATGGGCGAATACTTATTATTTTTACTACGCTCAATCCAGCCAAAGACAAACGGCTTTGACGATCGGTGCAAATGGCAGTGTGACTCAGAAAAACGTGAACGGTACTCAGTATTTTGGGAAAGCGACTATTACGAATGCCAGCGGAGATGTTCTAAGCTACGAGACGAATGAGCAGTATCCGCATGAGATGCCAGATACTAAGCTGATCAATCCTAATGTCCAGATCACGGTTACTTGGGATGATGGTGGTACACAAATTTATTACGGCTATGTCTCTTATTCTTCACGTTTGGCATTGACTGATGGTGTTTCGAAAAATGATGGTGTCAATGAGGTTTGGATTTCCTAAAATTGTAAAAGAAAGAAGATGAAACCTTTTGGGAAGACATTCCAGTCCAGAAAAATTGGGAACACCAAAAATTATTTTGATGGGGATGTTTTTTCTTATATTAGCGGGCTCCTCATATTTAGTGATGAACACTTTTTTTGCTCAACAGCAAGAAAGCACATCAGCAACGACCGAGAAAAAGCTTCACCCAAAAGCGAGTTCCATATTTGAATCAAGTGAGGAGATTGCGGATAGTAGCAGCACACAACAATCAAGTGAACTAGAGCTGCAATTGGATACAGCGCCATTAACGACAAAAGCTGAACATGTTTACTACGGTGTTCACTATTTTAAACAAAACAAAGATATTTCCAGTAACAATTCTGCTCCAACTGTTTCGGCCAGTGTGATCAAAGTATTTATTATGGAGTACGCTTTTACTCAGGCTGATCTAAACGAAACAATCGAAGGTCAGACGCTCAATGACTGGATAATACCTATGATCCAGCAAAGTGACAATGATGCGGCAAATGTTCTGATTGATCATTTCGGCATGGATGAATTGAATGAATTTTTCCAGATACAAGGCTATCGAGACACTCATTTGGAACGAAGGATGCTGGATGATGAGGCACGCAGCCAAGGCAAAGAAAATTATACATCGTTAAATGATTGTATGTCATTTTTGAAGAGGCTTTATCAACAGCAAGAAGCCGCTCCTCAAGCAATGATGTTAGCTGTCATGAAGGGACAAACGCTTCGTACGAAAATTCCTAGTAAATTATCCGAAGATATCCTTGTGGCGAATAAAACAGGTGAGCTCGGAAATGTGGAAAATGATATCGGTTTGGTATTCTCAAAAGACAATCCATTTGCAATCGTGGTTCTTTCGAATCATTGCACAAATTCTGAAGAAATCAGAAATGCGATTGGAGATTTTACATTAGCGGCGACAAAAGTTTATTAATAAGCCAAATGAAATACGATCGGTTTTGCTTTAGTTAACTAAAGCAGGACCGTTTTTTTATGGGGATTTTTAATGGTCTACCTATTTTTTATCAAAGAGAATGTGAAAATATGATTATTTGTAAAACTGAATATAAAAACAAAAGCTATTATCGTGAAAAAATACTATAAGGTATCTGGCTTTTAAATCGGCGTATAGGACACTTTTTTTGAAAGTGTTTTCAAAAAAGTTATTGACAAACAAGAAGGACGGATATATATTTATCTTGTGAATAGAACCATTGGCTCTTTTTTAGAACCAAAGGCTTTTCGGAAGGAGAGGATTTGTTTGATCGGTTTACTGGTGGTTACTCATGGAAGTTTAGGAACGTCACTTTTGGAATCCATAGCTATTATTGCTGGAGAAGTAAAATGTTCAGCATCGGTTGGTTTATACCACGGAGATAGTCCAGTTCAATTAAGAGAGGAGATTCAGGAAAAGGTAAACGCATTGGACACGGGAGCGGGCGTTCTTGTTTTAGTCGATTTTTATGGCGGAACCCCTGGGAATGAAGTAATGAAGTTATTAACAACGAACAAAATGAAAGTGCTTTCGGGAGTGAATATGGCGATGCTGTTGGAGATCGTAGTGAATCGTGAATTTTCAACAGATGTAGAAATGCTGGCTGAAGCTGCTCTTCAAAGCGGCAAAGACAGTCTGCAGGACTTGAATGAAGTGTATAACAATTTAATCGCAAAGGCAGGGGAAGAATAATGAGTATTGTATTGGCAAGAATCGATGACCGCCTGATCCATGGTCAAGTCATGACTTCATGGCTGAATTACACGGGAGCGAATCGAATTATTATTGTAGACGATGAGACAGCGAATGACACTTTTTTGAAAATGATCGTGACTTCTGTGGCACCTGCGAATATCAAAACAGAGGTTTTTGGAATCGACGAAGGCGCTGAAACAATCAAACAATTGACGGCAACAGATAAAGTAATCATTTTAGCTAAGTCGCCTGCAGTCTATGTTGCGCTGATGAAGCAGGGGATTTTGTTAGAGAAGGTGAATATTGGCGGTATGGGTGCAAAAGAAGGCAGAACAAAATTCTACAAGAATATTTCTGCTTCTACAGAAGAAAAAAATTGTCTGAAACAACTGACTGATAATGGAGCGGCTGTTACGATTCAAATCATTGCAGAAGACAAGGCGATAGATGTAGCTAAATTATTGACATAGGGAGGGGTATAAATGGAAATTTCATTTATTCAAGCAATTTTAATTGGGGTTGTTTACTATCTTGGTGTTACAGGAACACCATGGCTTTCGTTGCTGGGGAGTATTTCTTTTATGCAAAAGCCATTGGTTGCTGGAACGGTCGTTGGCATTATTTTAGGGGATCCGGTTCAAGGTGTCATTATTGGAGCAGCGATCCAGCTTCCGTATATCGCATTTATTTCAGCCGGCGGAACAGCTCCGGTTGATCCAGGCTTGGCAGGTACTTTAGGAACGGCTTTAGCAATTGCTTCTGGCGCAGATCCGCAAACTGCTGTGACACTTGCGATGCCGATCGGGTTATTGGGCACCGTGATCTGGGTCGCTCATATGACGATCGACGTTTTCTTCGTGCACATGGCGGATAAAGCAGCAGATGATGGAAATCTTGATCGGATCAATTTTTTACATGTGGTTCCACCGCAAATCATTCTATTTTTAATTAGTGTAATTCCAGTAACATTGGCTGCTTATTATGGAGCAGGAGCGGTAACGAGTATTCTTGGGTATTTAGAAGGTACGCCGTTACATGTGCTTCAAGTAATCGGCGGTTTATTACCGGCATTAGGGATCGCAATGAATTTACGTTCGATCAATCGGCCGAACACGATGCTGTTCTTTGTTTTAGGGTTCGTCATGTCGATCTATATGGGCTTAGATGTCATCGTTATTGCTGTTTTAGGTGCAATCATCGCTTATCTTTATACGATCACACCAAGAACTGAAATTGGCGGGTTAAGTTAAGGTGCCAGTTCCACTATAGGCTTTTGCGCATTAGTGGAATGGTAAGCGTAGTGAGAATCATAATTCTTTTTCTTTTTAGAAAAATGACTACTTTAATACGAAATAGGAGGGGAAAAAATGGAGCAATCATTAGAAAATGATATTCAAAAACCAAAAAAAGAATTATCTAAACGAGATGTAACCAGATCTTTCTGGCGTTGGACCTTTTTCAGTCACGCGAATTACAATTATGAACGATTAGAAGCAACCGGACTAGTCCACTCTTTAAGTCCAATCATTAAAAAGCTCTATGCGGATGATCCAGAAGAGTATCGAAATGCTTTGAAACGGCACATGTCTTTCTTCAATACGGAACCACATTTTGGTGGAATTATTTGTGGAATGGTCATTGCTATGGAAGAAGATCGGGCGAATGGTGCGCCCATCACAGACGACGCGATCAATGGGATAAAGACTGGTTTGATGGGACCTTTCGCTGGGATCGGCGATACTCTTTGGCAAGGAACTTTGACACCCATATTATTAGCCTTCGGAGTAAGCTTAGGAGCGGAAGGAAATTTAATGGGGCCAGTGGTTTACGGGCTCTTAATGTTTGGCATCATGTTTTCATTAGCTTATTTTGTTTGGATGCAAGGCTATAAGATGGGGAAAGCAGGCATTGAAAAAATCTTGAGCAGTAATATTCTTCAATATTTGATCACGGGAGCCTCAGCTATGGGAGCGATTGTTTTAGGGGCGTTGACGGCAAATTTCGTTTCGGTTTCCTCACCATTTGTAATTAAGGTCGGTGCGGTGAAATTGGGCTTGCAGGAAGATATCTTGGATAAATTATTCAAGGGTATCCTTCCACTAGGAATAACTTTGCTGACATTATACTTGCTGAAAAATAGAAAAATGAAATCAACAAGAGTGATGTTGATCTTAGTTGCTATTGGAGTACTTTTTGGAGCGTTCAATATATTCTAGCCAATTGTAGAGAAGGGAGACGGAAGATGAAGACAGCAGTCTTTTATGGAATCAAGGATTTGAGAATCGAAGAGTGCGACTTGCCAGAGGTTTCAGAAAATAAAATTCTGATAAAAATCGAGGCTTGTGCCATTTGTACATGGGAACAAAGAGTCTATACAGGAATAAAAAAAGTCGACTATCCTTTTATCGGAGGACATGAGATCGCGGCGGAGATTGTTGCTTTGGGAAGCAGTATTGACAAGACGAAATGGCAGGTTGGTAATAAAGTCGTATTCGGAACGAATCTTGCTTGCGGAGATTGTGACTTCTGTAAAAGCGGCGAGGAACAGAACTGCTTAGATTTTAATCACAGCAAACATTTAGAGGGACTTCCTCATAAAGGAATGGGTGGTCTATCGGAATATATGCTGGTGGAACCGAAGCATCTGTTCCATTACTTCGGGGTTACACCTGAAGAGGCCGCATTAACAGAACCCTTATCCTGTGTCGTTCATAGTTGTGAAACAGCGGATATCCAGTATGGGGATCTGGTGGTAGTTATCGGTTGCGGTATCATGGGCTTGCTGCATGTCGCTTTGGCGGTGAAAAGCGGTGCTAGAGTTATTGCGTGTGATCTAAATTCGGAACGGCTGGCATTAGCTAAAAAAATTGGAGCGCATTATATTATTGACTCTTCGAAAGAGGAGCTTCCAGCTAAGGTCAAAGAGATCAGTCATAATTTAGGCGCGAATGTGGTCTTTGATACGACACCGATTCATAGCGTTGCTGAAGAATCAGTTGAATTGGTTTCAAATACTGGGAAGTTGATCCTTTATTCATCTTTTTATCCAGATGAGCCAGTCAGCTTTAGTCCAGATAAACTGCATAAAGGCGGATATTCAATCGCTGGTACAGCCAATTCAAATAGTCGTGACTTTATTCGTGCATCGAAAATGATCAGTGATCGTGTGATTGATATGCGGCCATTCATCAGTGAAATCGTTCCATTCGATGACGTGGTGGCAGGTTTTGAGTCAGCGATCAAAGGAGATAAATATCGGGTGGTAGTAAGATTTAAGTCGTGATGTAAAAAAAGCAGCAGCGACAACTAGAGTATGGTAGGTAGTTGCGTAAGAATCAGTTATAATCAATAATGAAAATCCATTTGATTTAAACATTATTTAGTATGCGGCTACCTGTCTGTTTTGATAGAAATCTTTATGATCTCCCTATCCAAGACAAGACGAGTGAAGGGAGGATTAGTTACGTGGAAGAGTTTATTCCAAAGTATAAAAAAATCAGCGATGATATTCAAAATTTAGCCAAAGTGTTGAGTGGTCAAGGAAAACCACTTCCCAGTGAACGCAAATTATCAGAAACGTTTGACGTGAGCAGAACGACGATAAAGCGTGCTCTAGAATCATTGGAAAGACAAGGCATTGTTACTTATATAGAAGGAAAAGGGTTCATTATTCCTAATCGGGATGTAAAGATCGTTTCAAGTATGCATATTTCTGGTTTTTATGAAGACATCGTTTCTCGTAAAAAGAAAATCAGTTCTAAAGTCTTGAAAAAAAATGTGATTCAAGCCGATCAGAAACTGAGTAAGGAACTAAAAATAGCGGAAAATGATTATGTTTTCTATCTTTTACGTTTACGTAGTGTTGATGGGACGGTATATTCTTTGTCCGAAAGCTTTATTCCGCTTAATCGTTGTCCGGAGATTGGTTCTTTTGATTTAACGGATAAGTCTCTTTGGAAAGTGTTAAGCCAATTTGAGATCTATCCAGAAATTATTAGTCAGCGAGTAAGTGCGCGGATGGCCAATTACTCAGAAATCGAATACTTGAATATTTCTAATCCTGCGGTAGTCATGGTGGTCAACAACATGGCTTATTGGAATGATCTGCCTATTGAACTTTCATATGTCTATACCGATGTTTTCTCAACAAATCTTGAATATCGTTTTAGCAAATAAAACGAGGAGGAAGATTCATGTTAGTAACATTAAGTGAACTTTTGAAGGATGCGAAAGAAAAAAAGTATGCGGTTGGGGCTTTTAACGTACCCAATCTAGAAGCGATTCGAGCAGTCATTCAAGCGGCTGAGGAACTGGGTTCTCCAGTGATTTTGCAGCATGCGGAGGTACATGAAAATCTGATTTCATTGGAAGAGATTGGTCCGATCATGCTTCAATATGCGACTGCGGCGAACGTTCCAGTTGCGGTACATTTGGATCATGGAGCGTCCTTCGATATGTGTGTCAAAGCGATTAGATTAGGATTCACCTCTGTGATGTATGACGCGTCCAGCAAAGAATATGAAGTCAATTTAGCAGAATCTAAGGAGATCGTAAAAATCGCTCATGCTGCCGGCGTAAGTGTCGAAGCCGAGTTAGGCCGTATTTTCACGTCAGCGATAGGCGGCGGAGAAGGAAGAGGGTCTGATTCCAGTGAAGACTATGAAGACTTGGAGGATGTTTATACCGATCCTGATTTAGCCAAAGTGTTTGTGGAAGAGACCGGCGTTGATTGTTTAGCTATCGGGTTTGGGACGGTCCATGGCGTCTATTTGAAAGAACCGAAGCTGGATTTAAACCGAATTCTTCAAATTAAAGAAAAGATTGATGTGCCTTTTGTAATGCATGGCGGTTCTGGTGTATCGGAAGAGAATTATCGAACAGCTATAAAAAACGGGATCTGCAAGATCAATTATTACACCTACATGAATAAGGCGGCCGGCAAGGCTCTACAAGAAGAGCTGGAAAACTTTTCTGGCGAGGCTGTTTTCTTTGATGAACTTTCATTAAATGCGACCGCAGCTATGAAAAGCAATGTGAAAGCAGCGATGGAAATTTTTATGAACCCTTAGCTCTAAGCCAATTTGATGGAGGAGAAAAGATGGAGAAGATTGCAGCATCGATTATGTGTGGGAACCAATTAGCGTTGGGGCAGGAATTACAAGAATTGCACGCGGCGGGGATTGACTGGCTGCATTGCGATGTGATGGATGGTGTCTATGTTAATAATCTGGCGATGGCTCCGTATGTATTGGAACCAATTATTCAGACTGAGAAATTTATCACAGATATTCATTTGGCTTGTGTTGATCCAGAAAAATATATTGAGATGTTCGCGCCGTTGGCTCCGGATTATTTAACCTTCCATCTCGAAACGACTGAAGATCCGAAAGCGTTAGTGAAAAAGATCCATAATCACGGTCTGAAAGCAGGAATCGCAATCAATCCTGAAACGCCGATCGAAAATATCTTTCCTTATCTAGCAGTTATCGAATTGATTCTTGTGATGACAGTCAATCCGGGATTTGCTGGGCAAAAATTTCAGTGGCCGGTTTTAGAGAAGCTCGAATTATTGAATCGTCAACTTGAAATGCAAAAGGTGAGCCCCATTATTGAAGTTGATGGCAATATCAATTCAGAAACGGCTGCGGCTATCAGTAAAATCGGTGCCACTATTTATGTTGTCGGAACCTCCGCACTTTTCAATACTAAACCAGGTTCTTATGGAGAAAAGGCTGATGATCTGAAGCAAAGCTTGGTCTCGATGAAAGAAAAGTAAATAAAATAATCAAAACCTTCTTGCCTTCATCTTAGGGCAAGATTTTTTTGTTTTACAAGATAAGTAGGTCGTCTATACAGATTTTTTTTGCCGTGTTAATCTTTTATTAGTGACCTGAAAGTTGGAGGTCAAGCGAGTGGATTGGAGCGAAGCAAATGACAAAGGAAGAATTTTTAACAAGAATAAAGGACGGCTTGATCGTTTCTTGTCAGGCTTTACCTGGTGAACCTTTATATACTGAGAATGGCGGAGTCATGCCATTGTTAGCACTAGCAGCGAAGGAAGGCGGTGCAGCAGCGATCCGAGCGAATTCTGTGCGGGATATCCAAGAAATCAAAGCGGTAGTAGATTTGCCGATGATTGGTTTGATCAAAAAGCAATATCCGCCAGAAGAACCATTTATCACTGCTAGTATGCAGGAAGTTGATGAGTTGATGGCAACGGGAGTAGAAGTAATTGCGTTGGATTGCACTCTCCGTAAACGTCATGACGAACTAACTATCAATCAGTTCATTCAGCAAATCAAGAAGAATTATCCTGAGCAATTATTGATGGCGGATATTGCTGTCTTTGAAGAAGGGATAAATGCGTATCAGGCGGGTGTTGATTTTATTGGAACAACGTTAAGTGGCTATACTGCGGAAACGGCGAAGCACAAAAACCAAGGTCCAGATTATGAATTGATCCAAAAGTTAGTAGCTGCGGGATTACCAGTCATCGCTGAAGGACAGATACATACACCTGAACAAGCAAAAAAAATACAAGCCATGGGTGTTAGCGGGATCGTCGTAGGCGGTGCGATCACTCGACCAAAAGAGATTACGAAACGATTTACAGACTTGTTGAAATAGAAAGTGAATAAGAAACTAGGTGGAGCACCGTTTGTTTGGAAACAGGAGCTGTGACAAAATTTTTCTACAGCTCCTGTTTTTTATTAAATGACGAGTATCAGATTGCGTTTCTTTTCTTTTTAAGTTATCATGAATATAAAGTTATTTATATTCATGATGTTTAAAGGAGTGAGACTAGTGAAGAAAAGCAAAGGGTTTTCCGTGGAAGAGAAGAGCAATTTAAGAAACAAGCTGTGTGAAGCATGCGAGAAAAGTTGGACGAAGTTTGGCTATCGAAAAACGACGATTGGTGAGCTCACAAAAGAGACTGGGATTGCCACAGGATCGTTTTATCTGCTCTTCGAAAATAAGGAGGAGTTGTTTATTGAAACCTTCCTTTTTGTTCAACAGCGCTTAAGAAATGATTGGATGATGATTTTGGAAAAAGCGCCTAATAAAAAAGGGTTCATCAATGCAATGATTGCTTTATATCGAGAGTATCAATCCTCGCCATTTCTATATGATTTTTCGAACCCGGATTTTTTGGCTTTGCTGAATCGTTTGAGTGATGACGAACGGGAAGAGTTTTCAAATAGCTCCTTGTCCTTTTTTGAATATATCCTAACGTGTACAAATCTTACACTGGCCATACCTGAGGAAAAGGCTTTTGGCGTACTCAGCAGTTTGCTTTATACAGTGACGATGACGAATGCGGTCTATGATCAAGAGGAAGTTTTTACCTTTATGTTGGAAACGATTAGCGATCGATTATTTATTGAGAAATAAGAAGGAGGAGAAAAAATGTTTGATAGTTCAGCGGAATATTTTGAAAAAATGGCGGAGGGTATGGGCATAGCGATAAAGATTCCAAGGCCCTCTAAAAAAAGCCTTCAAGCAAGTGCGAAGAGTAATACCGTGGTGGGTGTGGGCTTGATTGCCGGTGGTGTTTTGTTATCCAGTAAAGCGATGTTTACACTAGGGGTTATTGGACTTGCAGGAGCAACAGCACTTCATCATCAGTTAAAAGACTAAAAATCCAATTGAACGTTAGGGCAATTATCTGTCCTAACGTTCTTTTTTTAGCTGAAAATGACCACAACATTGATGAAAAAAATATTTTACCTTCCATATATACTAGTTATTTGACCAAGTTTGTGAGGGGGTTCAATGATGGATGTTTTAGCAGAGGAACAAGCAGAATGGCAAAAGATTCGTAGTGAGATCGCGCAGAAGGTAAGCAGCCTTGAGCAGGAAATGCTCCATTTTACAGAGGAAACACAGCAATTTCATCAGTATTTGATCGATTATAAGGGCGAGATTGATCCTCATGAAATGTTTGTCAATTCACGGCTATTGGATCAGCAGCAACTAGCGGAATCGGTCAGCGGAAAACAATTGATTCGTTTGGAAAAGCAAAAAAGAAATCCTTATTTTACTCGTATTGATTTTATCTACGAAGGAGAACAGATGGCGGAAAAAATCTATGTTGGCCCATTTTCTTTTTCAACAAAGAAACAAGGATTATTGATTTATGATTGGCGGGCGCCGATCGCAAGTGTTTTTTATGATTATGATTTAGGAGAAGCGAGCTTCCAAACGCCTGCTGGAGCCGCTTCAGGAGTAATTCAACGAAAGCGGCAAATCAAATTCAAAGATGGAATGATCCGTTATGTGGTGGAGTCCGATACGACCGTTTTCGATGAGATTCTGCAAAAGGAACTGAGTAAGCAAAAAGGTGGGCAGATGACCACGATCATCAGTACGATCCAAAAGGAACAGAATCGGGTGATTCGAGATAGCGGTTCAAAAGATATGATCATTCAAGGAGTTGCCGGATCAGGAAAAACGTCGATTGCCTTACATCGTATCGCTTTTTTACTTTATCACTTTCGCGATCGCATTACTTCGGATCAGGTGATGATTCTTTCGCCGAATCGGACCTTTAGTCAATTTATCGGACAAGTGCTGCCGGAATTGGGAGAAGAACCTGTCACTGAATGGACGATCGATGCGTTCGGACAAAAACTTTCAGGATCAACTGAAGTTCCTTCACGATTTGAGGAAATCGAGACGATCTATCTGGATGATCATGCTCAATTAAGTGAACGCATCAGCTATCTTTCAACTAAGAGATGTGTAAAGGATTTGAATGACTTTCTTAGAAGGGTTGAAAGGTTTGTGCCGCAAACAATAACGATTGGCGATTATGATTACGAAGCTGATTTCATTATGAAACGTTACAAGGCTTACCATAAGAAACCGGTTTTCGAACGTCTTCAGCTTATTTCGGAAGCTATTCTAGAAAATTTACGCAGTCGGCCTTTTCAACCGAAACGAAAACCAACAAAAAAACAGTTGTTTAATCGTTTGAAGAAAATGCTCAATTCCACAAACAGCAAGAAGCTTTATCATGACTTTTTAGCAGAACAGTCCTTTTCAACTAAAAAAATGTTAAGTCATTCTGATTTATTTCCCATCATTTATATTCGGTTGTTTATTGAAGGCATCGATGGGTTTTCAAAGGTTCGCTACTTGATCATTGATGAGATGCAGGATTATACCCCGATCCAATATGAAGTATTCAAAAAAATATTCGCTTGTCCAATCTTGTTGATTGGTGACTTTACTCAATCATTGACGGCGATCAATGAAATGAGTTTAGCGGAGATTCAGAATTATTACCCTAAAGCACAATCGATTTTTCTAACGAAAAGCTATCGATCGACCTATGAGATTATGACCTGTGCGAAAAAAATTATCGGCGACCAAATGATCGAACCCGTTTTGCGACATGGTATGAAACCAGAAAAACGGATTGTCTATTCTGAAGCAGAAGAAATTTCGAGTATAATAGAAATAGTAGAACAGTTAAGAAAAAAAGAGTTGGCAACGATCGCATTGATCACAAAAACGTTGGCAAGAGCCAATGAATGGTTGAAGTTATTGAATAATCAAGGAATAACTTGTGAGGTATTAACCAGTGAGTCAGCAAATCTGAAGGAGAAGCTTTCCATTTGTCCGCTCGTTCAGTCGAAAGGATTGGAATTTGATGCGGTGATCATAGTTGATGCAAGTAAGGAAAATTATCCCGGTACATTAGGCCGCCAGCAATTATTTGTCGCCGCGACAAGAGCGATGCATGCGCTCTATTTTCTTCAAAGGAAGTGAACTACATGAATAATTCTCGGTTGGTTGCAAGTATCATTGACTACATCGAAGAACATCTGCAAGAGAAGATGACGCTTGAAGAGTTAGCGCAACAGCTCAACTATTCGAAGTTTTATTTACTGCATGAGTTTAAAGAAACGGCCCAACAGCCGCTGTATAACTATATCAAGCGTCGCCGCTTAAACGAGGCAGCAAAATGTCTGCTCTATTCAGAGCAACGAATCATTGAAGTAGCGATCCAAATGGGTTATCACAGTCAGCAAGCTTTTTCTAAGGCTTTCGAAGAACTTTTCAAGCTGACACCTAGGCGCTATCGATTACAGAATAAGCAATTCCTTATTGAAGAACCTTATGTTATTTCAGACTATTTAATTTGGGCGAACGAGCAAGACGTAAGTATTCGATTGGCGGAAGTGAAAGAACAGGAGAAGATTCTGTATTTTGTCCAGTTGATGCGGGGAGCTTTACCTTACTTGAATGGAGAGAATTATTTGCCTTCACTTCAATCCTTCATTAAAGCAGAAAGTTGCTATCTTGCTTGGGCAAAGGGCCGAGTCATTGGATTGCTTCTATTCGATTCCCGAAGAGAAAGGATTGAGAATCTTATCGTTTTACCTTTTTGCTGGAGTCTGAAGATTGAGGAGAGGTTGCTAGCTAAATTGATTAAAGAAAAGCGGCCGCAAGCGCTCTACACGACGACCTTTAGAGACGCTGATAAATTAGACATCGGTCATCGTCAGCGTCTATTAGAGTTAGGCTTCATTCCTTGGAATGAAACGGTTGAGGTAAATTATCCAACGGAAAAAATGCGTTTATCTTTGAGAGTGATGAACGAAATTCATTTGTAAGAGGAGCAGCTTAACGAAAAGTTAAGCTGTTTTTTTGCGAATAGATTATTTAATGCGCTATCATTTAATCTATTTTCTTCAAAATGTTTATTTTTCTGATCGAATGATAAAAAAGAATACAAATTTTCTATCGATAATTCTGAAATTCCTAGAAAAAAATAGGGAATTCAGTTTTTTTCGTGAGAATAGAGAAAATAAATCAAAGAACTTAATTATGTTTATTATTTATTGATAGTAATTTTAAATAATTAATGAATTCAAGAATAAAATTCAATAACGGTGGTTATTGTATCTTTTTATTTTTTTTGAAATTGTTATATCCTTATTTTTTATTTATATTACTATTATGGATAAATCTGTTTATAAACCTTTGGGGTTGATAGTAATGAATAAGTACAAAATACATATTTTTTTATTTTTTTTCTTCGTAAATTTAGGTTCATATTCACCTGTTTCTGCTGTCCATGCTGAAACAGTAGACAGTGAGCCTTCAGTAGCTGAGAGCACTGAACAAAGCTCTTCAATAAGAGAAAATGAGGAATCTAGTGAATCTGTTAGCAATGCGCAGGTTTATGCGGAATCATGGGCAGTCGTTTCTACAGTTAGTGAGTTACAAACAGCATTAGCAAATAAGGAGCTTTACATAAAATTAGCAGATTCATCCGATATTTTTGATTTTGGAAATGCGGCTATCCCGATTACAGGAAATGTCACTATTGATGGAAACAATCGTCAAATTTCTTATAACGGCGGAAATTTAAATGCAAATAAGGGACTATATACTACAACGGGCGGCTTAACGATCAAATTGCAAAATATGACGTTTGGATCAGCGGATTTAACGGTTCCAGCTCTTGGTCTCTATGGAATCATGCAAAGCGAGGCTGCAACTCAATTGCATATTGAAAATGTTAATTATTATTCGAACCAAAGTGCGCAGCCGTTTTATCTTAGAAACCTTAATAGTAAGATTTATTTTCACGGCACAAATCAATTCATACAACAAAATACCGATGGATCAATGGCGAATGGTCAAGAATTTGCTGAATGCAATAACTTGGAATTTACAGCAGGAAGCAGTACAACCATTGTCCAAAACACCCATGATGCACTGGGTTTTTTGTGGATGCCTGCAAATCCGGCTAGTATCGTGGTGGGTGATGGGGCAGAGGTCGATATAACCTCGAACCACAACTTTATTTATTCCGACGGCACGAATAATGGTGTGATTACCCTAGGAGAAAAGGCAAAATTTTCGGTAACAGGTACGAATTCGGCGAAGGGAAATTTCTATTATTTTGATAAGGCGGCGTTTCTAACAGTTGGTAAATCTGCTGAATTCTTGGTTCGTTATCCGAGCAGCTTGAAAATAGCTAACGGCAGTGCCTTTAAATTTTTGCCAGATTCGATTGGGCTATTTGAGATCAGTGATAGTGAATCTGTTTTTGATCGATCTGTTGGATCGAGCTCAACCTTCGAAATTGATAATGCTCACGAAGTCACTTTTCAAGGAAAAGCCGGAACTACCTACAATCCGATCGGGTTTGTCGGAGGAACCAATAAATTTATCTTTGATCCATTCAGTGAAAAGACGACAGGTTATAGTGTTATGGCTAATGGCGTACCGTTGACGTCACAGCTAGATGCGGGAACTTGGCATATTACTGCTGCGGATATTTCTCGTGCTAGCCAAACAAATACGCCAGATTTCACATCTGTTGAAAAAACGGCATTGAAAAATGCTGACAGTATCCGTTTAACCAGATTGAATCTGCCAGTAGAGTTAGTAAGTGTGACTCAAGATGTGCAAGTCAATGAAGCTAATTTTCAATTGGCAGAATACCAACTAAACCAAAATGATGATCTAATTAGCGGCGTGGATTTCAAATTATATTCCAAAAAAACTGATGATCCATCAAAGGATGAAACTGGATTAATCGAACAGCAATCTCTTCCAAATTTAGAGGATACGGGAACATTTTCGAATCTTAAAGAGCAAACGGACTATTGGCTTTATGTTCGAATCGTCTGTGACCCAGTGAGTCAGTCAAGTGAGTGGCTGGAGGTCCCTTTTAAAACAAAACAAGAAATGATCAACGTCAGCTTTCCAATTGAAGCAGCTTTTTACACTAAAAAAGAGACTGGAAAGCAGGTAGTTACTGCCGCAGACACCTATTCAATCGATAATCACAGTTCCTTTCCAGTTGCGATTCAAGCTACAGATTTCCAAGAACTTTCTAATCCAGCGGGGATTCATTTATTACCTGAGGCGGATGAAACCAACCAGCGAGATTTATTTTTGAATCTAACTGAAGGAACTAAAAATTTAGGAGTACTAACTAAGGATCTAAAAGAGACGCCGTTGTCATTTGCTGAATTAGCAGGAAATACTTCAACTACTATGGGATTTTCAGGCAGGTATTACGGCGATGCTAAAAAGGCTCAGCAGGTTCAATATCGTTTGATATTAACTGCTGCAAGAAAGGAATAAAAATTAATGGAAGAAAAACAAAAGAATAAAAAGAAGTGGCTGCTGATTTTATTGTTATTATTATTGGCTTTAGGCGGAATCAGCGCTTATTTCTTTACGAGGCCAGATGCCAAACCGGTTTCAATGGTAAGTGGCGAATTTTTACCGGAGGGCAAGGATGCAAACAAGATCAGCGATGCTGAACTAAAGAAAATGGCACAACAAAAAGTTGATCGCAGCAAGTTCAATATGGTGATCGCACCTGATGCGACGTTTGAAAGCAGTGATCAAGCTGGAGAGCTGATTATTCAGAATCCAACAAACAACGCCTATCCCGTCAATGTCGAAATCACTCGAGAGGACAACGGCGAATTAATCTACACATCAGGAGCGATCCAACCTGGCTATGAGGTCAAAGAAGCCAAATTAGAAAAGAAATTATCAAAAGGAGATTATCCAGCGACGGCGAAATTCTCCTTGTATGATGATAAAACAAACGAGAAGAAAGGAGAGGTTGCAGCGAAAATTACGATTCATGTCAAAAATTAGTTGCGTTAGTAAGAATACATATGAAAAGGGAGAATAACATGAAGAAAATTTTAAGTGGACTATTAGTAGGAAGTGCTCTATTAGGTGGAGCAGCAAGTGTCTATGCAGTTGAGGAAAATGTCAGTGGAACCAATTCAGCTTCGATCACTGTTAACGGGTCATTAGGACAAGACAATACGGACGAAAATGGACCGAATATCGATGAGGGATCAGACGACTGGATTAACGTGACTGTGGATACTGCAAATATTTTTTACACAACGAAAGATTCGGAACACAAAACAATCACCTCACCATATTATGCCATTACCAATAATTCTGGACGTGGAGTGAAGATTTCTGTCGATGGGTTTACTGTAGATTCTGGAAACTTAGATAATGTTGACGCACTGGAAATCAGTGGGCAAGATTATTCTGCAGCTGAGAAATCAGTGGATTTAAAATCATTTGTAGCAGGAGAGTTTTTAGTTTTAGCCAATAACCAAGGGAAGCTGAATGTCGATACAGATCCGTCTGACAGCTATAAAAATGATACACGGTACAAATATTCAGGCACAACGAAAGATGAGTACTATAAAGGAAATGCAGAGCAGACGAAACATACCTTAACTTTGGCATTTGAAGCTTTAGGAAAAGATGGAGCTTCCGTAACGCCTTAAATTAAGGAGGCGATTGTGTGAAAAGCGAGATTTATATTGAAGGAACGCTGGGTTCCTATGAAGAACCAATATATAGTTCTTCAGGCAGACCGGCAGTATCTAACGAACAAGTTGCCAACGTGAAGGTAGTCGTAAGCTATCCGAAAACAGGCGAATATCAAAATCAATACTTATTTTTCTCAGGAATCTGTTTAATGATTTTGTTGCTAATTTTGATAAGAGAGAAGACAGTCGACTAAGGCTGTCTTTTTTTTCTTACGGACACCGTAAAATGATTTGTCAAAGTTTTAGACTGGATAAGCAAGCATTGATAAAATATAGGAAAAATCAAAAGGAGAGTACCATGACGGTTTTAGTATTAGGTGGTGCAGGATACATCGGATCAAATGCAGTTGATGCACTAATTGAGCGAGGAGATAAGGTAGCAGTAGTTGATAATCTTTCTACAGGGCATAAAGCGGCAGTGAATGAAAATGCGCATTTCTATAAAGGGGACATTCGCGACAAAGAACTTCTTCGATCAGTATTTCAAATAGAAGGAATCGAATCAGTCATGCATTTTGCGGCTCTCTCCTTGGGACGCGAATCTGTAGAACAGCCCCTCAAATATTTTAGTAATAATGTTCATGGAACAGAAATAGTTTTGGAAGTGATGAAGGAATTCAGAGTCAATTCAATCGTCTTTTCATCTTCAGCCACGATTTACGGCAACACAAACCAGTCTCCAGTAGATGAAACAGCGGAGCCGGCTCCAATCAATCCGTATGGAGAATCTAAACGAATGATGGAAACAATCATGAAATGGCAAAGCGAGGCATCTGATATGAATTTTGTTGCTTTACGCTATTTCAATGTTGCTGGTGCAAAAATGGATGGCACTTTAGGTGAAGTACGCCAGCGTTTGATCCCAGTCATTTTACAAGTAGCTTCTGGCGAAAAAGATAAAATGGTACTTTTTGGCGACGATTATCCGACTGTAGATGGAACTTGTGTCCGGGACTATATCCATGTATTGGATCTTGTAGACGCTCATATTCTAGCACTGGAGTATTTAAAAAAAGGCGGTTCTAGTCAAATTTTGAATGTGGGCTCTGCACGCGGGTATTCAAATCTTGAGGTTGTTCATGCTTGCAGAGCGGTTACTGGTAAACCAATCCCATTAGAAATACGAACTAGTGCAATGGGAGATGCCGCGAGTTTAATCGCTTCGAATGCTAAAATAGAAGCGGTTTTAGGCTGGGCAGCAAAGTATAGTGATATCCAAGAGATCATTGCTGATGCATGGCGTTTTCAAAAGATCTATCCGGAAGGGTATTGATAGTAAGTTGAATAAACGAGACACGAAATTTCGTGTCTCGTTTACTTTTGCTGTTTATACTCATGGAATACTCATTTTTTTGTGAAAAAAGAGCTTATTATAAAATTTAGTTTCAACTAGTCGGCATCTGATTATTAAACGCTATTTTAAATTATTTATTTTATTCATCAGAGAAATAAACAATAAACTATTAGAAAAATGTATTGGAATTGTTCTTTTAAATAAATATGTAAAAAATAAAACAGTTATTTAATAATAAAAAGAGCGTTGATAACGCTGTTTGTTTGTGGTATCTTCGAAAGGGAAGTCGTTTTGTGTTTTTTACATCAAGTTATTTTAATTGCAGAGCAGAAGGATGTTATCTGGGTGGTAAAAATGGTGCTTTGCTGACTATTAAATAACTATTTCTATTTATTGTGATTTGAGAGCGACTTTAAAGTAAACGTTAAGAAAAACACCCTAAAGAAGTACTCTATTGCTATTAAGGGAAGGAAAAGGAGAAAAGATGAAAAGAAAACAATTAACATGTGCAGCACTCGCAAGTTTGTTGGTACCTGCACTACTTGCTGCACCAACAGCTCTTGCAACAGAAGAGCAGCCGATGGCAACAGCAACAAGCGAGACGGTCAAACAGACTGAGGAAACGAAAAAGCCTGATTCAAGTGTCTCTGCACCAGTAAAAAATGAATCCACTGTTCCAAGTACAACTCCTAAAGTACCTAGCGCTACGACTGGAAGTAGTCAAACGTCAGGTGGCCAAGCGACTCAACAGCAGTCTGAAAGTAGTACGGTAAAACCTGTTGAAAAACCAGTAACAGAAGCGCCTGTAAGCAACGATGCGGAAAAAAAGGCGACAGATACAGATAAAGTTGAAGTGAAGCCGTTGGACGTAGAGGAATTTCCTTCAAACAACCCAACGGATACACATCCGGCTATCAATATTTTACCGACTCAAAGTATTCGTAAAGGCAGCAGCTTCGATCCAATGAAGGGTGTCAGTGCTACTGACAAGACCGACGGGGACATCACTGGGAAGGTTAAATATACTGGTACAGTTGATACCAATATGGTCGGGGAATATTTACTAACTTATACGGTAGAGAATTCGCAAGGAAATGAAGCGAAGCAAAGCGTGATCATTCGTGTTGTCGAAGACAATGTTGGCATGTATGAAATCGAGATTGCTGATTTTAGCTTGCCAAAAGGCAGCGATTATATCCAAGCGATTCGTGAACGCATCGTAATTAGAAAACCAGATGGAAGTACGGTACCAACCGCCACAGCGAATATAATAGTAGCGGGGAATCATTCGACTGCTGCACCTGGTACACTAGCAGTTGAAATCGCGGTTATTTCAGAATATAACACGATTACGAAAAAAATTGTGAACATCAAGATTCTTGATACAAAAGACACGATTAAGTTGGATGTACAATCTTCAGTAAGTCTTGAAGTGGGACAAACCTTTGATCCATACAGCTTTGCACAAGCTTATGTGATGAATGCTTCAGGAAAAGATGAAACACTTGCAAAAGCAAGTGCAGCTGGTGGTGTAGGTGTTTGGGCAGATTCTAATGTGGACACTACAAAAACTGGTGATTACAAAGTTACGTATACTGCACTAGCATCAACAGGTGCAACGATCACAAAAACAATGGATGTAAAAGTAACTGAAAAAGCTGAGAAACGTGCGCCGAAAATCCTAGTGGATAATAAAGTGATGTATGTCGGAGACAAATTAAACGAAGAGATGATCATGGCTTGGGCGAAAACGGAAAATCCTGATGACTCGATCGATGGATTTAAAGTGACGAATGGCGACATCAAAGTAAAAGTTGCTGACAACACATTGGTAGAGATCGGCGAACATAGTATTGAATTTTACGCATCTACTGCAGAAGGTGAAACCAGTACTGAGACGATCACACTAACTGTCAAAAATCGTACAGCCGACGAGCCGACTACATCAAATGACGAAACAAAAAATGTAGCAAATACAGGCGGCACCCCAACGAACTTGGCAAACCAAAAAGCCGTTCCGACGCGCGCGGCTCAAAGCACTAAACAATTACCGAAAACAGGTGAAGAATCAAGCAGTCTATTAGTTACAATGATTGGTGGATTCATGGTCCTATTAGCTTTTGCGCTTAAACGCATGAAAAAAGCAGATTAAAAGTTAAAAGCTTCCTTCATTCATTAATGAGGGAAGCTTTTTTACGCTATTTCTGATTTCTGCGTCCGTGTTTGATGATCCATTCTTGAGCCTTGCTAGAAGGCGTCTTACGCCATTCTTCAATAAGGGAATCGGCTTTTTTAGGATCGTCTTTATAGAGGTCGTTTAGATTATTGCCGACACTTTTTTGAACGAATTTTTCGGGGTCATCCTTTAGATTGGTCAGAATTTCTTCGTAGCGATCAAATTCCTCAATGGCAACATAGATTTTTTCTGACCAAGGCAAACGAATTCGTATACCTTCACAAGCAAGTCGACGTACGTGAACATTTTCATCTTTGCTCCACAGAATCAACTCATCCATGACTTCCTGAGGATGTCCCCTCAACAAAGGTCGAATTGCATATTCCCCAGTGAAGCGTTTCGTCAATTCCTTTAAAAACGCTAGTGAAACTTCCCAGTCTGTGTTACCATGGCGTTCAACGTAACGACCAATTGGCCATAGCCACCAGCCAAAACTAAACATTCCCGTTGATTGCTCCAACTCAGGACCGAGAATCTGATAAAAGGTTTGGATGGTTTCCACGTAATCCCCGCTTAAATTTTTTTCTAGCGCATCTACGATAAAATCGAAGCGCGCGAATAATTCTTTATCCTCTAGTTTGCCTATTAGCTCAGCAGAAAAGTTTTCTCGATTAAATTCAGGTTGTACCTCAGACAATTTTTCTGACAGCATCATAATATAGTGATCATTGTAATGGTCTTTATGTTTCAAATGTATCCGCCTCCAATTTATTCTTTGTTTCGATGATACCATAAATATAGATAGATTTTTAAATAGTCAATATCTTCCAAGCGGTTTAGCGTTGGACTTGATAAAATATGGAAAAGAAGGAGGCGGGATGTTGAATCAGAAAATTATCTGTTATGACAAGGATCTAGAACTTGAAGCCTATTCTTTCACTGGAGTGTCACAAAATTTTCCAAACCACTTTCATGATTATTATGTTGTGGGATTGATTGAAGAGGGTAAACGGGATTTGGTGGTTAATGGCAAGAACTACAGACTGGTACCTGGAGATCTAATAACATTCAATCCTTATGACAATCATAGCTGTACCGGCGTTACTAATGATCGATTAACCTACCTATGCCTTAATCTGAAAAAAGAGCTTTTCCAACCCTTTAAAGGAGCAGACTTACCGAAATTTCTTATTCCGATGCAGAATCAAACAAACTTGGCTGAAGATTTTCGTCGGTTGCATCACTCGATCATGCAGCCGGGCGATAGAGAGGAAAAAGAGACATTGTTTATCCTGTTTATTGATGAACTGCTTCAGCAATATACTCAGACCACACCAATGGCGATACCAAATGATCAAGAGATGATTGCTCAGGTTTGCCGTTATTTAGAAGCACATTATGAACAGAAAATTACTTTGGATCAGCTTTGTAGGATCGTTCATATAAACAAGCATTCTTTAGTTCGCCAGTTCACTCGGGAAAAAGGAATCACGCCATATCGTTACCTTGAAACATTCCGAATCGTCAAAGCGAAGGAAATGCTGGAGCAAGGCTGCAGTTTGACTGAAACAGCTGATCGGACAGGCTTCTACGATCAGAGCCACTTTACGAATTACTTCAGTCGGTTCATCGGTCTAACTCCAAATCAATATCGAATGATTTTTGAAAAAAGAAATGAGGAATAAAATGTTGGATAAAGAGTTAAAATGTGTGATGGTAGTGGATGAATCTATGCCAGTAGGGATTATTGCGAATAGTACGGCGGTTATGGGAATAACGATTGGAAAAATGTTTCCTGAAGTCGTTGGTCAAGCTATTCTTGATCAAAGCGGCTATCAGCACCAAGGTATTATCGAATTTCCGGTTCCGATCTTAAAAGGCAATCGTGAATTCTTGCGGAATATGCGTGAACGCCTTTATGGACCAAAATTTGAAAAAGTAACAGTTGTTGATTTTTTTGATGTTGCACAAGGCTGCAAAACTTATGACGAATATATTGAGAAAATGAAGGACGTCCCTGAATCAGCAATCGATTATTTTGGTTTGACACTTTTTGGCAATAAGAAACAAGTGAATAAATTGACTGGCAGTTTGCCGCTATTACGATAAAAACGCTTTTATAAAGACATCAGCCGCTTTTCATGCTTTTTTTAACAAAAGGTGGTATTTTAGATAGGAACTTTTTTTGAGGAGATGTCTATTTGAATATTGAAATAATATCGAAAATTCTTTCGATTATTGTGTTGAACTTGGTGTTAAGCGGTGATAATGCGGTGGTGATTGCTCTGGCTACACGTAAACTGCCTTCAACTTCACAGAATAAAGCAATCGTGATTGGAACGGCGGGAGCGGTCGTATTAAGAATTCTTTTGATGCTGATTGCGGTGGAATTATTAACGGTACCTTATGTGAAGATCGTTGGCGCTATTTTGTTGTTTTACATCGCTTATGATCTACTGAAATCGAATGGCGAAGAAGCTGATATTAAGAGCGAGACCTCCTTATTATCAGCAATACGAACGATTATTATTGCTGATTTGGTCATGAGTTTGGATAATGTGTTAGCAATCGCCGGTGTAGCAGATGGGCATTTTATGCTGGCTGTTTTAGGATTGATCATTAGTATTCCAATCGTGATTTTTGGCAGTCAAATCATTTTGAAGCTGATGGACCGCTTCCCTTGGTTGATTTGGATCGGCGCTTTGCTGATTGCATACACAGCAGGGACAATGTTGGTAGAGGATCATTTCATTCATCATCTAGTGAGAGGATTAAACAACGGGCACATTATTTCAATTGCATCGTGTGTTTTGTTAACGGGAATGTATTTTCTGTTTAATCAAAAAAATTCATAATACTACTATTAAAGTAACGCTGTTGCAATTTATTTGCAGCAGTTTTTTTGTCTTCCTTTTTTTATAAAGGAAACCCAAATAAATAAGCAGAATTGTTACAATTTGAAAACAACAACGGAGACTTCTCAGGTATACTTAAGAAAACGTTAGCAATAAGGAGATGGAAATGAATATAGCGATATGTGATGA
This sequence comes from Enterococcus sp. AZ128, assembly GCF_051714485.1. Lineage (NCBI taxonomy): Bacteria > Bacillati > Bacillota > Bacilli > Lactobacillales > Enterococcaceae > Enterococcus > Enterococcus sp. AZ128. Next base: position 218,553 of record NZ_JBIORZ010000001.1, read on the forward strand.
TGACCGCTTGATGAGTGGTCAAATTGAAAAAATTGTTGATCAGGTTTTTCATGGAGAAACCAGTAAATACAACGCGGAGGTCTTTTTTTCAGGCGATGAGTTATTGCATTTTCTGACAGAGCAGCCGAATTTTTTTCATATGTATCTTTTGGATATTGAAATGATCGGAACCGATGGATTGGAGACGGCCGCCCAAATTCGAAAGGCAGATCCGGATGCGGTGATCATCTTTATGACCAGCCACGCAGAGTTAATGTCGGAGGCTTTTGAAGTTTTGGCATTCCAATTCATTATTAAGCCTTTTGATACGAATAGAGCATTGGAAATAGTAACTTCCGCGGTTCGTTATCTGCAAAAACGCAAAGGGATCTTCCAATTTGTGTCACAGAAAAAAATCTATACCTTCTTTTTGTCGCAGATTAGTTATATTGAAAGCTCGGGCCGAAAGATTCTTCTTCATACTACGGATGGTGAAATATATGAATATTATGGCACCTTAAAAGATGCACGCGAGCAAGTGAAAGGAATCCTTTTTGCCCAGATACACACTTCCATCATTATTAATTTTGAACAGTTGAGTACAGTGGAGAGCAATTTTGTGTATCTGAAGGATGGCGAAAAGCTGCCAATCAGCAAAAAATTCCATACTTCTTTTCACGAACACTTCCAGCAATTTGTTTTGTCCCGATAAAGGAGGATCGATCCTATATGGCTTTTTTAGAAAATTTTATTCCGGTTACCGTGATGCTTACCTTAAGTTTAGGGTTATTATTTTCCAGCTTTTTTTCGGTAAAACCTTTTATTCCTAAAAAAACCCTTTTTTTGGGAATTTATCTGATTGTCGTACCGTATTATTTTATCAATAATTTAGTAACCCAATATAGTACTGTTTTATTTCGACCAATTTATAATTTTATCAGTCTTTTACTTCTTTTATTTTGTGTACAATTTTTTTATAGCGGTAAGGTTTATCAAAAAGGATTGGTCGCCATCTTATTTGTTGTCTTCACGATCATGAGCGAGTGGATGATGACTGTTTTTGCGCGAGTATTTCTATCGGTTGCTGAACTTCAGCGATTCGTCAGCGAAGGAAAAATGGGAAATCGTTTGGCGATGCTGTTCACCTTGCTTCTAATTTTTTCAGTATGGTCAGCGAGAAGGAAAAGAGGCATTTCTGTACAGCGGGAGTTTTCTATTATCCAATTATTGATCGCCTTAATCTGTAGTTTTGCCTTGGGATTATTGATGACAGGAGTAACGGTTTCTAACCAATTTTTGCTGAGAGATTTCTTATTGATGGGGGCGTTAGGGGCGTTGCTGCTTCTGTTTTATATTGGTTTTGAAATGTTTGATAATATGTCCAAGAAAAATCAAGAATATCGGTTACAAGAACAACGACATGAGTTGTTGGAGGGATATTATCAGCAAGTGGAAAAACACCAGCAAGAGGTTCGAAAAATAAAGCACGATATGAAAAATCAAATGTATTCGATTGTTGGTTATTTGGATAGGAATAAAGAACAGAAAGCGAATCAACAAATCAATGAACTGATCAAACAATTAGATTCAAATGAAATCCCTTCTTTCACTCAGCATGGTGGATTGAACGCTCTGTTGCGTTTGCATCATCAAAAAATCAGACAAAACGGAATCACTTGCGATTTTGAAATTAAATGTCCAGAAACAATGGGTTTTTCCGATGCCGACCTATCTTCTTTGATGGGGAATATTTTAGACAATGCTCGAGAAGCCTGTGAACATTGTGATGCACAGAAATATATACAGTTAAAAATGATCTATTTCAATCATTCGTTGGTTGCTTCCTGTGAGAATAGTACGGATGGAAAAGTCAGGTCTTTTAACACGCGTAAAAAAGATAAAATTAGTCATGGTCTAGGAATGAAATCAATCAGCCAAATCGTAGAAGCTTATCATGGCAATCTGAATTATGTGACGGATGATTATTCTTTTAAACTAACCTTCAATTTATTTGAGCAAACATAACAGGAAACCTATGCAAACATGACAAGTTTCAAAAATAGACCTCCTGAGATGCTAAATTATGAGTGTAGCAAAGAGATATAAAAACACACATAAATGGAGGAATGGAAAATGGACTACCGAATTGTAGAATTAGACAGTTTCAAATTAGCAGGCGTGAAAGTGAGCTCCACCAACGACAATCAGCAAGGAATGAAAGATTGCGAAGCATTTTGGAATCAATTTATTTCCAGTAACAAGCATGAGGTTGTGGCCCCTTTGATCGATCGTGAGCCGTATGGTGTGATCGGTGCAAGCTTTTACAATGTTGATCCAAAGGATAATAAGAAATTTGATTACTATATCGCCGCCGCAACAACTGCCGCAACTCCTGAAGACATGGAAGAGGCAGAGGTTCCAGCAAATACCTGGGCAGTTTTCCCTTGTACTGGCAAAACAGCAGGGACCACGCAGATCGAAATTGTGACGAAATGGGGACCAGAATCAGAAGAATATGAGTTATTAAATACAGGATATATGACTGGGGAAATGTCTTCTTCTGGACCCGACTTAGAAGTTTATACTCAAGGGGAAGATATGGAAATCTGGGTTCCGATAAAAAGAAAATAGCTTGTCGCAAAGAGTAAGAGCCAACATTCTGTAATGTTGGCCTTTTTGCTCTTAAGAGCGTATTAAAATAAGCGTTTAACACTCTTTTTGAATGCGTGAAGTGAGAACGATTCTCTTTTGGAAGCCTTGCGGGAGAAATTTCTCTTCGTTATACTTAGGAAGTAATTGTAAGTGTTTACACAAACTTTAAGGATGCAATAGGATAGCATCCATTGAAAATGTTAGAAATACTTCTGGAGGTGGAAATAATGTTTAAGCGATGACTTTGAGTGCCACAAAACTTAGAGGTTCTAAGCGCGTCAATTAAATATTTTTCCTCCTCGGATACGTTAAAATAGAAGTTATCCAGGAGCAGGCTTTTTGGCATGCTCTTTTTCTGTTGGAGGAAAAGAACGATGAATTGCAGTGCAAAGCGTATGCTAGCCTACTTGATGGAATTATTAAGAGAAATTCCAACTAAGAGGGCGCGAAAATCAATCTAATTTTTTAATACCTCCAATTGAGAAAGGAATGGATAAAATGGAATTAAGAACAAGTTTACCAGAGATTTTTGATGAGTTTGGCGAAGCGAGAAGACAAGGATTTTTAACAGTTAAGGAGATCAAAGAAAAAGGCAAACCAGTTGTGGGTGTATATTGTACCTTTATGCCAGAGGAATTGGTGTTAGCAGGCGGGGCGATCCAGATCAGTTTATGTTCGACTTCAGATGAAACGATCCCTGATGCAGAGGAAGATCTGCCGCGGAATCTTTGTCCGTTGATCAAATCTAGCTACGGCTTCGGCAAGACGGATAAATGTCCGTATTTCTATTTTTCTGATTTAGTTGTAGGTGAAACGACCTGTGACGGTAAGAAGAAAATGTATGAATACATGGAAGAATTCAAGGATACCTATTTAATGCAATTGCCGCATATGCGAGATACTGAGGAAAGTAAAAAATTATGGTACAGCGAACTGGTGCGCTTTAAAGAAAAATTAGAGGACTTTTTGGATGTAGAAATCACGGATGAAAAAATTCGGGAAGCAATCGTGTTGAAAAATCGCGAACGTCAAGCCAAACAAAATTTCTATCGTTTAGGTCAATTGAATCCGCCGGCAATTACTGGGCAAGAAATTTTCCAAGTGATGTATGGTTCACAATATAAATTTGATAAAGAAGAAGTCATCGATATGTTGGAAAAGACGACGGCTAAAGTCAGAGAAGAATATGAAGCAGGGAAACGTTTGGATGCTAGACCTCGGATATTAGTAACGGGCTCGCCAATGGGAGGCGTGACAGAAAAAGTGATTCGTGCGATTGAAGAAAATGGCGGATTAGTCGTTGCTTATGAAAATTGTACTGTGGCAAAGGCTGTGGAACGGTTAGTTGATGAAGCAGAAGAAGATGTGTATCAAGCATTAACGGATAAATATATCAATATCGGCTGTGCGTGTATGTCGAATAATCAGCCGCGTAAAGAGTTGCTGAGTCAAATGATTGATGACTATCAGGTAGATGGTGTGATTGATATGGTCTTACAGAACTGTATTCCATTTTCCGTGGAGTCCTTAAAGATCAAACGCTTCTTGAATGAAGAAAAAAATACACCGTATATGTATTTGGAAACGGATTATTCAACGTCAGATATCGAACAAATCAACACCCGCGTAACCGCGTTTATCGAAATGTTAGAGGAAGAGGCTGTATGTACACAATAGGTTTAGATTCTGGTTCCACCACAACCAAAGGCGTGCTTTTTAGCAATCAGGAATTGATTGCTAAATATCTGATTCCAACTGCTGGAAATCCTAAAGGAGCGATGTCAGATGTGGTTGAGTATTTTAAACGAAGTTACGTGCTAAATGACTTGAAGCTCGTGACGACTGGCTATGGCAGGAAATTACTTCCGGCAGATTTAGTCGTCACAGAGATTACTTGTCATGGTAAAGGGGCCGATTATTTGTCTCCTGGAGTGAAGCAAGTTATTGATATTGGCGGACAAGACTGTAAAACGATTCAGTTGAACGGGAAGGGCAATGTAATAGAATTCAGCATGAATGATCGTTGTGCTGCAGGAACTGGACGTTTTGTGGAAGTGATGATGCGGACATTGGGTGAGGATATCTCAGCCTTGGATCATTTTGTACAGGATGCGAAGCCTGTCACGATCAACAGTATGTGCACGGTTTTCGCGGAATCGGAAGTGATCAGTTTAATCTCAAAAGGGGAAGACCGAGAAGACATCGCATTAGGCGTTCTCCATTCTATTGCACAACGGATCAGCAGCCAGTATTCAAAACTAAGGCCTGTCAGAGGTGAAGAAATACTGTTCACTGGCGGCCTTTCCAAAAGTGCGATCTTCGTAAAAGTTCTGGAGCAATACGTGGCAGCCCCGGTTAAGCGTGACGAGCTATCCCAATATGCTGGAGCAATCGGAGCGGCACAAATTGGAATCAAAAAATTAAGATAAGCAAAACGGGTGCGACAATGAAAGTCGCATCCGTTTTTGCTTATCTAGCGTTAAAGAGTGAGGTGAAGTTTAGTCGGCTAGAGTGCGTGATGAAGAATGACTACAAAAATGACATTAGTTTTGATTTGTGAATGTTGAAAAAATGAGTCAGACGCTAAAGATTTTTAAACGTGTGATTTAGCTTTTAATTGCCTCAAAGCGATACTAAGTGCTGGTAAATATAAGAAAAACAACGATAGTCGTTGCCAAAAACCGCGTGTAGAAGAAAGGAGGCGACCGACAAGAGGTAAATAATAGGCCGCAAATAGAATCAATGCTGTGATCGAAGCAATCAAACAGATAGAATAAAAAAGTGCAACGAATTTTTGTTGATTCAGACTAGCTTGATAGGCCAATAATAAAGGAACAAACATCATGGCTACCATAGAGATTCCAGAGAAAGCGGCATGCAAAAAGTAAGCAGGGCTAAAGAAACTGGCCGTATCGCTGATTTTTACTAAGCCAGTCAAAATACAGTCTCCGAAGCCATATAATGCGATTGCACTTGCAACTATCTGAGCCAAACGTTTGGATTTGGATTGAAAAAAAGTGTAGACACCTAAACTTGATAAGACGAATAGAGTTCCAGTAACAATAGAACCATTATTGAAATAGGATTGTACAGGGCTGGTGGATTCGCCTAATTGACTGATGATCATCGTCATTTGATCGAAGCCAGGATAAAATTGACCTAAATAATAAGGTAATGAAAAATCCCCAATAATTGCGAGAATCAAAAATAGTGGGGAAATTTTTTTCAGAATAACCATCAAATACTCCCTGCAAAAGTTTTCTTCATGATACTTCATATTTTTCTAAAAGACGAGAAATATGGGATCTGACAGCTTTTTCAATTTTTTTCGGGTCCAGAAAAAAACTGAATCCAAATTGACTAACTAGTCATTGACTCATTAGTCAAAAGGGTATATGCTCTCGATATAAAGTTGAAGTATCGAGTGATCATGTATGGAATAGGAGTGAGAACGTTGGAAAATCAAATCGTATCATTAAATAAAGTAGAGAAAAATTTTGGTAAATTTCAAGCATTGAAAAATGTCACGTTTGATGTAAAAAAAGGTGAGGTAGTAGGTTTTATTGGACCAAACGGTTCTGGTAAATCAACAACGATCCGGATTTTATTAGGTATGCTGAAAAAATCTGGCGGTGAAGCGCTGATTTTTGGAAAAGATGTTTGGAAGGACGATACAGAGGTACATAAGGATATTTCTTATGTACCCGGAGATGTCTATCTTTGGCCGAATTTAACTGGCGGTGAGATCATTGATTTGCTTTTACGTTTGAATGGTCAAAAGCGGACTAAAAAAACGGAAGAGCTGATCGAAAAGTTTCAGCTAGACCCAAAGAAAAAAGCTCGGACATACTCAAAGGGAAATCGACAGAAAATAGCGTTGGTGGCGGCATTGTCGCAAGAAGCGGAATTGTATATATTTGATGAGCCTACCTCTGGTTTAGATCCGTTGAATGAAAAAACTTTCCAAGAAGAAGTATTGAAGTTAAAAGAGGCGGGGAAAAGTATTTTACTTTCTAGTCATATTTTATCGGAAGTAGAAAAAATGTGCGATCGAATCGCGATCATTCGTGAAGGTGTGATTATTGAAACAGGTGATTTGGCATCGATGCGTCATTTGACTCGGATGGAGATCACGGTTGAAACAAAGACTGTTTTAGATGGGATCAATCAGATAGCGGGTGTGCATAAAGTTGATTTTTCGGATGAGACGCATCAGCGTGCGGTACTTTCAGTAGATCGCGAACAGATGACGAAAATCATGGGATTTTTGTCAGAGAGACAAATCGTTAATCTAATTTCGACACCACCAACATTGGAAGATTTATTTATGCGTTATTATGAAAAACAAGGGGCTGATTCTAATGAGGCATAGCGGAGCTAAGACAGTCTACTTGTTACGAGCAAACTTAAAACAAAACAAGATCAAGCATCTTATTTGGATTGCGATTTTAGTTGGTGTTTTCGCATCGGCTGCTACTAAGTTCAATGTTCTATTCGGTACTCAGACAGATATCAATGCCATAGTAGAAACATTGAAAACACCAGCAATGGTCTCGCTTTTTGGTGAATTTTCAGCGACGAAGCCATATACGACCGCCAATGTATTTGCTTCCGAAATGCTGGTCTTTATGGGAATGTTTATGGTCTTTATGAATATTTCACTAGCGATCTCAAATACGAGAGCGGAAGAAGATTCTGGATTATTGGAAATGGTCCGCTCACGAACGGTTGGACGTTTGGCACCGACTTATGCAACTGTTATTGAGATTCTTTTACTCAATGGCGTGATGGGGATTTTATACGTGGTGAGTTTGATCGTAGCGGATTTGAATGGTGCGACTATGCAAGGTGATATCTTACTCGGTGTTAGTGTTGCCAGTATTGGAATCATGTTTGGATTCATTAGTTTGTTGCTGGCACAACTGGCTAATAATTCTCGCAGTGCCAGTTTCATGAGTTATGGCTTGTATGGATTTTTTTATATTGTTCGAATGATGACAGATGTGACGAATCCTGAGTGGACATGGCTATCACCAGTTGGGTGGATTCAAAAAACAGCAATCTATACACACAATTATTGGTTACCGGTTATTTTGACACTAGGATTAGGCTTGGTTTGTTTACTAATCGCAATCAAAATCGTAGAGACGCGAGATATCGGCAGCGGTATTTTTGCGGCACGAAATGGAAAGTCAAAAGCGGGGAAATTGTTGTCTTCACCGTTGGGTTTGGTTCTATCTGTTGAACGTAATAGTATCTTTGGCTGGATCTTTGGTGGTTTCATATTAGGAGCGGCTTATGGGTCGATCTTCAGTACAATCGGCGACATTATCGGCAGTAATCCAACCTATCGCAAAATTCTTGGTGTGACTCAAATTAATGCGGCAAATAGAGAATTGATTCTCAATTACTTGAATATGCTTGGGTTATTCTTTGTAGCAATAGCCGCTATCAGCGGTCTTCTGATTATTTTTCGCTTGAAATCGGATGATAAAAAAGGATATCTTGAAATCCTGCACTCGAAGAGCATTTCCAAGACTCGGCTGTCACTTAGTTACTTTGGTGTAGGAACGATTGTAAGTGTGGTTGTGCTCGCAGGAATATTGGCTGGGACGTTTTTCATTGGGAATGCGACCTTAGATCATCCAATCGCAATAAACTATTTTTGGGAAACAATGCTTGGATTTTTGCCAGCAGTCTTGTTTTTTATTGGGATCGGTATTTTTTTTACCGGCGCTTTCCCTAAATTGATAAATGCATTATGGATTTATCTAGCCACTAGTATCCTGGTGAAAATGTTTGGTCCATTACTGAATCTTTCTGATGAGACGGCAAATATCTCGCCATTAGGATGGGTTGGAAAAGTTCCGACAGAAAATGCCAATAATCAAGTGACGATTTTTCTAATCGCGGCTTTTCTGATTTTGACGATTTTGGGCATTGTAGGCTACAATAAGCGGGACTTGGAGTGATAGGATGAAGGAAGTAGTAAAAGATCCCCAGAAGGAAAAAAGCATTTTGGCCACTTGTGCTAAACTATTCGGTCAGTATGGTTATCGTGAGACAAGGACTGACCAGATAGCTGATGAAGCAGGCGTATCTAAAGGATTATTATTTCATTATTATGGTAGTAAGGGTGGTTTATACCAAGCGACTTATGTTTACGCATCAGAATTCTTTTATCAGCGGATTGATTATTCGGTTTGGACGAAAGCTTCTGATTTATTAGAAATGGTGGTAGATGCCACAAAGTATAAGATCGAGCTGCAACTAAAATACCCTATTGAGTTTGATTTCTTGATGAAGGCCTATGTTGAAATGCCTTTGCTTCCCGAACCATTACGGGGAGCAATGACGGAACGGCTCAATTCCGATGTTAATCGTAATATGACACTAACCGATGAAGTGATTAGCAAGCTTCCATTGCGAGAAGGTGTTCAAGAAAGGGATGTATTGGAAACAATCTATGCTGTTTTAACGAGCGAAACTACGAAGATTCAGCAAGAATTGGCTCAACATCCTGAGTGGAAAACGATTGAAGACTTGATGCCTGTGATTGATCGCTTGAAACGTAAGCTACAAATCCTTGAATACGGCTTTGTCCAACAGTAAAACAACCTGCGGCTTCATCGAAGTCGCAGGTTGTTATTTAGAAATCACTAAAGATTACCAACAGGAACATGCCTTCTTCTGCTAAAGCGCCGAAGAAAAGAATCAAACTGTCGACAAAAAGAACACTCATGTTAGCGCCAAACATCACGGCCAATCTTTCTAGTTTATCTTCAATTTTCTTTTCTTTGAAATAAACATAAAAAAGATAGAAATTAACTAACGCAAGTAGAATGGTTGAAAGGATAATGGCGATTTTCATGAGTGTACTCCTTTTTCATAATAAGAGCTCAAATTTCCAAACATAAAAACTAAAAAAGTCGTATGTGGATCATTTCACTAATGGACCAAAAGAAAAAATGAATCTATCAGTAGTGCAGAGTGGAGCCGGCACCCATTAGCTGAATAATAGTAATCGTTTTACATGTTCATTATACTCGCGATGGGATAGAAAAAAAGGGAATAGTAGAAAAATAAATCATTCTCACAAAAAAAATTTAAATTAGTCTAAAGGTATGAATCATTTAGTTCTTTATGAATAAAATAGACTGACACTACTCTTTTGCTCCGCTATACTAAAAACAAGAAGTTTATGAAGGGAGGAACAGACGATGAATTTTGCTGTATCCGATTTTGAGTATTATGAACGGACGATCAAAATTATGTATCAAAACTATTATTGGAAACGTATCGTGATTTGTGGTGTATCTTTAGTTATCATCATGGCGTACAGCGGTATTTTTCAAGATAATTTGTTTCAAAATATTTTATTGATGATATTGATCGCGGGTTTGGGTGTTTATCTTTTTTTAGAACAGCAAAAATTTTCGCAAGTCTACCAAGCCTTTCTTGAAGAAAATCGACCTGACGTACAAATTCACAAAATTGAAGAAGAAGAGTACAGCTACAATGTGGTAGATGCTGATGAGAAGGTTCGAATCAATAAAAAAGGTGTACGAAACTTACCTTCTAATAATAAGCAGTACACGATGATGGTTGGTTTTTCAAAAACGTTCTTTTCTAGAGAACCGTTGCAGATTGTGTATTACGATATGCTAGATCTGACCTATGAAGAAAGTTTCCGATTGAAACGTAACGGCTATAGCTCAATGCCGCGATTTTTACGCCGCTTCACTTTAAGTAATTTAAAAGCTAGTGCGGGCAATGCCGTCAGTTTCATCTTTGGAAATATCTTTCTCCTATTCATCCTATTTCGCCTATTGCGGTATTTATGGTCATTTTTAAGAATGTTTTTTTAGAATCACTTGAGATAAATTTCTCGAGTGATTTTTTCTTTCATCGTACGTGGTAAACTATTATTGAAATCGTTTTTATCAGTAATTCAAGGAGGAATGAAATTGATTAAAACTATTATTGTAGGCCCGCGAGGGAAAATGGGCCGCTTGATTACGCAGATCGCAGCTGATGATGAAGAGTTGCTATTAGTTGCGGGAGTGGGTCCAAAGGGCCGCGATTATATTGGGCAAGATTTGGGGCAAGTAACGATACTTGGACGTGATCTTGGTGTCCCGGTCGTAGATGATTTAACAGAAGTGATCGAGGCCTGTGATGTGATTATCGATTTCTCTACAAAGGAAATGGGGCTAGAAACTTTACGATTGGCAAAAGAATACAAAAAGCCATTGGTCTGCGGAACGACTGGCTTTGATTCAGCAGAAATGGATTTATTTCGACAAGCTGGTAAGAAAATTCCGATGTTATATGCTGCAAATACATCTAAGCTGGTAAATGTTATGAATAGGCTGCTGCAACTGGCAACTGCTGCGGTTGGCGCTGAAACAGATATCGAGATTGTGGAGATGCATGATCGTTGGAAAAAAGATGCACCAAGCGGTACGTCGAAAGAAATGGGAAAACTGATTGCTCATGAGTTAGGGACAGAATTTTCTGAGTTGGCAGTTTTTGGTCGTGAAGGAGTTGGGGAAAGAAAACCAGGTTCAATAGGGTATCATTCTGTCCGAATGGGGAATACACCTAGCAGCCATACTGTTTACTTTGGCGGTTTTGGAGAACGGTTGGAAATTAGTCATCATTCGACGGATTGGCGCGGTTTTGCCAAAGGTGCATGTGATTGTGCAGTTTTCTTAGCCGGACAAGAACCGGGCTATTACTCGGTTGCAGATGTTTTAAAATTATAGAAAATAATTTAGTTATTTTTGCAACTGCTTTTCAGCGGGATCAATGCTGATGGTAAAACAGAAAATTTTTTGTTGTAAAAGGACTCAAAGTAGTTATTTAAAAGAAATCTAGGATTTAATTGATTGACTTCTCTTTTTTTAAATGCTAAATTGAGTGCAACATTTAAGGAGGTCAGGACTCATGGCAAACAACATTGCAAAGCGTAATCTTCAAACAGTTGAATCAGCATGTTGTTGTATGGTGCAAAAAAGCAGCATACGAATTTGTCATGCCTATTAACTGTTCTGAACTCGTTTAAAAAGAAGGATACTTCTAAAATTTTGACGAAGCCAAGAGGTGCAGCTTTAATAGCTTGCACCTCTTTTTTTGTACACAAAATTCAAGTTAGGGGGAAGTACAGTGTGTTGTTGCTTAATAGATGAACGCCAAAAAACTTACTAATTAGGAGGAAATATAATGCATTTATCAACCAAATTGATCCACGGAGGAATCAGTGAAGACCCATTGACTGGAGCGGTCAGTGTACCGATCTACCAAACGTCAACTTACCGACAACAGAAATTAGGTCAGCCGGGAGATTTTGAGTACTCTCGTTCTGGCAACCCAACACGTTTAGCGTTAGAAGAATTAATCGCTGAATTGGAGGGCGGTGTCAAAGGGTTTGCTTTTGGATCCGGCTTGGCAGCGATCCATGCCACGTTATCACTTTTTCACCCGGGGGATCATTTACTATTAGGCGATGACGTGTATGGTGGAACCTTCCGCTTATTAGAAAAAGTTTTTAAACCACTGGGGTTGAGTTACACGATGGTTGACAGTCGTGAACACTCACAACTTGAAGCTGCGTTAACGGAGCATACTAAAGCACTTTATTTAGAATCACCTAGTAATCCTTTATTGAAAATTGTCGATTTGGAAAAAAGTTCAGCTTGGGCGAAAGAGCATAATTTAATAACCATCGTTGACAATACGTTTGCTACACCATACTTACAACAACCATTGGAGCTAGGCGCAGACATCGTGTTGCACAGTGGTACTAAGTATCTAGGGGGGCACAGTGATTTGGTCGCTGGTTTAGCAACAACCAATGATGAGGTACTTGCTGAGAAAATAGGATTTTATCAGAATTCAATAGGCGGCGTTTTAGGTCCACAAGACAGCTGGCTGCTTCAACGAGGAATCAAAACTCTCGCAGTTCGAATGGAAGCACACCAAAAAAATGCTGAAATAATTGCTAACTACTTAGCTAATCATTCCGCAGTAGCTAAAGTTTATTATCCAGGTTTATCAGATCATCCTGGTCACGAAGTTGCTGCAAAACAAATGAGCGGATACGGCGGTATGGTGGCCTTTGAGCTGGTGAATGAAAGGAAAGTTGCAGCTTTCGTCGAATCATTGCAAGTGATTACCTTAGCAGAAAGTCTAGGCGGTGTTGAGAGTTTAATCGAAGTTCCCGCTGTTATGACTCATGCGTCAATACCAAAAGAAAAACGAGAAGCATCAGGAATCAAAGATAGCTTGATTCGTTTATCTGTAGGCATCGAAGATATAGCGGATTTGAAAAATGATTTGGAGCAAGCTTTTACTGGCACACGTCATTAAGAAAAAGCTAAATAAAAGCTCTGGTATGATACCTAGAAGGGAAATGAAAAAAATGAAAAAATCAATTATAGCAGTTGCTAGTCTATTCGTCGTTGGGGTCTTATTTTTAGCTGGTTGCCAGTCAAAAGACAGCGGGGAGGCTAGCTCGAAGAATGTTTTGCGAGTTGGGACAGAAGGAACTTACTCACCATTTTCTTTCCGTGATGACAATGATAAGCTGACGGGTTATGACGTAGATGTCGCAAAAGCTGTGGCTAAAAAGATCGACTATAAAATTAAATTTGTTGAGGCACCATGGGATTCAATGTTGGCAGCATTTGATGCTAAAAAAACAGATGTAGTCTTCAATCAGGTAGCAATCACCCCTGAGCGCAAGGAAAAATACTTGTTTAGTACTCCTTATTCTGTTTCTCACCCAGCATTGATCGTAAATAAGGATAATCATGAGATTAAGGATTTTGCTGATTTGAATGGGAAAACTTCTGCTCAGTCATTGACCAGCAACTATGCGGAAATGGCAGAAAATCTTGGCGCGAAAATTTCTAGTGTCGACGGCTTCAGCAAGGCGGTGGAATTAGTCGCTGACAATCGGGCGGATGCAACATTGAATGATGATGTGACCTACTATGATTATTTAAATCAAAAGCCGGATGCACCAATAAAAATCGTGAAAACTTCAGATGAAGCGACAGAGGTTGCGGCAATGTTCCATAAAGGTGACGAAAAATTAGCAAAGAAAGTTGATAAAGCTATCAAGGAATTAGAAGAAGATGGTACGTTGACTAAACTGTCAGAAAAATATTTCAAGAAAGATATTTCTAAGTAAAGGGAAGGAATAAGTAAAATGGAACGAACGATTGATATTATTCAAAGCTCAGCGTTGCCGCTCTTTTGGGCGCTGCTAAAAATGACGATTCCTTTGACGTTGATTTCTTTTGCGTTAGGGATGAACTTAGCATTAGTTACCGCTTTGGCTCGAATTTCAAAAAATCGCCTGCTGAATGGAATATTTTTCCTATATGTTTGGATCTTCCGTGGGACACCGCTTCTGGTTCAATTATTTATCGTCTTTTTCGGGCTTCCCTCAGTTGGCATTCAGATGGATGCGTGGACAGCGGCGATTTTGACCTTTTCACTAAATACAGGCGCGTATGCTTCGGAAAATATTCGTTCCGCTTTGCTGGCGATCCCGCAAGGTCAATATGAATCAGCGGCATCTTTAGGAATGAGCCGTTGGCAGATATTGTATCGTATTATCGCACCGCAGGCCTTCAAAATCGCTTTACCACCATTGTCTAATAACTTTGTCAGTCTTGTTAAGGATACATCATTGGCAGCTAGTATCACGATTGTTGAGATTTTTATGACAGCTCAACGGATCGCCGCTCGGACCTATGAGCCACTGCTGTTATACAGCATGGTGGCGGTCTATTATTTAGTCTTTTGTACTTTCTTGAATTATTTGCAATCTGTACTTGAAAAACGGATGGTCTATTAGGATGTTAGTTGCGAGTTCCACTTCGTATTTTAAATACATTAGTGGAATCGTATGCCAACTCTAGTGAAGAAGAGGGCCAATTTTTAGCAGAATGCAGAATTGGTTTATTTATTATTCTATCACGTTAGTTGAATGATAGATGGCATTCGAATCGACCTAATTTTTTCTCTTGGAAAAATTATTACTTTGAAACGATTAAGGAGGAAAAAGCATGTTAATAATCGAGAAATTAAACAAAAGTTTTGAGGGCAACCAAGTCTTAAAAGAAATTGATTTGACTTTCCAGCCTGGCCAGACAACAGTTATTTTGGGACCGTCTGGATCAGGAAAGAGCACCTTATTACGATCGATTGATCTACTAGAAACACCCGACAGAGGCAGAATCAAAATCGATCAAGATGATCTTTCCTTTCCGAAAAACTTGTCTTTTCGTCAATTGAAAGAGTATCGTGGACACTTCAGTATTGTTTTTCAAGCTTACAATCTTTTTCCTCACTTGACGGTAATTCAAAACGTCATGGAAGGTCCTACACAGGTGAAGAAAGTTTCGAGAAATCAGGCACGAGAACAGGCAGAACAATTGTTGACTAAGGTTGGGTTACTAGACAAAGCCGCAGAGCACCCAAAGCAGTTATCTGGCGGACAGATGCAACGGGTCGCTATTGCGCGAGCATTAGCAATGGAACCAGAATTCATGCTTTATGATGAACCAACGAGTGCGTTAGACCCTGAGCTGGCACAAGAAGTATTACAAGTGATTAAAGATTTAGCTGAATCGGGCAATGGCCAAATCGTTGTAACGCATCATTTGGAATTTGCTCGTAAAGTTGCTGACCGCATTGTTTTTCTAGAAGACGGGCACGTTACTTTTGATGGCAGCAGTCAGACATTTTTTGACAGTGACAATCCGCGTATTCAACGATATCTGCAACAATTTTTATAAAAAGAAAGGACCTGTGACAAAAGTCTTGTCACAGGTCCTTTTTCCGAACAAACGATGTGTCAGAAGTAGCTTCTTCGGAAATAAGCCGAAATTTCTTGATGCTGGCAACTCTTGTCACAACTTAAAATTTTTTCAATTTGGTGCTGATTTTTGGTTCTTGAACGTTCACTAAAATTAATTTAGTGATTTCCATTAATAGCAGAGCAGAAGTTGCTAGAACCAGAGCCAAGCCAATTTCCTTCAAAGCAAAGGTTGTTGGAATGGCAAAGACTTCGCGCAATCCTGGCAGCAGAGTCAGACTAAAGAGTCCGCTACACACAAGGATTGCAAGCAGAACCATTTTATTGGAAAATAAGCCAACTTGCAGCGATGTTTGTGTATTTGAACGAGCAGCAAAGGTTTGTAATGTTCGGCTCAAAATCAAAGTAGAGAAGGCCATTGCGACACCCATTTCAGCTGATTGCTGATTCCCGATCCATTGAGCGATAATTACAGCCAATGCGATCAAGATTCCCCGATAAGTGACAGAAATCAGTGTTTTTCCTGTGAAAATACCACTATTAGGATCGCGTGGTTGACGCTTCATAATCGTTGGTTCAGCTTTCTCCATACCTAATGCAATCGCAGGCAAAGAGTCATTGACCAGATTGATAAAGAGAAGCTGCAAAGCCGTAAATGGATTCGCCCAGCCAATCGTTAAAGCAAAAATAATGGCAATGATCGCTCCTAGATTTCCAGCAAAAAGATAAGCCACCGCTTTTTTGATATTATCAAAAACATTTCGTCCGACTTCAACTGCTTTAATGATCGAAGCAAAGTTATCGTCAGTCAGCACCATTGCTGCAGCATCTTTAGCTACGTCAGTTCCGGTACCCATAGCGATCCCGATATCCGCTTGTTTCAAAGCTGGAGCGTCATTGACACCATCACCAGTCATCGCAGAAATTTTTCCTTTAGCTTGCCAAGCACGCACGATTCGAATTTTATTTTCTGGAGAAACTCGGGCATAGACCGTGATTTGCTCCAATTGATCAGCTAACTCGGCTTCGCTCAGCTGATCTAGTTCTGTACCGGTCAATGCAAGGTCACCTTGTTGGAAGATCCCGATCTCTTTAGCTATAGCAACCGCAGTCGTCTTGTGATCACCTGTGATCATCACTGTTTGGATGCCAGCAGAGTTTGCATCGGCTACCGCTTGAAAAACTTCTTCTCGCGGAGGATCGATCATTGCTAGTAAACCAACTAAAACAAGATCTTCTTCATTAGTCAGCGTGATTGATGAAGACGTTATTTCTTTATACGCAAATGCTAAAACACGCAATGCTCGTTCAGAAAAATCTTCGTTTTGTTTTTGGAAGCGCGCTTTTAGTTCAGGTGTAAATGTAACAACTTGTCCGTTTAGTAAAACTTTCGTGCTACGTTCAAAGACGATATCAGGGCCGCCTTTTGTCACCATGATTTTTTGCTGATTGATGGTGTGAAGAGTTGACATCAGTTTACGATCAGAATCAAATGGTAGTTCTGCTTCACGAGGGAATTTTTTGCGTAGTTCACGATAAGGTTGGTTTTGCTTTTCGCTGAAATCAATCAACGCAATTTCGGTCGGGTCCCCCAACTTAGTACCGTCATCACTGATGGTGGCATCGTTCGCTAAAACGCTGATTTCAATCAAGCGTTGCTCATCTGCTTGCCATTGCTTTGGATCACTTGAAAATTCACCGTTCTGTCCATCAGCTAAGAAATAATCGACAACAGTCATTCTATTTTGAGTCAGAGTACCTGTTTTATCGGTACAAATAATACTCGTTGAGCCTAATGTTTCTACAGCAGGAAGTTTACGAATAATCGCATGCTGTTTTGCCATTTTCTTCGTTCCTAATGAGAGGACGATTGTAACGATTGATTGTAATGCTTCAGGGATCGCAGCCACAGCCACAGCCACGGCAAACATAAAGGCATTGACGATATCCTGTGTCATATCTGCTGATCCCTCTAGGAAGACTCGGAGTAATTGAACACCTAAAATAATCAGCGATAAAATCAAGATTGCAAAACTCAACTTTTTGCTGAAGCGATCTAAGCCGCGTTGCAACGGTGTTTTTTGTTCTGTAGTTGACTCTAAAAGACCAGCGACTTGACCAATCTCGGTAGTACTGCCGACAGCAGTTACTAAGAATTTCCCGCGTCCGTAAGTGACAATTGTTCCGCTAAAGACCATATTGATGCGATCTCCGATTGGAACGTCATTATCTAATTTTTTGATCTTTTTTTCAGCTGGCGTTGATTCGCCTGTCAACATTCCTTCGTCAACTTTTAATGAACCAGCCTCAAGCAAACGTCCATCAGCTGGCACATAGTCCCCAGCTTCTAAAATTACGATATCCCCCAGCACTAATTCTTTAGCAGGGACACTCTGTTCTTGTCCTCCTCGAAGAACGCTAGCATCTGGCGCAGAAAGCTTTTTCAAAGCATCTAGTGAACCTTCCGCTTTTTTTGTTTGAATGACACTTACAACTGAGTTCAATAGCAACACAGCGAAGATAACAACGGATTCAACATGAGCCCCCATAATCATCTGTACGACAGCGACAATCAGTAGAACGATCACCATTGCATCTTTAAAGGTTTCCAAAAATAAAGTCAGCGAGGATTTTTTCTTCGCTTCTTTTAATTGATTCGGGCCATTTTCTTGCAATCGCTGTTGAGCTTCTTTCGGATTAAGACCTTCAGATGTAGTGTTTAAATCTTTCATTAATTCAGTTGTTTCTTGTTGATACGCATGTTTTGTCAATTTATATCCCCCAATATTTTTTTCACTTGATTCGGTAGCTTTTTTGCAGTTGATAGTATAACTCATTAATGGCCACCAGCTCAGCATCTCGAGAGCTAGTTCTTAGTTTGGTGCTTATTTTCGCCACACCTATCATTTTTCTAATCATGCTAGTAAAGCGTGAATAGAAAAACTGACAAAAAAAGAGACCCAAGGCAAGTGTTTAAACTTGTCTTAGGTCTCACCATTTCATACGATACCAGAAAACCATCACTGGTTGACTTACTGTTGATATCACAACAACAACGTTGCCGGTTACTCCCCTAAGGAGTTATTAATATATTTAAATCTTAACGGAAAAAAATCCCGATTGCAAGAAAAATGCTGAAATGGCGGAATGAACGCATCAAGTAAACTAGGAAAGCCTTGATAAACCTATTTATCCAAAGTTATTTAATTTTTATTAAGAGGCTATTTTCCAGCAATGATTGTCTTGATTGTACTTTCGTCTAAACCTTTTAGCACTTGGATCAGCATTTCTCGTGCGGCATCAAAATCAGCAATATTGAACATCGTTTGATGGGTATGGATATAACGCCCGCAAACACCGATTACTGTACTTGGAATCCCTTCGTTTGCAGTATGAGCTGCGCCAGCATCTGTTCCACCTTTTGAAACAAAGTATTGGTAAGGGATGTTGTGAGTTTCTGCGGTATCTAATAGATATTCCCGTAAACGAGGAAGTAAAATCATACCAGGATCTTGGATACGTAAGAGTGTTCCCTCGCCTAAATGACCAAACGTTCCATTTGTTGTTACTAAATCATCAGCGGCTGAGCAATCTACTGCGAAGAAAAGATCTGGTTGGAGTTTTGTTACAGCAGGTTTGGCACCACGCAAGCCAACTTCTTCTTGCACATTCGCACCAGCGATAAGTGTGTAATCAAGGGCTTCTTTTTGCAAGGCTTCCAAAGCCTCCAGCACTACTGTACAACCATAACGATTATCCCAGGCTTTGCTGATCATATTTTTACCATTCGCCGTTTTAACTGTTTCAGTTTGAGGAACGATCGTATCACCAGGCAAGACACCATAGGTTAATGCTTCATCTTTTGATTCAAAGCCAGCATCGAATAAAATATCTTCCACCTTAACTTGTCCTTGTCCAGTTGTTCCTCGTAATAGATGTGGAGGTACTGAAGAGGAGATACATGGATAATTTCCTTTGCGGGTTTTTAAAGTAAAGCGCTGTGCTGAAACGACGTAAGGATTCCAACCGCCTAATGGCACGACCTTAAACAACCCGCGGGGAGTGATTTCGGAGAGCATAAAACCGACTTCATCCATATGGGCTGCGACCATTACCCGTGGTTTATGCGCAGCCGCTTGACGAAGACCAAAAATACCGCCTAATCCGTCTTGCTGCACCTCATCGACCAGTGGTGTGATCGCGTTACGCATGTAACTACGAATATCTTCTTCAAAGCCGCTAGTACCTTGAAGCTCGGTTAATTCTTTGATTCGTTGAAATGTTTTTTCTTCCATTAAAATTCCTCCTCGAACGTTCATTTCCGTTCTCATTATAAGTCTTTGGCACATGAAAATAAATCAATTCAAAATCTAGAAAATGCCAGTTGTTTTTTTGTTGTGAAATGCCAAAGTTTTTTTCGCTAATGGCAGTTAATTTTTCAAAAGAAAAATCTTCAGCAAAGTATTCTTGAAAAAAATTACGACTGATTTTTTCTTGCTTCGTATAAGCAAATCGCTTAGTAAGATAAGGAATCTCTAATTCGTCTAAAAAGGTTTTATAGTGACTATTTAATAACAGATCAGGATTCTTTTCTTCATAGGGAGAAAAGAGTTGATCCTCATCCTTTACGACTCTTAATAATAAACACCAATTTTGACTAGATTGGCATAAGTCCAGCAGATCCATTTTGGTTTTCAATGCGGGATTCATTGCTGAAAAAACAAGATCATAGCGCTGCTTATTTTGTCTAAAAAACGTTTCCTGAGCCTGATTGACTAGCTGAACATGTTCACTAGACTTTTCGGCAGCAAGCTTCAACATTTCTTCAGAAATATCAACTAAGTCGTATTTTTCTACATAATCCTGTAATACAGATAAATAACGTCCTGTTCCACCTGCGAGATCCAAAAACGATCGGCAGGGGATGATTGCTTCCTCTAGTAAAAAGTCCCGTAGATCTTCAGCTATTGGAAAAGAAGATTCTTGCTGAATTGCTTCATAATCTTCGGCAAAATCATCCCAGAATGTTTTAAGGTCATTCAAATATTCAGACATACGAACCTTCTTTCTTTGCAAGGATTGTCTTTAGTATACACTTCGAAAACACGATTTTGAAATAAATGAAACAAATCAAAAATATTCAGAAAAATGAAGATAAGTCAAAAAATATGCTTTACTTCATGAATAACATGTGTAATACTTCGAAGTAATTGAGAATGGTTCTCATTATCGTTTAAGAGGTCTTTTAGCCGACACTTTTGGTTTGTGATAGTACAGAGATAATTTTTTTACATCAAGCCTAGTACTGTGGACGTGAAGAAATCTAAAATTAATTTATCAGTAATAAGGAGGAGAATGATGGAAAAGACGAATGTTACTTACTTGTTTCGATTGGCAGGAAAATCGAGTCTGCTTTTATTAGCATCTGCAATTTTTAGTGTCATTTCCGGCATCATGGATTTTGTTCCATTGGTGATGTTGTATCGGGTCTTAATGTTTCTATTTGGTGCTGAGCCGAATATAGATTTGGCAATGCAGTATGGAATGTATGCGGGAGTGGCGATCATCATAAAGTTTTTGACGATGATGGTGAGCGGAGCATTGTCACATATTGGTGCATTTAATACATTATACGAAATTCGGAGTCGTTTAAGCGCACATATTGCGACACTTCACTTGGGCTTTTTTACTAAAACGACATCAGGAAAATTGAAAAAGACCATTATTGAGGATACTGAACGAATCGAAACGATGCTTGCACACCAAGTACCGGATTTAGCAAAGGCAGTTACCGTTCCACTATTAATGTTCGGCTACTTATGCACATTGAGTGTTCCATTGGCTTTGTGTTTGCTATTGCCGATCGTAATTGGCGCAGTTATTCTAATGATCGGTATGCGATCAAGCAGTAAATATATGGGTTGGTATCAAAAATTAGTAGGACAGTTAAATTCTTCGATCATGCAATTCATCAACGGAATGAATGTAATGAAATCCTTTAATGTTACTGCTAAAGGATTTAAACAATACTCCTCAACAGTAGAAGAGTACCATGAGATGTGGACGGAATGTACGAAGATGCAATCTTGGCCATATGGCATGTTTTTGATTTTGATCGAATCCGGATTGTTATTTAGTTTTCCCGCAGGCGGATGGCTTTATTTAAAAGGAGCGGTTGATTTGCCGACCTTTTTGTTCTTCTTGATTATGAGTATTGTGTTCCTGTCCTCTCTGAAAAGCTTAAGCGGATTTGCGATGGCAATCTCACAAATTTTGACTGGAACAGAAAAAATCAAAGAGATTATGGATTTACCGCAACAGAATTTTGGCAGTCATGAGGGGCAATTAGAAGATGTAAAAATCAATTTTGATCATGTTCATTTTTCATATGAAGAGGATGAAGTGCTACATGATGTTTCACTGGAAGTGCCCGCTAATAGTTTGACTGCTTTCGTTGGCGTATCGGGTTCAGGAAAATCAACGATGGCTCAATTAGTTCCACGTTTTTGGGACATTCAGCAAGGACAAATCTTGTTGAACGATCAACCAGTAGAAAATTTCAGTGAAGAGGCATTGATGCAGGGAATCAGTTTTGTTTTTCAAGATGCTTTTATGTTGAGTGATACGATTCGAACGAATATCGCTGTGGGAAAAGAACGAGTCACTGATGAGGAAGTACATGAAGCGGCTAAAGCAGCACAGATCCATGAGTTCATCATGAGTTTACCAGCTGGCTATGATACTGTCATGGGAGAAGCTGGGATCAAAATGTCTGGCGGGGAAAAGCAGCGTATTTGTATCGCCCGCGCGATTCTAAAGAATGCACCGGTTGTTATCTTTGATGAAGCCACCAGCTTTACCGACATTGAAAATGAACGGAAAATCCAGTTGGCTTTAAATGAATTGTTGCAGGATAAAACAACGATCATGATCGCCCATCGCTTGAATACAATCAAGCATGCGGATCAAATTTGTGTCTTTGATCAGGGGCGTGTGATTGAACGAGGAACACATGATGAGTTGTTACGTCGCAATGGAAGCTATGCGAAGTTGTGGACGATCTATACAGAAAAATAGGGGAGAGCTTATGACTAGTGTGATTAAAAACATCCGAGCAGTAATCGGCGAAAAAATTAAACTATTGTATACACCGATTTTACTGGCAGTTCTTGATGCCTTTTTGAATATGTTGTTTTACTCGGTAATGATTTTGAGTATCGTTACTTTGATCAAAAATGAGTTTACGGAGAGTTTCTTTTTCCGTGGAATTGCAATCTTAGTTATCGTTTTTGTTTTACGGACATTCTTAGCGCGTTATAGTTTTGCTTCGCTGCAATTGAACGGTTCGGTGATTGCCACCGACTTGCGATTACGTTTGGCAGAACATGTTCGCGGGTTAAATTCCGGTTACTTCAATCAAAACAGCGTTGGAAAACTGACAAGCTATTTTTCTACTGACATCGCTGATTTTGAACAAGTATTGACTCATCATTTAACAGACTTTGTCAAAGCTTTGTTCAGTGTGACGGTCTGTATGGTAGCAGCAATCGTGATTGATTTTCGTTTTGCAGGTGTGATGGTAGTGATGATTTTAGTGGCTTTACCTCTAATGATTAAGGGCGGTTCGGTTGGACATACTATCGCGCCGGAACATCGTGTGAAAATTAATGCAGTAATTTCACGAGTTGTAGAATATATTAACGGAATCAAAACATTTCGTTTGTATCGATTGACTGGTACGAAATTTGAACGTTTGGATCAATCGTTTCATGAATTGAAAAAATCATCGATCCGTGTGGAGCTTTCGATGATGCCGTACGTAATGATCTTCTCAACAATCGTATCCTTCATGATTCCTGTTGCTTTGATCTGGGGAACCAATTTATTGATCCAAGGCAATTCGACTCCAGAGCAATATATCGCAGTATTGATGTTGAGCGTTTCAACATCTAGCCAATTGATGACGATTGGGATGCTTTATCCAGAGTTGAAGTACTTATCTAAATCTGCTGATAATCTACGTCAGATCTTTGAAACACAGCCATTGCCTTATACGAAAGAGGCTTTTCTCGGAAATGATCATGAGATCACTTTTAATCATGTTTCATTTAGCTATGAAAACGGCGTATCGGTTCTAAATGATCTTTCTTTTACGGTGGAAGATGGAAAAACGACTGCTTTAGTGGGACCATCAGGTTCAGGAAAGTCGACAGTTGTTAGTTTGATCTCTCGCTTTTGGGATGTCGCTCAAGGTGAAATTCGAATGGGCGATGAAAAGATTAGTGATATTCGCCCAGATGCGTTGACGGAAGAAATTACCTGTGTATTTCAGGATGTCTATCTATTCAATGATACTATTTTGAATAATATCCGGATGGCGAAACCGAATGCTACGATGGAGGAAGTCACACATGCTTGTCGTTTAGCAAATTGTCATGAGTTTATCATGCAGATGGATAATGGATACGACACGTTGGTCGGCGAAGGAGGATCAACTCTTTCTGGTGGGGAAAAACAACGAGTATCGATTGCCCGAGCGTTACTGAAGGATGCACCAGTTGTCCTATTAGATGAGCCAACCTCTAGTCTAGATGTTGACAATGAAAAAGAAATCAATAACGCTTTGGATCATTTAATGGCTAAGAAAACGGTGGTGGTGATCGCCCACCGTTTGGACACGATTATTAACGCAGATCAAATCATCGTTCTAGATGATGGGAGTGTCCGAGAGAAAGGCACCCATCGAGAATTGTGTCAGCAAAACGGTTGGTATGCACAGATGATTAAAGAACAAGAAATTGCGAAAACTTGGGTGATCGGAGAATCGGATAATTCTGCTGACGCTTTTGAAAAAGCCAAGTAAACAATAAAGAAGGCTATACTGAAATCCGACATGATTCCAGTATGGTCTTTTTATTTATTCGCTTCGTTGATTTTGTTGTTCACGCTTATAGAGTCACTCCGATTATCAACTATTTCGCTTTTTTTTCTTCATTAGGTGCAAAATCCGGCATTTAAAAATGACTTACATGATTTTCTTACTAAGTATTGATAAGCTGTTCAACTAAATTATTCCCGTCATTATTTTCTATTATCCTATTTTTATTTTAGAAGCAAGCATGATAGAATGGCTTTTGGTATAGTTTTAAGGTTTCGACAAATTCCAGATAAAAAAGAGTAGTTCGTGTATTCGAAATATATATGACGGGGAGTGATGAGATGGAAATCAAACAAAGTGAAAGAGAGGCACTGATGCCTTTTTTAGATAAACTATTTGACCAGCAACATGAAAAACAATTTGTGGATACTTTGCCGGAGGCCGATGAGAAGACATTAGCCTTTGGTGCTTGGGTCGATAATCGGTTAGCTGGTGGAGTTGTTGGTAAGAAACAATACGATACCCTGCATATTTCATTGTTGGGGGTCGATGATGCTTATCAGAAATTGGGCGTTGGTTCCAAATTGATGCAGGCGATTGAAGAACAGGCGCTGAAGGAAAACGTACTATCCATTACTTTGACCACGAAAGCCTACCAAGCATTGGGCTTCTATTTAAAACACGGTTATGAAGTTTTCGGTGAATTGGAAGATGTTCCTATGATCGGTACAACAAAATACTATTTAGTTAAAAGAATAAGCAGATGAGCGATAACCACGCCTCATCTGCTTATTTTCAGTCTTGTTATTATGACTAGCCTTTGTCTCTAAAAATAATAATATTGAACAACCATTATAGCAATCAGAACTAAAATTCCTGGTAAATAATTGGAAACGCGGATTTTGGTAAGCTTCATAACATTCAAGCCAATCGCTAAGATCATTAATCCACCAATCGCACTGATTTCATTCATGAGGCTATCCAACAATTCTTTCGGCAAATAGCGGACAATCACACTGGCAAAGATCGTAATGGCACCTTGATAGATCAAAACTGGAAAGGCTGAGAAGAGGACACCAATACCTAGAGACGCAGTTAACATGATTGACATGAAACCATCCATCACTGCTTTAGTGAATAGAGTCTGATGATTACCAGTTACGCCGCTTTCGATCGCACCAATAATCCCCATCGATCCTATCACATAGATCAACGTTGCAGTAACAAAGCCTTCTGCAAAATTACTATTACCACGAGCAAATCGATTTTCAAGAAATAATCCTAACCGAGTCATAGAGTCTTCGATCTTTAAAAACTCGCCGATCATTCCGCCTAGGCAAATGCTGATGATGATTATGATAAAGGAGCTCGCTTGCATGGACATTTGAATCGCCAGAGCCACGACCCCTAAAGAAATTCCTTTTGTTACTGTATCTTTTGTTTGTTCAGTAATATTTCGCAGAACGATACCAGAAACACTTCCTGCAATGATCGCGATACAATTCACCAATGAACCCAACAACATAACACTCACCCATTTCTATGATTTCGATTAAAAAATAATTAAACGTTATTTAGACATCATCTTACCACGAGTAGAAATTTTTTTGAATAGGAATAAGAAAAGACTGTATTTTCCATCCATAAAACGGACGGAGAATGCAGTCTTACTATAGTTAATTGTGAATAATTAAGCCGCTTTTTCTCGTTCACGCTTAGCTAGCCCGGGCATAATAAATCCTAGGCCAATCAATACAACGATTCCGACAATATTGATAATTAATTCATGCCAGAATAGACTCGAACCATAAGGCGCATCTTGCGGCAAAATACCAAATAATGTAGCAATAATGGTAACCACTAAACACCAACCTCCAACAAAAACCGCGATGCGATCGTTCTTAATAAAGATATAATCGGATTGGAATTTGCGGCTGTTTAAACGAATTCGAATGAAGGCATAGAAGATCCAACAAGTTACACCTGGAGAAATAATACCGTTGAGATTTAACAGCCAATTGAAGATGTCATTCATCTCAGGTAAGAAAACACCTAATAATAAGATGAAAGCACTTAGTGCAGTAGTCAAGATATACCCATTAATTGGCAACCCGTCCTCATTCAATTTGGTCAATTTCTTCGGCATGAACTGTTTGCCTGTATCAGAAATCAGCATACGAGTCATAGCATCTAACAAAACGGCAAGGAGTGCGCACATATAAATGATTTGAGTTACTGCGAAAACATACATCAGTGTATTGCCTAGATGAAAGAACTCTCCTAAACGTTGAAAAGCATAGTATGACCCATTCATCTTCAAATTATTTGGTAAATGATGCGCATTGAAGAAAACACCCAATGAGAACGAGCCAAAGACTGTTAAGAAAATTGTCATAACTGTCAGCATGACCATAGCCTTTGGAAATTCTTTTTGCGGTTTGCGCATCCGTGTTACAAATGGGGCAACTAGTTCTGCACCGTTAATGGCATAGATCAGAAGTCCGATCGTTGTCAAATAATGGAGATTGAACTTAGGGATGACGGCTCCCAAGTTCATTGGTTGTGTTTCAATATGCCCATTCGGCATGAATAATGAAGCAAAGGTCATAAAGACGAACAAAATTGCCATGACAAACATGGCACCACCGCCTATAGTACTCAATACCTCTAAAGACCTTTTAAAATGACGTTGTAAGAAAATAAAGGCTAAAAATACACAAAAAGTTAACAGGGCGAACATGGAGTTAGACATTTTGTCTTCCATTGAATCATTCCCGTTGATCAGCCAGCCAAAGCCGACAACAACGGCATTAGCAGTATCAACGACATAAGGAATCGATGCTGCCCAATAAGTCCAAGCGGTGAAATACCCTAAGCGATCGCCGCTAGTTCCTCGAACCCACGAGGTCAAACCACCGCCTTCATGATTAAAGACGGATCCTAATTGCCCAACCATCAAAGAGTAAGGAATCACATATAATAGCAATAAAATTATCCAAGAAGTAATGACGCCCAAACCCTGATTGGCAAAATTATAAATAATATCGTCAAATCCGATGACAGTAACAAACGACATCATGGCAAGTACTGGCCATGAGATAAAACTTTTCTTTTCCTCGATCATACAAACTGCTCCTTTTAGATAAAATTATTCTGGTATAACAGTCGTTGATGGAGGCTTATTTCGATAATTCACGAAGATCCCCTTCCTGTTCGTAAATACGATTTATCATCCCACAAAAAAAGAAATAGCGCTACTAAAAACCGCTACTAGGAGTGAGTGTATCATAGCTTATAAAATTCAGCGGGCATTTTTATGCCAAAATAAATTCTAAAAGGTGCTCTTTCTATCATTTCTGAAGTTTTTTGGCTATACTAGATTCATGAGAAAAAATAAAAGAAATCGAGGAGGTACTTTATATGAATAAATTCCTTTCTGAAGAAGAAACCGAAAAAATGGAAGAAAAAAATCCAATGCTGTTAAAATTATTGAACCAACGGACGATCTTGATCTATGGTGAGATTACTCAGGAATTAGCGAAGACGGTAACGGAGCAACTGCTTTATTTGTCCGCTATCAATGATGACCCGATCACGATGTTTATCAATAGTCAAGGTGGCCATGTGGAATCTGGCGATACGATTCATGATGTTATCCGTTTTATTAAACCAAAAGTTAAAATGATCGGTACTGGTTGGGTAGCAAGTGCAGGTATCACAATCTACTTGGCTGCGGATAAAAAGGATCGCTACAGCTTGCCAAACACTCGTTACATGATCCATCAGCCAGCTGGCGGTGTGCAAGGTCAATCGACTGAGATTCAAATCGAGGCCAAAGAGATTTTACGGATGCGTAAACGTGTGAATAAACTGATTGCCAAGGCAACTGGACAAACATTAGAGAAAATCGAAAAAGATACCGATCGTAATTTCTGGCTTTCAGCTGAAGAAGCGAAAGATTATGGAATTGTCGGCAAGATTGTTGAATCCGATACAGCTGTTAAATAAGACTTAAGCGATATAGAGACGAGCATAGGCTCGTCTCTTTTTTTCACTCTCGTTCTCTATTGTGAGAATACTAAGACGCTCTAAATAGTTCTAGAGAAATAATTTTTGAAGAAAAATCTATCATTTTTCACAAGGTAATTTACTTATTTTGAATAAAAATGGATAGACAAGAAATTATGAATCTGCTAAGGTTAGAAGAAAAATAAAATTTGATGTGAAAATTTTAAGGAGGAATGAATTTGGGTGCAAAATTGAAAGAGTTGTTAGGATTACCTTCTTTGCGTGAGGCTCAATTGATGAGTGGACAAAATTGCTTGAATCAGACCGTCACTTCTTTATCTTTCTTAGATATTTCAGATATGGATGACTGTGCGGATTTGCTTGAAACAACAGAGTACCATTCAGGGGAGTTGATGCTGACCTCTTTTTTTGACATCAAAGACGACACAGCAAAACAATGCGAAACAATTTGTCGGCTGCATAAAATGGGGGAGTTGGGGATCATTCTCTATTATGTAGGAATAGTGGTCCCAAGACTTTCCTCGGAAGTAATCAAAACAGCTGAGGATTTAGATTTTGTTATTATTCAAATGCCTAAAAATCAGAGACAGATTCGTTACAGCGAGGTGCTTGTTGAAGGAATGGCGGCGATACTAAAAGATCGTCCAACGGAAAATATTGTGAATGAAGTTTTAGAAAAAGCGTCACTGTTGCCGGAGCATCTACGTACGGTCGAGGTAACCTTGAAGCTGTTATCTGATTTTTTGCGGATAAATATCATCCTAACGAATCCAGATAATGAAGTGATTAATCAAATCAAATGGCCTCGCAATTCTTCGATTGATTTGGAACGTCTATTGCGTCGTGTAGTAGTGGATGATGGTCAGCAGGTTCAGAAAAATGATTTTGCGATATTCTACAAAGAGCTGTACCACAAAGAAAACGGTGTGTTGCGCTTTTATCTTTTGAAAGAGCATGAGCTGCTGACTGAGGCCGAATGTGTCCAGTCGGTGGAATTGTTGCAAGTTGCGATGAACCTATGGGGGAAAAAACAAGGAGAAATCAGTGAGCATGCCTTAGTTCAAGCCATTTTAAATGACGAAAGCGAAAAGATGTATCGTCTAGCCAATCATTTGAAGGTTGATGTAAAAAGTATCGGCTTGATGTGGCTGCTGCAATTAAATGATTTAAGAGGAGAAAAAAAGCTCAAAGAGGATATTCTGGGGTATGCCTCAAAATATTATAAGACTTGTGTTGCGCAATTAGTGGATGACCAATTGATTGTGCTTTTGGGAGATTATTGTCACAATGATTCTGAGTTGGAGTTGGGAGAAAGCTACCTTCAAACTAGCCCGTATCAAGATATGATCGACAGCATCGTTTTATGTCCGCGTTTGCGCAATACGACAGATGTACGAATGACGTATCAATTAGTCAATAAAGTCGCTTTGCAGCTGCCCAAATTATTTCACGGCAAGAAGAGCTTTTCTATCAGTGAGATTCGTCAAGTTGCCCATGCAACTAAGCTGATCCAGGCAGGAGAAGCAGAGGTCGAGGAAACGCTGAGTGTGTTGGCACCAATCATGGACAGCAAAGAACAACTTATGACCTTGTGCAGTTTTCTTCTGGATGCCGGTGCGGATTTTCAAGTTTGCAGCGAACAATTATTTATCCATAAAAATACTGTGAAGTATCGTATCAAAAAAATCAGTGAAGCATTGGGATACAACGTTATGCGTTTTTCTGAAAGTTATGAATGTTATGTTGCTTGCTTGACCTATCGATTGATCAGTCTGTAAAAATGCGGCTCGAACTTGAGCCGCATTTTTTATAGTAACGCCAATAGTGCATCAATGTCTGCTTCTTTTGTTGCCCAACTAGTAGCGAAACGAATTACAGTGTGTTCGTCATCGTATTGTTCCCAGAAACTAAACGCTACTTTCTTTTTTAATTCGTCCATTTTGTAGTTGTTTAAGATAATGAATTGCTGATTGGTCGGTGAATCTAAATAGAAGCGGTAATTCTTTTCAATTAATCCATCTTTCAATTTCATCGCCATCGCGATTGCATGCTCACTGATTTCAAAATACAGCTGGTCAGTAAATAAAGTATCGAATTGCAGTCCAAGTAATCGACCTTTAGCTAATAGTGCACCTTGCTGTTTCATATGGGCGACAAAATACTCTGGCAAATTGTTTTTTGTAAAGATGATCGCTTCACCTAAGAAAGCTCCAACTTTGGTTCCACCGACATAAAAAACATCACAGTATTCAGCAATCATCGGTAGCGTCAAATCTGATTCCGGACTTGCTAGACCATAACCTAATCGCGCCCCATCCATGAAGAGCGGGATTTTATATTTACGACAGACCTCAGAAATATTTTTCAATTCTTCTTTGGAATACAGCGTACCGTATTCCGTTGGATGGGATAAATAAACCATTCCGGGAAATACCATGAACTCCCGATTGTCGTCTGCCCAAAACTGCTCAAGGTAATCACGAATTTGTTGAGCCGAAATTTTTCCGTTTGTTTGCGGTAGACTCAAAACTTTGTGCCCCGAAAATTCAATTGCACCCGTTTCATGGGTGGTTATGTGGCCTGTTTCAGGAGCAATAACGCCTTCGATTTTCTTCAACAAAGAAGCAATAACTAGCGCATTGGTCATAGTACCGCCAGCGATAAAGAAAACGTCAGCCTCAGGGCAAAGGCATGCTTTACGAATTTTTTCAATCGCAGAAGCAGAATACTTATCCCGTCCGTAACCACTTAATTTTTCTTCATTCGTTTCAATCATTCGCTGCAAGATTTTTTCGTGCGCACCCTCTAAATAGTCGCTCTCAAAATTTAACATAAGGAACCCCTCTCATCTTGTTTGATTTACCTTATTGTAGCAGATAAAAATAGCTAAAAAAGCTTGTGAACATTTTTTGTTCACAAGCTTCTCACTAGTTAAATTTCAATGGATTCTCCAACAGTCATGACTTTTCCGATATTTTCCGACAATAGCTTAACAAATACTTCGGGATCTTGTTTGATGACAGGGAAGGTATTGTAGTGGATCGGAACGACTTGTTTGGCTTTCAAACGCTTAGCGGCACTGGCAGCCTCCTGTGGTCCCATCGTGAAATTATCTCCTATCGGTAAAAAGGCGATATCAATATCAAAAGCTTCGCCAAAAAGTGACATGTCACCAAAGTTCGAGGTGTCACCAGCATGATAAATCGTTTTTCCTTCAGCCTGCAAAATAAACCCAGCAGGTTCACCCATGTATAAGGTTTGCCCATTAACCTCGTAACCCGAACTGTGTTGTGCATGGACCATCTTTACACGACCAAAAGGAAAATCATATTTTCCACCGATGTTCATTCCATGAGTCTTTTTCACGCCGTTATTCGCGGCGAAGTTGCAGATTTCCACAATACTGATAATTGTTGCATCGTTGCGTTTCGCAATCGGGATCATATCTCCGATGTGGTCGTTATGACCGTGAGTGACTAAGATCCAATCTGTTTCAACTTCATCTGCAAGTAGGTCTGTCAACGAGTTCCCAGTTATAAAGGGATCAAACAACAATTTTTGACCGTTTTCCAAAAAAATCGATAGAACTGAGTGACCATGATAAGTGATTTTCATAGTATGTACCTCTCTTTCTACACATCCATTATAACGAACTCTTTAAATAATAAGTAAGCTTTTGATTTCGCATGAAATCGTTTAAACTAGAGTAAAAATATGATGAGGGGAATATGGAGGAAAGAGTTATACAGGTCACAATCGATTCGAAGAGGATACGGTAGTTGATTAAGTTGAAGTGAAGAAAATTTTTGGAAATTATTTGATTGATTGCCAAGTAATTGAACAAGGAGTCATTTAATAAAAACGAGGCAGAAATATCTGCCTCGTTTTTATTCCCAATCCTTACAAACATCAACCCATTGTTTGAACTGAGCATATTTTTCTAATTCCGGTAATGTCAATTCAATTGCGTTGTTTGAATTTCCGCAGGCAGGATAGATAGTCTCAAAGCGTTTTAAGGATTCGTCCAGATAAACATCCACACCTGGGTTAATTCCGAAAGGACAGACACCGCCTACTGGATGACCGATAACTGTTTCTACCTCATCTGCTTTCAACATCAATGCCCGTTCGCCAAAAGCAGCTTTGTATTTCACATTAGCGATCTTTGCATCACCTGCAGCGACGATCAAGATGCTTTTATCTGCTTTTTTTAGTTTGAAAGACAAGGTCTTAGCGATACGTTCAGGGGCACAGTTCAATGCTTGTGCCGCCAGTTCGACGGTTGCGCTGGAGACAGGAAATTCTTGGATGCGATCAGCAATTCCATATTGAGCAAAATACTCTTTTACAGTTTCAATAGACATTTAGTTTCCTCCTATTCATGAATTTTTCCGCATGAAGTATGTCATTGCTGCTCTTGCTGCCATTATTTCTATGACAGCAATTTGATTAATTACTAATGATACACGCTTTACTGAACGCAGTAAATGATATTTTGTTAGAATAGAAGAAGATGCTCTTACGGGAGGAAATGAATATGAAAGAAGATAAGAAAAAATTATTAGCCAAAGTCGCTTACATGTACTACGAACAGGAATTGACACAGGCACAAATCGCCAAAGAATTAACAATCTATCGAACGACGGTGAGTCGAATGTTAAGTCAGGCAAAATCAGAAGGTATAGTAGAGATTAAAATAAATCATTTTGATGCGAGCCTGTTCGAGTTGGAGGAGCAGTTGAAGCAGGTGTTTGGATTGACTGCTGTAGAATTGGTTCCGAACGAAAATGATATCAGTGAAGAAGCCAAAGAGGAACAGCTAGCCGAAGTGGCAGGTAATTGGATTCGTCGGCAATTATCCGATGAAATGGTTGTTGGCTTGTCATGGGGAGCTAGTGTCGGCAGAGCAGTTAACAAAATTGATCCAAAGCAATTATCGGACGTTTCTGTTGTACCAGTAGTTGGTGGCCCCAGCCACATCAATTCTCGCTATCATGTGAATACGCTAGTCTATGAGTTGGCGCGTAAGTTGAATGGGCAAAGTCTGTTTGTGAATGCTACGGTGATTCAAGAAACCAAAGAATTGGCAGATGGAATTTTTAATTCAAAATATTTCCATGATATAAAAGAATATTGGAAACGATTGGACTTAGTTATCGTAGGAGTTGGCGGACCCTTAAGCTATCATAAAAGCCAATGGCGCGACTTACTATCGCCAAGAGATTATGAAGAATTAAAATTACGTGAAGCGGTAGGCGACTGCTGTTGCAGGTTCTATGATAGCTACGGGAAACTTTTGAACGGACCACTGAATCAGCGGACGATTGGTTTATCTTTGGATGAATTAGCCAATGTTCCACAAACGGTGGGGATCGCTCGTGGGATTTCTAAAGCTCGTTCGATCTTTCCTCTACTGGAAAAAGGTTATCTTAAAACACTGATCACAGATCAGGAAACAGCACTAGAGATTCTGCGATCAATCCAACGAAAGTAGTTTGTTTATAAAAATTGCACATTTGTGCGATTGTTTATGAATGTTCACTTATAAATGGCGTGCTACTAAGCTTTTCGTTTTTTTTATCGGGAGAAGGCAGAAATTTTTTTTTGAAGGTGCTATGCTTATCCCATAGAAAAAAGTAAGGGAGTTTTTAAAGATGGAATTTATGCTAGATACAGCCAATATTGCTGATATTAAAAGATTTACTGACTTTTTACCGATTGCTGGTGTTACTTCAAATCCCTCGATCGTAAAAAAAGAAGGGAAAATCGATTTTTTCCAACACATGAAAGAAATCCGTGGAATCATCGGTGAGCACTGTTCATTGCATGTACAGGTTGTTGCAACAGACTATGATGGAATTATTAAGGATGCAGAAACGATTCTAGCGAATATCGATCAAAAAGTATTCATCAAGATTCCGGTCAATGAACCAGGCTTGAAAGCAATCAAAGAATTGAAGCGTCGCGGTATCAATGTTACAGCTACTGCTATCTATACTAAGTTCCAAGCTTATTTAGCAATTGCGGCTGGTGCGGATTACATTGCACCATACTTCAATCGAATGGAAAATCTAAACATTGATCCTCGTGAAGCAATTTTTGAAATGGCAGAAGAAATCGCTCGTACGAAGAGCGATACAAAAATCTTAGCAGCCAGCTTTAAGAACGTCGGACAAGTCAATGCTGCCTTGGAAAATGGCAGTCAAGCTGCGACGATGGGTGTTGATATCATTCAACAAGCATTGGCAATGCCGTCAATCGCTCAAGCGGTAACTGATTTTACTGGTGATTGGGAAATAATCTTCGGCGAAGGAACAACAGTTGCCGACTTATAAACGTCGTTTTAAAAAATCTTTCCTGACTGTAGGCAAATTAGCCTGCAGTCTTTTTTCACTCCAGCTTTTTACAGGTATCACTGTATGTGGGAAAATAAAATTTTGATAGATTCAAATCATTTATTTTATTATTCAGTTAGAGGCGTGGATTCTTTTCGTTTTTTTTAGAATTGTTTGGAAAATTTCAAACGATTTATTCCTGTCTTCCTGTTTGTTTAATTAAGCAAATCATTTCCGAATTTTAGATGGGGCTTTTATAATGGAGCGATATGGAGGGATGCACGAATGGAAACACGCGCAATTGTAATAGAAGAATATGGTCATGCGAACCAATTAAAAGAAAGCAATGTGGTATTGCCCGAACTAGGCGATCATCAAGTTTTAGTAAAGGTAAAGGCTACATCAGTTAATCCGATTGATTGGAAATTACGAGAAGGGTATTTAGCTCAAATGATGCCTTGGAATTTTCCAATCATTTTAGGTTGGGATGTTGCAGGTGAGATTGTGGAAGTTGGAACAGAAGTAAATGATTGGCAGGCAGGCCAAGTAATTTTTGCTCGTCCAGAAACGACACGTTTTGGGACATATGCAGATTATGCGATTGTTGATGATCACTTATTAGCAGAAAAACCTGATTCAGTGTCTTTTGAAGATGCGGCAGCGGTACCTTTAGCAGGATTAACTGCTTATCAAGCGCTATTCATTCATGGAAAACTAAAAGCGGGTGAAAAAGTCTTAGTTCATGCTGGTGCAGGGGGTGTAGGTATTTATGCTATTCAATTAGCTAAAAATGCTGGAGCGACAGTCATCACTACCGCAAGTGAAAAGAATCATGCATTGTTAAAAGAGTTAGGTGCGGATCAAGTAATTGATTACCATACCACTGATTTTTCAGAAGTGTTGGAAGACATCGATGTAGTTTTTGATACGATGGGCGGAGATATTCAAAATGACAGTTTCAAAGTGTTAAATAAAAATGGCCGTCTAATCTCGATCGTCAACCAACCGGATGAAGAATTAGCCAAGAGTATTGCTAAAGCAGAGAGTATTTGGCTTCAACCAGATGGCAAACAATTACAAGAAATAGCTGATCTAATGACTGAAGGAAAGGTCAGAAGTGTAGTTGGTCATACTTACCCACTTACAGCAGCTGGGGTGAGGGAAGCACATGAATTAAGTGCGACACATCATGCTAAAGGAAAAATTGTTTTAACAAATAACTAATCAAGGAGCTGTGCTAAATATTTGGCGCAGCTTCTTTATCAGCTACGCTCCTACTCCTGTCGTTTTGATAATGATTTGACAGAGGAATTTTTTCTCGGTATCGTTAAGAGAAAATGAAAACGTTCTAATTATTGAGTGTGAGGAGGAATAGTATGAGTGAGATTACAAACAGCATCGACTTTTTAAAGCAACAGAAATGGGTTGATTTGAGCCACAATATCCACGGCGGGATTCCCTATTTCCAATCTTTTCAACCAATGAAGGAAAAAACATTGGTTACTGTGAAAGATGATGGTTTTTTTGCAAAAGAATATCAATTGGTTACGCAATATGGGACGCATATTGACGCTCCAGTACATTTCGTCGAAAATCGTATGTCGGTGGATCAAATGCCGATCAAAGATTTCTTATTGCCATTAATCGTCATCAATAAAGAAAAAGAAGTTGAAGAAAACGCGGACTATTCTGTAACAGTGGAAGATATCCATAGTTTTGAAGCGAAATATGGGGAAATCCCAGCGGGCAGCTTTGTGGCGTTTGCCAGTGGCTGGTCAAAGCGCTGGACGAATCCAGAAGTCTTCTATAATGTTGATTCAGAAGGCCAAGCTCATACGCCTGGCTGGTCGTTGGCAGCTTTAAAGTTTTTACATGAAGAACGAAATGTAACGGCGATTGGTCATGAGACGCTAGATACCGACTCATCAGTTGATTGCACGAAGAACGGCGGATTGATTGGTGAATTATATTGGTTGGGCCAAGACAAATTTCAAGTCGAAGTGTTGAATCGATTAACGGAGCTTCCGCCGGTTGGCGGAGCAATCTCAATCGGAGTGCCAAAAGTAAAGGATGCTCCTGGCTTCAATGTGCGGGCCATTGCGATCATTCCAGAATAGTAAAAAAACAAGGACTCGTTTAGAAAACGAAGCCTTGTTTTTTTAGGAAATCTAAAATATTAAATTGTAGGAATATTCAAAATGCTAATCATCATTCGCGGCTAGTTCATAGTAAAGGACTTTTTTTTCAAAGACTAAAAAAACTTATGTTCACCATACTTACCATTCAAATAAAATTTTTATTCTAGCCAATAAGTTTCTCCATGCGCTTCTTTTGGTAAGCTAGTTTGTCAAAACACGAACGTTTAGGTAAAAAAAGTAGATTTAATTAATAAAATTCTAATCGTTTTGCCATCACTGTGCTATAATGGGAAACAATTATCTGAAGGGAGTTATGCAAATGCGTGGCGTAGTAACGGTTATAGGAAAAGACAAGGTTGGTATCGTAGCTGGTGTCAGTCAAAAATTAGCGGAACAAAAAATTAATATTCTTGATGTTTCTCAAACAATCATGGGGGACTATTTCACAATGATGATGTTAGTGGACCTAACCAGTGCTACAAAAGATTTCGAAGGGGCACGAGAACAGCTTCATGAATTAGGAAAATCTCTAGGCGTGAAGATCAGTATTCAGAATCAAGAAATTTTTGACACGATGCATAAATTATAAGGAGGGTTCTTTGTGGAAACCAATCAAATACTGGAAACGATCCGAATGATCGAAGAAGAAAATCTGGATATTCGGACGATTACCATGGGGATATCTTTACTAGATTGTATTGATAGCGATAGTGATCGTGCCTGTGAAAAAATTTACAAAAAAATTACGACAAAAGCAAAAGACCTTGTAAAAGTCGGTGAGGCGATCGAAGCAGAATACGGTATTCCAATTATTAATAAACGTATCTCTGTTACACCAATCGGTATTGTTGCCGCAGCGACTCCAGATACAGATTATGTGAAATTTGCTAAAACATTAGATAAAGCAGCTAAAGCTGTTGGTGTAAACTTCTTAGGTGGTTTCTCTGCTTTAGTCGAAAAAGGCTATCAACATGGGGATAGGATTCTAATCGATTCCATACCTCAGGCTTTAGCCGAGACGGATTTTGTCTGTGCCTCAGTCAATATTGGTTCTACAAAAGCTGGAATTAATATGGACGCTGTTGCGCATACAGGCCGAATCGTCAAAGAGACCGCTGATGCTTCTGATCTAGGCTGTGCAAAATTAGTGATTTTTGCCAATGCAGTGGAAGATAATCCCTTCATGGCGGGTGCCTTCCATGGAGTGGGCGAAGCGGATTGCGTCATCAATGTCGGAGTCAGCGGACCTGGTGTTGTAAAACGAGCTTTGGAAAAAGTGAAAGGTGAATCTTTTGATGTTGTCGCTGAGGTTGTGAAGCAGACTGCATTCAAAATTACACGAATGGGGCAAATGGTTGGTAAAATTGCTTCAGAACGTTTAGATGTGCCTTTCGGTATTGTAGATCTATCGTTGGCACCAACACCAGCAGTTGGAGATTCAGTTGCTCATGTGTTGGAAGAAATGGGCTTAGAAACGGTTGGAACCCATGGAACGACTGCCGCGTTAGCGTTGCTGAATGATGCGGTGAAAAAAGGCGGAGTCATGGCCTGCAATCATGTCGGCGGATTATCTGGCGCATTTATTCCGGTATCTGAAGATGCTGGTATGATTGATGCAGTCAATAATGGTTCGTTGACAATCGAGAAATTGGAAGCTATGACGGCGATTTGTTCAGTAGGTTTAGATATGATCGCGATTCCTGGTTCTACACCAGCAAGCAGTATTGCGGCGATGATCGCTGATGAAGCAGCGATCGGCGTGATCAATCACAAAACGACTGCTGTTCGGATCATTCCTGCCAAAGGAAGAGAAATTGGCGAGATGGTCGAATTTGGCGGTTTATTAGGTAGAGCGCCCGTCATGGCGGTCAATGGAGCAGGTTCGGAAGATTTTATTGCTCGCGGTGGGCGTATTCCAGCACCAATCCATTCATTTAAGAACTAAATATAAATAGACTCAATTTTAAAAAGAACAATGCAGAATTTTTTTATTTTGCATTGTTCTTTTTTTGTGCAAATTTTTCGTGCTAATCATGAAAACGTTTTGTGTTAGAATGAAATGGATGAAAAAACAGGAGCAGATAAATGAAAAATAAAACCTATTTTAAAGCAAGTTTACGTGAAATTATTTATTCCAAAGGGCGCTTTATCGCAATCGTCCTGATTATTTTATTAGGGACCTTATTGTACGTCGGAATCAAAGCTACAGGTCCAATTTTGAATCATTCGGCTAGTCAGTATGTTGACGAGCAAAAATTATCAAATCTGCAAATTATTTCCACCGGCGGATTGACTGAAGAGGATGAGAGACTAGCGAAGGAAATTCCTGATGCTAAGGTTGAAAGTGGCCATCAGCTTTTTTATGCGGATAGTGGAAAAAATCAAGTGGTTAAGCTTTACTCCTATGATAAAAAGAGTCAGCAGAATCACTTGATTGTAAAATCTGGGCATTTGCCTAAAAAAGAAAACGAGATCGTACTGGATGAGAAGGCTAAAGAGGAAGGCTATCGCCTGAATCAAATGTACCAAATTAATCAGTCAGATCAATTAAAACGAAAAAAGTATAAAATCGTCGGCTTTGTTCAATCACCGATGTATATAAGTACGGAAGAACGAGGACTTTCTAACGTGGGAAATGGAGTCGTTGATTTTTTTGCTTATCTACCAGAAGAAAACTTTTCAAGCGAAGTGAAATCGGTTATCTATCTTCTCTTTACGAATGTCAAGGGTAAAGAAACGTATGGCGATTCTTATAAAAAAGTGATGGATGAAAACATTGAGAAGGTTGAAGATATTTTTGTAGATCGACCAAAAGAACGAGCTGCAGAAATCAAGTCTGAAGCAGAAAAGGAATTGTTACCAAGAAAAGCGGAAATACTTAGTAATTTAACTAAACTGGATGATGGACAAAAAGAGTTAGATCATGCAAAACTACAGCTAGAACAACAGACTGCCATGATGCCAGTTGAAAATCTTCAGTTGGTTCAAGTTCAGGCAGAGCTTGAGGAACAGCAAAAAGAACTTAGTAGCAATAGGGAAAAGTTATTGTCAGCTCAACAGAAAATTAATAATAGTGAAAAAGCTATCACTAATTTGAAGACACCGAGCTATTCTTATGAGCAGCGTGCAGATAATCCAGGATTTCAAGAATATGGTGATCTTTCTGATCGGATTGCCGCTATCGCAAATGTCTTTCCTGTCTTCTTCTTTTTTATTGCTGCGTTGATCACCTTCACAACGATGACGCGGATGATAGAAGAAAATCGACGAGAGATTGGTACGCTAAAAGCGTTAGGCTATTCTCGTTTTGAAATATCGATTAAATATATCATTTACGCCTTGTCTGCTGCCGCTATCGGAATCGTTTTTGGCTCTGTGATTGGAACCCAGACACTGCCGCGGCTTGTTTTTAATCTTTCAAGTGATCGTTATAATTTTCCTGGTGTGGAGGCCTTTTATTTGTCACGCCCAATCGTTCAAGCAACGATCGCCTTTTTGTTTGCGAGTTTAGGCGCAGCTTTACTTGTCTTACTGCGAGAATTACATGAAAAGCCGGCAGAACTATTACAACCTAAAGCACCTAAACCGGGAAAGCGAATTTTTCTAGAGCGAATCACACCGATTTGGTCCCGTATGAGTTTCAATTCAAAGGTTAGTTATCGAAACCTGTTCAGGTATAAATCGCGAATGATCATGGCTGTTATTGGTATTGCTGGGTGCTCAGCTTTGATGGTGGCAGGAGTGGGGTTAAAAGATTCACTAAGTTCGGTCGGAGATAAGCAATTTGGTCCGATCATTGATTATGATGCGATTGTTACGTTGAAAGATCAACCGAATAAAACGGCGGTCGAAAAAATTTTTTCTGAGAATAAAAATATTACTAGTGAGTTAGCTATGATGAATCAAACGGTTGAACTGAAGCAAAAGGGACAAGCCAATCAGAAGTTGACTATGATGGTGCCGGAGAACCGTCAGGCTTTCAAACAGTATCTTCATTTGAAGAAACAGGATGAAAATTTTTCTCTATCCAATGAGGGTGCAGTAATCACGAAAAAAATGGCTGAGCTGTTTGACCTAGAGAAAGGGGATAGCTTAACTGTCTATGATGAAGAACAGCAATCTTTTAAAATTAAAATCTCGAATATCACCGATAATTATTTAGGAAACTTCTTGTATTTGTCAAAAGAGTATTATGAAAAGGCTCGCGGAGAAGCTTTTGTAGTGAATAGTTATTTATTGAAAAGTAAACCACTGACTAAGGGTGCAGAAAAGGATTTAGCACAAAAACTTTTGAGTTCGGATCAAGTGACAAATACTTCTTTTATGTCGACACAAATTGAAACTCAGGAGCATTCAATGGATAATTTGGATGGAATTGTTTGGATTTTCGTAGTTTTATCAGGCTTGTTGGCCTTTATCGTGTTATATAATCTAACTAATATTAATGTTTCTGAACGCTTAAGAGAATTATCTACGATCAAGGTATTAGGCTTTTATGATCGAGAAGTAACTTCTTACATCTTTCGTGAGAACTTTGTCTTTACTATTTTAGGAATTCTATTTGGTTATGGTCTAGGGATCATTTTGACAAAATTTATTTTGGATCAGGCTTCAATGGAAACAATCACATTTCCACTAGTTATTCATGTAGGTGCATACCTTGTGTCTGGCGGTTTAACGATTTTGTTCTCGGTAATCGTAATGGTCGCGACGCATTTTCGCCTGAGACATATAAATATGATCGATGCTCTAAAATCAAATGAGTAAATAAAAGAAAAAAGCGTTGACAAAATTTTTGAGCAAGTCTATGCTTTAATCAATAACTGAATGCAATGAGAAGGATAAGATTTGTTTTTGCACTCATTACAAGAGAAAGAAGTCATGGCTGGAAACTTCTGATTGAGAAAAGCAGATTACTCCCTTTGAGTGACCGCAAACGGTCCGGTTGATAGCCGTTATGTATCTTATGAGCCAAAAAGTGCAAACTTTTTGGGAACTTGGGTGGTAACACGTTTATTCACGTCCCTATTTTTATAGGGACGTTTTTTTATTGAAAACCCTGCGACCCATTTGTTAAAATTAAAAAGAAAAGGTACGCAAGAAAAATTTAATTGAAAAAGCGGATCGGAGTTGAGTTGAATGTCAGAGGAAATCGAAATTGTTTTACCGGATGGAAGCAAACAAAGGGTGGAGAAAAACACCACGTTGCTTGATATAAAAAATCAATTGATGGAAGAGGCAGTCGTTGGCAGCATTGACGGCGAGCTCGTTGACTTATCAACTCCTGTTAAAAATAATGCGGAACTTGCTTTTTACGATTGCGCATCTAAAGAGGGAACGACTGCGATTTGTCAATTAGTCAGTTTGCTACTGCAAGAAGCGGTCAAGGTACATTATCCAGAAGCACTTTTTGCAAAATCTCATCGAGAGGATCAAACGATTTGGGTCGATTTACGTGTGAAGCAGCCGCTGAGTGCTTTAATTTTGAAGGATTTGGAACATCATATCAAGGAACAACTCAGAGCTGACAGATCGATAGAAAGTGCAACGATGACTGTGTCAGAAGCGAAAGAAGTATTTAAAGACAACGAGCTGAAACTATCAGCGCTAACGGAGCTCGATGGAAATCAAACTGTTTTTGTTTATTCTTTTGGTAATGCGACAGAATTTTTCTTAGAACCCGCTGCGTTAGAACTGAAGACAGCCAAATATTTCTCCTTATTGAAGGTTTCAGGTGCTTATTGGCAAGGAAATCCTGAAAATGAAATGCTTCAACGGGTAACGGGGGTGGTCTTTGCAGAGAAGGCACAGCTTTTAGCGCACTTAGATTATTTGGAAGAGTCGGAAAAACGCAGTCATCAAAAATTGGGCAAAGAATTAGATTTATTTATGTTCTCCGAAGAAGCACCCGGGATGCCGTTTTACTTAGAAAACGGGTTGACTATCCGTAATGAATTGCAAAAATTTCTACGCGAGCTACAGGCTAAATATGATTATAAAGAAGTCAAAACGCCGTTAATCTTAAACCAACGTCTATGGGAACGTTCTGGACACTGGGATCATTATAAAAACAATATGTATTTTACAAAGGTTGCTGATGAAGATTACGCCTTGAAACCAATGAACTGTCCAGGGCACTGTTTGATTTACAAGGATCGCAAGCGGTCTTATCGGGATCTACCGATGCGAATGGCGGAATTTGGACAGGTCCATCGCCATGAATTCAGCGGTGCATTGAATGGGTTGTTGAGGGTTCGGACCTTCTGTCAGGATGATGCGCACATTTTTGTTCGACGGAATCAAATTGAGCAGGAAATTGCTTTAGCGTTGAAAATTATCGATGAAGTCTATAAGATTTTTGGTTTTGAGTATGGTGTTGAATTATCGACTCGCCCAGATGACTTTATGGGTGAGATCGAGCTATGGGATGAAGCTGAAGCTTCTTTGGGGAAAGTATTGACTGACCTTGGTTACAAGTACAATATCAACGAAGGTGACGGGGCCTTTTATGGACCGAAGATAGATATTCATATCAAGGATGCGTTGAATCGGAGTCATCAATGTGCGACTGTCCAACTCGATTTCCAAATGCCTGAAAAATTTGATCTGACTTATGTCGATGAAAATAATCAGGAAGCACAGCCAGTTATGATTCACCGTGCTGTTTTTGGATCACTCGATCGTTTCTTAGGCATCTTAATCGAGCACTATGCAGGAGCATTTCCATTCTGGTTAGCACCAAAGCAGGTAGCATTAATCAATGTTGCTCAGCCTCATGAAGCAGGTGTAGAAGAATTGTTTCAGGAATTTCATGCTGCGGGAATTCGTGTAGAGAAAGACCTCCGTAATGAAAAGTTAGGCAAAAAAATTCGAGATGCTGAATTGCGTAAAATTCCTTATATTTTAGTAATTGGCGACAAAGAATTGTCTGAAGATACATTTG
This sequence comes from Enterococcus sp. AZ128, assembly GCF_051714485.1. Lineage (NCBI taxonomy): Bacteria > Bacillati > Bacillota > Bacilli > Lactobacillales > Enterococcaceae > Enterococcus > Enterococcus sp. AZ128. Next base: position 262,339 of record NZ_JBIORZ010000001.1, read on the forward strand.
CGGTTCGCAAACATGGCAGTGATACCGTCAAGCAAATGTCGAAGGCTGAATTTATGAAGTTGCTTCAGCAGCAGGCGCAGGAAAAAAATCACCATTACTACTAAAGTAAAACGTTGAAGCTTGCTTCAGCGTTTTTTTGTAGCTGAAAGGGTTGTTCGGCTACATTTATCAAATGAAAAAGGTCGAATTTTTAATAAAAGAATAGTTGCTATTTTACCTATTTCCTGTGTATGATAATCAAGTTGCCAGTTCTGTTTTTGTCAATTTTACGTCTTGCTTCATCAGGTTAGTAAATGATATGTAATCGAACTTAAGATTAAATTTTCTAAGAGTTGTTTTCAATTGAACTGAGTTTATTTCATTTTTTATATGCTCAGCGAATGATAGATGCGCGAAAGAAGGACTTTTTCAATCATTGAAAAAAACTGCAGCCAAGTTGTACTAGCTGTTTTTTAGAAAATCATAGGCAGAATTTCATTTTTTAGAAAGCAGGGAATTTATGGATATTTATTTAAAGAAAGCGGCTCTTCATATTGTTGATCGTGAATCAGGCGATCCAATTTATAGCCAGAGCGAACTAGATCTAACGAAAGAATATGTTCGAGAGTATTTAACAAAAAAAATTCAAAAATTATCTTCAGCCCAAACCAAGACAGGAACGTTGACAGAAGATTCTAGCTTTGCTTTGTTAAGCCAACAAGCGGAACATGATTTTTTATCCGCTAGCGAAAAAATCGTGACTCGATGGTACGAGGCTTATAAAGAGAGTGAAGAAGCACCAAGTGCAGATGCTTTTGTCGTTTTATTTGAAGAAGATACGCAACTGTATTTAGCCTTTTTAAAAGTGAACTATCATGAAGGGTATACTCATATTGTTGATTCGGATGAAGCGGGTTTAAGAAATGAATTAATCGTACATCGTGCCCTGCTTTCAAGTAAGTCGCAAAAGGCTGATGAGGGAATCGTCGTCAATTTAGGTAATCTGAGCTATGAGATGATCGAGAAAAAATATCCGTTTTCTGGAGAGAAACGCTTGTATTTTTCAACACAAGTAATTGAAAGTCGTCCAGCACCATCCTTGGAAGAAAATGTTCGCGTCATTAAAAAAGTAGCCGAAAAAATCGGTGCTAAATTTGAAAACCAAAAGCATGATGTGATCGCAGATGTGAAGGAAGCTGTTTACGATGTAGTAGAAGAAAGTGGACAGATTGATGCAAAAGTTGTTGCACAAAAAGTTTTTAAAGATAATGTATCAGCTCAAATGGCTTTCCAAGAAGAAGTTGTTGAGAAAGGGTACGTGGATCAAGCACCACTATTGAGAGAGGTTCGCGAAATCACCGAAAAAAAATACGGCAAACAAAAATTGAAATTATCAAATGGGATCGAATTGATTGTCCCCTTGGACGTTTATCGCAACCCTGAATTAATCGAATTTACGAACAACCCTGATGGTACAATCTCTGTAACCATTAAGAATGTCGATGAAGTAATCAACCGCTTATAAAAGGCGGTTGTTTTTGTACATTCTTTCAAGTAACAGAATCGTTTGCCTAATGAACACTTAAATTATACCTCATAATCTTAGAGAAACAAGAATTAGCATAAGATAGAAAAGAAGCTTTAATCAAAATTGAGCTGATTAGAGGAATAGGCTAGAATAGAGAAAATGAGTGGAGGAACAAGATGGAACAATATCAAAATTTTTTTCGCATTGGCCAATATACCGATACAGAAGCAATGACTGGCTGCACAGTAATTCTTTGTAAAGATGGCGTCACGGGAGGGGTTTCAGTTCGTGGCGGGTCACCAAATACAAGAGATACGGATGCATTAAAGTCTGAGAATAATCGGAAATTTGTCCACGGAGTAACTTTATCTGGCGGCAGTGCTTTTGGATTAGCAGCGAATGCTGGTGTCGTAGATTTTTTAGAAGAGAATAAAATAGGGCGGGACATGGGGGTTACGTTTGTCCCGAATGTGGTTGGGGCGAGTCTTTTTGATTTACGAATCGGTCGATCAGATATTCGTCCAGACTATCAGGCTGGTCGTAAAGCGTGTGAAGCAGCTTTTAGTAACCATGTTTTTCACGCGGGAAATTATGGTGCTGGAACTGGTTGTAGTGTTGGTACAATTAATGGGGCGGGAAACGCCATGAAAGGCGGTATTGGACTACACACAATGCAACATGGGAATTTATGGGTAACCGCCGTGATCGCAGTAAACGCTGTCGGAGATGTCTTTGATGAAGGCGTCGGAAAAATTATAGCTGGCGCTCGAAAAGTTGGTGAAACTAAAATTGGATTCTCTGAAGACCTTTTCCTCGAACATTATCAAAATGAAGCAGCTTTATTTGACGGCAATACAGTAATCGGCTGTGTTATGACCAATGCAACATTCCCCAAAGCCAAGATGAATAAGTTGGCTGATCTTAGTCATAATGGGATCGCAAGAGCGATTCGTCCATCGCATACTACTTATGATGGGGATACATTGTTTGTTTTGGGAGCAAATCAAATCGAAGCAAGTTTTGAAGCGGTATCGATTTTAGCAGTTGAAGCCGTTCGACAGGCAATCGTAAAAGGAACAATGGCCGCGGAAACGTATAAGGATTATTTAGGCTATAAAGATATATAGAAAGAACAGCCAAAGCTAAATCGGGAACCTAGTTCCAGAAGTAGCTTTGGCTGTTTCTAGTTGGTGTCGTAGACTAATTTTTCTTATCACCATGTGCAGACCTGAAGAAAAGCAAAAAAGACTAGCTAAGTTTCAGCTAGTCAGTGGGGAAGACGAGTTTATTGGACACGTGGTTCAGATTCTAGGTTGTCGCTAATCTTATCTGTTTGATTGCTCAAAGCGCTTTTCGCACGGTTAGTTTGTTTTGAGGCAAATTTTCCAGTTGTTTGAGCAGCACTAGTCACTTTATCTTGAACTGTTTCGCTGTCTTCTTCATATTCTTCACGAGTCTTGATGTCTACAACGTTCACGTTGACCTCGATGACATCTAAGTGAGTCATTTTATCGACTTCTCCAGAAATCAAATTTTTCATTTGATCATAGATGTTTTCAATATCTTTACCGTATTCAACAACTACATCCATATCAACAGCAACTTGTTTTTTGCCGACCTCAGTACTGATTCCGGAAGTCACATTATCGCTGTTTACTAGCTTATCTTTAATGTTAGAGAAGAAACCACCATCGACAGTTAATAAGCCGTCTACGTTTTCTAGAGCGATTCCGATGATTTTTTGAATGACTTTGTCTTCATAAGTCAATTCACCTTTAACGTCCTTTTTTTGTTCTGTTGGTTTGATTGTTGTGTTTTCCATCAATATATCCTCCTAATTGTAATTAATGTATTGCCTTTTCAAAAAGAGAAAGCTTTTCTAAATCGGATTGTGTAATCTATTTTCTTAAATAATCATCTAAAATATGATTGTTTTTTAAGTAAATGCCGATACCTACTCCAATGACCGTAATCAAAATCAGTAAAATCGTTTTAAAGAAGCCGATGGTAAAGAAGAGCACAGCTAAAATAAAACCGAGGATACCGAAGATCAAAGGTAGTTTGTCTCGTGTTAAAAATTCCTGCATCGCTGTTCCTCCTATTCTACTCGCGGCCGTGTACGTGTTACGGTTGTTTCTGTTGGCGCTGGTTCAAATGCTTGAAGATTTACTTTGATCGCAACTTTTTCTTCCGGACCTAATAATTCCTTGATTTTTGTTTCGACATTTTTGGCCCAGCGATCTGTTTGACCAACTAAACCGGATGTTTTCTTCAATTGCCCACGAACATTCACTTTAATTTTATTTTTCGTCGCCGTTACATTGACTTTGGGGTTGTCCATAAAGTCTTCCTGTTTGATACTTGTCCGAACATACCCTTCAATTGCTCGCTTATCCAAAGCTAATTTTCCACGTTCTTCCTTTAAGACGAACTTAGTAACTTTCTTTGGATAGAATAGGATTACGAAAATCCCGATTACCGTTAAAATCGTTAACGCTGCCGCTACCCAGAATAAATATACCTGAGCATAATTATTCGTTAGCACGAATTGTTGTAAAGAGCTGAAATCTAGCGGATTAGAAGCAATAAAGTAATAAATTGCGACGACGGAAAGAAAAATAGAAAGTAAAACCAATGAAAAAATAATTAGGATGGTTTTGAGAAACTTGTTCATACCGCACCTCCTCACTTTAATATTTTTAAATTGTTCACAATAAAATAATAAAATGTTCCTCTTTTTTTGTAAGCTGAATTGTAATATTAATCGCAACAAAGAACCCATCAAAAATTTCTAGTAAAATGAGTTTAGGATAACAAACTACTAGGAGTGATTTTGATGGGTTCACACAAAAAGCTTACACGAGATAATCGAAAATGTATAGAGACGATGATTTATGATGCCAAGAGTATTCAAGAAATAGCGGACAGAATTGGTGTTAGCCGAACAACGATTGATCGTGAGTTGAAACGAGTACCCGAAGATTTGATCTATAATGCCGACAATGCGCAATTAGATGCGGAAATGAAGCGCAGTGCCTGTGGTGCGAAGTCCAAATGGACTTCTGAATTCGCTTATCAGATTGAATGTGATCTTGAAGACAGCTGGTCCCCTGAACAAATTGCGAATGATCGTCAAATAGTTTCATTCAAAACCATTTACAATTGGCTCTATGCCGGTATTCTTAATGTGTCTAAACAGTGTCTGAGACATAAAGGCAGAAGACAAGAAAAACAAGAAGAGGCACGAGGCAAAATGACTGTAGGGCATACCATTGATGAACGCCCAGCTTCTGTGTCAACTCGAGAAGAATTTGGACATTGGGAGTTGGACACAGTTGTTTCTAGCAGAGGGGAAAGCAAAGCCTGCGAAGCAACGTTTATTGAACGGAAAACACGCTTTTATTGGGCGATCTCAATGAGGGATCGTACCGCGAAGTCAATGGCACAAGCGATTAAAGCTTTTGTGCAAGACCTAGGGAGTCACAAGGCATTTTTAAGCTTTACGGTCGACCGTGGGAAAGAGTTTTCTTGCTGGAAAGAAATTGAGAAAGATTTAGACGTACCTATGTATTTTTGTGATCCATACTCCCCATGGCAACGCGGATCTAACGAAAATGGGAATGGTTTATTTAGAGAATTCTTCCCTAAGGGAACTGATTTTTCAAAGGTACCCCCTACGGAGAAACAGGAAGCATTACGCAAGATAAATATGCGTCCTAAAAAAACATTGAACTGGAAAAATTGTTGGGAAGTCTTTCAAGAAGAAATGTTGCAATTAATTTGACAATTCAGCGTAAAAAAAGTTGCTCATTATACTTTTAAAATAAACTTTTTTGAGACAGTTTAGGGGGCACAAGGCCTGTTAAAAATATTTATTTTTGCGATTTTCCGTTTTTTTTATTACGTAAGAAAAAAAAGAAAGAGCAAGATTTTTGTATAAAAAAAAGAAGTATGCTAAACAAGAAGCACACTTCTACGAATTTATTTAACGTTCTTTCCACTTACGGTAGCGGCGATAGAGGCTCTCAATGACTAGGAATAGAATAGAAAGGCCAGCTACTGAATAACCAAAAATTCCCAAATCAGAAATTAAAGTGTCGCCTTCTGGTGAAGTTTGAACCAATATGGAAGAACCGATGACTAAAGCAGAAAGAATTAGACCTATGACCAAACGATTGACCATTGCTTCAGCTCGTTCTAATAAATTTCGCTGATTCTTTATCTCAAGATTCAATTTGCCCTTTCCTTTAGCAAAGGTATCTAACGCATTCAAAGCATGGCTCGGGATTTTTGGTAAAGCTTTTAGGGTAGTGAGATAGTCCAATCCTGTTTCTTGTATTTCGTCCTTCAGATTCAATTGTTGAAGAAAATATTTTTGTGCAAAAGGAGCGACGACTTCGAACAAGGATAGATCAGGATTGAGATCCTCAATCACACCTTCTAGAGTACCAAATGCTTTAATCAGCATCGTCACCGAATCATCTATCTGCAGGTTATTATCATGGCATATGATTACGACTTGCGAAAACACCTTCTGCAGGTCAATTTCCTTAACAGGTAAATTTAAGTAGCGATTCAAAAAATCATCTAGTTCGTAAGTGAACTTCTCCTCATCAAAGCCACCAACCTGTTTGCAGATCGCATGAACGGCATTAGTGATCCGTTGGTTATCTTTACTGTAGATGGCAATGATTGTATTGCTCATTTTTGCTTGCATCTCGCGATTCAAAGTTCCCATCATACCAAAATCAATGAAGTTCAATCGGAAAGGCCGAAGCTGCTTGTTTTTGGAATAAGTAAATTCGTAAGGGATTCCGCCGATTTTTCCTCGCTGCTCCTTTGATTTTAGCTGCGGCTGTTTTCGATTTTCCTCTTCAGTCATCAGCTGCAACAAGATATTGCCGGGATGAGGATCAGCATGGAAAAAACCATCTTCAAAGACCTCTTTCATAAAGTGTTCAATCAACAATTCACTGACTGTTTTTTTCAGTTCTTTATAAGTTGTCTTATTTTGCACGATTTTGTCGTCTTCCGCATTGATTAATTCTTTTAAATTCGTTCCAGGCATCAATTCCATAACGATCACCTTTTTAGTCGAATAGGCGGGTTCCATTCTAGGTGCACGAATTTCTTTCCAGTCGTTATTCAAACGATAGAATTCTTCCGCTAGAACTAATTCTTTTTGGAAATCTAATTCATTTTGTAATGATTCCCGAATCTCTTTCAGAATGCTTTTTAGGTCGATCACTTTACTTTCAGGCACCCAATTAGCAATTGGTATCGCTTTTTCAAACAAAGACAAATCCAATTCGATTTCTTCCGCGATTCCAGGATGCTGGACTTTAGCGACAACTTTTTGTCCATTTTTCAGCCGTGCATGATGCGCTTGGGCAATAGAGGCTGAAGCGAAAGGCTGCTCATCAAAGCTTTCGAATAATTCTGTTAAGGGTAATTCTAATTCTTTTTCAACCAAGGTTTTGACAGAATCGAAATCATCCGTTTTTACATCATCTTGCAGTTTCCGCAGTTCCTTTGTGAAAGCCAACGTAAAAATATCGGTACGCACCGACATCATCTGTCCTACTTTGATGAAGGTGGGGCCTAACTCTTCAAATGCTTTACGGACAGCTTCTGGATCTTTCTGTTGCGTAATATTTTTGACGACATTATAGTGATTTGTTATTTTTATGATTTGCCGTAAACGCGCAGTTCTAGATTTTACTCTCATTGCTGCCGCCTCCTAGTTTGTACGAGTGAAGTTTCTATTTCCATCTTACAAGAGATTTTTGCGAGATACAAATAAGCCCCTGATTCTTCTCGTTAGAAAATAATCAGGGGGATGTTTTCTTTAGTGGTTTGTTACAACTTGAATGACCTGCATAATGCAATAGGTGATCCCGGCAGCTATGACTGGGCCCGCAGCTATACCTTTCAAGAATACAACACCCATGATGGTCCCAAAAACCAATGCCACGGTGACTTCAGGTGATTGATTAATCAGACCGACACCTTTTGAGGACAAGACAGCAACCAATACTCCGCAGATCGTTGCTACCCAACCAAGCGGGGATTTTAACGTATTTAATAGATCCTTCAGGACGATATCTCCTGTAGCTATCGGAACTAGGATCGTCGCTGAAATTAAGGTAACCCCCCAATTGATACCTTGTTTATTTAATAGAGACAAAAGTTTATCTGAATGGGGAATTAGTTTTAAAACTAAAATCGCAACTGTTGCAATTAACAAACTTTGATTTTTTGCAATAAGGGCAATCAATAAAATGACTCCTAAAAAAAGCCAGCTTTCCATAGTACGTTCACTCCTTAGTTCTATTACTCTGTTTTTTTTACTAGAAATTCATATCGTATTTACTATACAAGATAATTTGCTAAGTTGCGACTTTTTTCCTGAGTGACTTTAGTGTAAGCTTTTAAATGGAGGAGAAAACAAATGAAGATAGGATTACGTACAATAAAGACTGCGGCAGCAGCCCCCATTGCGTTGCTTTTAGCCAATGGATTGAATCTGGAGTCAGCTGCATCGGCGGCTATTATAACGATATTGACTGTAACCAATACCAAACGTTCAACTGCAAAAACTGCTTTGAATCGGCTTTTTTCTTTGACGCTGGCAACAATGATTGCAGCGATTTGTTTTTTGCTTTTTGGGTTCCATCCGTTAGTTTTTGGTTTATATTTATTAGTATTTATCCCATTATCGATTCATTTCGACTTGGCGGAAGGGATCGCAGTCAGTTCGGTTTTGATTACTCATTATTTAGTAGCAAGTGAGATGCCGTTAAATCTGATCATCAATGAATATTTACTAATGATTATTGGTGTTGGGTGTGCTTTAGTAGCCAATCTCTACATGCCGAATACTGAAAAAAAAATTCAAGAGGATCAAGCTGTCGTCGAAGTTTCCATGAAAAAGATGTTGGGACAAATGTCCAACTATCTGAATCAGCCCGCCAAAGAAGAACAATTACGTCAAGAGTGCTTATCGTTGCGGGAGTTTGTTCGGGAGGCTCAAGTTCGCGCGCAGGAGTTTGAAGAGAATCGTTTCTTTTCAGGAAACAGCTATTACTTTGAATATTTTGCCATGCGCCGTTTGCAATTGAAAGTTCTATCTGACATGCTGCAGATATTGAATCGTCTAGATGCGGAACCAGATGATGTTAAGGAACTACGAGAGTTGTTTGAATTCACTGCTCAGACGTTAGCTGAAGATAATGATGGTGCAGAGATAGTAAACAAAATTATGGAGACGGATCAACGGTATCAGCAAAAACAATTACCGGAAAGTCGTCAAGCGTTTGAAGAACGGGCCATGCTTTTTCAATTGTTCCAACTATTCCAAGATTTTATCGAGATCAAGGCGGGATTCTATCGGAACAAGTAATGAGAAAGAATCAGTCTTTTGTCCCATGTAAACGGTTGAAAAATTCTTTATGATAAAAGTAAGAAAAACAGGTGAGGGGTATAAAAATGAAAAAAATTATTATTGGGTTAGTTTTAGTTGGGGCGGCACTGGTTAGTATCAGTAGTATGTTTTTCCATAACCGCATGAGTGATGAGACATTCACTACATCGAAAACGGTTAAGAAATTGAGCGTTGACGATCGCAATATGCCGATTGATGTTGTGGGAGTGTCTGGCAATAAAACACGTATTAGTTACAAGAAGAGCAGAGATATAAAATATAGAATTAAGCAAACCAGTGATCATTTAAGTATAGAGCGTAAAAAAATCATGGGCTTCAACTTCAGCTTTGACTTTTTCAATTTCGGTAACAGCAGTCCAAGAGTTACTATCGAGATTCCAAAAGACAAATTGAAAAACTTGCAGGTTGAAACATCTAATGGGAAGATATCAACGGAGAATCTGGCGTTGAATAATCTAGACTTGGAAACTACCAACAGCAAGATGATCATTAATGATGTGGATGCACGAACTGTAGATGCAGAAACAAGCAATGGCAAAGTAGAATTATCGCAAATGACATTTGACGAAGGTTCCTTTGAATCAAGCAACAGTAAAATGGCGTTGAAGGACTTAGAGTTTAAATCAGGAGAATTCCATACTTCCAATGGCAAGATTGATCTAATGAATGTGAAGTCATCCGATTCCATTTCGCTTAAAACGAGTAACTCTAAAGTAAACGGGACGATCGTTGGGAATAAGGATGATTTTTCGATCGTTTCTAAAACAAGCAATGCTTCAAATAATTTAGGAAATCAGAAAAGCGGGTCAAAAAAATTAGAAGTAAAAACGAGTAATGGAGATATTGAGATTGCATTTGTTCGGTAACTAAATTTTCCTTAGAGGAGGAAATATAATGATCAGTAAGAAGCTAAGTAAAGTGTTGCTTGTCATTTATTTATTACTGTTGATTTGGATCTTACTGTTTAAATTTTCACTGTCCTTCTCTGATATAGCCGCAAGTTTAGACCAACCAATGAGATCTATCAATTTGAGCCCATTTCAGGGTTCTATGATTGTAAATGGCAAGATTGCACTGGATGAGATTATTTTGAATGCAATCATTTTTATCCCATTAGGTGTTCTTTTAGGAATTTCAGCAAAGAATTTGTCATTCATTAAGAAGCTAGTCTTTGTCTTTTTGTTCTCACTTTTTATTGAAGTTATGCAGTTCATTTTTGGAATTGGAGCGACAGATGTGACAGATATCTTCATGAATTTTATTGGCGGATTCATAGGGATTGTTAGTTATAAGGGATTGGCACTGGTTACTCCAGAAGCAAAATTAGATAAGCGACTCGTTATAATCGGAACGGTTATGGGCGTTTTATGTTTAGTAATGGTTTTGTTTTTACTTTTTGTAAATCGCTAAAAACAACTATAAAAGACTCTTCAGCAAATGCTGAAGAGTTATTTTTTTTGTAAGATAGTTGTATTTCGTCGGAAACGCCAAACTAAGTATGTTTCGGAAAGTGCTAGATATAAGAATAGTCCAGCGATAATCAAAACGGCGTTGCTTCCAAATGTACGATAAGAAAAAACGGATACGATTGCTCCAGCGATGAAGGCTAATACAACTAAAAGAAAATGAATGAAGCGCGTTTTAGCCCCTGAATCTCTTGTACTCAAATAATCATAAAGGTTTGTTGCCATACCTTTTAGATTACCGGTTGTAAATAGATTCGTGTAAGTGAGTCCGTTGATTTTATCAAAAGACACCCATTGGATTGCAGCGGTAAAAGCAATCATAATTGTAATAATGGCAGGGTGCGGCTGTAAGAAGCGCAGGCTGATGATGAAAAACACAAACGCTTCAAAATAAAGAAGGAACAGGCGCCAAAAATGCATTTCTCTCTTTTTAAAGTAATCGATTAGAAACTTTGCTAAGAGAATGCCGATAAAGAAGAATAGGGTAGAAAGTAATTTTTTTCCGACCATGTTCCATTGATGTTCGTAAGCTTGAATGATTGCCAAAATCAAATTTCCAGTTTGAGCGGATGCGAAGGCTTCGTACCGAATATACGTATAGCTATCGATCATCCCGCCGATAAAAGTCAGCAATAAGCCTACCGAACGATTCTCATGAAAACTATTTCCCATTAGTAACTCAACTCTTTTCGCTGACTATCTTACCACTTTTTTTAAAAAATCGATAATCAGCTGAATGATTTTTCTTTATACAGCAATGAGTTTATTATCAGGAGCTAAGCAAGCGGAGATTTCCGTTTTTTTAATCATTGATATATGTGGGGGATTTGTTTGATGAGACAAGTGCCAAAAGCAGAAAAGAGTGAAAACGTACATGAAGTTTTCATAAGAAAAATTTAAAACTTTCCTCTTTTTATTTAAGGAAAACAAATGATTAGTTAGTCTTTTGATTTATAATTCGTATTATTCTCGAGAGAGGTCTTCTGTGTAAGGTATAACATAAATAAATAGCCCATTTTACGAATAATTAAGGAAAAATGACTGAAGAAATAAGATGTCCTCAGAGTGCTACCTTTTTCTAAAGAATGTGTTAGAATGAAAATGCTTTTTATCCTGTGAACGTGAAGGGAATTGAGAACTTACCATGCCTGTAAAAAAAAGGACACCATGGTTAGAGGCTTTATACGCGGCATTGCCGCTTTGTTTGAGTTACATTCCGGTTGGTTTGGCATGCGGTATGCTATTGCAAAAAGCGGGATTTAACATTTTATTGACTGCCTTGCTTTCGATGCTTGTCTTCTCTGGGGGCGCACAATTTTTAGTCGTCTCGATGATAAGTGTTCATGCATCATTTGTGTCCACAATCTTAATGGTTTTTTTCTTGGAGCTGCGTTATGCATTATTAGGTTCCAGTTTGTCACAATTTTTCAAAAAAGAAAAACGTTCATTTATCGCCTTGTTTTCCCAGTCGATGAATGATGAAAATTATGCAGTCAATTATTTAAAATATTCTACTGATCCCGAATGGGATCGCAAAAAGGCGTTGTATGTCAATTGGTTTTCAATGGCCTCTTGGACAGGAAGCACGGTTTTGGGCACGATTTTTGGATCTGTAATCCATGTTGATACTGAATTGGTTCATTTCGCTCTAACGGCGATGTTCATCTTTATGTTCATGATGCAACTGAGCAATGGTCTTTTATTAGCTACAGGTTTATTATCTGGCGGATTGGCAGTTATTTTCATGCTGGTCTTCAAAAATACCTTTGGATTAATCTTAGCGACACTATTGGCTTCTTTTACTGGTTATTTAATTGAGCGGATTCGAAAAACTGCCAATACAAAAGATGATGGTCCAGATCATTATGATTTGACTGGCGGGGAGGTTCATCATGAGTGATACTTCTTTGCTGCTGCTGATTTTTTGCCTTTTTGGCGCGTCGTACTTGCCGCGGCTTTTTCCGATGCTGTATTTTTCGCAGCGACAAGTTCCCCAATGGTTTAGTGATTGGATGAAATACGTACCAATCTCGTTATTTGCAGCCTTGGTATTCAAGGACGTATTTATTAGCGAGAACCATTTTGATTTAATCGGTAATGTCCGGATTATCGCGATGTTTTTAGTTGCTGGTGTCGCGTATAAAACTCGTTCGATGGCTATCTCAGTGATTACTGGATTAGCTGCTGTATTTTTATTATCAATGATATAAAAAGAGAGACATTCCTAGTGGATGTCTCTCTTTTGTTAGTTTTGATATTCAGCGATTGGCCGATAGGTTAAGACCTGCATTTTACGATAAAATTCAGCAGGAAGGTTTTTCCAAGATTGCAATAGATTATGGAAAAAGCCTCCTTCGGCATTGATGATATATTCGTTTAGTAAAAGACCAAAAGATTTTTTTGGCTGCTCTTTAAGTAGTTTTTCGTAGACCTCGGTTGCTTGCTCTTGATTATCAGCGACAAAAAGTGTATTAACTTCAACGTATGCGCCCTCAATATTTTGTGTCTCTTCTACAAAGTAAACGGACCTGGTAACTTTTTGTTCCTCCATCATATGGTCACCCTTTCTTTTATTAGCTACTCATAGCTTACAAAAGAAATATTAACTATTGATGAATTAATTAGCCTTTTGCGCCATTTAATTGTGAAGTTTTTAAGTTGTTTGGCAAAAATATTTTAAAGTTGCTCCCTTTGTTTAGAGAACTGTTGACTTTAATCGTGCCATGATGTAACTCAACGATTTGTTTCGCTAAGGCTAGACCTAATCCATTCCCTTTCGTTTTACGACTGGTGTCGCTTTGGTAGAATTTATCAAAAATCCGGTTTGCAACTTCGTTAGACATACCGATTCCTTCGTCTCTGATGGTGATAACTTGACCAGTTTCATCGCTATATAAACAGACATGGATACTACTATCTTTTTGACTATATTTGATGGCATTATCCATCAGATTTAGCCAAACTTGATAAAGAAATTCTTCATTTCCCAAGTATTGAGTACGTGGCAAATCTAAATCAAGCGTCAAATTTAATTGTTCCCATTTCGGCTGTAAAAATAGAATTACTTCACGAATCTGTTCATCCAAACGAAAACCTTGGAAATCTAACCCGATTCCTTGATTTTCCAGTTTGCTTAATTTCAAAATGTTATCAGTAAGATGAGTGAGTTGTTGAGTGCCATCTAACATACGTTCCAAATATTTTTTTCTTTCTTCTTTTGACAATGTTTCGTTTTGTAGTAACTGAACGTACCCTTTAATCGTGGCAATGGGGGTTTTAAATTCATGAGAAACAGTAGAAACAAAGTCATTTCGTAATGTTTCAATGCTGCTAAGTTCTTTTACCATGACGTTGAAGTCATGATAAAGCTCTTCAACATCCTGCATTTGCTGCTGTCCGTTTAATTGAACTGTGAAGTCACCTTTCGCTACTTTGCTCATGGCCTGTCTCAGATCACCGATTGGCTGCAAAATACGTTTCCCGACAAAGAATGAAAGTGCTGCACCGATCATCAGACTCAAAAAGATGATGAAATAGAAGGGGAAAAGGTGTCCTTCCCGTTCAGGCGATAATAACTGATAATGATTGATCATAAAAAGCAGACAGACGAAGACAGATAATACGATCACCATCATTAGAAAAGTAATTGCAGCAAAATATACCCATAATTGGGAGAATAGTTTTTTTCTCATTTGTGAATGACCGCCTTGTATCCTAATCCTCGAATCGTCTCGATAGAAAAATCAGGAATTTTTTCTAGTCGAGTGCGCAGCCGTTTGACATGTACATCAATCGTCCGTTCGTCGGTATCAGAATCCAGTCCCCAAATTTCATCCATCAATTGTTGTCGGGTGAAAATTTTGTTTGGATAGGCGAGTAATTTATATAGAAGTAAAAATTCTTTTTGCGGCAATGTATCGATTAGAGCTGGTGACTTGATTTGATAAGTTTCTTGGTCAAGCCGAGTATCACCGATGATCAATTCTTTTGTATGGACAATCTGAGCACGTCGTAATAAAGCATCTACACGTAAAATCATTTCGTTCACATCGATTGGTTTCACCATATAATCATCAACGCCAATTGTAAATCCGCGTTTCTTATCTTCGAAAGAATCCTTGGCAGTGATAAAGAGAATCGGAAGATCATATTCTGCCTCGCGCAAACTTTCTGCTAGTTCATAGCCATCCATATCCGGCATCATGATATCGCTAATGATTAGATCAATGAATTGTTTATCTAAAAGATCTAAGGCTTCTATGCCGTTCATTGCACGAAATACTTCGAATCGTTCGTTTCTCAAAGCTGATTGATAAAGTAATGATAAGTTTTCATCATCTTCTACAATAAGTATTCGATTCATTTGAGTTGCCCTCCTTATTCATTCTAAGATGCTCAATTTTCATGCCGTGTACAATTCAACTAAGGTTTTCCCAAATAATATTTACCTAAACTGCTAAAGTGAATGCCAGAACAGATAAACTGCAAAAAAGTTGAACTAGCATCCTTTTTGCTCGATAATAATAGCAAATCACTGTGAACCTAATATGAATTTTTGTTCATTTTGAGTTAATAATGCCATGTTATCTTGGCAAAGTAAACTAAGAGAAAAAGGGTGACGCAATGTTAGAATTAAAAGATATAAAAAAATATTATCATGTGGGTGATACGACGACAAAAGCTTTAGATGGCGTATCAGTTGCATTTCGTCGACAAGAGTTTGTCGCGATCCTAGGAGCCAGTGGTTCTGGTAAAACGACGATGTTGAATGTAATCGGAGGCCTCGATAATTATGACTCTGGAGACATGGTAATCGACGGAAAATCTACGAAAACTTTTAAAGATGCTGATTGGGATGCTTATCGAAATAATTCGATTGGCTTTGTCTTTCAAAGCTACAATTTGATCAGTCATTTAGGGATTATTGACAATGTAGAACTTGGGATGACGTTGAGCGGTGTTTCGAAAGAAGAAAAGCAACAACGTGCTGAGGATGCATTGATACGTGTCGGGTTGGCAGAACATATGCATAAGAAGCCGAACCAGCTTTCTGGCGGACAGATGCAGCGTGTCGCGATTGCTCGAGCATTGGCGAATGATCCCGATATATTGCTTTGTGATGAACCTACTGGAGCTTTGGATACGGAAACCAGTGTTCAAATCATGAACTTGATCCAAGAATTATCTAAAGAAAAATTAGTTATCATGGTTACTCATAACCCGGAATTGGCGAATAAGTATGCTGATCGGATCATTCAATTTTCAGATGGTCGGATTATAAATGATTCCCATCCTCATATTGAAGGCGAGAAGGGGGAACAATTTCAATTAAAACGAACAAAAATGAAATTCATGACTGCCCTAAAGCTTTCCTTCAATAATTTACGAACGAAAAAGGGCCGAACTTTCTTAACAGCTTTTGCTTCCAGTATCGGAATCATCAGTATTGGGATCGTACTTTCTTTATCAAGTGGTTTCCAAAAGCAAATTGACAGCACACAGGCTGAAACAATGGCGAAGTATCCGATCACAATTTCAAAAACAACGACAGATCAAACGGCTAATAGAAATCAGGCGTTGGGATCAGATAAAGCAAGTGAATCAAGTAAAGAGAATAAAAACAATATAGTTGCTAAAATCAGTGATGAAGACAAAGCGCAGCACAAGAATAAGATTGATCAGGATTATGTCGATTACATCAACAAAATTGATCCAAAATTAAGTAATAATATCGGTTTTACTCGTGTGGTTGGAATGAACCTTCTACGTGATGTTGACGGAGATGTGAAGCCTGTTAAATTATCCAATGAGGCTCCAGACAGTGGTCCATCCATGATGAGTGCAATGTCTAGTATGACAGGAATGGGTGTCTCTTCTTTTCCAACTCAGTTGGACAAAAATTCTGGCAATTTCTTAGAGGATAATTATAAATTATTAGCCGGGGCGTATCCTAAAGCCGATACGGATGTTGTATTGATCGTTGATGCGAATAACAGTACGAATATCAATTCATTGAAAAACCTAGGATTTGACGTGAAAGATGGGGAGAAAATCGATTTCGATAAAATTGTTGGAACGGAATTTAAACTAATCAACAATAATGAATACTATACAAAAATTCCAACTGGGAATTTCATTCCGAATAATGACTACCAAGCGATGTACGAGAATGCCAACAACGATACATTGAAAATTTCAGGTATCTTGCGAGTAAAACAATCGTCAACGATGAATCTTTTAGCACCAGGGATTGCTTACAGTAATGAACTAACTTCTAAAATCGTGAAAGACAATGAAAATTCGGAAATCGTTACAGCGCAAAAAGATACAGATACAAACGTCATGACGAACGAAAAATTGGATGATGCGACTAAAGAAAGTACCTTGGCTTACTTAGGCGGGGACAGTATTCCAAGTAGTATCATGATCTATCCAAACAATTACAAAGACAAAGAACAAATTTTGAGTTACTTGGATGATTACAATAAAGGTAAGAAAAAAGAAGATAAAATCATCTACACAGATTTAGCCGGCACAATGACTGAATTGACGGGCGGCTTAATGGATGCTATCACTTATGTATTGGTGGCCTTTGCCGGAATCTCATTAGTGACCAGCATGATTATGATTGGTATCATCACCTATACATCAGTAATTGAACGTACCAAAGAAATCGGTGTTCTGAAAGCATTGGGAGCACGGAAAAAAGATATCACTCGTGTATTTGATGCAGAAACGTGTATTTTAGGAGTGGCTTCTGGAACATTAGGTGTAGTCATCGCCTATTTGGCAACATTCCCAATCAACGCGATTTTGTATAATATGACTGAATTAAAAAATGTAGCACAATTGAATCCTGTTCATGGCGTTATCTTGATTATTGTTTCGACAGTATTAACAATGATCGGTGGACACATTCCAGCAAAAATGGCAGCGAAAAAAGATGCTGCAATCGCATTACGAGCAGAATAATAAAGAAGGAATGCCATGACTATCGGCATTCCTTCTTTTGCTTTTAACCAACAAAAAAATAATTAAGAATTGCGAGAGCAACGAACCCTAACGTGATTAGTCCGCAAATGATAAGGTGAAGACGTTTATTCATTAAGGCGACTGCAATGAACTCTCTTAGAAAAGCATTCGGCAAGTAATACCGTGCGGTTTTTGAGCCGATACCGTCAATTTTTAAACCAACTTCTTCAGCATACATTCCGGCTCTGAAAATATGATAGTTGTTAGAAGTAAAGATCGCCTGATAGCCTGAAGGTCTTTCCCGCTCCATAATTTCTTTACTGAAACGCATATTTTCAAGCGTATTTGTTGATTGCGATTCCATGAGGATGTCCTCTGAGGGGATGCCTTGTTCCAAGGCGTATTCTCTCATTGCCTGGGATTCAGAGACTTTTTCATCTGGTCCTTGCCCGCCAGACATCAAAAGCTGAGGCGGTGATAGAGTTTCCTCACTTTGTTTATGGTAAAACTGAATCGCTCGATCAATTCGTTTTGCTAATAGCGGGGTGACTTTTTCGCCGCCAATTAATCCAGCTCCTAAGACAATGATATAGTCCTGATTGTATTTCGGCTGATTAAATTGATAGAGTACGGAGATTGAAAGGAAATTCCAAAAAACGACAAAAAAATACATTGCGATCGTTGTTGGAATTGATAATAAAATCACTGACCAGTTTGGTAAAATTTTTGGTCCTAATGCTTGTAGTGCGACTAGTGCAATGATTGCTAAACCTAGAATCAAGGTTAATAGATTTGGCAGCTTGCGTGATTCATGACGGAGAACAATAAAACTATTGCCAATCAAGAAAATAATTGCCGCATACAAACCAAATAGAATCGTTAATAAAAATAATACCAGCAAAATCCCAAGAATGCCTAAGCCAATCAAAGAACTGGAGTTTACGGTGACAAGTGCTACATACCCCATAAAACTGATTAGCGAAAGATTCAGTAGCCACCCATTCCTTAAACGACATTTTTCCTTAAAATAAAAATAGCAAAATAATAAAAAGAAGAAGAGCGGTATCAAAATAAAAAATGTTTTTCTTTGAATTTCGATCGCGCAAAAATATAAAACTAGAAAAATACCTGTCCATAGGGAGAATTTTCTGAATTTCATTTTCTTAAAGCGAATCATTAAACTAATCAAAACAATAAAATAAAGTGCTAAGGCAAGTAAATCTCGTTGCATATCCATTCCATCACATCTTTTCCACATAGAAGTAATAATTAAAAAATTATCCCGATTTTCAAGCTATCAATCATTCTGCGAAAGGTATCAGCAGAAAATAGAAGTTGAATATTTGATATCCCTTTGTCAGTATATCAAATATAAGGTCATATACGCAGTTAAGAACTATTGGTTGGTTTTATTTCAGAAGATTAGTAAAATTATAGGGAGGAGGAATGTTGATGGAGATCAAAGGAGTCAATCGTATAGATATGCCGACAATTTTTGTGATTGGTAAAGAAGGTAGCGGCTTAGCGGAGGAGGGACCCTCGTGGGTACCGCTGCTCTGGGATCAAATGAACAGTCATTTCGATGAAATAATTGAGCTTTTAGCAGGTCAGGAAATGAAAGATCTGCACTTATGGGGATTAATGAGTGACAGAGAACATTGGTTGGACCCGTGGCAAAAAGAAGGACGTTATCTGGCAGGTGTTCAAGTACCCGAAGCAGCTATACCACCCGAGGGATGGGTGCGATGGGAACTGCCGCCAATGAGTTATCTGACGGTTAAGGCTAGTGCTGAAAAGATTGAAGATGCGACGAATCTGATGCTGGGAGAAATCTTTCCTTTAAAAAATCTGGAACTGGCTGGTGCGACTCATGAACATTATTTGCCGCATTTTGCAGAAGGAGAGGTCGAGCTATATTTTCCTTTCAAGGCCAAATAAAAAACTTTCGACTTGCGTCGAAAGTTTTTTATTTTAAGCGAATAGTCCAGTAATCTTTCGCCAAATCAGTTCAAAAGTACTGGCTTTTTCAACATTATTTTTGGTAACAAGATCAGCAGTGGCACCTTCATTTTTCTGTACATAACCCAAAGTATCTTGTGTTAATGAAACACTGACCGTACCGATTTTTTCATTTTTATGAACAGGAGCAATGATCGCGTTACTATCTAGTAAAGACTGGTCTAAAGTTGTCTTGATCGTTAAATCTTTAGGATCCATGTCGTTTCGTACCCAAAGTTTAACAGGTTTTTCCATAGCTAGAGAGACCGTTTTTTCTTTACCATCTGTAACCTTCAATTCTTTTTTGTCCGTAGGTGTTTGACCTGCCGAAGTCACTTCTTGTTGACTCCAATTATTCAAACAGTAATCCATCAATTTGCCCGTTTCTGTAAATCGCGCATTTTCGTTGTTCGATTGATCTAAAGCATTCAAAATCACAGTAATGACACGTCGACCATCTTTTTGAATTGTTCCGACAAAACAAGCACCTGCTAAATCAGTAGTACCCGTTTTCAGACCATCGACGCCTTCTTTGTAATTTGGTCCCTCAAACAACATGACATTCCAATTTTTCATTTCGTCTGGTTGAGATGTGTTAGGGGCGAATGTTTTCTCTTTTATTTTAGACGTTTCTAAAACTTCAGGGAAATCTTTAATTAAGTGTTGAGCAACAATCGCTACATCACGAGCAGACATCAAATTCTCATCATTTTCTTGTGTGCCTGGATACATATGGTCACCTAAGTAAACATTACTTAAACCAGAAGCATTGATGATGGTCGCATCTTTAATATCCCATTTGGTAAGCTGTTCTCGCATTTGATTTACAAAAGTATGCTCACTGCCAGCAATTAATTCAGCTAAAGCGACTGCACAAGCATTTGCCGATTGGACAATCATGGCCTCGAAAAGATCCTTGACCGTGTATTTTTGTCCGCTAACTAACGTAACATTGGATAAATCGGGGACGGTGCTCAGTTTTTCAGCGTACTCTGATATGGTTACTTCTTGCTCCCAAGTAATTTTCTGTTGTTTGATTGCGTCTAAAACGAGGTATGCCGTGATCGTTTTAGTGATGGAAGCAATGCCTTTTGGGGTGTCGCCGTCTTGGTTAAAAAAAACTTTTCCCGAGTCAGCGTCAATGGCGTATCCCGCATTCGCGTTGACAGAAAAATCGTCTGCTGCTTGAGCGGTGATTCCTATGATGCTTTGGAAAAAAAGTACTAGAATAACCAAAACTAGGGGGAATCTTTTCTTTTTATTCATTGATGGGCTCCTTTATTTCTATTAACCATAAAAGTTTAGCAAAATCATAGGGTGAATTCAAGAAAATACATGAAAACACCAGAGTTTTTCATTAGTTTTGAAAGACTCTGGTGCATGATGATAACAATTTTTATTTTATTTAATTAAAAACTGCGACCACCACCGCCAAATGTTCCGCCGCCGCTAGAATTCGTGGTGCTGCCACCGCCGCCACCATTATGGTTCGATGGTTTAGGAATTCGGCGAGTTGTGACAAATGAATTAACTAGCTGATCTTGTCGCTCGGTCAAGTCTAACTGAGCATTTTGACGATAAGGATAGCGATAGGTTCCGGTCTTTAACTGATAACGTAATCGCACTGAAATGAAGAAGCCAATTGCTGCTACCAATGCGACGATTAAGCCGATTGCGAATTCAAGTGGGGTGATAGATTTGTAATACGTGATTTTACCGGTTTTTTCATCTTTTCGGTAGGAACCGCCAGGAATACCGTCATTAACAAATTCTTTTGTATTGGATAAATAGTTGGTGCTGGCCAGATAATAATTGCTGTCCCGCATAGCTGCTTCAACATCATCCAGAAGTTTATCTCTTCGTTTGTCAGTAACATAATCGATCATATTACCAGAAGTTGAAAGATAAATCTCTCGTTGATTCATATCTAGTAACAGCAGAGCGCCGTTATTATCTTTACCAATCCGGGCTTTTAATTGTGTATTTGCAAATTTTCGCGGTTCTTCTGTATTGGTATTCGTCGTTAAGATAAATACTTCCCCTTTGATTTCTTCATTGATTGCGTCGGCTTGTTTGGATAATTCAGTACGTTCTTCTGGGGAAAGCAGATTTGCCTGATCGTCCACTGTGTCGGATGCTGCGAAAACTTTCAATGGGGTGAACAAGGCAAGAACGCCTAGAAATAAAAGAAATTTCTTCATAGGAAATACCCCACAATCATCGCAATCGCCAGAATTGCAGCGAAGATACCTCCTGAGAATAAGCCTAATCGCTTGTTGCTGATTGGCAAGATACCGCTAACTTTTCCTGTTTGCCCATTCATAGCATAATAGTAAGTTTTGTTCGAAGCATCTTGATAAGTTACCAGCCAAACAGGCAGAAGCATATAATGGTTGTCTTGCTTTTCAACATCAACAGACTGATTACTTGGTGTGAATGTCGTATAGCCAGAAACAGTGTCTCGTAATAGCTCTTCTGTGTATTCAGTCAATTCATGATCAATTTGTTCTGCGAGATCCTTAATTTCGATATCGCGTTTTTCCGCTTGGAACCCGGCTAAATACTCTGTGTGAAAATCCACTGCTTGATCGATTGGAAAAGGCTGAACGCCTTCAACCATTTTCTGCTGAAGATTTTTCTTTAAGGCGTTTTTAGTCAAATGATTAATCTTGGCTTTGCCTTTACGAAAGATTTGATAGACTTTCGTTTCTGTATATTCGATTTCACCGACGATCCAAACACGCAGTGAGGTTCCTTTTCCTGTCAAATTACCAGATGTTTCAGCATCAACAATCCAATAGGGAAAATAGACACCAGTCATCTTTTCGATCTGTTGTTCATTGAAAAAGTCTTTCGGGACGAAGCGTTTCTTCTGTGTCCAGGTCAAAAAGTCGGAGACAGCTTTTTGACGATCAATTTTAAACGGTAAAACTTTACTTGGTAAAAACTCTCCAGTCAAGCGCCCCGACAATACAACGGGATTATGACAGAAGTAGCAATAAGTTGCGGCGGTAGTGTGATCAGTGACAATTTGAGCACCGCAACTGGGACAGAGAAATAAATCAATGTCCCCACTGGTCGTTTCCGCAGAATCGGTTGTTTCTGACCGTGTTTCTGTAGGCGTTTCAGAATTTTTGGCCTCAAATTTTTCGATGTCTTCAACAGTAAAAATACTTAGACAATAGTCACAGTGAAATTTCTGATCACTTGGATTAAAAGTCAAAGGACCGCCACAGTTGGGACAATGGTGTGTTAATGCGTCTGCCATTTGCAGGTCCTCCTATGTCAGTAATAGTTTAATCTAGTGGAACAGCTTTGAAGGGTTTTCCGCAATGTGGACAGAATTTTGGGACACCGTTACTTAAGTCGACGATTTCTCCACATTCGCTGCATTTCATTTGGATTTTTGCTGCCGCTGCTGGAGCGGGTTTTGGTTCACCGCAGTTGCTGCAGAATTTACCAGAATTTTCTTCACCGCATTTCGGGCAAGTCCATTGATCACCTGTAGATTTTTGTTGAGCCTGTTGATTCTGTTGCATTTGTTGATTATTATTTTGTGATGCTTGGTTGAGGTAATCTCCGCCGGCATTCATTCCCATGCCCATTCCGAAGAAACCTGTAGCGGCCCCCGCATCATTTTTGCCTGCAGCTTCCATTCCGCGAGCGACTGAGCCCTGTACGTAGCCTTCGCGTACATTTGGATCGCCTAGCATTGCACCTTCATTGCGCATATTAATCAATTTTGTAGAGTCATCTGTGTATGAGATACTAGCGACGGCCACAGAAACGATTTCCATTCCACGTAGTTCTCGCCAGCTATCATCTAGGGCATCTGACAAGTATTTACTTAATTCTAAACTTTTAGACGGTACATAAGAGATGCGTTGTCCATCAGCAGACATTTGATTGATCGACGCTTGTAAACCAGTCAAGAATTCTTGTAAATATTGCTCATTGATATCGCTGATATCGACTTGATCCATATTCCGCGGGATAGCATTAGCAAAAAATAAAATTGGATCCGTAACTTTGATGGAGTAAGTCCCATGTGCTCGTAAAAATAATTCTGCATTATAGAAATTATCAAAGTAATTCAATGGTGTGCTAGTACCGAATTTGATGCCTTTAATTTCCTGTAGATTGATATAAAATACTTGTTGTTTTTGAGGTGTAACACCACCAAATTTGAAACGGCTGAAAGTTTCAGCTACTGCATCTTTCAATGATCCGTTGAACATTGACGGAGCAGAATTGTTTTCTACTGTGTAATAGCCCTCTTCGGCAGTGTAGTCAATGATTTTACCGCCATCAACTAAGAGCATCATCATATTTGGATAAACATGAATGACAGAACCGTCTGTAATTACATCGCTGGTGCCTTTTTTATTGCTGCCGCGTTTGTCATCTTTTCTTACGGCAATACCTTTCGTCATGACTGTAGTCTGTCCCATGTTGGCTGGTTCAATAATTTCTAGCCATTGATCGGCTAGACCGCCGCCAATGCTGCTCGTTGCTGCTTTAAATAGTCCCATCAATATCCCTCCATAAAAACGTTTTTTCTATTATACCACAGGGCTTTTTCTTATAATAAAGGATATAGACCGACAAATTAAAAGACACTAAACAATTGCGTCCGGCAATCGGTTTCTATAGTTTTTTTGCGAGAAATCACGTATAATAAAAAGCAGTGATTTTGAAAGAAAAGAGGAGAATTATGGCGTATCAAGCACTTTACCGCGTATGGCGGTCGCAGCGTTTTGATGACTTGGTTGGACAAGAAGCGATTACGAAGACATTGAAAAATGCGATCCAACAACAGAAAACTTCTCATGCCTACCTATTTACTGGTCCCCGCGGAACAGGGAAGACCAGTGCGGCTAAAATTTTTGCTAAAGCCATCAATTGTCCTAACAGTGTTGATGGGGAACCATGTAATGAATGCGAAATGTGTCGTTCGATCACCGAGGGGCGGCAAGAAGATGTGATTGAGATCGATGCCGCAAGTAATAATGGTGTGGAAGAGATTCGCTTTATCCGTGATCGTGCCAATTACGCACCAACGACAGCTAAATATAAAGTATATATTATAGATGAAGTCCATATGCTTTCGACTGGGGCTTTCAATGCGTTGTTAAAAACATTAGAAGAGCCGAAAGAACATGTGATTTTCGTTTTAGCAACTACGGAACCTCACAAGATTCCTGCAACGATTATCTCAAGAACGCAACGATTTGATTTTAAACGTATCGATGTGCAAGCGATTATCGGACGGATGAAGCATATTCTTGATCAGAGCAATCAACCTTATGAAGAACAAGCCTTATCAGTAATCGCACGAGCGGCTGAAGGTGGGATGCGGGATGCTTTAAGCATTTTAGACCAAGCAATTTCATTTAGTAATGAAACGATAACTTTAGAAGATGCGTTAGCCGTGACAGGTAGCTTAACTACTGAAATGATGGATAGTTTTATCGGTGCTTGTTTACATCAGGATGTTAGTGGTGCGTTAGAAGTTCTAGAGAATATTTTGGCTGAGGGTAAAGAAGCTCGCCGATTGACAGAAGATTTACTATTGTATTGTCGGGATCTGCTGATGTATCAGCAAGCACCGAAGCTTTTAGAGAATCGTTCGGCGTACTTGACTGAGACCTTTAAACAGTTGGCTGAAACTACTGCTTCAGAACGATTGTATATTATGATTAAGATTTTGAGCGAGACGCAAAATGAGATTCGATTTACGAATCATGCCAATGTTTATCTAGAAGTTGCCACAGTTAAGTTAGCGACCATGCAAACCAAGGCTGTTTCAGTGGATCAGCCGATAAATTCAACTTCGTCAGGTGAAGAACAACTGACTGATCAGTCAGAATTAACAGCGCTAAAAAATCAGTTGCAGCAATTACAAAATGAAATACAGCATTTAAAAACCAACCCAACAACGGAAAAAGAAGAGCCGAAAGCTGTACCGAAGAAAACGGCCAGCAGTTATCGCGTTCCGACTGAGCGGGTCTATCAAGTGTTGAGTGAAGCAACTAAAGATCATTTAGGCAATGTGAAGAATGTTTGGGAAGACTTATTGATGGCTTTGCCTGTGACACAACGAGCGATGCTAAAGGCCAGTGAGCCAATGGCAGCTGGGCCGGGATCAATACTGCTTGCTTTTGATTACGAAATCGTTTGTCAACGAGCGGATGGCAGTGATGAGTTGCGCTTGAACATGCAGAATAGTTTAAGTATGATGATCAAAGACTATACACCAGAGTTTGTCTTTATTACTCGTGAAAGTTGGCCGCGTTTGAGACAAGCTTTTGTCAGTCAGCACCACGATCGTCCTGTGGAGACAGAGGAAACTGACGTGGAAGATGAACTCAGTCTGTTGCCGCCGGAAGAAACCAATGAAGTCGTTGAGCAAGCAAAAAGTATGTTTGGTGATTTAGTTACAATAAAAGATGATTAAAGGACGTTGTTTTGTCTTTATGTTTTAACGGTTAGTAGAAAAATAGCATACAATTTGAAATTCAAACTAATTAAAAAATAGTTTGTTGATATGAGAAGGAGCGAATACGTAAGATGATGCGCGGAATGGGAAATATGCAAGGCATGATGAAGCAAATGCAAAAAATGCAAAAAGAAATGGTGAAGGAACAAGATGCGTTGAATGCGAAAGAATTCACTGGCAGTTCAACTAACGACTTAGTTACAGTGACATTCACTGGAGATAAAAGCATGAAGACGATGGTGATTAATCCTGAGTTGATTGATCCAGAAGATCCAGAAATGCTACAAGATATGATTGTATTAGCAGTCAATGATGCAATAACAAAAATTACCAAAGAAACCGATCAAACAATGGGCAAGTATACAAAAGGACTTTCTGGAATGTAAGTGACTTTGGTCTGGGAGGAAGAACAAGATGCAATATCCAGAACCAATTGCTAAGCTTATCGAGAGTTATATGAAACTGCCAGGGATCGGTCAAAAAACTGCAACCCGTCTGGCGTTTTTCACGATCGATATGAAAGATGAGTCAGTGAATGAATTTGCTCGTTCATTGATCAGCGTTAAACGTGACCTGCGCTTTTGCAGTGTTTGCGGGAATATCACGGAAGAGGACCCGTGTGAGATTTGTTCGGACGTGACGAGAGACCGAAGTACGATCTTAGTTGTCGAAGAACCAAAAGATGTGATGTCAATGGAAAAAGTGCGAGAATATCACGGACTATATCATGTGCTTCATGGTGTGTTGTCGCCAATGGAAGGCACTGGACCAGAAGATATTAATATCGCGCCGTTGATTAAACGTCTACACGATGATGAGATCAAGGAAGTAATTATCGCGACTAATGCTACAACTGAAGGTGAAGCCACCGCGATGTACTTATCTCGTTTGATTAAACCAGCAGGAATCAAAGTTACTCGACTGGCTCACGGATTGTCAGTAGGGAGCGATATTGAATATGCTGATGAGATCACTTTGTTAAAAGCAGTGGAAGGACGCCGTGAATTATAAAGATTTCGCGGTGTTTTTTTGAAAGAGCGATAGAAGATCAATTTTATTTGGGGGACAAAAAAGTGAACGGATTATTTATTACGATAGAAGGACCAGACGGCGCGGGAAAAACCAGTGTGCTGAATGAACTTTATCCAAAACTACAATTAACGGCGAAACGATCAATCGTCAAAACAAGAGAACCTGGAGGCATACCGATTGCTGAAAAAATTCGTCACGTGATCCTGGACCCAAGTAATGATCGAATGGACGATCGAACGGAGGCGTTGCTTTACGCAGCGGCGCGTCGCCAGCATTTGATCGAAAAAGTATGGCCTGCCCTAGACGCAGATAAAATTGTTTTATGTGATCGCTTTGTAGATAGCTCGTTAGCCTATCAAGGTGCAGGAAGAGGAATCGGCATGGAAGAGGTAGCTAAGATCAATGAATTTGCGATTGAAGGCACAACTCCTGATGTTACACTATATTTGGATGTTGATTCAGATACTGGATTACAACGAATCATGAAGAACCGAACCAATCAAATTGACCGTTTGGACTCGGAAGGGTTACAATTTCATCAAAGGGTCCGACATGCTTATTTAAAATTAGCAGAGGCAAATCCAGATCGGATCATAAAAATCGATGCTCGGAAACGTTTAGACGAAGTCGTGAGAGATTGTTTTTACGAATTGTTGACACGTTGTCCAGACTATTTTCAATCATGAGAGGTGTAAACTATGAAACTTATTTTAGCGATCGTTCAAGACAAAGACTCTAACCGCTTAGCCAATGAATTTATCGATGCCAATATTCGAGCAACTAAACTTTCTTCTACCGGCGGCTTTTTGAAAGCCGGGAATAGTACGTTCATCATCGGGATTGAAGATGAACGAGTAGAAGATGCTTTAGCCTTAATTAAAGAGACGTGTCAGGCGCGTACACAATACGTTACTACACCAGTAACATTGGATATTTCATTAGACGGACAAGTCCCTTATCCTGTTGAAGTTGAAGTCGGCGGTGCGACAGTATTTGTCTTGCCAGTCGAAGGCTTCCATCAATATTAGAATGGAAGAAGCACAAAGACTTCAGACAATTCAACCCATCGTTTTTCGTCAACTGCAAAATAGTTTTGAGCATGGGCGATTGGCCCATGCTTATCTTTTTGAAGGCGATCAAGGGACCGGCAAAGCGGAATTGGCATTATGGTTTGTCAAGCATCTGTTTTGTTTAGATTTACAAGAAGGAATGCCTTGCGAAAAATGCAATAATTGTCTGCGAATAACTAGTAAAGATCACCCCGATGTAGTGGAGATCGAACCTGACGGCCAATCAATCAAGGTCGATCAAATTCGTGCACTGCAAAGCGAATTAGCTAAGAGCGGCTTTGAATCTGCGAAAAAAGTTGTGATCATTCACCAAGCAGAGAAAATGAATTCAAATTCTGCTAACAGTTTATTGAAATTTTTAGAAGAACCACCAGCTAACTTTATGATTATTTTAGAGACCCAATCTTTAGGTAAAATATTGCCTACGATCCGTTCTCGTTGCCAGATCATTCATTTCCAAGCGTTGTCCACAGCGCGCTTGCAATCTCGTTTGGAATCGGAACAAATCCCTGCAAAAACCGCGAAACTATTAGCAAATTTAACAAATAGTTATGGAAAAGCTGTTGAAATCTCAAAAGATGAATGGTTTAATGAAGCTAGAGATGTTGTTATTCAATGGTTTAATTATCTCGGAAAAAATGATCCGCAAGCTTTTATCTACGTTCAAAAAAAATTGGTAAAGACATTTAAGGACAAAACGCAACAGCAATTTGCCTTTGAAATGTTAGCGTATTTTGTTAAAGAAAAACGTGATCAAGTGATGAAACAAAACCAAACAGACCTAAAGGCGTACAATTACCTATTGGAAGAAGTTTTATCTGCCAGTCAGAAACTAGAAGCGAACGTATCATTTCAAAATATCGCAGAACAAATAACGTTGCGCATTGTTTTTGCTTAGCGTTATTTAAGAGAGTAGGGAGAACCATGGTTGAAGTTGTGGGTGTTCGTTTTCGTGATGCGGGGCATATTTATTATTATGCGTCAGGTAAAAGCGAATATTTTTATAATGATAAAGTCTTGGTCGAGTCGCAGCAGGCGCACCAGATTGCGACAGTGGCAATTCCAAAAATAGAAATAGCGAAAAACGATTTATCAGATGATTTAAAAATGATTTTACATAAAGCATCTGATAAGGAATTAAAAAAAGTGACGCAAAATGAATTAGACGCAGCGTCCGCTTTCAAGATCGCCAAAGAAAAAATACGCTCTCATGAATTAGAGATGAAGCTGATCCAAGTAGAATATACCTTTGATCGCAGTAAAATGATCTTTTATTTTACCGCGGACGGACGGATTGATTTTCGTGAGCTGGTAAAAGATTTAGCCGGTGTTTTCCGCACGCGGATCGAATTACGGCAAATCGGTGTTCGCGATGAAGCGAAAATTTTAGGCGGTATCGGCCCCTGCGGTCGCCCTCTATGCTGTTCAACTTTTTTAGGCGATTTTATTCCTGTTTCAATAAAAATGGCTAAAGATCAAGGACTATCGTTGAATCCAACGAAAATTTCTGGGCTTTGCGGTCGTTTGATGTGCTGTTTGAAATATGAAAACAGTGAATACGAGGCGGCGAAAAAAGAAATGCCTGATTACGGCAAAGAAATTAACACACCTGAAGGACGCGGCAAGGTAATTGGCTTAAATCTACTAAGCAAAGTAGTGAAAGTTCGATTGTTCGGTCGTGATGCAACGGTGGATTTTGATTATCAAGAACTCGTTGAAGCAGGTGATTTATCATGATGGATCGACGTTCCTTGTATGATGGCTTGAATCAATTAGAGCAGGACATGAATAAAAATCTCGAAGATTTAGTCTCTATGAAAGAAACGTTACTTGAACTCGTTGAGAAAAATGCTACGTTAGAGATGGAAAATGAACGATTGCGGGAACGGATTCGTGAGATTGATGAAAAGAAATCCCCTGTCTTAGATGAACGGCAAGAATTATCGGAGTCTCGTTTGAATCTTGAAAAAATTTATGAAGATGGCTTTCATGTTTGTAATTTGCTATATGGATCGAGACGCGAACAGGATGAACCCTGTGCGTTTTGTTTAGATGTGATTTATCGTGAGAGTAAACAAAAGTAAATTGAAAAGTGTTCCAGATGAAGCTGCTTCCGAGACGCTTTATTCAGTAATAGTGGGTGTGACGCTGCTTATGTCGCACTCGCTTTTTTATTAGTCTTTCTTCAAATACTAAATTGAGTTTGACAGAGAGTGATTAAAATTATTATGTTTCAGTAAAAAGCAATTACCTTAAACGGAGTTAGGAGAATGACTGTGAAGGTTCAGAAAAGTTTTGCACAGCAAGTCGGGACATTGTATCTAGTACCGACGCCAATCGGTAATCTGGAAGATATGACTTTTCGTGGAGTTAAGACATTGCAGACAGTTGACTTGATTGCAAGTGAAGATACAAGGAATACACAAAAATTGTTGAACCATTTTGAAGTAAAAGTACCTCAAAAAAGTTTGCATGAACATAACTTTAATGAACGTATTCCAGAATTATTGGATTTTTTAGAAAGCGGGAAATCAATTGCTCAGGTGAGCGATGCAGGCATGCCATCTATCAGTGATCCTGGCCACGAATTGGTCGTGGCTTGTATTGAAAGAAATATCCCTGTTGTGTCTTTACCAGGAGCAACTGCTGGAATGACGGCGCTGATTGCTTCAGGATTATTGCCGCAACCTTTCTTTTTCTATGGTTTTTTGCAACGGAAGAGAAGTGTTCAGAAAAAGGAATTGGAAGACCTGAAGAATCAAATGGCAACATTGATATTTTACGAGTCGCCGCATCGTGTTAAAGAGACATTAAAAAATATCTCAGAGGTTTTAGGAAATCGTGAAGTCGTAATTTGTCGTGAATTAACCAAGCTTTATGAGGAATATTTACGAGGAACAGTAGAAGAGTTAATTGAATACTTGTCAGAGCATTCTTTAAAAGGCGAATGCTGTTTACTAGTTTCAGGAGCAACAGAGATAGTTGAAGAGGAGATTTTCGAGGGGTCGCTAAAAGAACAAGTTGAAGTGTTGATTGCGGAAGGTACTGTATCTAAGGAAGCTATCAAGATGGTGGCAAAACGGCATGGATTAAAAAAACAAGATGTTTACAAAGAATATCATGAATTATAAGAGCAGGAATTCTTTCTTGCTCTTTTTTTGTCAGGTTTTCTAACACAGGAAGTGATGAAATTAGAATTAAATGAAAAAAATGAGATGAAATGCTTTTTTTATTTGAATTTGATGTTAGAATAATTAACATGAAAGAAATGGAGTGATTTGATGGCAGCAAATATTGCATTTATTTTGATTTGTTCAGGATTAGTTTTTCTTATGACCCCCGCATTGGCTTTTTTCTACGGTGGATTGGAACGACGAAAAAACATTCTGAACACGATGATGATGGTAATCTGTACGATGGGATTGGCTTCCTTGATTTGGGTGGTCCTTGGTTATTCTCTATCATTCAGCGGCGGCGGAGATTTTATTGGTAACTTAGATAAGGTATTTTTCAAAGGAATTTCCATGACGAAGGGTGATGGGATTCCAGAAGGGCTGTTTGCTTTCTTTCAAATGATGTTCGCTCTTATAACCACAGCAATTTTAACAGGATCAGTTGCTGGTCGGATGCGATTTTCCGCTATTTTCTTATTTATTGCCATTTGGTTAGTCGTAGTATATTTCCCTATGGCACATATGGTTTGGGGCGGCGGCTTCCTTGATAAGATCGGTTCGATTGATTTTGCAGGTGGAAATGTTGTTCATATCAGTTCAGGAATCTCTGGTTTGGTGTTGGCCATCGTATTAGGCCGCCGACGCGAATATCATCTCGGTGACTATAGGCCTCACAATGTTCCCTTTGTTGTTTTAGGAACAGGGCTATTATGGTTCGGCTGGTTTGGTTTTAATGGCGGGTCAGCTTTAGCAGCTGACGGATTGGCAATTCACGCGATGATTACTACGAATACAGCGGCAGCGTGTGCCATGTTATCGTGGATGTTGATTGAAAAAGTACTAAATGGCAAACCGACTGTTGTTGGTGCATGTACAGGCGCTGTTGTGGGGTTGGTAGCCATAACACCAGGTGCCGGTTTTGTATCGATTTGGTCGAGCTTGTTAATAGGTGTTTTAGTAAGTCCTTTCTGCTATTTCTTTATTTCAGTCATTAAACAGAAACTTGGATTTGATGATGCGTTGGATGCATTTGGCTGCCATGGTGTCGGTGGGATCTTTGGCGGAATCGTAACAGGAATTTTCGCAGATCCTTCAGTTGGCGGTAGAGTAGGTTTGATTTACGGTGAAACGCATCTGTTTATCGCGCAAATCGAAAGTGTACTCTTTACATTAGTTTTTGCTGGGGTAGCTAGCTATTTGATTATTTCGTTGATTAGAGTCTTCATGCCAATTCGGGTATCACAACAGGAAGAGGCGTTAGGATTAGATCAGATCGAGCATGATGAAAATGCTTATCCGACATTTATGGGAATGGATTCTTAAAGTCAACAGTAAGGAGAACGCGATGAAAAAAGTTGAAGCAATTATTAGACAAGAAAAATTAGAAGCAATCAAAGCGGTGATTGATCAGGAAATAGAGGTAAATGGTATGACGGTCAGCCAAGTGCTCGGCTGTGGATTGCAGAAAGGGCAGAAAACGTATGTGCGTGGACAAGAAATTATCACTACCTTATTGCCAAAGGTTTCAGTGAGCTTTATTTTAGCGGATGAAGATGTAGAACGAGTAATTGATCTAATTTTAGAAACCTGTCAATCGGAGGAATGTGGAACAGGAAAGATATTTGTTTATCCGATTGAAGAAGTGATTCGTATTCGAACACGTGAGACTGGAAAGGCCGCGATCCAATAAAAGAACTGTCTAGGAGATTTTTCCTAGACAGTTTTTTTATTTAAGGATATCTTCCTTGATTTTAGTAAACTCCTCTTCTGTCAAGATTCCTTGATCAAGTAAATCTTTCATCTTTAAGAGTTGTTCTGCTTTACTGAGTGATTCATTCGGACTCTTTTGTGGAATAGGGGTTAAATTTTCTTTCAACTTTGCTAAAACAATTGGTGCCTCCGATTCGGTCAAAACGATTTTAGTGACCCCTTCTAGAGAAGTAATCTCTAGGATATCTAAACTACTTTCTTTCGTTAATTGCAGGTCTTGAAGATTGGATAAGGGAATCACTTTAAATGTATCACCGATCATTTTTTTCTGCCCGAGCATAAATCGGTGATTGGTCAGAGCATAGGCGAAAAAACCATCATTTTTCGTTGCGGAGCGTCGATTGTGAACCCCAATAAAACAAACTAAAACCTCTTCTTCAGGACGTAAATGTTTCTCAAGGGTGGAAAAAAGTCTGATTCCCCATTGCGGATCGGCTCCCGAAAACAGTCCAGAGTCTTTACAAAATTGATACATTTCTTCAGCAGTCTTCATGATATGCTCCTTTGACTTATTATCTTCAGTGTAGCAAAACTTGGAAACGCGAACAAATCTTTTTATGTTGGTGCTTAAATTTAATGAATCTCAAAAAAGTGAACTCGTATGATTGTAGGCATGTATATATTAAAAATGGAAAGCAGAGCACAAAAAAACCACCATAGCCGTCACTATGGTGGAAATGAAGGTTGTTATTTACTCTTGGTAGGAGTAAGTATGAAAAACCAATTCGGGATAATTGGTATAATTTCATGATAAAGCATACAGTCAATGAATTCATGAATAGCTGTTTGTTAATCACTAAGAAATGAATTAGAAAAAACTTATGCAAATTCCGTTGAAATTTTACGATATATTTACAAAATGTAAGGGTTGCGTTTCATTTTAAGGAATTTAGGAGCTATGGTACACTTGGGGTGGAAGATTAAATAGGAGGGTACATTTATGGCAAATATCAGTAAAAAGTTACTAACTGAATTGACTTCAGAAGAAGCATCAGGTCCGTTTATCACGTTTATGCTAAACACTCACCATGCGCATCAGGATGTTGAAAAAGATCAAATTATGTTTAAAAATTTTGCTAAAGAAGCGAAACGGCGCTTTGAGAAGAAGTACACTGATCACAGCTTTGAACCATTCCGAGAAAAAATCGATCAATTATTAACCGACGGAGATTTTTGGCGCAGCGGAACTAAAAGTGTTGCCGTGATTTTGACCTCAGACGATATATATGTTCATCGCTTAAGTATCACAGTCGACGATCAATATTACGTAAGTGACTTGCCATATTTATTGGCAATCATCAAAAATACTCAGTTTAACTACCCGTATTATTTGATGGCACTGAATAGAGACTCCATGAAACTTTATTTTGTTCGTAATAAAGAAGTTAGCGAGATCGAACTTCCAGAAGGTGCACCGAAAGACATTGTCACTGCTTTAGGAGATGAACTGACTGGCGGAAGCTTAAATGTATCAGCTCGCGGTGGTGAGGTTGGCAGCTTTCATGGTGTGAACGCAAAGGATGAAGAAGTCGAGATTGACTGGGTGAACTATTACCAAGCCGTCGATAATTTCTTAAAAGAATTAGATAATCCGGATCAATTACCACTGTATCTTTTTGCTTTGCCAGAAAATCAAACACAATTTAAAAAAATTGCGAAGAATCCACATTACTCAGATAAAGCAGCGATCAATGGTTCGCCAGCACAAGCCAATATTAATGAAATCAGACAAGAAACACAAAAACTTTCTGATCAATTAGCAGAGCTTGAAACACAAACCTATCAAAAATTAATCAACAGAAAGTTTATTGATCAATTAGTTGATATCGTACCAGCTGCAAAAGAGGGCAAAGTTTCTCATTTGTTTATCGCAACTTCAAATCTGGTTGATGGTTATGGGGAAGATCCAGATGTGGAATATGACCGTCGTCAGGTGCTCAATGAAATTGCTGATAATGTTATCAAAAATGGTGGACAGGTCTTTGTTCTAGACCAAAAGGATGCCCCCGATGAGAAAAGCTTATTGGCGATTCTACGGTATTAGTGCTTAATTATTTCAAATATATTAAGAAAAATTTTTTTAAGCGATAACCTAGTGTTATCGCTTTATCTGTGTTATACTTCTAATTGTAGTTTTTGTACGGTAATATTGGCAAGTTTGTTTCAGACAACATCTTTCCTATTTCACCATTCAAGTAATTACAAACTAATTTTTATCCTAGGAGGATGTTTAACATGGAACAAGGTACAGTAAAATGGTTCAACTCAGAAAAAGGCTACGGATTTATCACTGCTGAAAACGGAAACGACGTATTCGTACATTTCTCAGCAATCCAAGGCGACGGCTTCAAAACTTTAGAAGAAGGTCAAGCAGTGACTTTCGACGTTGAAGAAGGCCAACGTGGACCTCAAGCTACAAACGTTAACAAAGCTTAATTATAGTAGACTTTTACGCCAGATGCGAAAGCATCTGGCTTTTTTTTTATGAACTTTTTTAGTAAATAAGATATGCAGGTGTCATTTTGGGGATCTTACGTATAGTGACAATCGACATATTTTTCAAAGTTTTGGAATAAGGATTTCTTAAAAAATAAATAGTTGTAAGTTCAATTCTGATTGAAACCGTTTTATCCAAAGAACTTTCTTGTAGAAAGTGGTACTATTCAGATATAATGCGTGAGGAAGGAGGGGTGAGTGTGAAGAAAAATTATGCGGTCGTAGATATCGAAACGACAGGAACTGACCCCAAAACGGATCGGATCATTCAATTTGGTTGCGTTCTGATCGAAGATGGCAAGATCGTGACTCATTTTTCGACGGATATCAATCCAGATCAAACTATTCCTGGACAAATTCAAACGCTGACGGGAATCACTAATCAGCGAATTCGAAAGGCACCATATTTTGAAGATGTGGCTCAAACGATCACTAATTTGTTAGAAGATACTGTCTTTGTGGCTCATAATATTCACTTTGACTATCCTTTTTTAAGTAATGAACTAGAACGGTGCGGTATGCCGCCGTTAACAATTTCTGGAATTGATACAGTGGAACTAGCGCAGGTATTTATGCCCACTTCTTTGAGTTTTCGTTTGAAGGATTTAGCTGAAGAATTAAATTTAGTGCATGAGAATCCTCATCAGGCTGATAGTGATGCAGATGTAACCGCTCAATTACTCTTACATTTGGAAGCGAAAATAAAAGAATTGCCAATCATTACATTAGAAAAAATTATTGATACTGCTGATCAGATGGCT
Organism: Enterococcus sp. AZ128; assembly: GCF_051714485.1. NCBI lineage: Bacteria > Bacillati > Bacillota > Bacilli > Lactobacillales > Enterococcaceae > Enterococcus > Enterococcus sp. AZ128. The sequence continues at coordinate 298,527 of NZ_JBIORZ010000001.1, forward strand.
TTTCAAACAAAAGCTTATCTGCAAGATTGTTTGACCGAGATGCAAGTAAATCCAAAACCATTATCAAAAGATATAGCTATTATTCACGGTTTGGCTTTGCGTAAAAAAAGTGTTTCCCTCTTTTCCGAGAATTATTTTGGAACCAAGGCGTATCCTCGTTCACGTAAGGCGAAGGAAAAAGTTTATCAAGGTGAGTTGGATTTCCGTAAAGAGCAAGCTCGTTTAATGAATTTAGTATATGATTTTTTCAATAAAAAGGATGATAAAAATATTTTGGTAGAAGCAGCGACTGGCATCGGGAAGACGCTGGGTTACTTGCTGCCAATGAGTTTTTTGGCTACTCCAGAAAAGCCTATAGTTGTTAGTACAGTATCGTTGTTGTTGCAAGAGCAGATTTTAAACCATGATTTACCACTGATTAATCGTTTATTGGATCAGCCGCTGCAGGCGGTAGTGATGAAAAGCAGCCGTCATTATATTGACCTAGAGCGTTTTTATCAAAGTTTCCAAAAGAAATCGGAACAAAAACAATATACCTTTTATCAGATGGCTCTGCTTGTTTGGTTGACACAGACAGAGACTGGGGATTTCGATGAATTGAATATGACTAGTTTGAAGCATCCATTCTGGAAAGAAGTCTCTCATTTAGGAACTCATACGCTAAATCCCAACAGTCCCTTTTATCATGCAGATTTTATTCGTCATCGTCAGGAAAAATTGGCTCAAAGCAACTTGATCGTTACCAATCATGCTTATTTAGCACAAGAGGATCAAAGACAGACACCTCAGCTGCCGAAAAGTCCGTATCTGATCATCGATGAAGCACATCATTTGAATCGAGTATTGGAAAAAATCAATACCCAACAATTTAATCTTTTGGCGATCCAGCGGATGTTTAATCGTCTGTTGGACGATCAATCATTCTCTGTTTGGCAAGCGTTGGTCCAAAAAGATCATCAGACCCAGCATACTCTTGAAATTTTTCAAGATGTATTACAGGAGTTGAATGAAGATTTGACCGATTTTTATCAAATTTTCAAAGAAGAGTACCCCACCCAAGAAGAACGATTGATTACAAAAGAAATGATCGATCAATTATCTTTAGCAGGTGAACAAGTTTTGCAACGGATCGGACGTTTGTATCATGATGCCTTGACGTTAGGGGAACAGATGCAAGGATACTTTACGATGTATAAAGAGACTTTTAGCATTAAAGAGCAAGCGGAATGGAGCGATCTTCAAGCTTTATTGGACAGCTTGATGCAACAACAAATCGCTTTTGAGACCTTTAGTGAAAAATGGGATGCCCGCTATATTCATTGGTTTAACGCCAAGCGAAAAATGTTTCAAGTACAAGATCTAGAAGCGTCACTGATTGGCCATACAAAGTGGTACGAAAGCTATCAGCAGATTCTCTATTTAGGTGGAACGTTAAAAATCGGCAGTGACCGTCATTACTTCGCCAAACGTTGGGGAATCTCAGACTCTGCTCTGAAGATTATCAGCAGTCCTTACGACTATGCTGAGCAAGCTCGTTTGTATTTACCAACAAATAGCATCAGTATTCAATCCACTTCTCCAGATCAATACGCGAACTATGTCGCCAATGTGGTTCATAAAATGGCGGAAAATCAGAAGCGGCCAATCTTAGTATTATTCACTTCTCATGATATCTTAAATCGTGTTTATCAGCGAGTGCGTGTTCCTTTATTAAATGAAGGAAGAGAGGTTTTGGCTCAAGGAATCGGCGGCAGTCGTGAAAAGTTGTTAAAACGTTTCTTACTTTCGAAAGATGCACTGTTATTTGGTGCTGACAGTTTTTGGGAAGGGATTGATTTGCCAGGAGAGATTCTGCAGATCTTAATCGTTACGCGTTTACCGTTTGAAAATCCGCAGCGCCCGCAAGTCAAGGCTCGCAACGATTTTTTAGAAGCGGAAGGGATTAATCCATTTTTCCAAGAAGCCGTACCGCATGCAGCATTACGCTTACGCCAAGCATTAGGGCGCCTGATTCGATCGGATCAGGATAAGGGTGTTATGCTTTTGCTAGATCAACGTTTCATCACTGCGAAATATGGTGAAAAACTGCGGAAGGCACTGCCAAAAGAATTGCCGATCAGACAGTTGCCGATGGAAGAAATTTTACTGGAGACAGATCAATTTTTAAATTCTGACAAAAGTGAAGAGAATTAATGAGGGAGAGCTCTTCTTTTGGTATAATGTAGCTTGTCTGAGAGGAGTATGATTTTGGATACGAATAGTGCAAGACAAAAAAAGCTTAATCGTTGGCTATTAGGAATCGTGACTTTTCTACTGATTATTATCGTGGCAGCAACCATGATTTTTATTCGATCAAATCGTCCGATGCACCAAGCCAAAAAAGAGGCTGTTCAGATGGCAGAAAAATATGCCGATTTAAAGACGGTCGATCGCTTCTATTGGTTCAATCGTGAGAAAACTTATTTTACGGTTACCGGTGAAAGCAACAAGGGCGAAGCAATCATTGTGATTGTTCCTAAATCGGGAGAAAAGATTCGCGTCCTCGATCAAAAAGATGGGCTGACAGAACAACAAGCAGAAAAACGCTTTGAAAGTGATAATCCAGATATGATCTTTGAGAAAGCCAACTTAGGTATTTATCGTGATCAAACAGTTTGGGAGATTACCGCAAAAGACGATCAAGGCGCGATTCATTATTACTTGCTGGCATTCGATGACGGCAAGACGATCAAAGTCATCAAAGAAATCTAAAAAAACTTGGTAGGGGAGTTATCAGTTATGAAATTATCACAGCGTGTAACAAACTTAGAACCGTCCGTCACTTTAGCAGCGACCGCCAAAGCCAAAGAGTTGAAAGCCCAAGGATTAGATGTCATTAGCTTGACTGTTGGAGAGCCGGATTTTACTACACCGGAAAATATCGAGCAAGCAGCGATTGACGGGATCAAGAGCGGCAAGGTCAGCTTTTATACTGCTTCTGGTGGAACACCTGAATTGAAGTCTGCGATTGTCGATTTTACTAAAAAAAATTATGATCTGACGATCGAACCGAAAAATATTATTGTGACCAGCGGCGCAAAATTTGCGTTGTATACATTGTTCCAAACGATTTTGGATGATGGAGACGAAGTGATTATTCCCGTTCCTTATTGGGTGAGCTACGGGGAGCAAGTTAAATTGGCTGAAGGAAATCCAGTCTTTGTTACAGGTGATCAAGATAATGATTACAAGATAACGGTTGACCAGCTTGAGGATGCCCGTACTGAGAAAACGAAGGCGATCATCCTTAATTCACCATCGAATCCTACAGGAATGATCTATACTGAGGATGAATTGCGGGAAATTGGCGAATGGGCAGTTCGTCACGAGTTGTTGATTGTATCAGATGATATTTATGATCATCTTGTTTATAATGGAAACGAAGCACCGCATATAGCTTCTTTATCTGACGAGATTTTCCATCATACGGTAATCATCAACGGGGTATCAAAAACTTATTCGATGACTGGTTGGCGAATAGGTTATGCGATTGGGAACGCTGAAATTATCGGCGGTATGACATCAATCGCTTCTCAGGCGACTAGTAATCCAACAGCAGTAAGCCAAGTCGCTGCAGCTGAAGCCCTGGCTGGTGAACAGGAGACTGCGGAAAAAATGCGGAAAGCCTTTGAAGAACGCTTGAATACCATCTATCCTAAGGTCGCTGATTTACCGGGATTCAAGTTGAAAAAACCACAAGGGGCATTCTATCTGTTTCCGAATATCAAGAAAGCAATGAAAATGGGTGGTTATGATAATGTGACAACTTGGGTCAACGACTTGTTGGAACAAGAACATGTTGCGTTAGTAACAGGTGAAGGTTTTGGATCAGCCGACAGTGTGCGGATGAGTTATTCAGCCAGCATGGAGGACTTAGAAGAAGCAGTCGTGCGGATTCGTCGTTTTATCGAAAATAGTAAGAAGTAAAACATTATTTCGGGATAAATATGTTAGGAGAGACATTTGTGGAACAAATTCAAATCATCGATGCCAAGAATCATGTTGGCGAAACAGTAAAAATCGGCGCTTGGGTCGCTAATAAGCGTTCAAGCGGAAAAATCTCTTTTTTACAATTGCGTGATGGAACAGCATATTTTCAAGCCGTAGTTGTAAAAAGTGAAGTATCTGAAGAGGTCTTTCATTTAGCTAAAGAGTTGACACAGGAAACGTCAATCATTGTAACTGGAGAAATTCGGGAAGATACGCGTTCAAAATTTGGTTATGAACTAGGTGTGAAAGAGATCGAAGTAATCGGTGAAAGCCATGATTACCCAATTACACCAAAAGAACATGGTGTGGACTTCTTAATGGATCATCGTCATTTATGGTTGCGTTCATCACAACAACACGCAATCATGTTGATTCGTAACGAAGTGATCCGTGCAACTTATGAATTCTTCAATAATAATGGGTTTGTAAAAGTTGATCCACCGATTTTGACAGGTTCAGCGCCTGAAGGCACAAGCGACTTATTTGAAACGAATTATTTTGATCACAAAGCGTATTTATCTCAAAGTGGTCAATTGTACATGGAAGCTGCGGCGATGGCACTAGGTAAAGTTTTCTCATTTGGGCCAACTTTCCGTGCAGAAAAATCAAAAACTCGACGCCACTTGATCGAATTTTGGATGATCGAGCCAGAAATGGCCTTCATGCATCAAGAAGACAGTTTAGAGGTTCAAGAGCAATATGTTGCTTTTCTTGTTCAAAGCGTTCTAGATAATTGCGATTATGCTTTGGATGTCTTAGACCGCGATAAAGAAATTTTGAAGAATTATACGAAACTTCCGTTTCCGCGTATCTCTTATGATGAAGCTGTGGAATTGTTGAAGAAAAACGGCTTTGATGACATTGAATGGGGCGATGATTTTGGTTCGCCACATGAAACGTTTATTGCCAATTCGTTTGACCGGCCGGTCTTCATTTTGAATTATCCGAAAGCAATCAAACCTTTTTACATGAAACCACATCCAACGCGTGATGATGTTGTTATCTGTGCGGACTTGATTGCACCAGAAGGCTATGGGGAAATCATTGGAGGATCAGAACGTGCAACGGATTATGATTTCTTGCTGGAACAAATTCGCGAAGCGGGACTAAACGAAGAAGAATACTCATGGTATTTAGATTTACGTAAATATGGTACTGTGCCGCATTCAGGTTTTGGTCTGGGGCTTGAACGAACGATTACCTTTATTTCAGGGATTGACCATGTACGTGAAGCTATCCCATTCCCTCGTTTGTTAAATCGTATTTATCCATAAGAATAAAGTCTAGAAGCGCCGAGGAATTTTTCCTCGGCGCTTTTTTGCGAGTTTAGAGATATGAGGTTTGTTGAAAAATTTATGGACAAGTAGTTTAGCTTAATCGTCTGCGTAATGAGAATGAAGTTTTTTTCAGATGATACCTTAGCTCGAATTAGCTGTCAGTTAAAAGCCAATCTTTTCTAATAAAGTATTTTCTTGGTCGTTATCGTGACCGTAATCGATCTGACCTTCTTTTTCGTCATTCTCTTTGAGGTTGGTAGTGACAACTGTTTTGACCTCTTCTTTGTCGATGTTCTTTTCGACGATTTGCGAAGTCGCTCCTAAAGTGATTAGTGCCAATGCGATAATAGTAAGTTTTTTCATTTTAAATTTCTCCTTTTTTCAGTTGTATTTTTGCAGGTTAAAAGAATTTATGTTTGATTTCGCCTTTTACTAAGTCAAAGAACGGAGTCATGACATTTGTGCAAGTTTCTTCTGGTAAATGTGTTTCAGCGGCGATAAAGTCGACGATTGCAACCAAGTGTTTTCTGGAGTAACGAGTAATATTTTCAGTGCAATAGTGTTCGTAGCTTTTTAAGATGTTTTCGATTGTTATCGTTGATTCGTTTGTTTGTAGCGCCAATGCTTCGGTAGTTTCTGTATTATTCATTTTGATTTTCTCCTCTGTATAAGTAAGTTTTCTGTTTAATTTAAAAGCCAATTTTTTCTATTAGCGTGTTTTCTTGATCGTCATCATGACCGTAATCAATGTTGTCGTTCTTTTCGTCGTTTTCTTTAAGGTTAGTAGTGACGACTGTTTTGACTTCTTCTTTGTTGATATTTTTTTCGACGATTTGCGAAGTCGCTCCTAGAGTGATTAGTGCCAATGCGATAATAGTAAGTTTTTTCATTTTGATTTCTCCTCTGTGTAAGTATTTTTTAGTTTAAAATCCGATCTTTTCAAGTAAAGAATTTTCTTGTCCATCATGTTGAAAGTAGAGGTCTTCGTTCTTTTCGTCGTTTTCTTTAAGGTTAGTAGTGACGACTGTTTTGACTTCTTCTTTGTCGATGTTCTTTTCAACGATTTGCGAAGTTGCTCCTAGAGTGATCAGTGCCAATGCGATGATAGTAAGTTTTTTCATTTTAATTTCTCCTCTTTGTTTGTATTTTTATGGTTTGCTGAATTGTCAAATTAATTGCAACATTTCTTCTTGAAAGACTTCCCAACAATTTTTCCAGTTCAATGTTTTTTTAGGACGCATATTTATCTTGCGTAATGCTTCCTGTTTCTCCGTAGGGGGTACCTTTGAAAAATCAGTTCCCTTAGGGAAGAATTCTCTAAATAAACCATTCCCATTTTCGTTAGATCCGCGTTGCCATGGGGAGTATGGATCACAAAAATACATAGGTACGTCTAAATCTTTCTCAATTTCTTTCCAGCAAGAAAACTCTTTCCCACGGTCGACCGTAAAGCTTAAAAATGCCTTGTGACTCCCTAGGTCTTGCACAAAAGCTTTAATCGCTTGTGCCATTGACTTCGCGGTACGATCCCTCATTGAGATCGCCCAATAAAAGCGTGTTTTCCGTTCAATAAACGTTGCTTCGCAGGCTTTGCTTTCCCCTCTGCTAGAAACAACTGTGTCCAACTCCCAATGTCCAAATTCTTCTCGAGTTGACACAGAAGCTGGGCGTTCATCAATGGTATGCCCTACAGTCATTTTGCCTCGTGCCTCTTCTTGTTTTTCTTGTCTTCTGCCTTTATGTCTCAGACACTGTTTAGACACATTAAGAATACCGGCATAGAGCCAATTGTAAATGGTTTTGAATGAAACTATTTGACGATCATTCGCAATTTGTTCAGGGGACCAGCTGTCTTCAAGATCACATTCAATCTGATAAGCGAATTCAGAAGTCCATTTGGACTTCGCACCACAGGCACTGCGCTTCATTTCCGCATCTAATTGCGCATTGTCGGCATTATAGATCAAATCTTCGGGTACTCGTTTCAACTCACGATCAATCGTTGTTCGGCTAACACCAATTCTGTCCGCTATTTCTTGAATACTCTTGGCATCATAAATCATCGTCTCTATACATTTTCGATTATCTCGTGTAAGCTTTTTGTGTGAACCCATCAAAATCACTCCTAGTAGTTTGTTATCCTAAACTCATTTTACTAGAAATTTTTGATGGGTTCTTTGTTGCGATTAATATTACAATTCAGCGTTTAAAAGAATTTATGTTTGATTTGTTTTTTTACTGAGTTAAAGAACTGAGTCATGACATTTGAGCAAGTTTCTTCTGGTAAATGTGTTTCAGCAGCGATAAAGTCAACGATTGCAGTTAAGTGTTTGCTTGAGTAGCGGGTAATGTTCTTGTTGCAATAGTGTTCGTAACTTTTTAAGATGCTTTCGATTGTCATCGTTGATTCGTTTGTTTGGCTAGCGAGTGTTTCGATCATTTCTGCATTATTCATAGTAAATTCCTCTTTCTTGACCGACTGTCGGTCATTTTGATTTTAAATGTTAAGCTCAACGGGTTTTGTTGAGCTTACGGGATGAAGATTTTTTGTAATTGTGCGGTTGTTTGATCGTAAGGATGGATTTCTTGGTTCACATCCAAGGCTTTATAAATTAAATCTGTTGCAGCAATGACACGGTTTTGAATGGTTTCAGGTGCTAATTTTTCAATTTCATCAAACATAGTTTGAATACCAGCGATTAAAAATTGGATGCTCTCAAGCGGGTAGGCTGTATTGAATTCACCTTGTTGTCTGCCAACTTCAATGATTTCTGCTAGGACGGGACAAACTTGATTGATGGTGCCGTCTAATGCTCGCTGTTTCATCAATGAATTCTCCGGCATTTGGAATTTGTCGACCATTTCTTCTTTACGCTCATTTTCCTGATCGATTTGTGAAAGGAAGGCGATGAGCTTTTCCAGTGCTGATCCATTTGAAGCTTGGATTTCTTTGGCTCTTGAAATTTCTTGGTCAATGATCTGACCGATGACTGCATCCAAGACTTCTTCTTTTGAAACGAAGTAATGATAGAAGGTTCCTTTTGCGATGCCGATTCGTTTCAAAATGTCATTGACGGTCGTTTTGTTGAATCCTTTGGTTAAGAAGAATTCTTCGGCGGTGGTGATGATCTCATTTCTTCGTTCATCGTGCTCCTTTACGATTCGCATGTCTGATCTCCTTTCTCCCAACCGACTGCCGGTCGTTCTTTCTGACTTAATAATACCGACCGTGGGTCTATAAGTCAACACCTTTTTGAAAAGAATTTTAATATTTTTTAAAAAGGCCGTCATATCAAGGATTTTAGTCGAAATATTTTTTTGTAAAAGCTTTCTTTTAGACTTGACACATGAATGGTCGCTCATATATAATATACATGAAGAAACGTTCATATGTAAAAAGAGAGAAGGGTATCTCATGGAAAAAGTATATCGTTTGGATGGATTGGATTGCGCGAACTGTGCAGCGAAAATCGAGCGTTCGGTCCAACAAATCAAAGGAGTCGAAAATGCGCAGGTTGATTTTATGAGCACGAAGCTGACGATCAACGCTCCTGAAAAGGAAATCGGGCGAGTTTGTGAAGAAGCGAAAGAGGTTGTGAACAAATTAGAACCAGACGTTGAAGTGAATAGTGTTCAAACGGAAAAGGTCGAAGAGAGTTCTAAAGGAAAAATCATTCAAATCGTTACAGCCATCTTAGCATTAGGCGTGTTGACGATCGTTAAACCGGCCATGCCTGGCGAGTTGATTGCTTATCTGATTTTATATTTATGGATCGGTTATGATGTTCTGAATACTGCGATAACTAATATTTTTCATGGTGAGATATTTGATGAAAACTTCTTAATGGCAGTGGCGACAGTCGGCGCGATTGCGATCGGCGAGTATCCTGAAGCGGTGGCAGTGATGCTGTTTTACCAAGTTGGCGAATTCTTTCAGGATTATGCAGTCGCCAAATCAAGAAAATCGATCAGCTCGTTATTAGCGATTCGTCCTGATTCGGCAAACTTGATCTTGAATGGCGAAGTAAGAAAAGTCGCACCGAAAACGATCCATGTCGGTGATCAGATTTTGATTAAGCCGGGCGAAAAGGTTCCGTTAGATGGAATCGTCAAGGAAGGACGTTCAATGTTGGATACTTCGGCGTTGACTGGTGAATCCGTCCCACGCAGTATCAATGCTGGAGAACAAATCCTTAGCGGCTTCATTAATCAAAGCGGACAATTAACGGTGGAAGTCACAACGACTTTTGGTGAATCGACCGTCAGCAAGATTTTAGATTTAGTCGAAAATGCCAGCAGTAAAAAGGCGCCGGCAGAAAACTTCATTACCAGTTTTGCCCGTTACTATACGCCAATTGTTGTTGGATTGGCCGTATTGTTGGCAGTGGTGCCGCCGTTAGTTACAGGCGAACCGTTTTATGATTGGGTTTATCGGGCATTAACCTTCTTGGTTATTTCTTGCCCCTGTGCCTTGGTGATTTCAGTACCACTCAGCTTCTTTGGCGGAATCGGCGGTGCAAGTAAAGCCGGTATCTTGATTAAAGGAAGCAACTATATTGAAACGTTGGCGAATGTGGAAACACTGGTCTTTGATAAAACAGGAACCTTGACCAAAGGCGTTTTTGAAGTTCAAAATGTGGAAACAACGATCAATCAAAAGGATTTCTTACGCTATGTGGCGAGTGCCGAACAAAGCTCTAGTCATCCGATCGCGCAATCAATCGTGAAGTATGTCGACCAACCACTATCACCAATCAGCCAGCTGGAAGAAATTGCCGGTTTCGGGATTTCAGTTGAGATCGAAGGACATCATTTCTTAGTCGGAAATGAAAAGCTGTTAGCTAAATACGATATTCCGTTCCAAGCAGTCAGTGAAATCGGTACGATCGTTTATGTGGCAATGGACAGCAAGTACGTTGGACATTTGTTGATCGCTGATGAGCTGAAGGACAATGTCTCAGAATCCTTGTCAGAAGTGAAGAGCTTAGGTGTGAAGCGGACGGTGATGCTGACAGGAGATAATCGTATGATTGCTGATGCGATTGGGAAGAAAGTCGGAATTGATCAGGTCTACAGCGAGTTATTGCCAGAAGATAAGGTCAACCATTTAGAAGCTGAATTGTCCCGGGAACAAAAGACCGCGTTTGTCGGCGACGGGATGAATGACGCGCCTGTATTAGCACGAGCAGACATTGGGATCGCGATGGGCGGACTTGGGTCCGACGCAGCGATCGAAGCAGCGGATGTCGTGATCATGGACGATCAGCCCGCTAAAATTCCGGTTGCGATCCAAATCGCCCGCAAGACGATGGGGATCGTGAAACAAAATATCGTCTTTGCTATCGGAGTGAAGGTCTTAGTTTTGTTACTAGGTGCTTTAGGATTCGCGACCATGTACGCCGCGGTTTTCGCCGATGTCGGTGTAACTGTGATCGCAGTGTTGAATGCGATGCGTTGTTTGCGAGTGAAGTAATATTATGATAGAAGAAAAGGCTTTGTGACTGGCCCAGTTGCAAAGCCTTTTTTGTCAGTTATGCTTTTTGCAGTTTATCAGGTTTGATATGTAAGTATAAGTTTTCATGTATCAACGAACTAACTGTTTAGCATAATGATATGTGGACGAGCTTAAAAGGAATTTTTGCAAAAAAATGACTTCATTATTTATGAGCCTACTGCGAGTCCAACTTTTTACTGTATTTAAGGTAAAAATGATTGGTCAAAGCTTTTAGTTGGATCGTATGCGTGACGAGGATATAATTATTTTTTCTGGTTTTGGAAAAATGACTTTTCCACTGGTGGAAGAGGATAAAAATTTTTTCGCATATCAGTTGACTAAAACAGATTACAATTGTAAACTGTATTTGTAGATTACAAATGTAAACGAAAGGGGCGGAAAGTTATGACAATGACGGTGGCACCAATTAAGATCAGCGATTCGGAGTGGGAAGTCATGCGAGTGATCTGGACGCAAGATTCGACCACAGCACAAGAAATCATTGATATTCTTGGACAAACGATGGATTGGAAACCAGCAACGATAAAAACGTTGTTAGGGCGTCTAGTTAAAAAAGAAGCGGTACGAACAGAACAATCTGGGAAAAAGTACATTTATTACCCTGCCATTAGTGAGGGTGAAACAGTTAAAAGTGCGACAGAAAATTTATTTTCGCATATTTGTGCGAAGCGGATTGGCGAGACGATTGCAGAATTGGTTGCTGAAGCAGAATTGACGGACGCGGATGTTGAGCGGATCAAGGATCAGTTAATAAATAAAAAAACTGTAGCAACGATCGAATGTAATTGTATCCCTGGGCAATGTGAATGCAATCATCATAAATAAACAAGTGGCAGGAGCCATAAAAAAAGAGGAATGGGAGATTATTATTATGAAAAAAGAATTTGCAATTAACGGAATGAGTTGCAATCACTGTGTAGCAACTGTAGAAAAAGCGATCAATCAATTGGATGGGATCGACAAGGTGAAGATCAATTTGAAAAAAAATCAAGGTGTCGTAAAATTCAATGAAGCAAAAGTTTCAGCCGATCAAATCGCCGCAGCAGTGACTGAATCAGGGTTTGAAACTGAGGTGATCTAATTGGCAGATGCATCAGTAGAAACATTTGCGATCACGGGGATGACTTGTGCGAATTGTTCGGCTCGAGTAGAAAAAGAGCTCAAGGCGACAGAGGGTGTCTTAGAAGCTAATGTTAATCTGGCGACGGAAAAAGCAACAGTACAATTTGACGAGACGTTATCGGCTGAACAGCTGATTCAGCGTGTAGAGGCGATCGGTTATGGTGCAATTCTGTTTGATGATGCGCATAAACAAAAGATCGAAGAAGAAAAAGCCGCTTATTTGAAGAAAATGAAGCGTGATTTGATTATGAGCGCAGTGTTGACTGCGCCATTGATGATCGCAATGATCGCGATGCTGCTAGGCAGTCATGCTAGTTGGGTCCATTTCTTACATTTACCGCTTGTTCAATTGATTTTAGTAACGCCAGTGCAATTTGGTGTGGGGCAGCGTTTTTATCGCGGAGCGTATCATGCACTGAAGACTAAGGCGCCCAATATGGATGTCTTGGTCGCGATGGGAACTTCGGCCGCTTTCTTACTAAGTGTCTATAATGGCTTCTTTAATCCTTATAATTCGGATCTGTACTTTGAAAGCAGCGGCATGATCATTACCTTGATCCTGTTGGGTAAATATCTAGAACAAAAGGCCAAGACAAAAACCAGCGATGCGATCAAGCAGTTAATGAATCTGCAAGCGAAGACGGCAACAGTTATTTTAGAAGGTACAGAGAAACAAGTGCCGATCGAAGATGTTCAGGTCGGTGATTTGCTGCGGGTACGTCCAGGAGAACAAATTCCAGTTGACGGGAAAATTTTTGCTGGGCAAACGACCATCGATGAAAGTATGCTGACGGGGGAAAGTTTGCCTGTCGATAAAAAGGTTGAAGATCAAGTTTTTGGCGGAACGGTCAATACGACGGGAAGTATCGAATTCACCGCGACACAAGTCGGCAGTATGACGGTGCTTTCGCGAATCATTCGGATGGTAGAGGATGCGCAAGGTGAAAAGGCACCGATCCAGCAAATCGCAGATAAAATCTCAAGTATCTTTGTTCCAACAGTATTAGGCCTTGCATTGCTTACCCTATTAGCAACAGGATTATTGACTGGAGACTGGCAGCAGGCGATTGTCCACAGCGTCTCTGTTTTAGTAATTGCTTGTCCATGTGCGCTTGGTTTAGCAACACCGACGGCTATTATGGTAGGGACTGGTTTAGGCGCCAAGTCAGGGATTTTGATCAAAGGCGGCGGTGTGTTAGAAAAAATCGCACACCTGACAACAATCGTTTTAGACAAAACAGGCACGATCACAGAAGGAAAGCCTGTAGTAGCTGATTTTGAATCCTTTGATCCCCAAGCATTAGCTTATCTGACCAGTATCGAACACCATTCTGAACATCCATTAGCCAAAGCGATCTATAACTACGGCAAAGAACAAGTGGATGTTTTACCAGTAACGAATTTTGAAAGCTTGACAGGACAAGGTGTGACTGGTGAAATCGGTGGTCAACAATACTATGTCGGGTCGAAGCGGGGAGTACGCGAGCGAAATATTTCATTTGCGGAAGAACGTGTGATAGCGTTAGAAGAAGAGGGCAAAACGGTGATGTTCTTAACGGATCAGGCAAAAGTTCTGGCGATGATCTCGGTGACAGACCAAGTCAAACAATCCTCTAAAGCTGCAATTGACGCGTTGCATCAGGCCGGTATAACGGTCAAGATGCTGACGGGGGATAATCCTCAGACGGCTCGTTATATTGGTGAGCAGGTAGGGCTGAAGGCGGCAGATGTTGTCGCGGAAGTGCTGCCAGAAGACAAAGCTCAAGTCGTTAAGGAATTACAAGCGCAGGACGAATCGGTTGGAATGGTTGGTGATGGTATCAATGATGCACCAGCACTTGCTTTAGCTGATATCGGTATAGCGATGGGCAGTGGAACGGATATTGCAATGGAAACAGCGGATATCACATTGATGAACAGCGACTTATTATTAGTCGAAAAGAGTATTCGTTTATCCAAATTAACATTAAGAAAAATCAAACAAAATCTATTCTGGGCGTTTTTATACAACGTGATCGGGATCCCATTTGCGGCACTAGGCTTCTTGAATCCAATTATCGCTGGTGGTGCGATGGCTTTTAGTTCGGTCAGTGTGTTACTAAATTCGCTCAGCTTGAATCAGAAGAAATTGTAGGAGGCGCATTTGTCATGAAACAAGGAGAACGAATGGATGAATCGATGAAAGTAGATCACTCAAAGCATGAGCATCATGAGATGGATCATTCAATGAGTGGGCACGATCATCATACGATGGATCATGGTATGGATGGACATAATCATCAGGAGATGGATCATGGCGGAATGGATCATTCGATGCATATGGGAAATTTCAAACAAAAATTTTGGCTCTCTCTTGTTCTGGCGATTCCTATCATCATTCTTTCTCCGATGATGGGGATGCGCCTGCCGTTCCAATTCACCTTTCCAGGTTCTGAATGGCTCGTGCTAGTTTTAGCGACAGTTCTCTTTATTTATGGGGGACAGCCATTTTTGAGCGGTGCTAAAATGGAATTGAAAATGAAGAGTCCAGCTATGATGACTTTGATTGCGATGGGGATATCGGTGGCTTATATTTATAGCTTGTATTCATTTGTTGCCAACAAGGTGAACCCTCATGAACATGTGATGGACTTTTTCTGGGAATTAGCTACATTAATCGTGATCATGCTTCTAGGCCACTGGGTGGAAATGAATGCTGTTTCGAACGCTAGTAATGCATTGAAAAAGCTGGCTGAATTGCTGCCTGACGAGGTTAACAAACTCGAAGTTGACGGCTCAACAACCAAAGTGAAACTGCAGGATATTCATTCCGGCGATTTCTTGCTTGTTCGTGCGGGAGATAAGATGCCGACGGATGGTGAGATTATTGATGGTTCGACTATTGTAGATGAATCTGCGGTAACTGGTGAATCAAAAGGTGTGGAGAAAACGGTAGGTGATTCTGTTATTGGCGGTTCGGTCAATGGTGATGGCACGATTCAATTGAAGGTGACCGGCACAGGTGAAGAGGGCTATTTAGCCAAAGTTATGACGATGGTGAAGGAAGCGCAACAAGAAAAATCAAAATTAGAATCTATTTCTGATAAAGTAGCCAAATGGCTGTTCTATATTGCTTTAGCTGCTGGTATTCTGACATTTATCGCTTGGTTGGTTGAAGCTGATTTGCCGCAAGCGTTGGACCGAATGGTAACCGTCTTCGTGATTGCTTGTCCTCATGCTTTGGGCTTAGCAATTCCTTTAGTTATCGCACGTTCCACTTCATTAGCAGCTAAAAATGGTTTGTTGCTAAAAAGTCGTCAAGCATTGGAGCAAGGCAACCAATTGGATTATGTTTTTCTTGATAAGACGGGAACGTTGACTGAAGGGAAATTCACTGTGACAGGTGTAGAAGTTTTAACGGATATCAGCAAAGAGGAAGCCTTAAAAAATATCGGTGCTTTGGAAGCTCAAACCAATCATCCTTTAGCGGTTGGTGTGATGAATTATTTGAAAGCTGAGAACATTGAAGCTTATCAAGCTCAAGATGTTTCGACTTTAAAAGGGATCGGTGTAAGCGGAACGGTCGAAGGTCATCAAGTGATCCTAGCCAATCAAAAAGAAGTTGAGAAACGTGAATTGAGCTTCGATCAAGAAAAACTGAAGGACTATCAAGCACAAGGCAATACGATTTCTTTTCTATTGATTGATGATGAACTAATCGCTTTCTTCGCAATGGGGGACACCTTGAAGGAGCAAGCGCAAGCGTTTATCAAAAACTTGCGTGCTACGGGAATTGAACCCGTAATGCTGACAGGTGACAACAAAGAAGCCGCGAAAGCTGTGGCAGATTATTTAGACATCAAAGAGTTTTACAGCGAACTGTTGCCGGATGACAAAGAAAAAATCATTAAGAGCTATACTGATAAGGGCAAGAAAGTAATGATGGTGGGCGATGGGATCAATGATGCGCCGGCTTTAGCCAGAGCTTCGATTGGTATGGCGATTGGGGCAGGCACGGACATCGCGATTGATTCTGCGGATGTTGTTTTGACCAACAGTAATTTACCTGATATTTTAAAATTTGTCCGCTTAGCTAAAAAAACACACAGCAAAATGATTCAAAATCTTTGGTGGGGAGCGGGTTATAATATTTTAGCAATTCCATTGGCTGCCGGTGTTTTGGCACCTATCGGAATCCTGCTGAGTCCTGCGGTTGGTGCGGTGTTGATGTCATTAAGCACGATCATCGTCGCAATCAATGCCATGACTTTAAACGTCTGATTAATTCAGACGTTTATTTTTTTTGAAAAAAATTGAGGAAAAACTTTCTCTCAATTTATGCTATTTTTGAATTAGATAATTGTGATGAGCAATAGAGGAGACATAAAGTATGATTTGGCAATTGATAATAAGTGAGAAGACGCAACGATATTTGCAGTTAATTGAACTAGTAAAGAGAGAACAATACACAGTGCCTGAAATGGCTAGACAAACAAGGGTAAGTATAAGAACGGTTATGCGTTCTCTTGAAGAATTACGGCAAAAAGGATATGTTATAAAAGAAAAATCTTGGAGAATTGATCGGCAGTGCTATCCAAGCTATATGGAAGTCCATCGGAAAATAATAATGGCAGATTCATTTTTTGGGCTTTTTCGACAATATCTCTGGCAGGAAGCTTCGGAAGAAATCAATTATACAAAAGTGAAACAATTAAATCAGCATTTGATTTGTTTGAACCTTTCGGCAAATCGGAAAGCAGGTCGATTGTTAGGGGAGCCAAGTCTGATTTTTTTATTACAATTACGTTATTTGAGAGACTTTTATTATTTTGAAGAACATGAAATTTATCAACAAATGGATCGGTATTATGAAGATTATCCAGTCTCCCCGTTAAATGACGAGTTGTATCCAGATAAAGAGCTGATCAACAGATTTATTGAGGAAGTCAATATACAGGAAAAATTATCGGAATTTTTCTTCTTTGATCACATGCGCTATCATTTTCAGAGTTTTACTGAATTTTATCATTGTCATCGAAACCATCAGACTGTCTTATATGAAGAGGTTAAACAAGCGAGTATGATGGTTGATGAAACGATAGCTTGGCAAAGTGAACTATTAAAGAATACATTCGCGGTGAAGCTGTTTGATCTTTTTTTGGGAATCCGACAGGGCCTTCCATTAGCAATCTACAATTCAAAATGGAAACAGGGGGCGATTTCGGAGAGTTATTATCACCTTAGTAAAGAATTAAAACGAAAAATTCCTATGCTGAGCAATTGTCGAATTGATGAACTGGCCTTAGCTTTGAGAAACATAGGATTTGCTAGTCATCAAGTTGCTTTGACGACGACACCTACTTTGGAATTTTCTTTATTGATCCAAGAGAGATTTGAGTCATTTTTTCCATCTGATTGAGGAAAATTAGATGAGGATTTTTCTTCAAGAAAGGTTATGCTATAATGATGAAGACTACGTTGAGGATACTACTATTTTTCGCGTGATTACAGTACTTTTGTGGGTTATTAGAATATAAAAATTTTTCTATGAGGACTATAAAAAAAGGATATTAGCCTCGTTTTTTGCGATCATCCGTTCTAGCTCTTATTGCAGGAAGTTCGGGAAAACGCTCCTATCCGTATATTTTGCGAAAGTTAACCTATAAATAATTTAAAATTAATTATAGGCTCGCATAGTTATGGCGAAGACTGTATCGTTGATATGCAAGATGAACATCAAACTCAATGTCTCTAGAAAAAATAAATACATGAATAGGAATTAGGATGCCAGTTCCACTTTTTCCAGTAAGGTATTGTGAAGAAGTAATCTTCATAATAAAGTGATATAACAATAAAAGTGTATAGTGGAATGGTATACGGCATGAACATCAAACTTATTTTTTCTAAAAGAAAAAATAAATACATTAATAGGAATTAGGATGCCAGTTCCACTTTTTCCAGTAAGGTATTGTGAAGAAGCAATCTTCATAATAAAGTGATATAACGATAAAAGTTTATAGTGGAATGGTATACGGCATGAACATCAACCTTATTTTTTCTAAAGGAAAAAATAAATACATTAATAGGAATTAGGATGCCAGTTCCACTTTTTCCAGTAAGGTATTGTGAAGAAGCAATCTTCATAATAAAGTGATATAACGATAAAAGTGTATAGTGGAATGGTATACGGCATGAACATCAACCTTATTTTTTCTAAAAGAAAAAATAAATACATTAATAGGAATTAGGAGGAGAGCAGAGTGGGATTGCGAAAATTAGATGTTCCGACATCTTCGATTACGGAAGTAAAAAAATCACCAATGGATGTTTTTGCTCAAGCTCGTAAAGCAGAGACCGGGGTTTATATCTTTAACCGTGAAAAAATTGCTGGAGTGATGCTTACCAAAGAACAGTACGAAGCATTGGTGGAGGAATTAAATACTTTACGAGATACTCTTTATCAACCAGTGGAACGTGAATTACCAGTCCCAGAGGAATTAGAAGAATTGGCGACTGCATTGAGAACGACATTAGCAAAAGGGTCAGTTATTTCCGCTCGGTATTTAGACGAACGGATGGTAGCGACTGGCTTCATTACGAAAAAAACCGGTTTTGGCGGTGTGACGGAAATGATGAAGGAACTGGAAGATACGGGGAAAATTATCTACCAGCTGCGTCGTCGTGAGCATAACAAGGTCATTTACGCTGAAATTTTTGGGGAACCTCAGGAATTTCAACGAGGTTCAGCTGATAAGCTGATGATCCGAAAAGTAAATCTGATTGAACGATAGACAGTCTATACTGTCTATTTTTTTTTAGCTTTTTTCCCTGCATCAACAGGTTAGTAAACAGATACGTGCACGAAAAGAAACACTATAGATGAATTAATTATCGTTCTATTGTTACAATTTAAGATAGCTTCTTAAATTTCTGATGCGTTCAGCATGATTAATTGTCTGTGAACAGACGTTCGGTTATAATGAGTAGAGAAAGTATTGCTGGAAGGAGGAGAGCAGAATGGCTGAGTTGGTTTTTCCATTGAAGAACGACACATCGCGAAAAATTATTCATATGGACATGGATGCTTTTTTTGCTTCCGTTGAAGAGCGAGATGATCCAGAACTGGCGAAGCATCCATTGGTGATTGCTCGCCATCCTTCTGATACTGGCGGTAAAGGCGTGGTGACTACAGCGAATTACAAGGCGCGAGTCTATGGTATTCATTCAGCCATGAGTGCGCAAAAAGCATTTGAATTATGTCCGCAGGCGATTTTTAAACCTGGTGATCATGAAAAATATAGTGCAGTCTCAAAACAGGTACGAGAGATTTTTCGACGCTATACGGATATTATTGAGCCGGTCTCCATCGATGAAGCATACCTTGATGTAACGGAAAATAAGATTGAGTCTCGTTCAGCGATCAAGATTGCTCGGATGATACAGCAGGATATTTGGCAGGAACTTCAGCTGACCTGTTCTGCTGGTGTCAGCTACAACAAATTTTTGGCAAAGCTGGCTTCTGATTATCAAAAACCACAAGGTATGACGGTTATTTCACCTGAAGAGGCGGTTTTCTTTTTGAAACGATTGCCGATTGAAAAGTTCCATGGGGTAGGTAAAAAGACTGTACCAAAAATGAATGAATTGGGGATTTTTACAGGAGCAGATTTATACGAGAAGAGTGAAATGTTTTTGATCCAAGAATTTGGCAAGATGGGTTATTCTTTGTATCGGAAGGTGCGGGGAATTCATGATTCACCAGTCAGCATCACTCGCGAGCGGAAATCTGTCGGCAAAGAGCATACCTACGGACGTCCGCTATCAACAGAGGATGAGGTATTAAGCCAGTTGCGGCAGTTGGCAGAAAAAGTTGAGGGCTCGTTGAAACGGGTGCAGCGTCATGGCAAAACGGTGGTGGTCAAGATTCGCTATGCGGATTACACAACGGTGACACGCCGTGTGACATTGCCTTATTACATAGAAAAAAAAGAAGAATTGTTTTCTCAAGCGAGCTTGATTTGGGAAGAAATCGGCGGCGTAGAAAAAGGGATCCGATTAGTCGGTATTACCTTGACCAATCTAGATCCCGTTGCTTATGAAAATATTGTGTTGCCATTGTGGGAAGAGCGATCAAATTAGTTCGCTCTTTTTAATTTGTTCAAAAGCTTTCTCTGAGTCATGAAGCTTTTCCCAGATGACCACTTCACCTTGTGCTAACGATTTTTTGACATCGATGATCCGCTGATTAAAACTGCCGCGGAATTGCAGCATCAGGTTTTTCTTTGAAATATCAAAGCGGCCGTCAACTAGGATATCGATCTTGCTCAGCATTTCCAATTTATCCTCACTGTCTTGCAGCAGCTCTTCGAACGTATAACCGCTCCAAGACCAAATATCTTTCGTGTCGCCGAACTCGGCACGAATTCGATCAATCACCCTCAAGCAGACTTGAGTATTTAGGAACGGCTCACCGCCTAAGAGAGTAATGCCTTGTACGTAGTCGAGAGCTGTATCAGCGATCAGCTGATCTTCTAATTCTTGTGTGAAGGGTTTGCCGTAATGAAAATTTTGCGAAGCAGCGTTGAAGCAGCCTTCACAGGCAAATGGGCAGCCGCTGACATAGAGACTGTTGCGGACGCCTTCACCATCGACAAAGTTGAAGGCCTTGTAATCAGCGATATATTGTTGGCTTAATTCGCTGGCTAGCCATTCTTTTGGTTTGGGATTACGCATATTTTTCACCTTTCAAGTAAAACAGGGAGCGGCAAAGAGCGCCGTCCCTGTCAATCGTATTTCTGTTTTTACAAAATGGGCTATCTGCTCATTTTTTTATTTCATGTGTTTTACGCGGGATGCGATTTCTTCATGACGACCGTGAACCATTGGGCGTGCTTGAGGGTTGCCTAGGTAGCCGCAAGTCCGTTTTACTACGTCACATGATTTTGGATCGTGATTGCCGCATTGCGGACATTCAAAGCCGCGTTTAGTTGGTTTGAAGTCGCCTTCGAAACCACATTCGTAGCAGTGATCGATCGGTGTATTGGTTCCGAGATAAGCGATGCGGTCATACCCATAGTTCCAAACAGCTTCTAATGATTTTGGATTTTGCTGTAGGACAGGGTATTCACAGTAATGAATGAAGCCGCCGGAACAATATTTCGGATAGTCTTTTTCAAAGTCTAATTTTTCGAATGGTGTTGGATTTTTACGAACATCGTAATGGAAACTATTCGTATAGTAGTCTTTGTCTGTAATGTTCTCAACGATACCGAAACGTTCAGTATCCAAACGACAGAAGCGGTCCGTCAAGCTTTCACTTGGTGTTGAGTACACACTGAAGTGATAGCCGTATTCATTGCCCCAAGCATCTGCGTGTTCCTTCAAGTCTTTCATAATGTCTAAAGTGAATTCTTTTGCTTCGGGAGTATCTTCCCATTCACCGCCATAAAAGACGCTAGCGACTTCGTAAAGGCCGATATAGCCTAGAGAAATAGTTGCCCGTTTGTTTTTGAATAGTTCGTTGACTGCGTCCGTCCGTTTTAATCGTTTGCCGAAAGCACCGTATTGATAAAGAATTGGTGCATTTGCAGGTGTGGCTTCTTTACAACGGTCGATCCGGAAGACCAAAGCGTCTTTTGCGATCTGCAGACGCTCTTCCAATAATGACCAGAATTTGTCTTTATTGCCGCCAGACTCTAACGCGATTCGCGGTAAGTTCAAAGTAACAACGCCAAGGTTCATCCGACCGGCATTGACTTCTTCGCCTTGCTCATTTTTCCAGCCTTGTAAGAATGAACGGCAGCCCATAGGCACTTTGAAACTCCCTGTTAGTTCGATCAATTTATCGTAGTTCAAGATATCCGGATACATCCGTTTTGTCGCACATTCCAAAGCCAATTCTTTAATGTCGTAGTTGGGATCGTTTGGTTCTAAGTTCGTCCCGCGACGCAAAGTAAAGATGAGTTTAGGGAAGATGGCTGTACGTTTTTCACTACCTAATCCTTCGATGCGAATCTGTAAGATCGCTTTTTGAATTTCGCGTTCAAACCAATCTGTTCCCAGACCGAAGCCTAGCGAAGTGAATGGTGTTTGCCCGTTTGAAGTAAATAAGGTATTGATCTCATATTCCAAACTTTGCATGGCATCGTAAATATCTTTGCGTGTTTTTTGTTTTGCAAAAGCTTTCTGTTTCTCAGGAGTTTCGATCCATTCTTCAGCGTCTTTTAAGTGTTTGTCGTAATTTAGGCGCGCAAAAGGAGCTAACAGCTCATCAGTACGGTCTGCTGAACAGCCGCCATATTGGCTGGATGCCACGTTGGCAATGATTTGAGAGATTTGAGCAGTTGCTGTTTGGATTGATTTAGGACTTTCGACTTCCGCATTCCCGATTTTGAAGCCGTTGTTCAACATGCCTTTGAAGTCAATCAAACAGCAGTTAGTCATCGGTGTATAGGGATGATAGTCCAAATCGTGATAATGGATATCGCCTTTTTGGTGAGCATTCGCCACGTGAGGCGGCAGCATTTTTAAACCGATCGATTTACCGACGATCCCAGCCGTCAAATCACGTTGTGTGTTAAAGACATCACTATCTTTGTTCGCATTTTCATTAACGACAGTTTGATCCTTATTGATCAATTTGCCGATGGTAAAGTTGATATCGGTTGCTTTGCTGCGTTGGAAATCACGATGTGTCCGGTAATTGATATATTCCTCAGCCAATTCATATTCGTTGTGTTCTAATAAGATATGTTCCACAATGTTTTGGATTTCATAGATTTTGATATCACTAGTAAAACGCTCTGAAATTTCTCCATCTACTCGTTCAACAATTGACTGGATGCGTTCATGAGCCAGTGGGTCAACGGATCCTTTGATTTTTGTTTCTGCTTTGATTAAGGCATCATAAATTTTTTGATCATCAAATGCTGTGTGACGACCATCACGTTTTACGACCTTAATATTTTTTAGCGACGGCTGATATTCGTTGATCAACGAATCTTTTGTGTGGATTTCCATCATTGCAAGCACTCCATTTCCTTTAAAGTTCATTATCAATCATATAGTATTTCTTACGCAGTTGCAACGATATATGGTATAAATTTTTGGGTAAAAAAAAAAACACACCATATATAGTGTGTTTGTTTACTGAAAGATAAAAGAAAGCTGATAAGGACAAGCTTCCAAATAAGATAAAATAACTGAAAAATATTTTTCCGAAAAAGTGAAGAAATTGTAAGATTATTGAAGGACGTTTCACATAAGAATCCACCTCAAATATGATACCATAAAAGAAAAAAATTAGATGTTACAAATAGATTTCAGTCTGATACTTTTAGCTTAATTTTTTTGTTTTTTACGTATGAATTGAATGAAATGGAACAGAACTAAAGGATAAAGGCTGAAGGGCATGGTATGCTTGCCTGAATCAATTTAGTTTTCAACTTAAAAATAATTCCTCTAAATTAGAGCTAGGAGGGTAACCAATGGAAAAAATCATCAATGTCCAACATCTTAGTAAAAGTTACGGTACACGAAATAATAAAGTGAGTGTTTTAAATGATTTGAATTTTACGGTAGAAAAGGGCGAGTTTGTTGGCATCATGGGACCGAGCGGGGCTGGTAAAACGACCTTAATGAATATTTTGTCGACGATTTTATTACCAACAATGGGCTCCGTCAAGATCGCTGGAGCGGATATCACACAGATGCGGGAGAGTCGATTGACGGATTTCCGGCGAGAAAAACTAGGGTTTATCTTTCAAGATTTTAATTTGATCGATAGCTTGACCGTTAAGGACAATATTATCTTGCCACTGACGGTTAGTAAGCTTTCAAATGATGAGATTGAGGAACGGGTCCTTCGTCTAACGAGAATTCTCAAGATCGATCATATTCTGGAACGATATCCAGAAGAAATTTCAGTAGGTCAGCAGCAGCGGACCGCGGCAGCTAGAGCACTTATCAGCAAGCCTTTGGTCTTATTCGCTGATGAGCCGACGGGGTCTTTGGATTCAAAAGCCGCTTCGGAATTTCTAAATTATTTAGATGAGGTCAATCTTCATGAAGAGACGACGATTTTAATGGTGACTCATGATCCCTATACCGCAAGTTATTGCAATCGGGTCTTGTTTATCAAAGATGGGCGATTCTTTTCTGAGATCGTTCGCCGTTCTTCCCGCAAGGACTTCTTTGAAAAAGTAATCGACATGCAAGCAACGATCGGCGGGGGTGGGAAAGCCAATGCTGATTAGAATCATTTGGCGAGGCTTCAAAAAACAATTATCGAACTATTTGATCTTTTTCTTCAGTCTGATTTTCGCGGTAATGGTGTATTACTCTTTTACTGCGATGACCTATGAACAGCCTTTGATTCGCAGTGCTGGTAAAAACACCCAATTGGTAGGGATGCTGGGGTTCGGCAGTTTTGCGGTTGTTTTGATATTGCTTTTCTTTATGGCGAATACCAATCGCTTCTTTATTGAAAATCGGCGCAAGGATATTAGTATCTTTCATCTATACGGCTTGAATTACTACCAGATCTGTCTCTGGTTTATTTTAGAGATTTTCTTTATCGGAATTTTTTCTTTTGTAACAGGGATCGGATTGGGGGTTTTGCTGTCCAAACTGTTCAGCATGATTTTGGTTAAGGCAATGGACCTGCCGCTGCAAGTTCATTTCTTCTTTTCAACCGATGCGATTGTCGCCACGGGTCTAGTGGTGCTATTCATTCTTGCGGTGGTCTCTTTTCAGATTTTATGGCTAGTATCGGGATATAAATTTTCCCATTTAAAAAAGCTTCATTTGCGTAAGATCCAAGCAATGAAGGTGAGCTTATGGAAGAAGATCTTGGGCGCTATTGGTGCACTGTTATTGCTGAGTGGTTGGGGAATGGCCGTAGCGTATATTGTTTTTGCCCGCAAAGTGAGCAATCATTTCGGATTGATTGAAGGAAATATCTTGCTGATGGGAATTATTTTTCTACTATGTGTGATCGGCAGTTATTTATTTTTTGCCTATACGTTGCGTTGGTATAATTCTTACCGGCCTAAGCGTTTGAATAAAAATCTCGGTATGCTGTCTCGCAGTGAATGGCAGCTGCGATTGTTTAGCGAGTGGCGTTTTTTTGGATCTATCACCGTTGCTTTGGGCTTGGCATTAGCGATTTTAGGCGGAATGGCCGCGCTTGTTTCATTACAAATGCGTTCAGTGAATGAAATTGCTCCAGCGTCTTTGATGATTACCCGAGAAAGTTATGAGAAGCTCGCGCCAAAACTAACTAGCATACCTTATCAACGGCAGTCGCTTAATTTTAAAGCAGTACCGGCGAAACAAAGTGTCGAAATCTCTGGTGAAGGGGTTAATTCACAGCCGGAAATTATGGATATGGTTTCTCTTTCTGATTATCAAGCGTTTCAAAAGACGAATCCTACGTTGAAGGATATTCATTTGAAGTCAGCGAATTCGACAGTGGTTTTGAGTTCATACCAGCGCTATTTAAATGATTATACACATTACAGCAAGATCATTTATTTGAAAGAGCGGAACTTGACTGTTCAAGAGACACATCCAAACTTTTTTGGAGATACTAACATGCGCTATGGGACTGGGATGATCGTCGTTTCAGATGCGTTGTTCAATGAAACACCGGGTCTTGTCTATACCGTTGAAGTGGTTGATGTGAAGCATCAAAATGAAGAAAAACTAAACAGATTGATTCGTAAAGAATTGAAGGGGGATTGGGATTTTCCGATCCATTATGAACTCGCTTGGAAGAATCAGCAAATTATTGGTGACATCACTGAGGGAGAAGGACCAAAGAAAGAGGGTTCGACGATCTATCGTTCAGAATATACTTCTCATCAAGAAGTCTATCGAATGTCGCGCAGCAGTATGGGGCTGGTTCTATTCGTAGTGACTTTTGTAACAACGACATTCATTGTTGCGACGGCCAGTATGGTGACGCTTCGTCAGCTCTCAGAATTTAAGCAGAAACGAAAGAAGTACGCGTTGTTGCGGCAGATGGGGATTCCTGACAAAACGATTTATCAAGAAATTAAACGAGAGAATCGTGTCGTCTTTTTCATTCCTGCCATCCTAGCCTTGATCCACAGCATGCTGGCCCTCTCGGTCATTTCCCATATTGCTAAGAATGCGGACTATTGGTTTGTGTATCTGTTTTGCGGATTGATGTTAGTGGTTTATGCGCTCTTTTATTGGATTTCCTGCGTCTATCAGAAAAAGCTTCTGTAAAATTATTGGGAAAGAGTCTGTGACAAGATTTTTGTCACAGCCTCTTTTTTTATGCTCATTTTTATTCAGGAGAATGGACAGTTTTTTTAGAGTCAGGAAAGAATCATTTATAAATTGGTATAGTAAAAGGCAGTCATATCAGCTCTTCTATCCTATTTGAAAGAAGACTATTAAAACAATTGTCAAGCATGTGACAAAACTGTTCGTTTGAAAGCGGTATATGTAAGAGAATCAAATGGTAGATTTTTGTCAACGTTCTATAATTATCACAAAAGAAAAAGGAGAGGACGATTAGATGAAGGAATATTTGAAACGTCCGACTACTCGTTATTGGTTAAGTTTTATTGGAAAGACGATTTTCTACTTTGCCGTCCTTTTGATTCTAATTTACTTATACCATTACAAGAGTATTCAAGGCGGGAATTTTATTTATAACGAATTCTAGTGAAGTAAAATAGAATGTTTTGGAACGAACGGGGGGACAATTATGAAAAATATCATCACAGCAATCGATCGCTGGTCTAGTGAACAGCCTGAAGCCATTGCTTACCAATCAGAAACAGAAACATTCAGTTATCAAACATTACGTCAGTGGTCAGATAATTTGGCGTACTACTTAAATCAACATACCCTAGCCAAAGCACCGATCGTTGTGTTTGGCGAATTGGAATTTGAAATGATCGCCAGTTTCTTAGGAGCGGCGAAAAGCGGCCATGCGTATATCCCGATCGAGTCGAATACACCACTGGATCGGATTCAATTGATTTTGGAGGTCGCTCAGCCGGCACTTATTGTAAGCATTTTGCCATGGCCTAAAGAAATCACTGCTGAGGTTCCAGTCGTGACGCCGGCGGAACTTGCAGAAATTTTTGAGACAGAACAACTACTGGGAGAGCTACAGCCAGTCACAGAGGATGAAACGTTTTATATCATCTTTACTTCTGGAACGACTGGTGTTCCGAAAGGTGTGCAAATCAGTCATAAAAATCTGCTGAGCTTTACCAATTGGGATCTGAAAGCTTTTGGGATCGAGTCGGGGATGCGGTTCTTATCGCAAGCGCCATATTCATTTGATCTATCTGTCATGAGTATTTATCCAGCGCTTTGCAGCGGCGGGACATTAGTTCCAATGGAAAAAAACATCATCAATGATTTCAAGAAATTATTCAGCTTTCTGCCGAACCTAGCTCTGGAAGTCTGGGTATCAACACCATCCTTTATGGATATTTGTTTGATGGAAAAGACCTTTGATGGTGAGCATGTCCCTTCACTGAAGATTTTTCAATTCTGTGGAGAAGAGCTTCCTCGTAAGACGGCAGAAGAATTATTGCGGCGCTTTCCAAATGCGAAAGTTTTAAACACCTATGGACCGACAGAAGCAACTGTTGCGATGACGCAAAT
This sequence comes from Enterococcus sp. AZ128, assembly GCF_051714485.1. Lineage (NCBI taxonomy): Bacteria > Bacillati > Bacillota > Bacilli > Lactobacillales > Enterococcaceae > Enterococcus > Enterococcus sp. AZ128. The sequence continues at coordinate 326,103 of NZ_JBIORZ010000001.1, forward strand.
TGAAGTGACGGAAGAGCTCTTAGCGAAATATGACCGTGTACCGATCGGCTATATCAAAGAAGATACTGAAGTCTTAATCTTTGATGAGGATCGACCAGCAGCCGTTGGCGAAGCAGGGGAGATCATTATTAAGGGTCCAAGCGTTTCAAAAGGCTACCTGCACAATCCGGAAAAAACGGCTGCCGCCTTTTTCGAAATTGAGGGCGTTCCAGCTTATCGTACTGGCGATGCCGGACGTTTGCAGGAAGACGGTCTGCTGCTTTACGAAGGACGGATTGATTTCCAAGTGAAGCTGCATGGTTTTCGGATCGAATTGGAAGATATTGATCATCATTTAGAAAACGTTTCTTACGTGAAACAGGCGATGGTCGTTCCGAAATATCAAGAGCATAAGGTTCAACAATTAGTCGCTTATGTTGTCGCCAATGACAATGACTTTGAAAAGGCCTATCAGCTGACAAAAGCTATCAAAGAAGAATTGGCAGAAGGGGTCATGGAATACATGGTTCCGCAAAAATTTGTCTATGTCGATCAATTACCGTTGACAGCTAACGGGAAGATTGACCGTAAGAGATTAATCAGCGAGGTGAATAGTTGATGCTGATTCCGCACATGGTGCCTTATGCGTCACCCATATATTTTATTATTTTAGTTGTGACGTTGCTGCCATTAATTTTAAGTTTATTGATTCGCGGAAAACGAATTGGTTGGTATCAATCATTGATCACATTGTTCTTTCTCTACATCTCCTTTGGCGGAAAAGATTATCGTCAAGGATTGGCATTGATCGGCTACGTGATCTTCCAGAGTATTTTAGTCTGGTGTTACAACCATTATCGTAAGAACAAAAATCAAGCCGGTGTCTTTTACTTTGCGGTATTTTTGAGTATCGTGCCGTTGATTCTGGTCAAAGTAACGCCGTTCATGGATGGGCAAAATTCCCTTTTTGGTTTTCTAGGAATCTCCTATCTAACCTTTAAATCTGTTCAGATCATCATGGAAATGCGCGACGGTATGATCAAGGAATATAGTCCGTTGAACTATATCAAGTTCTTGCTGTTCTTTCCAACGATCTCTTCAGGTCCGATCGATCGTTATCGTCGGTTTGAGAAGGATTTGAATGAACCGCCAGCACCGGAAAAATATGTTGATCTATTAGGTGCAGGTGTTCATGATATTTTCCTTGGATTCTTGTATAAGTTCGTGATTGGGTATTATTTTGGACAAGTATTACTACCGATTGTTGACCGGATGGCGATGCACCATGGCGGTATCTCATGGGGCTTAGTCGGTTACATGTATGTCTATAGTATGTACCTCTTCTTCGACTTTGCCGGCTATAGTTTATTCGCTGTTGGTACCAGCAAGCTGATGGGGTATGAAACACCGCCCAACTTCAATAAACCGTTCTTATCTTGGAATATCAAAGAGTTCTGGAATCGTTGGCACATGACCTTGTCCTTCTGGTTCCGCGACTATATCTATATGCGTTTGATGTTCACCTTGATCAAAAAGAAGACCTTCAAGAGCCGAATCGTAGCTTCCAATGTTGGTTACTTCGCTTTGTTCCTGATCATGGGTGTCTGGCATGGCTTGACTTGGTATTACATTTTATACGGATTCTACCACGCCGCATTGATTTGTTTGACGGACGCGTGGCTGCGTTTCAAAAAGAAACACAAGAAACAAATTCCATCCAATAAATTTACCCACGTGTTGGCGATTTTCTTGACCTTCAACGCTGTCTGCTTGAGCTTTTTGATCTTCTCAGGCTTTTTGGATAAATTATGGTTCCACAATATATTTGCCAGTCCAGCTTTTAGCAGTTTACTAAAATTCAAGCTGATGTAATGCTTTAGGAATAAAAATATAGCGTGAACTATTTAGCTGGATGGTATGCGAGATGAAAATAAAAATCATTTTTCCAAAAGAAAAATGAATACCTAGTTATGAGTTAGCTGGATGGTATGTGTACGAAAAAAATTATTTCTTAAACATGAGTTAGTCACTATTTAAATGAGATAACAAATTTGAAAAACGAAATGGAGCGATTAATATGGAAGACACATTATTTAGTATTTTAGAAGATATCACAGGAACAGATGAAGTGAGAGAGAATCCCGAAGTTGATTTATTCGAAGAAGGGTTGATGGATTCTTTAGCAACGGTTCAATTATTAGTTGAGATCGAAGGACAATTAGGTGTACAGGTTCCTGTTTCAGAGTTTGACCGCGCTCAATGGAATACGCCAAATAAAATCATTGAACAAGTGAAGGCCTTGCAGGCTTAATGAAAAAGAAACTCTTCGGTATCTTTGGGCCGATTCTTTTAGCGGCAGTGTTATTGGTTTTTCTGTTTTTTTCACCGTTCAAAATCAACAGCAATGATCCAAAGCTGATCAAAGCTGCATCGAGTTCGATGGCGGGAAATGTTTTACGAGGAAACAGTATCACAAAAGAAGCTCTAAGTACCGATAACTATGTCCCGTTCTTCGGTTCCTCAGAATTGAGCAGGATCAGTCCGTTTCACCCATCGGTTTTAGCAGAAAAATATGATCGGGGGTATACGCCATTCTTAATGGGGGCACCAGGAACACAATCATTAACGCAATTTATGATGATGCAATCGCTGGGGAGCGACTTGAAGGATCGAAAAGTGGTCTTTATTATTTCCCCTCAATGGTTTGTAAAACACGGGATCAAACGGGATTACTTTGATGCGTATTACTCCCCCGAACAAACCTTGAATTGGCTGTTGAATCTGAAAAAAGTTCAAGCCAGCGATAAATATTTGGCTCAGCGCTTGACACATTATGGAGTGGTGAAAAAAGACGAGCGGCTAGAACGAATGCTTGATGCAGTGATGGCTGGTAAATTACCGGATAAAAACGATGTGACTATCAGCAAATTAAAATTGAACATGCTGGAGCGTGAGGATGAATTATTCAGTACGATCGGCATGATCAGTAAACAAGGAGCTATCGATCAAGCAGCCAAAGAGTTGCCGGCAGAATATAATGATCAGAAGCTGAATGCTTTAGCTAATCATTTAGGTGAGCGGGCGACCCAAGGAAATGAATTTGGGATTCAACGACGTTTCTATCATCAACGGATAAAACCACATATGGATCGTTTTGCGGATTCACAGAAAAATTGGGATTACCGTTTTTCACCAGAATTTTCAGATTTCCAATTGGCCTTGGACCAATTAGCAAAAGAACATGCTGATGTACTCTTTATCATTCCACCGGTCAATGGCCGTTGGGCAAAATTCACTGGACTTTCAAAAGAAATGCTGCAGCAGTTCTCAGGAAAGATCAAATATCAATTGACTTCACAAGGCTTCAATACTATCGCAGATTATACCGATCAGGATAATACCCCTTATTTTATGCAGGATACGATTCATTTAGGCTGGAAGGGCTGGTTGGCTGCGGATAAAAAGATCGCACCATTCTTGAAAGATCGCAAGTCGCGAGCAGAGAACTATAAAATCAATAATCAGTATTTTTTAAGCAAAGAATGGCAAGAAATGAATCCAGAGGAAATAAAATAGAAAAGAAGCATCCGAAATCACCAGGAATCTGGCGTTGCGGATGCTTTCTTGTCTAATACTTGCGGATCACTGGCGGTGTGTAGTTATTTATGAATTGATCGATTTCAGATAATGAGTTAGAAAATAGGGTTTTACTCCGATCTTCTTGAGTTAGAAAATTATTTTTTACCATACTGTCATATAGATTCTTCAATGGATCGTAGAAGCCCTTTTCATTAAATAGGACACAAGGATTTGCATTTTGCCCGACCCGCGCCCAAGAAATCATTTCTGTGATCTCTTCCAATGTCCCTGGTCCGCCAGGCAAAGCAATGCATGCGTCTCCTAGTTCAAGCATCTTTTGCTTTCTTTCAGACATGGATTGGACGACGTGCATCTCTGTTAAGTTAGGATGGGCCAATTCTCTTTCTATTAAAAAGGTGGGAATAACCCCAATCGCTTTACCCTGATTTCTCAGTACAGAATCCGCGATCGTGCCCATTAAGCCAGCCTTCCCGCCGCCATAAACTAGGGTGTGTTTCTTTTCTGCGATCCATTCACCAAATTTTTCCGTTGTCTTTTGATAGATTGGATCATTGCCGCTGCCGGCACCACAATAAACGATGATATTCAAAATATGTTCCCTCTTTCATTTCGATTGGTAGTAGTATATCATATGGAAGGAACTTATGTTCGCGAAAATGAAATGGAGGGATTTTTTTGGATATACAAACGTATCAAGAATGGATTGGGGAATTTTATAAAAAGAGAAATTGGTATCAATATGATCCGTTTATTCGATCAAATTTTCTAACGGAGGAAGTTGGTGAGGTTTGCCGAGCGATTCGAACGATCGAAATCGGGCGTGACCGGCCAGATGAGAAACCTTCCGATCATTCAAAATCAATTGAAAATTTAACCGAGGAACTAGGCGATGTTCTAGATAATCTGTTCATCATCGCCGATAAATATGGCATTTCTTTACAGGAAATAATGACGATTCACAAACATAAATTGGAGCAGCGTTACGACTGATCACGGTCGAATGCTGTTCTTTTTCTTAATTTGTAATTAATACTAGATAGTTTATTTTATTTTAAAAAAATGAATTCGTATTCTAGTTATTTTAGCGCTAAAATAGGAATGTCTAAACTAAGAAATCCGTTGTTTTTTTAATAAATGAAAGCGTATTTTTAAGCAGAAAAAGGAGATTGGACAATTATGACGACGATGCAATTAACCGAAAGACGATTACTCAGCATGAAATTGGAAAACCTAGAAAAAAAAGTGTTGGCTTATTTTGCGGAAGCAAAAGACTGCGCATCGGTAATCGAGTACGCGGTAGTCATTCTCTTGAGAAGCGCCTTGAGCATGAGTGATTTCTCGTTTTCAGAGGACTTGAAAGAGGTTATCCGTGAGGTATTCATGAGTGCGGAGCCAAGTGATGGATTGCGTCATTATTGTCCTTATTTTAAGGGGTTTTTCAAAAGTGGCGAGTGGGATAAACAGGTTATTGGTCGTCTTTATAAGGATAAAAAGGAGTATCAACGTCTTTCCGCGGAAGCTCGCTCCTACAATAATTTGCTAAAAGCTCCAGGCAGCGGGGAACAGAAGCATCCTGATTTACAGCTTAAAATAGTCTCGGTGTTTGAAGATGCTAACGGAAAAAAACATACATTGACGTTAAAGGACGCGGATGAATCGCGGACAAAAGCAGAGACGTACAAACTCTTAGAAATTTTGACTACCTTAAGTATTTTCCAAAAGGATGGCGTTCGGCGCTTTGTCAGATTGTTAAAATCCGCTCGTCCGGGAACGATCGATACCTATGAGGAAGAAGAACAAACTGACCTGCAGGAGGAGTCTGTCCAAAATTCTGATGTTGAGCCGCAAGTGATCAAAATCATGGTTCCATTCGGCTTTGATCCAAGAACCTTAAGTGAAAATGAAGTGGTGGTATTGGCCAAAGCGCATTTGCCAGCAGGCGCAAGTCTAGAGAATGTTCAAATCGAGTTTGTCGAGAAGCCAGAGGAAGAACCGCCGATAGAAATGGCGGAAACTCAGGAACGGGCTGCGTCATCCGCAACGACTTTGACTGAAAATGCCAATGACCAACGATCTGAATCACCAACTAATGAACAGATTCCAGCCGAAAGTATTGATCCGCCAGCAGAAGTGAAGCAAAACCCGAAGAAACAAAAGGCTCTCACGAATAAGCAAGCGTATGCCCAAAGCTTGATTGCTAACCTTATGAATGGGATAGGAAATCAAAAGGGCACGAATAAAAAAGGCACTAAGAAAAATAGCAGCAATAAGAAAAAGAATAAACGTAAAAAATAATTTCAATCCCCTTAAAAAAGGTCTATTTGTCATGGCTTGGTTTGACTTCGTTTAAACTGACCATACTTTTTTATATAGATGGTTTTAAAAATTTTTAGATGCGGATTCTAGCAGTAAAGCCGAACAAAATAATAACCTAAGGGGAAAAGCCCCCTTAGGTTATTTCCAGCTGCACTTAGATTCATTGTTGGTAAGTTTTATAATAAAAGATTGCTAGCTGTGTTCGATCGCGGACTTCTAATTTCTCTAATAGCTGACTGATATTGTTTCGCACGGTGCCTTCGCTTAGAAATAATTCTTTGGCAATCTCTTTATTGTTTTTGCCGTTGGCGACAGCGACCAGGATGCTCTCTTCACGTTCTGACAACGAGATATTGGAAAGCTTAGGCGGTGCTTGAACAGTCAAAATGGATGCCAATTTTCCTGCAATCTCTGTTCCGAAAACGGTCTGTCCATTAGAAACGGCCTTGATTGCCGGTACGATACTGGCAAGATCCTGCTTAATCAGATACCCCTTCACGCCAATCTGCAGAGCCTCTCGAATATATTCATCATCAGAAAAAGTTGTCAGCAGTAAAATGACAGCTTGGGGAACTTGCTTAAAAATTTCCTTCGCGGCTTCGATTCCGGTGCTTTCTCCCATGCGAATATCGGTTAGTAAGACATCTGGCTGTTCTTGTAAATAGAGAGTCACAGCATCCGAAGCTGAGTTTCCAGTACCAACGACTTCGATTTCTTCTGATAGTTCTAAAATAGTTTTCAATGATTCCGTTACCAACGGATCATCATCAACAACGACAACACGAATCATCTTTTTCCCCCTTGAGTAGTATTGGTTCGATCACGTTGAATGTTAAGCAGCGACGATCGAGTATCCTTTGGCAAAATGACTTGAATCATAAAATTCTTTGATGTTTGCGAGATATGCAGCTGGCCGCCGATTTGCTCTGTCCGTTGCCGCATACTTTTTAAACCAATGCCATTGCCGCATTTTTTAGGTAAATCCCCGTTATCAAGAATTTGCAAACGATGGAAAGCAGGCAATTCACTAAAAGAGAGTGTCACTTTACTCGCATTACTGTGTTTCATTACATTAGAGAGTGCTTCTTTCATCACCATCAATAGGGTTCGGTCCTGTTCTGAAGGATACGTTTCAGGGATGGTTCCACGAACTTCTACCTCACAAAATTGAAAATCCGCAATTAGTAAATCTAACCCTTTCTCAAAGGATAACGAAGTATCATGCAGGTCATGAACACTTTCGCGAATATTATCCATCCCAGTGTGAATGGTTGACCGTAGTTGGTTCAGCGGTTTCTTCAGCCGTTCGCTTTGATTGAGTGCTTCAATCGCTCCAAGCTGAATGATGGCGCTGGATAATAAATGACCAACATTGTCATGAATGTCGCGGGCAATCCGGTTGCGTTCTTCAGAAATTTCCAAGTCAATGAAAGTCTCCTGAGATTGGATTAATTCATTGTTCTTTTGCTTCAGTAATTCCTGTTTTTCCCAACTGTCATCTTTTAATCGCAATAATGCTTCTTCTATTTTTAATTGCTTTTTTCCTCGCCAAGCTAAAAGAAGTGCAAAACAACTCAGGCAAAAAATCAATAGCCGTTCAGAAGAGGAGTAGCTGTCCTGAAACAGAGGTACGAATAAAGTGATTAGTGCCCAACTCCAAATAATTTCTTCACGCCAAGCGATTCGCAAATTTGCTGGAAGAAAAACAAGCAGCGGCGGCCAGAAAAAACTGACAATCAACAATGGGAAAACACCTAGAATTTGTCCCAACGACTTTTGGAACAGCAGTCCAGGACTGGCCAGAAGAATACTCGCAAGTAGATAGATGACCATTTCTGGTTTGAAGCCTTGTTGAAAAAGCAGGAAGATTCCAAGCGTTTCTAAAAAGAAATAATCTACCCAATAATTGTTTATTTTTTTCATGGCTACCTCTTATTCTTAACAGTCATTTTTAAAGTGAAAAAGCATCTCAATAAATGACATTTGTCATCTCATGATTGGCATATAGTCACTACAACGAAGTTTCTAATTTTATTATAGTAAATGTAAGAAGAAAAGGAAAAGGAGTTTTTCAAATGTTGATTGAAATCGAAAATTTAGTAAAACGTTACGGTGATTTCACCGCATTGAATCATTTGAATCTATCAGTAAAAAAAGGAGAAATATTAGGATTGCTGGGGCCGAACGGCAGCGGAAAGTCTACTACGATCAATTGTATGCTGTCATTGCTGACGTATGATCGTGGTTCAATCAAAATCTTTGGCGAAGAAATGGGACCAGAGAAATACAACATCAAACAAAAAATCGGTGTTGTTCCACAGGAAATTGCACTTTTTGAAGAATTGAATGTGACAGATAACATCAACTACTTCTGTGGGTTGTATGTTCAAGAAAAGAGCAAGCGGGAACAATATGTCGAAGAGGTGATTCAGCTTGTCGGACTAGAGGAATTTCGCAAGTTTTATCCCAAACAATTAAGCGGGGGCTTGAAACGGCGATTGAACATTGCCTGCGGCATTGTCCATAAACCGGAACTGATCTTTTTAGATGAACCAACCGTTGCGGTAGACCCGCAAAGTCGGAATAAAATTTTAGACAGTATCAAGGAACTGAATCGTCTAGGTGCGACGATCGTCTATACGACTCATTATATGGAAGAAGTCGAAATTTTATGCAACCATATTGTGATTATCGACCAAGGACAAGTAATCGCAGAAGGCAGTAAAGAACAATTGAAAAATATGGTTCGAGAAAATGAGAAACTGATTATTGAAGTACCCGAATTGACCAAAGAACAAATTACGGACATCGGAGCCTTCCCATCAATTTTAGAAGTTGCCTATGATGAAAGCTATCTGCAGGTGACGACCAAAGAATTGAAGAAAACCTTGCTGCCGATCTTAAATTATTTTGAAGAAGAAAAAATCATGTACGCAAATATCCATACCCAAGAAGCAACACTGAATGATGTGTTCTTGGAGATCACCGGAAAAGAATTAAGGGATTAGGGGTGAGACTATGTTTGTTCGTTTATTTATCTACCGCTTACGAGTGTTGTTAAGAAATCGCAGTCTGCTCTTTTGGACCTTTGCCTTCCCGGTTGTTTTGGGCTTGTTATTCAATTTAGCGTTTGGCAATTTGGATGAGATAACCGCACTAGAAACCTCAAAAGTAGGGATCGTTTCGACGGATGCTGCCAAGACAAAGCAGTTTGAATCGGTTTTAAAGGAAATAAAAAATGATGACGAAGTGATATTTAAAAGTAAAAAGTTATCAAAAACAGAGGCGCAAAAACAATTATCAGATGACAAAATTTCAGGCTATTTTGAGATTGATGCGGATACTATCGAACTGTCTGTCAGCAAGAGCGGCACGCAACAAACGGTTTTAAAAGAACTGCTGAATCAATATTTGCAAAATACGGATAAAGTCGAAACGTTGATGGCCTCAGGCACCGTACAGCCACAAGCTATCAGTCAGGCGCTAGAACAAGAAAACTACGTGAAAGATGGAAATGGCACGGGCAATTTTAATCTAAAATCTTTTTACTTCTTTACCTTAGTTGGGATGACCGTGATGTATGGCTTTATGTGGGGACTACGAAATGCTAACGACCAGCAAGCAAACCAGTCACCAGAAGGAATGCGTCTATGCTTGATACCGCGGAATAAATTGTTGGTTTCTTTTGCAAATATGCTGGCTAGCTTTGTCTTGTTCTTCGTTCAGACTGTTTTGATTTTGATGTTTTATCGCTTCGTATATCAAGTCGAATTCGGGGATCATTGGAATTATATTTTATTGGTCTGCGCGCTCGGTGCGTTTACCGCCATCTCATTTGGGACTCTGATCGGCAACGCATTGTCCAAGTTGGACTTTCAACAAAAAATCTCGATTGGTATCTCGATTTCTATGATTATGAGCTTTTTAGCAGGAATGATGGGTTCCCAATCGATTAAATACTGGATCGATGTACATGTACCGCTGTTAGGACGAATCAATATCGTGAACTTGATCAGCGAGAGTTTATATCAGCTGTTCTACTATCAATCGTTAAATCCGTTCTATATTAATCTGTTATGGTTGGCAGGCTTTGGCATTTTATTTATCTTGTTGAATTATTCTTTTGAAAGGAAGGTGCAATATGACCACCTATAAAGCGATTTTGCAAATTCTAAAAAAGAATAAGGGCAGCCTGATGCTGGGTGTGATCATCATGGTGATCATTACGATGTTTTACGCGGGGCAATTAACGAAGGACGCCGAGGAATTGACAGGTGCGAAGATCGCTATCTTATCCGATGACGATTCTGCGATTGAAAAAGGGTTCGTCGATTATCTAGGAAAGCAGCACACGATCGTCAACTTAAAAGATACTTCGCAAAAAAGTTTGGACGATGCCTTATACTTTGACGAAGTGGAGTATATTTTAGAAATACCAAAAGATTTTTCTGAAAAATTGGCTAAGGGTGAACAGGTGAAGCTGACGAGTAAAACGCGCCCGGCAACCTTTTCTCAGTCATTAGTGGATACAACGATCAATAATTACTTGAACACGTATTTAACTTACCAGAAACAACTGCCGGATAAGAGTCGGCAAGAGTTGTTGAAGATGACGAAGAAGACGCTGAGCAAAGACGGAGAAGTTCATTTTGATTCCACCTATCATAAAAAGAAGAAACAGAGCGTCAGCGGACAAATTTATAACCTTTTAGCTTATGGCATGTTCCTGTCAATCTTCAGCGGGTATGCCGCGGTGAACTTAGCCTTCAACCGAGAAGAGATCCGTCAACGAAACAGCTGCTCGCCGATTTCACGCCGCAAGCTGGCTCGTCGGATTTCCATGGGAAATTTAGTTTATGCTGTTTTCTGCTGGGTGCTGTTTGTCGCTTTTGTGGTACTGATTACCAAGAGGCAATTTGATCAAGTCATGGGGTATTCTGTACTCAATACTGTTGCCTTTTTTGCGGCAATCATCAGTTTTTCAATCATGGTTACCAGTATCTTACAAAATGAGGATGCGATCAGCGGCATCAATAATATATTCATTATGGGTAGTTGTTTTGTCGGCGGTGTTTTTGTACCAAGTGATTTTTTACCGGATGCGGTGAATAAAATAGCAGCATTTACACCGACGTATTGGTTTGCTCAAAATAATGAATTGATCGGCAAGACGGTTGATTTCAATCAAAAGTTTATGGATAAATTTCTATTCCAATCAGGGATCTTAATCGCTTTTGCGGCGGCATTTTGGGTAATTCATTTGATCACGATGCGCGAAAAAGGCAGTTGGGCATTGAAAAGAGTGAAAGCATAAAGAATAAGCGTGTCGGCAGGCACGCTTATTTTTTATACCTCAAAGTAAATCTGCTGCTTTTCGCCGAAAAAGATCGGCAAGAGCTCATTCAATGTACCCGCCAATTTTTGCGAGGATAGTTCCTTCTTTTGGACCCAAAAAAGATCGTCAGGAACGGCTTGTTTCTTTGCCTTAGCAGTATAGAGAAATGCGAGTTCGCGAGTTTCTTTATTAACGTTGTTCCATTCGGCTGTCCCCCGTAGTATGGGCTGTACGGTTAACCCGGTTTCCTCCTCGATTTCTCGAACAGCTGCGTCGAAGCTGCCCTCCTCTTTTTCGACATGTCCGCCTGGAAAGGTCCAGCCGGGCCAATCTTTTTTCTTCCGATCTTGAACCAATAGTTCTCCTGCTTCATTTTCGATCATTACCATCATGGTCAATTCGACTGCTAGTAAACGTGTCATTTGATCACCTCATAGTGATTATACAACATACTTCGCAGATTTTTTTGACAATGGTATACTGATTTTAGGTAAAACGGGATGTCATTTTTTATGATTCAAGCGACAGGACATCCTTAGTGGGATTCAGATTTATTTTAGGAGGAGTAAGAGTGGAGAAAAAGGAAGAGCAATTATTAATTAATCTCACTTCAGCGCGGGGAATCGCGGGAAATGAAGACGAGGTCAGAGAGGTCTTTAAAGATTACGCAAAAGATTTTGCTGACGATATTTTCTTTGACGGTTTAGGCAGCGTCATTGCCAAACATGGCGGAGGCGGCGGACCGAAAGTCTTCATCTCAGGCCACTTAGACGAAGTCGGCTTTATGGTGACGAAAATTACGGAAAAGGGATTTCTTGAATTTCAAACAATCGGCGGTTGGTGGAACCAAGTCATGCTGGCCCAGCAAGTGGAGATCAAAACGCGTAAAGGTAAAATTATCCATGGTGTGATCGGTTCAAAACCACCTCATGTGCTGACACCGGAAGCGCGGAGAAAACCTTTTGAGATCAAAGATATGTTTATCGATATCGGTGCAACAAGTGCGGATGAAGCGAAGGAATGGGGAATCCGTCCTGGCGATATGGTAACGCCGTATATCCAGTATCAACGAATGAACGAATCAAAGTTTTTATTAGCGAAAGCATGGGATAACCGGATTGGTACGGCTGTGGCACTACGCGTGTTAGAAAATTTATCTAAACGTGAGCATCACAATGTATTATTTGCCGGCAGCGATGTTCAAGAAGAAGTCGGTTTGCGTGGCGCTCGTACAAGCTCGCATATTGTCAATCCGGATATTGCTTTTGCACTAGATACAGGAACAGCCGGAGATACACCTGGAATGACACCAAAAGAGGCAGATTCTGTTTTAGGGAAGGGACCGCAGATCTTGATTTACGATGCTTCAATGGTCCCTCATAAAAAATTACTGGATTTCGTTATTGATGTGGCAGAGGAACTAGATATTCCATTCCAATATACAGTGATTGCTGGTGGTGGAACAGACGCCGGACAAATGCACTTGACCCGTGATGGGGTGCCTTCATTAGCGATAACCGTACCAGTTCGCTACTTGCATTCACATACATCGGTCATTCATGAGGATGATTATTTTAATACAGTGAAGCTAGTCACTGAAGTCGTTGCTCGTTTGGATTATGATGCGGTTGGAGAAATCAAACAGTATTAGCTTGTTTAGCCAGAGTCCGTCGTAGTTGTTTTTATGTCCGTTGTTCCTGCTTTTTAATAAGGAGTAATGAAAGAGTGAATACGAAAATTGACACAAAACGTACAGAACTGGATCATTTAAAAAAAGAATTGAAAACCTTTGAACGGCTCAGTTACGCAAATGTTCCAACGGCTCTTGAAGCCAAACGAGTCGAAGGAAAAATAAAAAAGCTGACGAAGGAAATTACCGAATTAAAAAAATCGTAGGAAAACGCATCCTGCGGACAGAGCTGCCATTTAATTTTTTGCAGTTCAAAATGAGAAAAAAGTGGATTCGCTCGACGAATCTATAACGGACAGTGAGTAGAGCCGTAGTCAGGCTTGAACAACAAAGTCATTTTTAGTGAGAAAAAATGACTATTTTAAAACAAAAAGGGAGTATAGCTATGAGTCTTAGTGAATATCGTCAAAGAGCCAAAGATCGTTTAAAGGATCAATGGGGGATCAACGTTGGATTAATCCTCATTGTGGGGTTATTGACAGGTGCGATTAGTAACGTGTCAACGATGACCAATAATACAAATCTTCAGTTAGGTATCTCATTTTTATTGAGTATCTTGGTTCTTTTTGCATTCAGTTATGCCCTTTACTACATCAGTTTGTATGTGGTACGAGGCGGCAGAGCTGAGTTGGGACAAATCTTTGTCGTCTTTCAGCAGGGGTACTATGTACCATTGCTGCTGATTAATATTATTGCGCAAGTTGTACAATATGTGCTGGCAGCAATCTTCTTCATTCCATTGTTGCTGAGAGCTGGAAGCAGCGTCTATTTCTCGCTGATTTCATCTGGCGGCGTCACAAGTATGGACAATGCGAATACGTTGCTGAACTTTGGTGTGATTGGTCTTTATGCTGTTTTGACGTTAGCGTTCTTGCTTGTAACAACCATTATCAGTATTATCTTCAAATTTGCTGTCTGGGTGAAATTTGATTACCCGGATCTAAGTGTCAGCGACTGCATCAAGCGTGCTTGGTTATTGCTGAAAGATCGTTGGGGCAAATATATTCTATTGCAATTATCATTTATTGGCTGGTACATTTTAGGTTTCGTCGCTTTGTTCGTCGGGCTGCTTTTTGTAGCGGTCTATGTAAACACAGCCAGCGCTGCTTTTTATGACCAAGCCTTGAAGGAAAAAATCGATCAGGGGGAATTAGCATGAAATTGACCGTACTTGGTTGTTTAGGGGCGTATCCTTATGATGGTCAAGGCACCACCAGTTATTTACTGCAGGCTGATGGGTTCAATTTATTATTAGATGCCGGCAGTTCAACACTTGTGGAATTGGAAAAAGAACTCGATCCTTTGGATTTGGATGCGGTGATCTTAACGCATTATCATCATGATCACATTGCCGACTTAGGTGTGCTGCAATATTATTGGCAGCTTTATCCAACACAAACGCCAAAGCCTATTCTGCCGATTTATGGACATACAGAGGACGAATTTCACTTCGATGAATTGACGATGGAAGGCGTTACCGAAGGCCGGTCTTACTTCGAAGCAGAAGAATTGAAACTTGGACCATTTCTTGTTACGTTTATGAAGACGATTCATCCGGTACCTTGTTATGCGATGCGTTTTGTTGAAGAAAAAACCGGAGCAGTTTTCGTTTTCACTGGAGATTCAGGCTACTTGGAAGCATTCAATCAATTTGCCAAAGATGCTGACTTATTTTTAGCGGATACGTATCTATTTGACGGCAATGAACGGCACAAAGCTCATTTCACTGCTGGCGAGGCGGGGACATTCGCCAAAAATGCAGCAGTCAAAAAATTAGTGTTGACTCACTTGCCGCAACATGGCGATTTAGAGGAATTACGGCAACAAGCTGCCGCTACCAGTGCAGGTATTCCTGTAGAATTAGCACAGCCGCACAACGTTTTTGAGATTTAAAAATAATTTATTCCTTAATTGGAGTTAGGAGCTGGAAACATGCTATATGTACCAAATGACAAAGAACGTGATCCACGAGTAAATCTTGCCATCGAGACGTATCTATTGCAGAATATGCCGCTAGATGAGCCAATCCTGCTTTTTTATATCAATGAACCGTCGATTATCATTGGCCGTAACCAAAATACGATCGAAGAAATCAATAAAGAGTATGTGGATGAAAAAGGGATTCATGTCGTTCGCCGGTTAAGTGGCGGCGGCGCTGTGTATCACGATTTTGGAAATTTGAATTTCAGCTTCATTATGCCAGATGACGGCAACTCTTTTAGGGATTTCAAAAAATTAACCGAACCCATTGTCGAGGCCCTGCATAAACTAGGAATCAAAGGGGCACAATTAAAAGGGCGAAATGACTTGGTAATTGAGGATAAAAAATTCTCAGGCAATGCTATGTATTCGACCAACGGCCGGATGTTTGCGCACGGAACCTTGATGTTCGACAGCGATATCGACGAGGTGGTCAATGCCTTGAAGGTCAAAAAAGACAAGATCGAATCAAAAGGTATTAAATCGATTCGTTCACGTGTGACGAATATCAAAGATTATCTGCCAACAGACAAACAAGACATGACGACCGAAGAATTCCGTCAAGCAATTCTTTTGCAAATTTTTGGTGTAGACAGTGTGGATCAGGTTAAGACTCATAAGCTGAACGAGGAAGACTGGCAGGCGATCAATCAAATCTCTGATGCGTACTACAAAAACTGGGACTGGAATTATGGCCGTTCTCCAGAATTCAACTTGGAACGACAAAAGCGTTTTCCAATCGGTTCGATCGAGGTTCGCTTGGATGTTGCCAATGGAGCAATCGAGAAAGCCAAAGTCTTCGGCGACTTCTTCGGACTAGGTGAAATCAAAGACGTCGAAAATCAATTGATCGGCACACGCTATGAAAAGCAAGCTTTAGAAGCAAGTATTGATCAAATCGATTTGACCCATTACTTTGGGAATATCACTAAAGAAGACTTTTTAGGATTGATTTACTAAATAGAAGATTAAATGAGCTATGACAAAAGTTTTGTCATAGCTCATTTTTTCGCATAAACGGTGTGACAGAATTAGCTTCCTCGGAAATAAGCCGAAATTTCTTGAAGCTGACCACTTCTGACACAACCTCTTATAGTCCCAATGTGATTTTAAAATACTGCTGCTTTTCTTTATTTTGCCATTGCCAGTCGCCATTCGACCGTCTAACGGCTTATTCCAACTCTTCGTGTTTATCAATTGGAGTCGTTGAAACAACCGACGCATCAAAAGAGTGCCGAGTGAAGGCGCTTGTGTTGCTTTCAATAATCAACTGATCCTGTTTTTGTTGAATCGTGATATCGATAGTGCCGAAGCGTCTGTCATTCAAAAATTTTTCGAACAATTGGATCATCAAACTCAAATTTTCCTCATTCAGCATTTCCGCGTCTTCTTTGACAGCCAGTCGGCAGGAGAAGAACTTTGCTTGCTTGCGAAATTCTTTTTGATAATAATTCTGCACCTGCTGAAGAAGGTGAGATAAATTTGGCGTTTGGTCAGACCAAGCGGCTTCCTTTTCTGTTAACAATTTAAAAGTTGTTAGCAAGTTGTCTCGTTTTTCTTTCGCTAAGAGCAGCAGCTGCGTTTGCTCCTGTTGCTTGCTCCGGCTACGTTGGATAAATCGGATATCCTCCTCAAAATGGTACCCGCTGATCAAAATCATCAATCCGCCAAACAGAATCAAGGGCCAATCAATCGTTAAGTTCGCTGCCCCGGCAAAAAGTTGGATGTAGAAGAAACAATGGATAAAGGCAGCCATAATAATTCCTGGCGAACAAAAGGTATAAAAACGATTATGGTCAGCTGATTCCGCCAAAGCGATCGCTGCCGTATACAGCGTCATGAAAACGTTGAATCCACTGAAAATCTGTACGGCGCTCGGCAGGGATAATTTTCCGGCAATGATACAAAGCGACCCAAGGATTAAAAGAAAAATTTGTGAACCGACACCGTAGAGATAGTAGTGCTGATATTTTTTGGTTCGCAGCAGGTAGTAATTAGTCAAAAAGACGGGAATCAATATTGCGGTTAGATTATATAGAATCGATAATGTCCTAGGCCCGAATATCGTGCTGGCAGGAATATTCAAAACAATTGATTGCACCCCTACTAAAAAAGTAAAGCCAATCAAAATCAGCGATGAAATAAAACTCTTTCGCGACATGTTTGGTTTTAAAAAGAGAGCGATCACCATTAGTACGATCAAGGTCGAGCAGCTGATTAGAAGCAACAACTGCGGTAGGGAATGCAGAATAAAGAAACGGCTTACTTCAGCTGTTTCGCCAATAAATACTCGAGCGGGAATCCCAGCATAATAGTCGTAGGGTGTCTTCGTAATGATCCGCAATTTTTGTTGCTGGTAATTCTTAGGCAAATGCACAGTCGTCTGTAAAATCCCGGGCTCTTTTTGCATATCAGTGGCCCCATACTTATAGATCAGCTTTTCACCGACATAGATAGAGAGCCATTGATGATTTGTTTGCACGACTAGCTGGGGATCTTTTAACTTCATTTCTAACTGTTGTTGCATAATAAGAGCATTATTGGGATGGATGCTCGTTAAGCGCTGCCCTGTTTTGCCAAAAATATAATGATCTGAATGATCCTTGATGATAAATGTCCAACGATCCTGTAATTCTTGGACGTTTGTTTTTTTAATCTCATTTATGATCTTAATGCTAGTAAAAGCGATTGTTATTAAAATAACTGATATTATTAAAATTAAGCTGCGCCTTTTATTTGGTCTAGGAAATCGACCGTTGTCTATATTCGTTATGATGGAATAACACCCTTTCGTTAAAAAAAAGAAAATAATCTGTATTTAATGCTATTATAATAGTAACATATTGGTGTTTTCAATCAAAATAAATTTTGTTTTTTACTCAATTAACAACTAAAGAATAGTTTTTTTTGCTTAATATGATATGATGTTAATAGAACGATTTTCTTTTTTTAGGGGGATGAAGGGGCAGTTGAAGAATAAAAAAATAACTGTTGTTTATGCTTTTTCGATTTTCTTGCTATTCTTATTGGCGATCCTGACGATTGTTATTCCAAAAGCTCTGGATGTCACACCTTACGTGATTTCAGACAATAAAATGGCGCCAGAATATCATAAGGGCGGATTAGTTTTTGTGAAGGACGTGTCGGAGCCGATCCACGTCGGCAATACGATTACATATTATGAGAATCAAGGAAAGGCCATCAAGACTAGGCGAGTGCTCGCTTTGGATAATACGATCGACGGCTACTTTGTTAAGGGAGATAATTCGGATAAAGCCGAAATGGGGTTGGTTCATGAACGGAATTTGATCGGACGACCGCGTTTCTATTTACCTTATATTGGTTTTCTAGCAGATACGGAAGCAATGAATATTTTAAAAATCAGTCTGTTTGTTGGCGCTATTCTGATGACTTTCTCGACTTTATTTTTCCAAAGTGACCTGAAAAGTAAGCTGCGTCAAGCAGACTAAAAAAGACCTCCACTATGGAAGGTCTTGACAGTAAGTATAAATAAATCGCTTAGCAGCAGCGATATCCATGTCCAGCTTTACGAACTAGCATCTCGGCAGTAAGCCAAAAGCTTGTTCGTGAAGCCTTTCTTATAATCTTATTAATACGACAGGTTCAAAGATTCTTTGACTTCGTTTTTAGCCTCTTTGACTTCATTTTTGGCTTCTTCCATTTCTTCTTTTGCTTCTTTACGGTTTTCTTTCAACTCACGCTTGGTTTCTTTACTTTTTTCTTTTAATTCACTTTTGACTTCTTTGGAAGCCTCTTTGATTTCGTTTTTAGCTTCTTTGATTTCATCTTTACCCTCGTTTAAGCCATTCTTGATTTCGTTTTTCACTTCTCTTAATTCTGTTCGAAATCCCGTATGCCATACTGGACGGAAAATGTAACGATTCACCGTTAACAATCCAATACAAGCAATTCCCAAAATCAATACTGTAATATCTAACCCATTTTTTTTCATTTTTAAATCCTCCTGATTTCTACTAAGTGTGGCATCAACGTCAAAATCTTTTTTTATTTTTTATTTCCGCTTTATTACTACACTCTCATAATAAGAGAAAAGCGGAAGCGTTTCGTCCAACCAAAGTCCTATTTTCATATCGGATAAAAGGCTGGAAAAATAAAAAAATGGGAGTGAAATGAAAGGAGGCCGACTCCTAAGTGTTCAGCGTCAAGAACTAAGAAGACAATTCCGAAAATTGCCAAAAAACACAGCTCCAGCTAGGTCAAAAATACTAAACGACAGTGTATCCACCTTCACGCAAAGTTTCAATAGACGCTTCGTATTTGTCTGCTTTAACTAAAATATAATCAGTATTGTACGTTGAAACAGCAAAAATACTGATGCCGGCTTCTGCTAGCAATGAAGCGATCTTTGCTAGAATTCCGACAAGGCTGAAATCCAATACCCCTTCAATCTTAACCCCTCTCCAACCATCTTCGCATTCGATCGTATCGGTTGGAACCTTATCCGTTGCAGAAACGATTGATACCTCTTCATCCGTTATACCAATGAAAAGCGGTTGTTGTGCTAAATCGATCAAATTTAAGTTTGCTACCTTATAAACAGATAATTCTTGTGGTAAAGTTACTAATTTCATTCAAGTTGCTCCTCTCAATGAATCATGATCTTTCAAATTTATCAGAGGAGTTAAAGGAATGCAATCCGATTTTTTGCCGTGACATCCTCTCCATAGTATATTTGAGAAAAGAACAAAAGGAGTATTCGTGATGAAAGCATTATATTTTGAAATATTTGGCGGCAGTGAGGTTCTTCAATACGGAGAGCTGCCTAAACCAGAGATTAAAGACAATGAAGTATTAGTCAAAGTTGATTATATCGGCTTGAATTTTGCGGATATCTATCGTCGACGAGGCGAGTATTCTATTGAAAAACAGGAGCCTTACATCAATGGGTACGAAGGTGCTGGCGTTATCGTTGAAATTGGCGCAAAGGTGACAAAGCAAAAAGTCGGAGAAACTGTTTTGTTTGTGGATGTACCACTCGCAAATGCTGAATATGTAGCAGTGCCGAGCGAACGAGCGATTCAATTGCCTGCAGGGATCGATAGTAAATTAGCTGCCAGTATTGGTTTGCAAGGAATGACTGCTGATTTTCTTGCCCATGATCTAGGGCGGAATGCACCTGGCGAGAAAGTATTCATTACGGGGATCAGTGGCGGCGTTGGCCAGATACTTTCACAAATGTTGATAGCAGATGGAATCCATGTTTATGGATCTGCTTCATCAACAGAAAAACAAGCCTTAGCATTATCACACGGAGTAAAAGAAGTTTTTCCAAGCCGTGAAAATTCTTGGATTGAAGCCATCGAAGGTCAATTCGCAACCGCTTATGACGGTGTTGGTTCTACGATTCAGCAAAGTTTAGCATTGATCCAGCATCGAGGGAAAGTTGTATTTTTCGGTATGGCTGGCGGTGATCCGATAAAAATTGATCCCGTCGCTTTAATGTCTGAATCGAAAAGTATTTTGACAGGGGATCTATGGGATTACCTAACCAGTTATGAAGAAAGAAGAAGACGCAGTGAGCGCTTGTTCGACTACTTTATTAAAAAGCAAATCAAAATCAGCGAACCTACCATTTTTTCATTAGCTGACGGTAAAAAGGCCCACGACTATTTAGAAACAGGGCAAAGCATCGGAAAAGTGTTGTTGAAGCCGTAAAAAAATTTTTTTACTCGCCATTTGACTAGTCAGATGGTGTTTTTTTATAACCTGACATATGCTTGCAGGTTCTCGATGATATACTAATCATGGAGGTGAATCTTATGGCAGAATATCGTTTATTTCAAATGGTCTACTATTTAATGGATAAGGGAAGGACGACCGCACCAGAGCTAGCAGAAAAATTTGAAGTTTCGATTCGCACGATTTATCGCGATATTGATATCTTGAGTGCTGCAGGAATTCCTGTTTATACGACACAGGGAAAAGGCGGTGGGATTTTCTTGCCTGAAAATTTTGTTTTGAACCGTTCGCTGATCTCAGAGGAGGAGCAAAATCAAATTCTGATTGCTTTACAAGGAATGAGCGGCGTCGACGAGAAAAGGAACCAAGCCTTGCTGAAAAAAATGGGTAGTGTCTTTCAGAAACAGACGGCTAATTGGATTGAGATCGATTTTTCAGATTGGAATCCGCGAAATGAAGAGCTGTTTCAAACGCTGCAAAAGGCCATTTTTCAAAGGTCGCGTATTGCTTTTCGTTACTCTAGTCGAGAAAAAGCTGCTTCAGATCGTAAAGTTGAACCGTTAAAACTTATTTTTAAAGCAAGAGAATGGTATGTCTATGCCTATTGCTGTGATAAACAAGATTATCGACTCTTTAAACTTAAACGGATCAGAGACATGCAAGTGACAGTCGAAAGCTTTGAACGCGAAGCGCCAGAAAAAGTACTTCGCCCGGAAAATATTTATACGACCGAAAAGCTTAGGATTCACTTAGCTTTCGCACCAGAGTTGGCCTATCATGTTTATGAAAATTACGAAACGATCGATGTGGGAGTGGATGGACGACTGCTGGTTTCGGCGGATTATCCGGTGAATGACAGTTTGTATCGTTTTCTGCTTTCCTTTGGCGGGCAGTTAGAAGTTTTAGCTCCTGCTTCTGTTCGAAAGGAAATGAGCAAAAAAATCGATCAATTAAAAACTATTTATTAAACCTGACACGAGGTTGCAGGTTATGCTCGCTATAATGAAGTCAAAGTTGAAAGTGAGGGAAAAGAAATGAAATATGATTGGAAAAAACAAGAGAAGCATTTATATGGTACTAAAAAGAAAGTTGAGATTGTGACGGTTCCACCACAGAAATTTCTTACGATTCAAGGTGAGGGGAATCCCAACAATCAAGAGTTTTCTGAACGAGTAGGAGTGCTTTATCCGGTCGCTTGGAGTATTAAGATGGGCTTCAAAAAATTTTATCAGGCACACCAGGAGCTGCAAAGCGAGTTTGAGTATTCTGAATTTGCAATCTTTCCATTAGAAGGTATTTGGTCTACGAAAAATGTCGATGATATTACTGATAAAGAAAGCTTCGAGTACAAGATTATGTTGCGTCAACCGGATTGGATCACGCAAGAGATGTTCGAAACAGCTGTAGCTGCTGTGCAAAAGAAAGAACCGAATGACTTATTAAGCGAGCTTTCCTTTGAAACAATTGAGGATGGGAAATGTGTTCAGCTGCTGCATCTGGGTTCATTTGATGACGAGCCAGCTTCATTCCAAAAGATGGATCAATTCGTTAAAGAGAATGGTCTAACACGCAGCAGCTATCTTCATCGAGAAATCTATCTAAATGATGCCAGAAAAACAGCACCAGAAAAACGTCGTACGATTTTACGCTATCAAGTAGAGTAACGTATCCAAGCACAATCTTCGTCTTCCTTCAGAACATCTAGTATAGTGGTTCTGAGGGAGGTGGAGACATGGAAAATCTTATCTTGATGGGACACATTGTTTTTGGGATTGCTTCATTTGTAGGCTCTTTATTATTGACGATCGGTTTTAGAAATTCTTTCGCCAAATTGACAGGGATCCAAAAATCAGGAATCATTTTAACTGTTGCCAGCCTATTCGGTACGATCGCCTTTGCGATGCTGACAAAGGGCAATGCAATCGGCGCAGTTCTATTCATCGTATTAGGTTTAGCGATGTGCGCGTTAGTTATGGTACCAAAGACAGACAAAGAATAAAAATATAAAGAAAAACCGTTAGAGACCTAGTCTCTAACGGTTTTTGACATCACAGGAGGGATTCGAACCCCCGACCGTCCGCTTAGAAGGCGGATGCTCTATCCAGCTGAGCTACTGTGACAGTAGTTTTGCAACAATTGCTATTATAGAAAAACTACTCTTGATTGTCAATGCTAATTCGTTATTTAACAGATTCAAAAAGATATTCTTTGATTAGTTTCAGTGTTTTTGGATTCTCAATCAGCGAACCGTGGTCGGCTTGTTCGTTTACGATGATCTCCTTATATTTTTCACTGTCGCCATAAATCAGTCGTCCAGCAAGAACGCTCGTCAATGGAACAGTAGTATCTGAATTTTGATTATCAACATTTCCGGCAATGTTATAGACGGTGATATTCTTTGGAATATTTTTTTTGTTTTTCAAGTAATACTTCAATAGATCACTTTCAGCCTTGGGTTTAGTGAACGTTGCGCTGTTGTCATTATAATCCCATGACGTGTCATTGTAAGGAGTGCCTAATGTAATCAAATGATAGAGTGAAGGATCATTGCTTTTCTGTTCGTTCTCCAAATATCCTGTTAAAATCAATCCGCCGTTGGAATAACCCAGATAGTCGTAAGTATTGAAGGTATAGTATTTTTCAGCATATTCCAACGCTTTTTGGAACCAGCGAGATTGTTTTGGCAACGATGGATCAGAGCCATCTTCGAACGCGATTGCAATGATCGGACGTTTTGTATCTTTAGTAAAGTGACCTGAAGAAGTAATTGAATCATCTTTATTTACCGTGATTTTTATTTCATCGACATTCTTTTCTGTCTGTTTTAAAGAATCAACTAAACGATCGAAGCGATCGACATCGCCGTTTGTTCCCGGAACCATGATTACCGGTGCAGGGATCGGCAAAGGATCGGTTGGATTTTTCGAAGCCTGAACATGATCTTTTGTTTCAAATAGAACGAATCCGAGGACACACACGAATAGGATTGATAGAATGACTCCTATTTTTTTGTTTTTCATAGGAAATTCCTCCATTTCAGTTCCTTAGTGTACGCCAATTTTTTTCAGGTACAAGCAAAAAGGCGGAAATTCAAAAAAGTTTCAAATTTCCGCCATCATTTAGTTGTTTTTTGAGATTAAGGCGACACCATCACCTAAAGGCAGCAAGGTCGAAGAGAGCTCTGGTGATTTTGTGACTACTTCCAAAAATTCATTCAAGTTGCGATGGATCGCACGATTCTTGCGAGGAATTTCGTCTAACGGTTGCAATACTGTTCCTGCTTGGAAAATATCATCCACCATTAATACCCCGTCATCTGATAGTAGACGTAAGCATTCAGGTAAGAATGTGATGTATTTTGATTTTGCGCTATCCATAAATATAAAATCGTATGGTCCTGTTAAAGAGCCAAGTAAATCTGCGGCATCGCCTTCTAATAAAGTCACTTGATCCTCTAAACCAAGTTTTGCAAAATTCGCCTTTGCTTTTTCAATCATGACTGGGAAACGATCGATTGTCGTAATTTTGGCCTCTTTACTAATCGAATCCGCCATCAAGCTGGCAGAAAACCCGATCGCAGTACCAATCTCTAAAACATTTTTCGGTTGTTTCTGTTTCAATAAAAATTGTAAGAAGACAACTGTTTCATGGGGGATAACAGGTACACCATTTTCATGGGCCAGTTCTTCTAATTCACCTAATGAGCCAGTTAATTGTTTTTGCTCGGTTCGTAAGTAGTGTAAAATATCTTCATTAATAATTGGACGGTACATCATTTCGTTACGCATTATTCTTCCTCTTTCTCTAATAATTTTCCGAGTATTCGCCAGTCGTCCTCAATTTTATCACTTAAGGAACGATTATAAAAAATCGCCGCAGGATGAAATAGGGGGACGATCGTGTATTCTTTTTCTGATAGTTGATAATTGGTTTGTTCTGCGTTCAGTTCAAGTACAGGACCATGATAGACCTCGCCATGACGCTCACTGATCTGCCATTTTGGTCCAAGCAGCCGTTGCAAACCAATATTGCCTAACGTCGCGATGATTTTGGGTTGAATGATTGCTAACTCATAATCCAAAATTGGAGCGTGAGCGAGTATTTCTTTTTTACTTGGTGTGCGATTAGGATAAACGGTCTCATTTTCCTGAGTCCGTTTGTTCATTCGCTTTACGATTTTATAAGGACGACTCCTGACAGCACTGGTAATGTAGGTGTTTTCCCGCGTTAATCCAATCGCTGTCATTGCCTGCATCAATTCCTTCCCCGCTGCGCCAGAAAAAGGAATGTGATTGACAACTTCATTCCGGCCAGGCGCCTCACCTACGACCATTAATTTTGGCTGAAGCGGCCCTTGTCCGGTAATGAACCCTTCAAGCTGAAACTCTTTTGAACGATTTGCTACTAATTCAACCAACTCTTTTGGATAGTCCATTTATCACACCTCGCTTTGTCATCCTTCTAATAGTAGAAAAAAGCAGCGCGCGCGTCAATAAATAATCATTGACTTGCCTTATCTTTTTTAGTAAACTATGAATGTTGTAATTGTGGAACCCACAGCTACAACCGCACAGAACAAGTTATTAAGTACTTCGGTCACTTGGGATGGCGAGTCTAAGTATATAATTTAAGGAGGTGCCACAAGCATGTACGCAATCATCAAAACTGGCGGTAAACAAATCAAAGTTGAAGAAGGTCAAGCAGTCTACATTGAAAAATTAGACGTTGAAGCTGGCGAAAAAGTTGTCTTCGACCAAGTTGTTTTAGTAGGCGGCGAATCTACAAAAGTAGGAGCTCCTATCGTTGAAGGTGCAACTGTTGAAGGAACTGTAGAAAAACACGGCAAACAAAAGAAAGTCGTTACTTTCAAATACAAACCTAAAAAACATTCACACCGTAAACAAGGTCATCGTCAACCTTACACTAAAGTTGTCATTGACTCAATCAAAGCTTAAAAAAGAAGGTGCCTAAGTTGATCAAAGGTACATTCACTCGAAATCAAGCAGGCCAAATCAGCGAATTTACACTGACGGGTCATGCAGAAGCAGGTCCTTACGGTAGTGATATCGTGTGTTCCGCCGTTTCCGCATTAGCCATCAGCACAGTAAATAGCTTGGATGCACTAGCAGGCGTCATTCCAAACATCGAGACGAACGATGATGAAGGTGGTTATCTTCATGTATCATTGAATCTAGATGATTCCATGACCCAAGAGCAGATGAATATCTCGCAAATTTTGTTAGAGCATTTATTATTAGGCTTGCAATCAATCGAAACTGAGTATTTGGATTTCATTGAAATCCTTACAGAATCTAAATCATAGGAGGTGCAGCTCATGTTATTGAATATGAACTTACAATTATTCGCCCATAAAAAAGGTGGCGGTTCAACTTCTAACGGACGTGACTCAGAGTCAAAACGTTTAGGTGCTAAACGTGCTGACGGTCAAACTGTTACTGGTGGATCAATTCTTTATCGCCAACGTGGTACTAAAATTTTCCCTGGTGTAAACGTAGGTATCGGTGGCGATGACACATTGTTTGCTAAAGTTGACGGCGTGGTACGTTTCGAACGTAAAGGTCGCGACAAAAAACAAGTGTCTGTATACCCAGTCGCTCAAGAAGCTTAAGAATGTTGAAGTCCTAATCCTGTTCGCAGGGTTAGGACTTTTTTTTCGCTTCTTTTTCTAACTTAAGTTACTATTTTAGTAAGGAAAGAAGTTTGAGGTGTTTTTTTGTGAGCAAGAAAGAACGAACAGTATTAATTTTTGGCAGGATCGCATCCGTTTTATCAGTACTGATGTATGTATCATATATCCCGCAAATTATGAGCAACTTAGCGGGGAATAAGGGGAATCCGATTCAGCCGATGGTAGCGATGGTTAACTGTATCTTTTGGGTGATTTACGCATCGATGCAAAAGAAAAAGGATTATCCGATTATCATTGCCAATGTACCTGGTGTATTTTTAGGAGCAATCACATTTATTACGGCATTGCTATAGCCTTTCGAAGAACTGTACAAAGGAGTATTTAAAGCGGAATTTCTGCTTTAGATGCTTCTTTATTTTGCTTGTATTTGAAATTATTTTTTTCTGCTTCATTTTTATCCAAAATTATTTAAAATTGGGTGAATTATTGTGCAATTATGAGTAGATTATCGATAGAAAGTCCGTTGTTTTCCCTTGTGGAAAGGACTAGAATGGAGAATAAGAATATCAATTTTAAAGCAGGGGGATAGAATGAAAATTATTGTTTTGGGTGCTGGTAAAGTGGGTAAAGCCTTGACTCAGCATTTATCTGACGAAGATTATGATTATGATGTAGTTGTAGTCGATTTATACGCAGAAAAGGTAGAAGCGATCGTTAATCAGTATGATGTATTGGGTGTGGTAGGTGATGGTGCAACCTACGATATATTGGCGGAAGCAGGTGTCGATGACACGGATATTTTTATCGCTGTGACACAGTCTGATGAATTGAATATTTTGGCTTGTTTAATGGCGAAAAAAATGGGTGCCCAAAATACAATTGCTCGGGTTCGTAACCCAGAATATTTGAAACAGCGTTCTTTTATGCGTGATCAGTTGGGCTTATCCATGATCATTAATCCAGAATTGGAAGCAGCGAATGAAATTCGCCGTATTCTGTTATTTCCTTCAGCGTTTAAGGTAGATACTTTTGTTGGTGGAAAAATCGAATTAGCTGAATTTCGTTTGAAAGAAAATGCACGCTTGATTGGGGTTCCCTTGAATCGGTTGTCGAAGGTATCTAAAACCAATGTTTTGATTTGTGCTGTTCGTCGCAAGGGTGAGCTGATTATCCCAGATGGCAACTTTATCCTTGAACAGGGTGATCGCATTCATGTCATGGGGCAACATCGAGATTTGGTTCGCTTTTGCCAAGATATTAATTTGTTTGAGCAAAAAACCAAGCGGATCATCATTGTTGGTGGTGGGCGGATTGCGTATTACCTGGCCCGTCAACTAAGTGAACATGGTATTCAAGTTAAGATTATTGAAAATGATCCAAAACGTTGTTTGGACCTCTCAATCAAACTTCCTGAAGCCACGATTATTGAATCGGACGGCAGTGATGAAGAGGTTTTGATTGAAGAGGGGATCGAATCTGTTGATGCCTTTCTCGCATTAACTGGACTTGATGAAGAAAATATTGTGATCTCGTTATATGCGAAACAAATGAAAGCCAAGAAGACCGTGGCTAAAGTCACGCGGACAAATTTCATGAATGTCTTGGATCAATTAGACATTGATAGTATTATCTCACCTAAGAATATCATCGCCACACATATTCTAAGGTATGTTCGCGCGAAAAATAATAAGGATGACGATAGCAGCGTGAAAACACTGCATCATCTGTTTAATGATGATGTGGATGCGATGGAATTCGTCGTAACGCCGCAAACGAGCTTCTTAAACAAAAAAGTATCCGAGGTGAAATTAAAAAATAATATATTGATAGCTGCAATTTCTAGAGAACGAGGGTTTGTTATTCCAAAAGGCGACACAGAGATTCGCCTAAAAGATCATATCGTGATCATTACTACGGATCGGAAAATTTGTAGTTTGAATGATCTGGTGAGGAGATAGCGGTGAAGCACTATGAATAAGAAAATGGTTGTATTTACTATAGGCAAATTGTTAAAAGTAGAGTCTATTCTATTGCTTCTTCCGTGTATTGCCGGACTGGTTTATCATGAAAAAGAGAGTGTATCGTACGCCGTTGTGGCAGTATTTGTCTTTATTGTTGGGACACTATTAAGTTGGAAAAAACCTAAGAATCGCAATATTTTTGCTAAAGAGGGGTTCTTTATTGTAGGGGTCAGCTGGACATTGCTATCCTTATTTGGTGCGTTGCCCTTTATGCTGTCTGGAGAGATTCCATCGTTTACGGATGCTTTTTTTGAAACGGTCTCCGGGTTTACAACAACTGGTTCTTCAATCCTGCCCACACTTAGTAATATCAGCCATGCAAGTTTGTTTTGGCGAAGCTTCACGCACTGGATTGGCGGCATGGGTATCTTAGTATTTACTGTAGCTTTTATTCCGATAGCTTCTGGAAGAACGATGCATATTCTAAAGGCGGAAATGCCAGGCCCGATTATTGGTAAATTGGTCTCGAAAGTACGTGTGACGGCCCGCATTCTATATGTGATCTATACTGTGCTGACGCTCGTTCAGATTATTTTATTAGCTTTTGGCGGTATGCCGATTTTTGATAGTATGCTGAATTCCTTTGCAACCGCAGGAACAGGCGGTTTTTCCATGAGCAATGCTGGGATTGCTGGGTACAACAGTGCCTATATTGATGGGGTTATTACAGTTTTTATGATTTTATTTGGGATCAATTTTAATTTGATTTATTTCTTTTTAATCGGAAAGATTGCCCCTGTACTGAAAAGTGAAGAGCTGCGCGGGTATTTAGGTGTTATTGCAGCAGCAACAATTTTGATTACGGTAAATATTGCTTCTCAATATCCATCATATCTGAAGGCGTTTCGGTATGCTGTATTTCAAGTTGCTTCGATTATTACGACAACTGGTTTTACTACCACAAACTATGATCATTGGCCGCTGTTCTCGCAAACGATCTTATTGCTGTTAATGTTTATCGGAGCCTGTGCCGGATCTACGGGTGGCGGAATCAAGGTTTCACGAATTCAAATGCTGATTAAACATGCGCTTCAGGAAATGAAAAAAGTTGTTCATTCACGAAGCGTGACATCGTTAGAGTATGATGGAGAAACCATTGCCCCTAAGACGATTGGGAATATTCATGCGTATCTGGTTCTTTATCTAATCGTTTTTGTGGTATCACTGTTGATACTTTCACTAGAAAATATCAATTTCCAAACGATTTTTTCTGCTGTAGCAACATGTATCAATAATGTTGGTCCAGGTTTCAAGGCGGTTGGTCCTACGGGGAATTTTGGTTTTTTATCTGATCTTTCTAAGTGGACATTGTCTTTTGCCATGTTGGCAGGCAGATTAGAAATGTTTCCTATCTTATTACTCTTTTCAAAATCTTTCTGGAAGAGTTAAAAAAAGATACTTCTTTTAAAGGTCTTATCCGGTGTTTGGATAAGACTTTTCTTATGTCTAAGTTTCTGGACATAAAATTGAGGTTTCCTTTGTTGAAATTACATATTATACTTTGATTGGCAGATCTACAGAATAATAAATAATTTTTTTCGATTAGAAAAAGAATCTAGGTTATTCTCTTTATATAATAGAAGAAACTCGGTATGAAAACGTCGTTTGAAAAATGAGGTACTAAGAAGTTATTAAAAAAGTTAAAATTATTTAAGGCAGGAAGCATAAATTCCCAAAAACTTTCAAATTTAAAAAATATAGTGTATTATTTTACAGCAAAATATTTGACATTTTAATAAAAACTATAGATGATTGATAATATGGAATACACTAATAAAGAAGGTGACTGAATGGAACGACGAATTGACCGCATTTATCGCTTTGTTTCGGAAAATCCCAATGTAACGACGAAAGATGTTGCGGATTCATTGGATATCCAACGGACAAATGCCAGTAAAGATTTAAATCTCCTTGTTAAGGACGGGCAACTGAGTAAAAGTGAAGGAAGACCCGTTCGCTATTTTATTTCGACCCAGTCAGTAGAAATGTCGTTTGATAAAGAAGTCCCTCCAGTCAAAACAACAGCTGTGGAGCCGCCAGAGAAAAAGATTTTGAACCAGAATACCGGAAATGTTTTTACCCAGATTATTGGTTCAGCAGGCAGTATGCGTAATGCTGTCGAACAAGCAAAGGCGGCTATTTTATACCCGCCTCGCGGATTAAATTGTCTGATCACCGGACCAACAGGTTCTGGTAAAACGTTCTTTGCCCATGCGATGTTTCAGTTTGCTCAAACAGAAGGTGTTGTTGAATCCGATCGTGAGTTAGTCGTTTTTAACTGTGCCGACTACGCAAATAATCCAGAATTATTGATGAGTCATTTATTTGGTTATGAGAAAGGTGCCTTTACTGGTGCAGATATCGAAAAGGACGGTCTGATCCAGCAAGCCGATGGCGGAATGCTGTTCTTGGATGAGATTCATCGTTTGCCGCCAGAAGGTCAAGAAATGATTTTCTACTTTATGGATCATGGAACCTATAGCCGCCTAGGGGAAACCGGCAAAAATCGGTTCGCTAATGTCCGGATTGTGGGGGCAACCACAGAAGATCCTCATTCAGCATTATTAGATACATTTGTCCGCCGTATTCCGATCAATATTCAAATGCCTGCCTTTAGCAGCCGACCAGCAGCGGAACAGCTAGATCTAGTTCGTGTGATGGTAGCGATGGAAGCGAATCGAATCCAGCGAAAAATCACATTGACCGAAGATGTTGTGAAGGCATTGCTGGGCAGTGTCTCCTATGGAAATGTCGGACAGTTAAAATCTAATGTACAGTTGATTTGTGCTCGTGGATTTATGAATCATATGATGCAAGAAGAAATTCATATTACATTGAATGATCTAACAGAGGGAATCAAAGCCAGTTTAGTTCAGCTCTCTGCGGATCGGATTAAGTCAACGGACATCTCGCCATATCTTGAACCAGAAATGGTTGTGACGCCTAATGAGATCGATGAATTAATCAAAACAGATACCTATGAGCTGCCGTATAATTTGTATGATATCATCGGTGATAAAGCAGCTCTATTAAAAACAGAAGGCTTGGATCAAGAAACCATCAATCATTTTATCTCTACAGACATTAATGTCCATTTGAAATCATTCTATAAAGACCATGGTTTTACCTTTGATACGGAGACCCGATTGACCGAGTTTGTCGATAAGCATGTAATTGAAGTCAGCAATAAAATCGCCGCGCTTGTCAGTGAACGTTTGGAGACCCATTTCCAGCAAAATTTCATTTATGCGATGAGTCTTCATATTTCTTCCTTCTTGAAAAAAATTCATGTGGGAGAAACGCGTGAGACTAATGCGAATATTCGCGAAATGGCAAAAGATTATCCGACTGAATTCACGGTTGCTCGTGAAATTCGTCGACTAGTGGAGAAAGAGTTCCAAGTCGTGATTCCTGATAGTGAAGATTACTATTTAACGGTCCTACTGGTTTCTTTGCGAGAGGATCAATCTTCTGGCAAGATAGGTGTGGTCGTGGCAGCACATGGAAATAGCACTGCAACATCAATGGCACAAGTTGTTCGCGAATTACTAGATGTCTCAAATATTATTTCTGTTGATATGCCGTTAGATATGCACCCGCGCGTCGCTTATGAAAAAATGCGTGAAGCCGTAACCCAAATCGATGAGGGCAGCGGTGTATTGATTATGGTAGACATGGGTTCGTTAGCGACCTTTAATGAGGAGATCGAAAAAGATACGGGAATCGAAGTTTGCACATTAGACATGGTCACAACCCCTTTGTTGATCGAAGCAGCTCGTAAATCGAGTGTGTTAGGCTCAGGTGTAGACGAACTATACGAATCCTTGCAAGGCTTCCGCGGTTACGGCCGCGTTATTCAAGAAAAAAATGAGCCTCAGGAAAAACAGGCAATTTTAGCAATTTGCGCCTCTGGTGAGGGAACGGCACAGCGCTTAAAAGAAATCATCGAGCGCCCATTGAAACAACGAAACTTGAAACATATTCATGTCTTAACACTAGCTGTTGCGGATATTAAAACTAAGGTTCCAGAGTTTAAAGAAGACTTCAAAATTTTGGCAACGACCGGGATCATGGATCCTAAAGTAGGAGCGCCATATATTCCAATGGAGAAATTTATTAATCAAAAAGCCGATCAGATTCTAGATGAGCTTTTACTGGAGAATGATTTGTCTGAGCAAGAGGAAGTTGTCTTAGACGCAACTAAGGCTCGTGAATTGTGTATTAATTTTATGAAAGAAAGTTTTACCTTCATTAATCCGAATAAATTGATCGATCCACTTTGGCGTCTTGCTGAAACGGTGATAACCAGTGATGGAGAATCCTCTCATTATGCATTGATGGTAAATTTTGTGATGCACATGGCAGGTACGATTGAACGTGGGATTTTACAGCAACCATTGAAAATTGATGAAGAATCAGAACGTATTTATCAAAGTGTTACAGATAATGTTGTAATGAATCGTGGCCTCAATGAGTTAGAAAGTCAGCTGCGAATCAAGATTCCGACTTCAGAACGCTACTATATTTATCAATTGCTTAAGAATAATGAAGAAATTAAAGTATAAATAATACACAAAAAAGGATACAGTATTCTGTATCCTTTTTTGTGTATCGCTATAAATGCGATAAATAAAGAATTCCTTGTTAGTGTATTTTGGCACGATACTTGCTTTATTATAAGTGAGTACGTGTATGATACTGTACTCAAAAAAATGTAGCACAAGTCTTTTAGCGTCTGAGCCTTGTAGTAGCAGGAGGTGGTGGGATGGTAATGGATATTCGACTCACTCGTATCGATGATCGTTTGATTCATGGTCAGGTAGCGACAGTTTGGTCCAAAGCAACAGGGATCGAGCGAATCTTAGTGGTTAGTGATGAAGTTGCGAATGATGAGTTGCGTAAGTTCCTCCTGAAACAAGCCGCACCACCAGGGATCAAGTCCAATGTCGTCACAAAAAGAAAACTGATTGAAGTGTATCAAGATCAATTGTTTGATGGAATGAAAATTATGTTGTTGTTTGCTTCTCCGCAAGATGTAGTCGAGGTCGTTGAAGCAGGTGTTGACTTAAAATCGGTTAATATCGGCGGAATGCGATTTAGTGAAGGAAAGAAAATGATCACGAATTTTATTTCTATTGATAGTGATGATGTAAAATGTTTTCTTGAACTATCAAAGGCGGATGTCGAATTAGAGATTCGTCAAGTGCCGACAGACCGGAAAACAGATCTGATGCAATTGATCAAAAAAGAGAAGATGCTGCAGTAAATTAATTTTGGTTACAGGTTTTTAGAACTTATTTATATTTTTGAGCTGTAACAATAATAGTAGGAGGTATAAAGATGGTAGGAATTATCATTGCCAGTCATGGTGAATTCGCTAATGGTATCTTGCAATCCGGAGCGATGATCTTTGGAGAACAAAAAAATGTCAAAGCAGTAACTTTGATGCCGAGTGAAGGTCCTGATGACGTTAAGGCAAAAATGAAAGAAGCAATCGCCTCTTTCGAAAACCAAGACGAAGTATTGTTCTTAGTCGATCTTTGGGGTGGAACTCCTTTCAATCAAGCGAATAGTTTGTTTGAAGAACACAAAGACACGTGGGCAATCGTTGCCGGTATGAACTTACCAATGTTGATTGAAGCTTATGCTTCACGTTTCTCGATGGAAACTGCACATGAAATTGCTGCTCATATTTCTGCAACAGCAAAAGAAGGCGTAAGAATTCGTCCAGAAGAATTAGAACCAGCTGAAGCGGCTCCAGTAGCGGCAGAAGGAAATCAACCAACAGGAGCAATTCCAGAAGGAACTGTTTTAGGTGATGGTCACATCAAGTTTGTATTAACTCGTGTGGATTCTCGTTTACTTCATGGTCAAGTTGCAACTGCTTGGACGAAAACAACTGGTCCTAGTCGGATCATTGTTGTTTCAGATGCGGTAGCTAAAGATGATCTTCGTAAGAGATTGATCGAACAAGCTGCTCCTCCAGGCGTTAAGGCAAACGTTATCCCAGTTGATAAAATGATCGAAATTTCAAAAGACCCTCGTTTCGGAAATACAAAAGCGTTGTTACTATTTGAAAATCCTCAAGATGTATTGCGTGCTGTTGACGGCGGCGTTGATATTAAAGAAATCAATGTTGGATCAATGGCTCACTCGGTAGGGAAAGTCGTAGTAAGTAAAGTATTGTCAATGGGTCAAGACGATGTTGATACTTTTGAGAAATTGAAAGCAAAAGGAATCAAGTTTGACGTACGTAAAGTGCCAAATGATTCTCAAGACAACATGGATGAAATCCTGAACAAAGCAAAAAATGAATTAAAAAACGCTTAAGCAACATAATTAACTTATATAGGAGGGCTTATAATGTCTGGTATTTCAATGGTATTAGTAGTAATCGTTGCCTTTCTAGCAGGTATGGAAGGGATTTTGGATGAATTCCAATTCCACCAACCGCTAGTGGCATGTACATTAATTGGTTTAGTAACCGGTAATTTAGAAGCTGGGATCGTTCTTGGCGGCTCACTTCAAATGATCGCCTTAGGTTGGGCAAACATCGGGGCTGCCGTAGCACCGGATGCTGCATTGGCATCTGTTGCGTCTGCAATTATTTTAGTTTTAGGTGGTCAAGGGGTTAAGGGCGTTTCTTCAGCTATCGCAATCGCTGTTCCTCTAGCCGTTGCTGGTTTGTTCTTAACAATGATCGTTCGTACTTTAGCCGTTCCAGTTGTTCACTTTATGGATGCTGCAGCTGAAAAAGGTGAGATGCGCAAAGTTGAAATGTGGCACATCATCGCTGTATGTATGCAAGGTGTTCGTATCGCGATCCCTGCAGCTGCACTATTAGTAATTCCTGCTGACACTGTACGTGGATTCTTAGAATCAATGCCTGCATGGTTGACAGATGGTATGGCTATCGGTGGTGGTATGGTTGTTGCCGTTGGTTACGCTATGGTTATCAACATGATGGCTACAAAAGAAGTATGGCCATTCTTTGCAATTGGTTTCGCCATTGCAGCACTTTCTGAATTAACGTTGATCGCACTAGGTGTTATCGCAGTTGCATTCGCTTTGATCTACTTGAACCTACAAGAAAGCTCTGGTGGTGGATCTAATGGTGGCGGAGGCAATACTGGAGATCCGCTAGGCGACATTTTGAATGATTATTAATCTTGAAGGAGGAAAATAAAATGGCAGAAAAAATTTCATTATCGAAAAAAGATCGTTTAGCCGTTGCATGGCGTTCTACCTTCATTCAAGGTTCTTGGAACTATGAACGTATGCAAAATGGTGGCTGGTGTTATGCAATTTTACCAGCGATCAAAAAATTATATACAACAAAAGAAGACCGGACAGCAGCAATGCAACGTCACTTGGAATTCTTTAATACTCACCCATATATCGCTTCACCTATCATGGGGGTTACACTTGCACTGGAAGAAGAACGTGCAAATGGCGCACCAGTTGATGATGTAGCTATTCAAGGGGTTAAGGTTGGTATGATGGGACCTTTAGCCGGTGTTGGTGACCCAGTATTCTGGTTTACTGTACGTCCGATGTTAGGTGCCTTAGGTGCTTCTCTAGCTTTAGCTGGAAATATCTTAGGACCAATCATCTTCTTCCTTGCTTGGAATATCATTCGTTGGGCATTCATGTGGTACACTCAAGAATTCGGCTACCGTGCGGGTTCTAAAATCACTGATGACCTTTCAGGCGGATTGTTACAAAAAGTTACTAAAGGTGCATCTATCCTAGGTATGTTCGTTCTAGGAGCATTAGTTCAACGGTGGGTAAATGTGAAATTTACACCGATCGTTTCAACTGTAAAACTAGACAAAGGTGCTTATATCGAATGGGATAAATTACCTGCTGGCGCTCAAGGAATCAAGGCTGCTTTAGAGCAACAAGGTTCTGGTCTTGCATTAAATAGTTCTAAAGTAACTACTTTACAAGATAACTTAGACTCATTGATCCCTGGTCTTGCTGCGTTGCTATTGACATTACTTTGCATGTGGTTATTGAAGAAAAAAGTTTCTCCAATCGTTATCATCTTAGGTTTGTTCGTAGTTGGTGTTGGCTTGCACGTATTAGGTATTATGTAAGAAAGTCATCGATAGAAAATGCTCGGGCTTGCCCGAGCATTTTTTGCTTAATACTAAAAAAATAAGTATAATAGTCTAACAGATACATATATGGAAATGGAGTAGGTCTAATGGTTCAGTCAATCAATACAAAGGTCGATTTGACGATCGATGCTACCTCGTACTTAGGTGTTGCTGATTATGGGAAAATTATGATTGGTGACAAAGGGTTTGAATTTTTTAATAATCGCGATGCTAGAAAATTTGTTCAAATACCTTGGGAAGAAGTGGATTATGTTGTTGCTTCTGTTGTTTTCAAGGGCAAATGGATACCTCGTTATGCGATACAAACAAAAAAGAATGGCACGTACTCATTTGCTTCAAAGGAACCAAAAAAGGTTTTGCGAGCGATTCGTGAATATGTCGATCCGGACCACATGGTTCAATCATTAGGCTTTTTCGATGTCATTAAACGCGGGGTTCGCAATAAGTTAAATAAATAGAAAAAAGTCGTTTATCTTTGTGATAAGCGGCTTTTTAATTTTGGCACAAACTTCTGTGCCAAAGCTCTATCTACATTTCGTTGAAAGCGGATACCACAGGAGCTATGATAAATATGTAAACGAAATCATTTTATATTATTTCTTAAGGAGGAAAAAGAAATGGAAGCTACTGGACAAAAGGGTGGACTTAAGGCAAGAGTCCAGCGTCTCGGAAGTCATTTATCAGGGATGGTGATGCCGAATATTGGAGGATTTATCGCATGGGGGGTTATCACTGCTTTATTTATCCCAGATGGCTATTTCCCAAATGAATCACTTGCTACTTTAGTTGGACCAATGCTTTCTTACTTACTGCCATTATTAATCGCTTATACAGGTGGTAGCATGGTTCATGGACAACGTGGTGCAGTAGTCGGGGCAATCGCAGCGATGGGTGTTATCGTCGGATCGGATGTACCAATGTTTATCGGCGCTATGATGATGGGACCTTTGGGCGGCTGGTGTATCAAGAAATTTGATGACGCTTTCCAAACGAAGATCAAAGCTGGTTTTGAAATGTTGGTCAATAACTTCTCATCTGGGTTGATTGGTTTTGCTCTCGCAGTTTTAGGATTTTATGCGATTGGGCCAGTTGTTGAATCACTAACGAATTTAATGGCTGCAGGTGTTGAATCAATTATCAACATGCATTTATTACCTTTAGCAAATATCTTTATTGAACCAGCAAAAATTTTGTTCTTAAACAACGCGATCAATCACGGTATCTTAACACCGTTGGGAATTGAACAAGCAGCAGAAGCAGGGAAATCGGTTCTATTCTTATTAGAAGCAAACCCTGGACCAGGTTTAGGAATCCTGTTAGCATTCACATTATTTGGTAAGGGTGCGGCAAAATCTTCTGCCCCAGGAGCAATCATTATCCAATTCTTGGGTGGGATTCATGAAATTTATTTCCCATACGTAATGATGAAACCTCTTTTATTCCTAGCTGTTATGGCTGGTGGGGTTGCTGGAACATTTACATTCCAATTGTTAGGCGCAGGTTTACGAGCAGCAGCGTCACCAGGTTCAATCATTGCGATTATGGCAATGACACCACCCGACGCTATCTTGGCGAATCTGGCGGGGATCATTGTAGGCTGTCTCGTGTCATTCTTAGTTGCTATGATCATCATCAAATCTGATAACAGTGAAGAAGATGACTTGGCTGCTAATCAAGCGGCAATGGCTGACGCAAAAGCGCAATCAAAAGGTCAAGATGCAGTAAAAATGGACAATCAAGAAATGTTCGGCAATATCAATAAAATCATCTTCGCTTGTGATGCTGGTATGGGATCAAGTGCGATGGGAGCCTCTGTTTTACGGGACAAAGTGAAAAAAGCTGGATTAACGTTACCGGTTTCTAATTCGGCAATCAACAATTTAACAGATGACCCAAATGCACTGATTGTAACACAAGAAGAACTACACGATCGTGCAAGTCAAAAAGCACCAAGCGCTACGTTTGTTCAAGTAGAAAACTTCATGAATTCTCCACGTTATGACGAAATCGTGGAAAATTTATCAGAAGAAAAAACGGCTGGTAGCAGCGAAAAAAAGCCGCTGACAGATGATGTGGTACAAGGGTTAGCCGACTATTCAAACGTCGACCACATTATCTTTGGCTATGATCAAGCGAAGGGATCAGCCAACATGGGTGCAACGATTTTGAAAAAATTACTGAAGGACAATGAGTTGAACTATCCTGTAACGGTTGTCTCAATCGCTGCGCTTAAGGATGAAACAACAGCTTTGATTATTACGAATAATGATGAAACGATCAAAGCGGAACAACAAACACCAAGTGCCATCCATGTTCCGTTAACTGACTTAGTCGCTTCAGAAAAATACGACAAAGTTATTCAAAACTTGAAGAAATAGTTAGTCTTTTTTACAGAATCGTATTACTCTTAAAGCAGTGAGGATTCTCACTGCTTTTACCCTTTGAAATTATTGGAGGAGATATTGTGTATTTTTCGGTTCGCGAAAAAAAGATACTTTCCCTTTTATTAGAATATCCCAATGGCATTACGCCGGAGGAGCTGCAAGATATTTTGCAGGTCAGCAAGCGAACAATTTATCGTGAGATTTCAAGTATTGAAAAAACGATTAAATCGCAGGATATCCAGATCATCAAACCTCGCGGCGAAGGCTATCGTATTCTGGGCGAAACATTGAGCTTGGAACGGCTGCAGCAGCAGTTAGGCGAGAAGCAGGCAGAGTTGTTTACTGACAATGTTCAACGTCAGAGTGCGATCGTCTGCTCATTGTTGCTGATGGATGAAGAAGCGACGATCGAAGGCTTAGCAATTGATTTTAAAGTCAGTCCGGCTACGATCACTTCTGATCTTGCAGCAATCGAAAAAAGTTTAATCGATTATCGTTTAGAGCTGCTACGACTAAAGGGCCGAGGGATTAAGATAGCAGGACGCGAAAAGCAACGCCGTCAGTTATTAAGTAATTTAATCTATAACGGTGTGAGTGAATTTGATTTCTTTCATTTCATTGATTTACTGGATGAAGCTGAGACAACAACAGAAGATTTCTTTTTAAATTTATTGAGTCAGTCTAGTTTATTATTAGCCCGCTCAATTTTTGAACAGATTTCTCAGCAGGCCTTTGAGCAAGTGACAGATAACCAATTACAACGTGTATTGATTTTATTGGCGCTATCAATCGATCGAATAGCACAAGGTCGATTCGTTGAAGTGGAGCAAGAGAATAAGGCCAAGCCTGAAAGTATGCAAATTGCTAGTCAGGTCATGATCAAAGTGGCCACAACAATCAAAAAATCGATTCCACCACAAGAGGTCCGTTTCTTTGCCTTCCAACTAGAAGGTGTCAACTATAAGAAACCGCAAAATATTTTTATCGACAGCTTTGATGTCGAGCTTTCGTACAAGATCAAGGAATTGATTCGTTTAGTATCGGAGACGACGGGAGTCGATTTTCGCAAGGATGAACAGCTTTTTAATGACTTATCTGCCCATATGTCGGCGGCACTGAAACGAAACCTGACTGTCATCCAAGGGGCCAACAATCCGTTATTACAAAAAATTCGTGACAAGTATCAAGAATTAACGACAGCAATCATCAAAGAATTGGCGGTTGTTTTTCCGGATCATCAATTTACCGCAGACGAATTAGGCTATGTGGTGATTCACTTTGCTACATCGTTAGAACGTCATCCAAGTGGGCGTGCACTTTCCGCTTTGGTTTTATGTTCCAGCGGAATCGGCACGGCGCGTATCTTAGAGAGTCGCATTCATAAGTATTTGACGGAGATTGAAAAAATTCAAGTAGCAAAAATTTCTGAGATGAATCAACTGGATTATAAGAGTTATGATTTAATTTTGGCGACTGTCTTTCTACCAGGATTTCATCTGCCTTATAAAGTGATTTCGCCATTATTGCTGGATGATGAGATCAAAGAAATCAAGGAATACATCCAGACTCTGCATCCTGAAAAAGTGATTGAAATGACTGATGAACCGGAACAAGAGCCAAGCGAAGCTTTTGATGAAATTTATGAGACGATGCGGGTGGCAAACAATTTATTACAGAGTTTTGATGTAAAGAAGATTGAAGCGAAAGAGACAATCGAGTTGACGTTGGAAGAGATCATTGAGCGTCTTCAGGGAACGATCGTTTCAGATGCGAAGTCTGTTACAGAAAAAGTCATTCAACGCTATTTAGTAGCACCCATCGGAATTCCGAAAACCAATTTCGCTTTATTCCATTGTGCTGATCTTCATGTCAAAGAACCATTGTTTACTATTTATGATCTGGATCAGAAATTTTTGATTCAAGGAATGGATAAAAAAAGTATTGAATTAACACGTGTTTTGCTTTTATTGGCGCCAGATCCAATGCCGGAAAGTCAACAAAGCTTGTTAGGAAAAATCAGCAGTTCAGTGATCGAAAGCGATCTGAATACTGAAATCTATAAATTTGGGAATAAGGAAATCATTTATCAACTGTTGAGTTCTTTATTTGTTAAAGAGATTCGAGAAAATTAGCGAGAAAAAAAGCCGGGAGGGAAATAGAATGGAATTACAACCAGAAATGATTTTGTTAGATCAGGAATATGCGAACAAGGAAGACGCGATTCGCGCGAGTGGGCAGCTGCTAGTGGATGCTGGGTGCGTAGAAGAAGGCTATATTGATGCCATGATCGAAAGAAACGAATTGGTTTCTGTTTATATGGGAAACTTTATCGCGATCCCTCATGGAACAGACGAAGCGAAACGTTTCGTGAAAAAGAGCGGTATTTCAGTGATCCAAGTCCCAACGGGCGTTCACTTTGGGAAAGATGATACCGAAGATGTGGCGATGGTGCTATTTGGTATCGCTGGAATCGAAAATGAGCATTTGGATATTTTACAAAAGATTGCGATTTTTTGTTCAGATGTTGAAAATGTAGTTAAATTAGCAGATGCAAAAACAAAAGAAGAAGTCATTGGCTATCTTCAGGAGGTAGAATAGGATGCAAGCAACACACTTTGGTGCCGGAAATATTGGCCGTGGATTTATTGGAGAGATTTTAGCGAAAAATGGTTTTTCGATTGATTTTGTCGATATCAATGAAACAATCATCAATGCGTTGAATGAACGAAATGAATACACGATTCAGTTAGCTGATGAAAGTCAAAAGGAGATTCATGTTGAGAATGTGGATGGGCTTAATAATCAGACCAATCCAGAAGCGGTGATTGATTCAGTCAGCAAGGCAGATATCGTAACGACAGCCATTGGTCCAAACATTTTACCATTTATCGCAGAGTTGATTGCTAAAGGCATCCAAAAGCGCCGCAGTGAAGGCAATACGGCACCATTAGATGTAGTGGCGTGTGAAAATATGATCGGCGGCAGCCAATTCTTATTTGAAAAGGTTCAAGCGTTCTTATCTGATGAGGACAAGGCATATGTTGAACAATATATCGGATTCCCTAATGCAGCAGTCGATCGTATCGTACCGATTCAACATCATGAAGATCCATTATTTGTATCTGTGGAGCCTTTCAGTGAATGGGTGATCGATGCAACGCAAAGCAAAAATAATGAGTTGCGCCTCAATGATGTGGAATATGTAGAAGATTTAGAACCCTATATTGAACGGAAGCTGTTTTCTGTGAACACCGGACATGCGACAGTTGCTTATACGGGTGCTTATGAAGGATACAAGACCATCGATGAAGCAATTGCTGATAAGCGGGTTCTAGAAAAATTGCGGGCAGTTCTTGGTGAAACAGGCAGCCTGTTGATCAACAAATGGAATTTCGATCAAGAAAAGCACTTAGCTTATATCGATAAAATCGTCAGTCGCTTTGAAAATAAATATATTTCAGACAGTATCAGCCGTGTTGCTCGGACACCGATTCGCAAACTCGGTTTTGACGAACGCTTTATTCGACCAATTCGTGAGTTAAAAGAACGTGGATTAGATTACACGAATTTAGTTGATGTCGTGACGATGGTCTTGAACTACGATGATCCAAATGATGAACAAAGTGTTGAATTACAGGGGTTCTTAAAAGAAAAATCGGTCGCAGAAGTAATCCAGCAAGTAACGGATTTAAAAGACGATGCGTTAATCGCAGAAATATCTGCAAGATATCAAAAATAAGATTATCGCTCCCAGCGTGGTGGAAATTCCGCGCTGGGCTTTTTTTAGCTTTACGTTTCCAAAGAAATTGGGGATAATGAACCTACGATGGAATGATAAAAATTTAATTTTTTGGTCTAGACTTTTTTGTTGAAAAATTCGTTGAGTGGTGTTAAAATTGGTGTATACCAAATTGATAAAGGAGCGTTTACCCATGAAAGTAATTCGTGTGAAAGATGCCAATGAAGGCGGAAAAAAAGCATTTGAAATCATCAAAGATGGAATGGAAAACGGCGTAAAAGTATTAGGTCTTGCAACAGGCAGTACACCTGAAACTTTATATCAAGAAATGACTTCTAGTGATTTAGATTTTTCAGAAATGACTTCTGTAAACTTAGATGAATATGTAGGATTAGCAGGTGACGATGTACAAAGCTACCGTTACTTCATGAATGATCAATTATTCAACAAAAAACCATTTAAAGAAACTTTCGTACCAAAGGGCAAGGCAGAAGATTTAGCTGCTGAATGCAAACGTTACGATGGCGTGATCGCTGATCATCCTATCGATTTACAAGTATTAGGAATCGGCCGTAATGCGCATATCGGATTTAACGAACCTGGAACATCATTTGATGTAACCACTCATGTAGTTGAACTAACTGAATCAACGATCGAAGCGAACAAACGCAACTTCGATAAAGTAGAAGATGTGCCAACTCATGCGTTGTCAATGGGGATTGGTTCAATCATGCAAAGCAAGAAAATCTTATTGATGGCTTTTGGTACAGACAAAGCTGATGCAATCAAAGATATGATCGAAGGTGCAGTAACAACAGATGTTCCTGCAAGTATCTTACAAAAACATGCTGACGTAACAGTCATTATTGATGAAGACGCAGCAAGCAAATTATAAAAAATAGTACTCTAATGAGGGTGTGACAGAAGTAGTTAGCCGGCTTATTTCCGAATGCTAGTTCTGCTTAGTGAAACGTAGCAGTAACTGTATGCGAAGCT
The DNA here is from genome assembly GCF_051714485.1 of Enterococcus sp. AZ128. Lineage (NCBI taxonomy): Bacteria > Bacillati > Bacillota > Bacilli > Lactobacillales > Enterococcaceae > Enterococcus > Enterococcus sp. AZ128. Next base: position 369,637 of record NZ_JBIORZ010000001.1, read on the forward strand.
TGAGAAGAAGAACTTGCTTCTGAAACACCGATTATTGGGGAAAAGGGAGCTGTGACAAAACTTTTGTCACAGCTCCACTTTTTTTATTAGGACCGGATTTGATCGGTGTGATACTAGTAATAAGAAAATAGGACGCAGTTAGGAGCGTGAATCTATGAGAAGGTGCATTGTTTAGGCTGGAATGGTCGTTGACGGTATGAACTAAAATACGAGGAGTGAAAAACTATTCCAGCAGAAAAGCTTTATCCTAGAAGTAATGATAATGAGACAATATATCTGAAGGAAGCAATCACACGACCAGCTATTTCGGTAGGTGAGTACACCATCTATAATGACTTTCGTAATGATCCTCGTGAGTTTGAACGAAATAATGTATTGTATCAGTATCCTATCAATAAGGATCAATTAATTATTGGTAAATTTTGTTCGATCGCTTGTGGTGCGACCTTTATTTTTAATAGTGCGAATCATCGGCAGTCGGGGCTTTCTACCTATACTTTTCCATTGTTTTATGAGGAATGGCAGTTGGACAAAGAGCAGGTGACGTCGGCTTGGGACAACAAAGGCGATATTGTAATCGGAAATGACGTATGGATCGGTTACGAAGCAACTATTTTGTCTGGGGTCACGATTGGGGATGGTGCGATCATTGGAGCAAAATCAGTTGTGACCAAGGATGTTCCAGCTTATAGTGTGGTCGGCGGTATACCGGCGAAGGAAATTAAGCCGCGTTTTGATTCCGCGACGATTCAGAAATTGCAGCGGATTAAATGGTGGGACTGGCCCTATGAAAAAATCCGGCACGCGATTCCCTATTTGAAGAATGGCGATATTGATCAATTAGTGGATTAAGTGTGTTAAAGCTCAGTCATGAATTTGACTGGGCTTGCTTCTTTTTCAACCTTTGGCTATAGTGAAAATTAGAAAAGTTAGACGGAGGCTAGTATGCGTTTAGATAAATTTTTGGCAGAGGTAGGTTTGGGCAGCCGCAAGGAAGTCAAACAGCTGATTAAAAAAGGACAGATCACGGTCAATGAGCAGCTCGAGAAATCGGATAAAAAGCAAGTTGATCCGGAGAAGGACCGTATAATTTTTCAAGGTGAGGTACTGCATTATCAGGAGTTTTATTATTACTTATTACATAAACCAGCGGGTGTGGTGAGTGCAACGGAGGACGCTCGTGATCAGACAGTGATGGATTTATTTTCAGCAAGTGATTATCGCAGTGATCTTTTTCCAGTAGGGCGATTGGATAAGGATACTGAGGGTCTTTTGTTGATTACAAATGATGGCAAGCTGGCCCATGACTTATTATCTCCGAAGAAACACGTAGAGAAGGAATACTTCGCTGAAGTCAGCGGGGTAATGACTTCAGCGGATCAACAACGGTTTGCTGACGGGATTCCTTTAGATGGCGAGTTAACTCTACCGGCGGAATTAGTGATTGATGAAGTCATGGAGGGCTTATCAAAAGTTCGAATCGTTTTACATGAAGGGAAATTTCATCAGGTTAAACGAATGGTCAAATCTTGCGGGAAAGAAGTGACTTATTTAAAGAGAATCCGTATGGGGAAAGTGAGTTTACCGCAAGATTTGGCTAAAGGGACGTATCGTTCTTTATCAGAGGATGAATTGCGAGCACTAAAAGGTTAAGAGACTCCCTTTTTTCTTGAGCGTGCTATACTGAAAGAGAAGAGCTATTGATGGAGCAGGAGGCGGTGCACAGATGGATTTGAAATTATCAGTTTATGAAATTACGCTGCGATTATTTTTGGCCATGATCATGGGCGGCGCCATCGGAATTGAACGAGAATACAAGAATCGTCCTGCAGGCATTCGGACACATATCTTGGTTTGTATGGGAGCGACTATTATTGCGCTGATCCAAGTAGAGATTGCTGACCAAGCATTACGATATGCGGCTGCTAAGCCGGAGTTTGTCGGCGTTGTTCGGGCAGATGAAGCTCGTTTGATCGCACAAGTTGTTAGCGGGATCGGTTTTCTTGGAGCTGGAACGATCATGGTCAGCAATCGCTCAGTCAAAGGGCTAACGACCGCGGCTTCGATCTGGGCCGGGGCTGGATTGGGGATTGCTATTGGGATGGGGTATTATACGATCGCAATCTGCAGCTTTGTTGGGATTATGTTGGCCTTGACTGTGGTTAAACGGATCATCAAAATTAATGCCATCAAGAAACTGGAGATTCGTTATATTCATCGTGAGGCAACCAAAGAATTTATCATGAATTATTTTGAGAGTAAAAGAATCGAAGTAGAAGATGTCGATTTCGATGTGGATTTTATGGATGATTATCGGATCTATACAAATGTCTACACGATCGATCTGCCGCGCGGGATGAATTACACGGATGTGATTGAGGATCTTTCGATGTATAAGAACATCACCAAGCTTCGTATGATCAATGTCTAATAAGGAAGGTAGAATCGTCTAATGATGATTTTATCTTCTTTTTTCTTTAAAGTTTTATTGTCAGGCATGATGTTCATTGATACAGTTAATAATAAGAACAACAGCTGGAGGAAAAAATGGGGAAAATTCTTTTGTTAGAAGATGATACAAATTTGAATAACGGGATTCAATTGTGCCTGACCAGAGAAGGATATGAGGTGGCGGCTTGTTTTGATATTGCTACCGCGGAACAGGCCTTCCAGAAAAATGAGATAGACTTGGTTATCAGTGATCTCTCTTTGCCGGATGGCAGCGGCTTGGAGTTTTGCCAAACGATCCGGGAACAGTCGAATGTTTTGATTTTGATGCTGACTTCTTATAACCAAGAACACGATATCGTCAGCGGATATGTTCATGGAGCAGATGACTATATGACGAAACCTTTTAGTTTAATGGTATTGGTTTCTAAAGTACAGGCGCTAATGAAACGTGTGGTGCGCAATCAAGGGCAAGAATTAGTTTCTGGCGAGTTATCGGTATCTTTGACTGAGATGAGAGTGAAACTGCATGATAAAGTTTTGCCTTTAAGTAAGACAGAGATCCAATTACTGATCCTCTTTATGGAGAATCCAAAACAGATTTTATCGGCGGATCAATTATTGGATCAAATTTGGGATACAAAGGGTGATTTTGTTGATACGAATACGGTATCAGTCAATATCAGCCGTTTACGTCAGAAAATCGGGAAAGAGCGGATCAAAACAGTTCGAGGAGTGGGGTATTTATGGATCAACGACGTTCAAAAAAAATAATCCTGTGCTATGTTTTGTTTTCCGCGATTTTTTTTGCACTGTTTATTGTTCAGAATCTAAAGATGGGTTCTGAGCTTCAGCAAGACCAGCAAGCAACTTTAGCACTTATAAATAAAGAGAAGTCATTTTCTGAAGCAAAGCTGATCAAAGGTTTTGATGAAGTAAAAACGGCTGAATTAGTAATGGAAGGAAAAGAGCTGGAGGAAAAATACGGGTTGTTAGGCAAAATGAGTCTATCTCACATAGTAGATGCGTTCATTTTTCGTAATTTAGTCGTATTTAGTGTATGTTGGCTTGTTCTTTCACTGCTCTTCTTTTGGTTCGTGCGCGAAAAACGAATGATTCATAAGCGACTGGAGGAGAGAACTAGTGATTATGAAGAAACGATTGCCTATAATGAGTTGATGCTGCAGCGGAGTCAGCGTGAAGAGGGCGATTTAAAATCCAGTATTACTGACATTACACACCAATTAAAGACTCCCGTTGCTTCATTGAAATTAAGTTTAGACATTGCTCTTTCAGAGAAATATGAAGAGCAAGAACGAAGAAAATTTGCAGATCAAGCAGAGGTGCAGATTAATAAGTTAGGCCTAATGTTGGACGGCTTAGGAAAAATCTCGCAATTGGAAACAGACTTGATCCAGTTACGTCCACAGGCATGTTCTTTGCAGCAGCTGCTCAATCAAGCAGTGAATAGTGTGATCATGAAGGCTGTCGAAAAAGAAATTGAGCTGGAGGTTGAATTATCAGAGGATTTCTCTGTTCTGGTAGATGAAAAATGGACGTTAGAGGCTTTGGGCAATATTTTAGAAAATGCGATCAAGTATTCACCAGAGAAAACAACGGTCAACGTTCAAACGTCATCATTAATAACCTATATCTTAATAGAGATCAAAGATCAGGGACCAGGAATTCCTGCTGAGGAACAAAATAGAATCTACCAGCGGTTCTATCGTGGAAAAAATAGCGAGTCTGTCGAAGGCTCGGGGGTTGGGCTGTATCTTACTCGGAAGATTATTGAGGAACAGGGCGGAACCGTTCTAGTGAAACGACGCCAACCTCAAGGAGCAAATTTTCAGTTGACCTTGCCGTTAGCCTAATTTCTTGTCTGAATTTATGCACGTATGAAGAAGGCGATCCGGTTTGAAGCTGCTAAGCTGGCGTCCCCAGCGTTTATTTAGGTCAGAAGTTATCCTGCCAACTTGCTCAAGCAATAAGCAGAACGAGTTCAACACTCCTTTCGTTCTTTCTTACAAAATTGTTATGTTCGCTGAAAGAATCCTGCAAGGGTTCTTTTTTATACTAAGAGTATAGAAATAAACGAGAGCAGGAAAGAGGGAGACAAAAAATGATTTTAACAATTAGGGATTTAGTAAAACATTATAACGACGGGAATTCAATTGTAAAGGCGGTTGACTATATCGACTTAGAAGTAGAAAAAGGTGATTTTGTTGCAATCGTTGGTAAATCAGGTTCAGGTAAAAGTACCTTGCTCAATTTGATTGGCGGGTTGGATCGACCTGATACAGGACAGGTAATTATTGATGGAAAAAATGTTTTTCGTATGAAGGATGAGCAATTAGCTGTTTTTCGCCGTCAGAAAATTGGCTTTATTTTCCAGAATTACAATTTAATTCCATCATTGAATGTCTGGGAAAATGTCGTTTTACCGATCGGTCTAGATAATCGAAAAGTAAATACCGCGTTTATTGAAGAACTGTTAACGACGATCGGATTGAATGATCGGAAAAAAGCGTTACCGAGTATGCTTTCTGGCGGACAGCAGCAACGTGTGGCCATTGCTCGTGCGATCGCAGCAGAGCCGGCCATCATTTTAGCAGATGAGCCGACAGGGAACTTAGATACCAAAACGGAATTAGAAGTGATGTCATTATTAAAACGATCGGTGGAAAAATTTGGTCAAACATTAATCATGATCACTCATGATGAAGGGATTGCGCAGACGGCCGATCACATCGTCCACATTGAAGATGGGCGGGTGATCTAAATGAAGATGACAAGTAAAGTAGCCTTGGCGAATACTAAGTATCATAAAGGAAAAAATCTATTATCTGGTATTGCGATCATTTTGACCAGTGTGCTGGTTTTCTTGATCACTTCGATCGGGTTAGGCGTGGTAAATGTTCAGAATGCGGCCGTTAACAAAGTTTATCCAACATGGCATGCGATGTATCGTGAAGTTTCTGAAGAAAACAAAGAGAAAATCGCCCAGCATGAAACGATCAGCGAATACGGAGTGCGTCAAGATGTCGGAGAGTCTGTGTTAAATGAAAAAGACTATATTCTCATCAGCTACTTAGATCAGGATGCTCAGAAATTAGCTAAACAGACGTTTACCAAAGGATATGCCCCTAAAAAGGGCAATGACGCAGTTCTTTCTCGTAACGCTTTGAAGGAACTGGGGTACCCGGCCGCTAAAGTTGGGGATACGATCAACGTTCCGATACAGATTTATGATGAGGACGGCATGGGCCTGCAGCAGGAAAGGTCTTTTCGCTTAACAGGCTTCTCACCTGATGGAAAAAACCAAAATGATCGAAAGATCTTTTCGATGTTGGTTTCAAAAGAGTTTATGAATGAGGTCATTCCAAAGAACCAGCGTAGTTATCGGATGATGATTCGCTTGAATAAGGAAGCGGCTACTTCCACAGATGCCATCAAGGATCAAGTGAAACAAATTGGCAAGAATTTTGATGTAACTGAAAATAATATCGTCGAAAATGGCGACTACATTTTTGCGAATTATGTTGACCCTGCCTTTTATTCAGGGATGGCGATCATTGTAGGAATCATTTTGATTGCGGGAGCGTTAACAATTTATAGTATTTATTATGTGTCCTTGATTAATAAGGTTCAAGAATTCGGGAAATTAGCGGCGCTGGGAGCAACCAAAAGACAGATGCGTCAAATTATTTTAAGAGAAAATTTGATCGTGGCGGGGATTTCGATCCCACTTGGATTGTTGATCGGAATTGCTACTGTAAAACTCGTTTTCTTCCGGCTGATGTCCACGATCCAAAACGAGATCGCGACCACTAAGATTATGCGAGAAGTTTTAGAAAATGGCGAGGTATCCTTGATTCTCCCTTGGATAATAGGAATGACTGTAGGTGTCACCTTACTGACAGTTATCTTAGCTTCTCTCAAACCAATGCGGCAAGCGAGTAAAATCATGCCCGTAGAGGCGATGCGCTATACCGGACAAGCGCAAGGCAAGAAGAAAAAACAACGTAAGGGATTTATTAATCTGGATCTGCGACGCTTAGTTAATGCAAATCTATCTCGAAATAAAAAAGGGACATTAATTACGATCTTTTCATTAGGAATGATCGGAATTTTATTCGTAGTCATTTCGACTGTGTTTAGCTGTATGAATCCACAGCAGATAGCTCGGGATTCGATTGCAGAGGATTATCGATTGAATATCGCATCAAAAAGCGGCGATAAAATGCGGCCGGATCTTGAGTGGACAGCTATCCAGCAGAACAATCCTCTGAATGCAGAGATGATCAATCAGATCAAAGCAGTCAAAGGTGTTGAAAAAGTGGAGGCGTTCCAATCAATCACTGGAGAAATACCAGCGATCAAAGAAAGTGGCGCAAACAAACCAATGGGATTATCAATCGGCGGTATTTCAAAAAATCAAATGGATCTGATTAAAAGGGATATCAACGAAGGCAGCGCTACTTATGATGAGTTAGACTCTGGTGATAAAGTGGTCGCTACAGGTTATGTGATGGCGAATTATCCAGAGATAAAGATTGGTGATACGCTGACATTCAAGTTTTTTGATGGGAAACGTTCCTTTGAAAAAGACATGAAGGTTATTGCCGGCGGAGATTTCGCGGAATCAATTAGCGGCTATGATAATTTCTTAATGAGTAACGAGGCAATAAAAAAACTGTCAAAAAATAATTTGACCTATTACATCAACATCAAAGCTGCTAAAGGACAAACCGAGACAATCAAGCCAGCAATCGAGAGTATTGTAGAAGCAAATGAGCTTTTCAATTTAAAGAGTTATGAAGAAATTTTGGCGCAGTGGGAAGGTGCACTGCAAATGATGACTGGTGCGGGGTATGCTATTATGTTAGTTCTTGCGATTGTTGGAATCATGAATCTGATCAATACAACGATTGATAGTATTCTTAGTCGAAAAAAAGAACTGGGTGTGATGCAGGCAATTGGGATGTCCAACCGGCAGATGAAACGGATGCTTCAAACGGAAGGATTGGTTTACGCCGGTGGAATACTTTTACTGGGAGTCGGAATCGGCAGTATCTTAGGATATCTAGTCTATCTGTATGCTGAAAGCCACGCACTGATGCAAATAAAAATCTATCAATACCCGTTGCTTCAAGTCGCACTGATGGTAGTGCTGGTCGTCGTTGTACAGTTGATTCTTACCTATGCGACAACCACAATCGTTAATAAAGAGACTGTCATTAAACGAATTCAGGCTTCAGAATAAAAAAAGGAACTGTGACAAAAGTCTTGTCGCAGTTCCTTTTTCCGAACAAACGGTGTGTCAGAAGTAGCTTCTTCTTCGCAAGCTACGCATACAGTTACTGCTAAGTTTCACTAAGCAGAGCTAGCATTCGGAAATTCCTTCTTATTTCTTGAAGCTGACCACTTCTGTCACAACCTCTTTTTTGATGTCACTTTTATTCTAAACCAATCAAATAATCATCATCGTTCATAGCTTCTACTTGACCAAGCAAGTAACCATTGCCGACTTGCGAGAAGAAGTCGTGGTTGCTTGTTCCAGTAGAGATGCCGTTCATCACAATCGGATTGACATCATCGGCAGTATCCGGGAAGAGCGGGTCCATACCAAGATTCATCAATGCTTTATTGGCATTATAGCGTAAGAAGGTTTTTACTTCTTCGGTCCAGCCGATTTCATCATATAATTCTTCCGTGTACCGTTCTTCATTTTCGTACAATTCATACAATAAATCATACATCCATTCTTTCAAACGTTCTTGTTCCTCTTCCGGCTGTTCGTTGAAACCGCGTTGGAATTTGTATCCGATATAGGTTCCATGAACAGATTCGTCACGGATGATCAGTTTAATAATTTCCGCTACGTTAGCCAATTTATTATTTCCTAGATAATAAAGCGGTGTATAAAAGCCTGAATAAAACAGGAAGGTCTCTAGAAAAACGCTAGCGATTTTCTTTTCTAACGGAGTCCCGTTTTTATAAATTTCGTTGATTCGCTCCGCTTTCTTTTGCAAGTATGGATTCGTATTGGTCCATTCAAAAATTTCGTTGATTTCAGTTTTCGTATTTAATGTACTGAAAATCGATGAATAGCTTTTTGCATGAACAGATTCCATGAATTGGATATTGTTTAGTACTGCTTCTTCGTGAGGCGTGCGAACGTCTTCACGCAGCTGATCCATTCCGCTTTCTGATTGAACGGTGTCCAATAAAGTCAGCCCACCGAATACGTACCCCACGGTTTGCTTTTCTAAATCGGATAGTTTGCGCCAATCGTCTAAGTCATTGGACAATGGAATTCGTGTATCCAACCAAAATTGTTCGGTTAGTTTTTCCCACGTCGATTTATCGATGACGTCTTCGATCTCATTCCAGTTAATGGCTTCATAATAAGTTTCTGCCATGGATATTCCTCCTAAGGTAAGTATATAATCACGCATAGCATTCCCTCTCGGACTTCGGTCCGAGAGGGAACAGCCTTTTTTAGATTACGCAGCTTTCACATTGATTTGAGCCGATTTCTTCAGCATCGTCTGTAAAGGTCCGAACATAATAAATAGATTTACAACCTTTATAGAAGGCATAGTTACGTAAAATGTTCAAATCACGTGTTGTTTGTTTGCTTTCTTTTTTCCATTCGTATAACCCGTCAGGAATTTCAGAACGCATAAATAGCGTCAAACTCATTCCTTGATCGATATGTTGCTGAGCTGTCGCATAAACATCAATGACTTTTCTCATATCCATATCGTAGGCAGAAGTATAGTAAGGCAAGGTTTCATTATTCAAGTAAGGCGCTGGATAATAGATCTTACCGATTTTCTTTTCTTGACGTTCTTCGATTAAACGAGTGATTGGGTGCAAGCTGGCACTGGTATCATTGATATAAGAAATCGAACCATTCGGTGCAACAGCTAAACGATTTTGGTGATACAAGCCGTCTTTTTGAACCGCTTCTTTTAATGCTTGCCAATCTTCGGCAGTTGGAACAAAGATATCCTTGAAGATTTCTTTGACTTTAGCTGTTTTTGGTGCAAATTCACCAGTGGTGTATTTATCGAAATATGAACCATCCGCATAAGCCGATTTTTCAAAGTTATGGAAGACGGTCTTACGTTCTTTCGCCAGTTCATTACTTTCCATTAACGTCCAATAGTTTAACAAAGTGAAATAAATATTGGTAAAGTCGATAGATTCCTCAGAACCATACGCCATTAGGTGTTTTGCGAAGAAGCTGTGTAATCCCATCGCCCCTAAACCGATCGTGTGATTCAAGTTATTGCCATTTTGAATGGAAGGAACCACTTCGATATCTGACTCGTCTGTTACAAAGGTTAATGCACGAACCATCGTTCGAACAGATTGACCAAAATCAGGACTTTCCATCAAGTTGACGATATTTGTGGAACCAAGGTTACATGAAATATCAGTACCTAGCACGTCATATTCCTGACGACCATTGATGGTAGAAGGGGTCTGAACTTGGAGAATCTCAGAACAAAGATTACTCATGACAATTTTTCCATCAACTGGGTTCGCACGATTGGCTGTATCAATGTTGATGATATATGGGTAACCAGATTCTTGTTGCAATTTAGAAATTTCATTTTCGAGATCACGAGCACGAATTTTTTTCTTGCGAATATTTGGGTTTGCGACTAAATTGTCATATTCCCTAGTGATATCGACATAAGAATAAGGCACACCGTATTCACGTTCGACACCATAAGGGCTGAATAAATACATATCTTCATTTTTACGAGCTAATTCATAAAATTTATCTGGTACTGTCACACCAAGAGAGAGAGTCTTCACGCGGATTTTTTCATCGGCGTTCTCTTTTTTGGCAGACAAGAACATCTCAATATCTGGATGGAAAACATCTAAGTAAACAACCCCAGCACCTTGACGTTGACCTAATTGGTTAGAATAAGAGAAACTGTCTTCGAATAATTTCATGACTGGAACAACACCGCTTGCTGCACCATCATAACCTTTGATTGGTGAGCCAGCTTCACGCAAGTTAGATAAATTGATCCCTACACCGCCGCCGATTCGTGACAATTGCAGGGCTGAATTGATGGAGCGGCCGATGCTGTTCATATCATCGGTCACTTGGATCAAGAAACAAGAGACTAATTCTCCGCGGCGTTTACGACCAGCATTTAAAAAAGACGGGGTTGCTGGTTGATAACGTTGGTGGATCATTTCATCAGCCAATGACAGAGCTAATTTCTCATCACCATTCGCAAAATACAAGGCGTTGAAAGCGACACGGTCTTCATAGCTTTCTAAATACTCAGTGCCTGCATTGTTTTTCAAGGCATATTGCGAGTAAAATTTATAGGCCGCCATAAATGATTTAAATGTAAATTTTTGATCTGCTAAATAATTAAAGAGTTTTTCGATAAAAGCAGGGGTATATTTTGCAATAAACGCTGCTTCTAAAAAGTCTTCTTCTATTAAATAGTCGATTTTTTCTTGTACAGATGAAAATGTACGGGTATTTGGTTCAACGTTTTCTTTGAAAAAGGCAGTTAACGCTTCTTTGTCTTTATTCAATGGAATCTGTCCATTTACTGGACGGTTGATCTCATTATTCAATTTGAAGTAAGATACTTCACCTAGGTCTTTTAAACTCATCTCGTCACATCTTTCCTTTTTTCTATCGATTTCTTTCAGGTTCATCGAGTTGCTTTTCTACCCAACAGGTCTCATTTTAAACAAAAAAAAGAATCCTTGATCGTTACATAGGTCCATCACTAGATATAGTGGCAGTGAACAAGCAAAACGATTCCTATATAAAGAAGAAAACTTTGCAATCGTGGATCGCAAAGTTTCGCAAAACGGTGCTCTAGAAGCGGCTTCTTAAATTACGCTAATGCTTTTAATTGATCTGGACGAAAACCAATGATGGCTTGTTGTCCGCCGAAAATAACTGGGACACTTTGGAAACCTTGATCTTTTAAAAAACCTAGTGCTTCAGGTTCATTGTCTATATTGACTTCTTCAAATGAAATTTGATTTTCAGTTAAATAACGTTTTGCCATTTTACACTGCATACAATTGTTTTTAGAATAGACTTTTACCATAAGACTACCTCCCTTGATTTCTACAATTACTAGTATAAAAGATGTAGCGAAAAAGTCAATCGTTTAATACCATATATTGTGGTGGTAATTTATTGGTATACTACTCTTTGTGTTTTTTGCAAAAATGTTGAAAACGGACGGTTTCAAAGGAAAATCCCTTTTCATAATTCAAAAAAACGTTACAAGGTGTTTTTTTTCGACAAAAAAGTTTTTTTAATAACGAAAAATACAGATTAGAAACAAATAAATCAGTGATTGTCAAACAAGTTGCTCACAAAAGACACAAAATCCTCGACCATTTATTGACTTTACTAGCAAATGAAGCTATTCTTAGTGAGAAAGATTCTCATTATTAATTAGAGTTAGGTGGAAAAGTGTATGACAACTTTGGCAGATGTTTCATTGAACCAGGTCGTTCAAATTGATGAAATGACTTTAGAAAAAGAATTAAAGCATCGCCTACAAGATTTGGGGATGATCGTCGGTTCAAAGGTTGCCGTCGTGAATCAATCTGGCGATAACGGAATTATTCTATTACATAATACACGGCTGGCTTTATCCCAGTCTTTACTAAAACAAATACTTGTGAAGGATCTAACGGAGGACCAAGAGACATGGGTTTCATTAGATCAATTAAGTGCTGGAGAACAAGGTGTTGTAGTAAATGTCCATGGCACAGGTGCGGTAAAACGACGTTTGATGGATATGGGACTGACTAAAGGAACACAAGTGAAGGTCGTGAAATTGGCTCCTCTAGGAGATCCGATTGAATTACGAGTTCGAGGGTATGAATTGAGTTTACGAAAAAACGAATCAGAGATGGTGGTCGTATCGAAGGAGGCGGAATAGATGGCGAAGACTCATATTGCCTTAGCAGGGAATCCCAACAGCGGTAAAACGAGTACCTTTAATGTTTTAACTGGGACCAATCAGTTTGTTGGAAACTGGCCTGGTGTAACGGTTGAACGAAAAGAGGGTATTTATAAGAAGGATTCTGAAGTAATTATTGATGATCTTCCCGGAATCTACTCGTTGTCACCTTATTCACCTGAAGAAGTGGTAGCGCGAGATTATTTACTTTCAGGAACACCAGATGCCATTGTTAATATTATTGATGGAACGAATTTGGAGCGGAATCTCTATTTGACGACACAGCTGATTGAGACTGGAACTCCCGTGGTTGTTGCTGTCAACATGATGGATATTATTAAGAAAAGCGGCAAACAGATCAATTTGGAAAAATTGGCTTACGCTTTAGGAGTGCCAGTTGTTGGTATCAGTGCGCTGAAGAATTGGGGCTTGGATAAAGCCGTCAATGAAGCTTTGCATCTGATCAAAAATGGCGTGGAGGAAGTTAGTTTCCCACATTACGATAATCGTTTAGAAGCAGCGCTTAACGAGATTGAAGAAGTTTTGGGAAGTACAGCACAGGCTCAATATGGCCGTTGGTATAGCTTAAAATTATTTGAACGAGATGAACGTGCGCAGCAGGATCTAGACCTGAGCTCCATCCAACAAAAAGAAATTGGCGAGATCATCAAGATCACGGAAAAGATTTTTGGCGAAGATGCAGAGAGCCTAGTTATTAATGAACGCTATAATTTTATTACTCACTTAAAAACGTTATGTGTTGTGGATGAGGATCAATTCAAGTTGTCTATCTCAGACAAAATCGACCGTATTGTCACGAACCGTTTCTTAGCGTTACCGATCTTTGCTTTAGTCATGTGGCTGATCTACTATATTGCTATCCAAACAATCGGTGCGATGGGTACTGATTGGGTGAACGAGAATTTGTTTGGCGATATCGTGCCGAATTTTGTCAGCTCAACATTGCAGTCTTGGAATGTAGCGGAATGGATGCAAAACTTGATTTTAGATGGAATCATTGCTGGGGTTGGAGCAGTTTTAGGTTTCCTTCCACAATTGATGGTACTATTCTTATGCTTGGCGCTTTTGGAAGATTGCGGATACATGTCTCGGATTGCCTTCGTCATGGACCGGATTTTCCGTAAATTTGGTTTGTCAGGGAAATCATTTATTCCGATGCTGATCGCAACAGGCTGTGGCGTACCAGGAGTTATGGCAAGTCGGACGATCGAGAACGAAAAGGACCGACGCATGACTGCAATGCTAACCACTTTTATGCCTTGTTCGGCTAAATTACCGATCATTGCGTTGATTGCGGGCGCATTTTTCCCTAATAGCAGCTGGGTAGCACCGTCAGCATATTTTGTTGGAATGGGCGCGATTGTCTTATCAGGAATTGCGTTGAAGAAAACCAAGCTCTTCTCAGGCGATCCGGCACCTTTCATTATGGAGCTTCCGTTGTATCATATGCCTAGATTTGGGAACACGATTCGTTATACTTATGATCATAGTAAATCGTTTGTTAAGCGTGCTGGAACAATCATTTTTGTTTCAAGTATCGTAATCTGGTTTATTTCCAGCTACAACTTCTCATTACAATCTGTTAATGAAAATGATAGTATTTTAGCAGCTTTGGGCGGCTTGATCGCACCACTTTTTGCACCATTAGGTTGGGGAGATTGGCGCGGAGCTGTTGCGGCTATTACTGGTTTAGTAGCCAAAGAAAATGTTATCGGGACTTTCGGGATTTTATACCGTCATGCGGAAGTAGCAGAAGACGGCGTGGAAATCTGGAAAGCATTACAAGCAGCTTATACGCCAATTGCCGGTTATTCATTCTTAGTATTCAATTTGTTGTGTGCGCCATGTTTTGCCGCAATCGGTGCGATTCATCGTGAAATGGGCGATATCAAGTGGACGTGGCGTGCGATCGGCTATCAATGCGGATTGGCTTATGTCGTGAGTTTCATCGTTTATCAATTTGGTCACGTAATGTTTGAAGATGGAAAAATCGGTGTTGGATTGATTTTAGCAGCGATCTTATTAGCAGCGATGATTTACTTCATCGTTAGAAAACCTGTTAAACAAACTCCAACGATTACGATCGAAGAGATCAAAGAGGTGAAAGAATGGCAACTATAATATTAAGCGTATTGATCTTTGGCGGTGCTGGAGTGATTGTTTATCGTCGAATCAAAAATGGCAATTCATGTGAAGACTGCGGCAGCAGTTGCCCAGTAAAAGAAGAACAACATAAGCATTAATACAAAGAATCCGATGATTTTCATCGGGTTCTTTTTTTGCATTCATTTTGGATAATAAAAAAAATTGTCAAAGTTGTTGACAATAGTTCGGTGCCGAACTATAATAACAAACGACATATAGTTCGGTACCGAACTATAATGAATAATGAAGGAGTTCCTTAGAATGAGTGAATTTACAAAAGACTTAATGCGGCAATTGCATTTTATTAGTTCTGCGAGTAATGCATTTGTGAGCAAGCGACAAAAATTAAATGGTCAGCAGCGAGTTTTAGCGATTTTAGCGAAGGAGGATGGATTGATCCAAAGTCAATTAGCTGAAATTTTAGACATCCGTCCAAGCTCTTTGGCTGAATTAATGAAGAAGATGGAAAAAAGCGGAGATGTGTTACGGAGAGAGGAAGAACATGATAAACGAATCAAACGTGTTTTTCTAACAGAAAATGGCAAACAGAAGGCGCAAAAGTTCAGCCATGCCGGTGAGGATATGAGTGAAGCTTTTTTTGCAGGATTAACTGAAAAAGAACAAGAAAACTTCAGCGAGTATTTGCAAAAAATTTCTGGAGGCTGGCAAGAAGAATTCCAAAAACAAGCGGGCCGTTTCGTTGACCCGATGGATCGTCTGCGCCAGATGCAAGCGATGCGTGAGCAGTTTGCGGAAAACTGGCAAGAAGATTGGCAGAATCTTTCACGAGAGGAACAACATCGGATGCGAAACCAAATGCAACGAGAGATGCGCAATGCTTCGCGAGATTTTTCTCGCAATTTTAAACACGACTTTCGTCGGAATTTTTGGGGAAGCCGTGATTGTTTTGACGGAGCGAATAAAACAAAAGACTCAGAAGATACAGAGTGGGAAGATTTTTAGAAAACAACAGCTTTCAGTTATGAGCTAGGAGGAACTAATTATGGATCGAGATATAAGTATGGTGCCTGAAGAAACTGTTAAGGGCAAAAATAAAAAAAGCAATTACAAGTTAAAAGATTTTTTACGATTGATCATGAGTGTCAACCCTAAGAAAACACTGTTTGGTATTGGGTTGTTTTTAAGTCTGCTGACAAGCGGAGCAAGCCTGATCGTACCGCAATTAACGAAAGGGTTGATCGATACTAGTAAATTAGCACAAATCGATCGGACGATGCTGGTCGTTCTAGTTCTAGCCTTCGTAGCACAATTGGCTTTTGGGGCAATCGGCAGCTTCTTATTACGGTATGTCGGCGAGAGTGCTGTTAAAACGTTACGGGAAAAATTATGGAGTCACTTATTGCAAATGCCGGTTGGATATTATGATGATCATAAATCAGGTGAAAGCAGTTCGCGGCTGGTGAATGATACGACGGTTATTAAGGATTTAGTTGCAACGCAATTTCCCAACTTTATTACTGGTGCGATCCAATTGGTTGGATCAATGATTATTTTGTTCGTGATGGATTGGAAGATGGCGGCCATGATGTTCTTGGCTGTGCCGATTATGGCGTTGATCATGATGCCGATCGGTCGGATTATGTCTCGTTTGGGACGTCAATTACAAGCGGCAACTGCCGACTTTAATGCAGAAGCGAGTGAAAAATTATCTGAAATTCGATTGATTAAAGCCAGTAACGGTGAAAAATTTGAAAAAACCAGCGGTGGTTCATTTATCAACAAGATTTTCAATTTAGGTATTAAGGATGCAAAAGTCGAAGCGATGCTGCAGCCAATCATTACGACAGTCATGTTAGGCCTATTTGTAGGGATCTTAGGGTATGGAGCGGTTCGGGTCCAAGCGGGAACGTTAACAAGCGGCCAATTAGTTGCTTTCCTATTATATCTATTTAATATCATGATGCCGGCAGCCAGCTTTGCGATGTTCTTCTCGCAAGTACAAAAAGCGATGGGAGCTACTGAACGAATCGAGCAAATTCTAAAAACAGATTTGGAACCAATCGAAACTGGAAAAACAGTTGATGTTACTGGAAAAACTATCAAGGCAGAAAATCTTTCTTTCCATTATGTAGCAGATCGTCCAATTTTAAAAAATGTTTCTTTTGAGGCTAAGCCTAATACCGTAATCGCTTTTGCCGGTCCAAGCGGCGGTGGAAAGTCTACGATCTTCGCTTTATTGGAACGCTTTTATCAGCCGACAGATGGAGCGGTCAAAATCGGCGATGAAACGATCCACGACCTCAGCTTAACGAGTTGGCGTTCACAGATTGGCTATGTCTCTCAAGACAGTGCTGTATTTGCTGGAAGCATTCGTGAGAATTTGCAATATGGATTGGATCGGACATTAACAGAAGAAGAGTTGTGGCATGGATTGGAATTAGCTTATGCGGATCAATTTGTCCGGGATTTTCCAGAGCAATTAGAAACCGAATTAGGGGAGCGCGGAGTGAAATTGTCTGGTGGGCAAAAACAACGAATTGCCATTGCTCGAGCTTTCTTACGAGATCCGAAAATCTTGATGCTGGATGAAGCAACTGCTAGCTTGGATTCACAATCAGAGGAAAAGGTACAACGTGCTTTGGATCAATTAATGGAAGGGCGCACAACTTTGGTTATCGCTCACCGCCTATCAACGATCGTAGATGCAGATCATATTTACTTCATTGAAAAAGGGGAAGTAACCGGTCATGGGACCCACAATGATTTGATCGCGACGCATCCGCTTTATGCACAATACGTACAAGAACAAGTTGTGAGTTAAGAAAATAAAGGAAATCGCGCAAAAACTTTCGATTTGGAAAGTTTTTGCGCGATTTTCTTGTTTATTCGTAAGTTGGCATCTTTTTCTCATACGCGTCAATGTCATCTTCATACTGCAAGGTGATACTGATATCATCCAAACCTTTGACTAATTTATCCTTCCAAGTTGGATCAATTTGGAAAGGATAGTTGGCTTCTTGCGTTTGAACTTCTTGTTTAGGCAAATCAATAGTGATCGATTGATCCGCCGGTAATTGACTCAGAATATCTCGTATTTTTTGGTCCAAACGGATCGGCAAGAGACCGTTTTTCAGTGCATTCATGTAAAAGATATCACTGTAACTGCCGGCAATCACTGCTTTGAACCCATAATCTTGAATGGCCCAAGCGGCATGCTCACGTGAGGAACCTGACCCAAAATTTTCTCCCGAAATCAAGATCGTCGCCGCTTTTCGTTCTGGAGTGTTCAAAATAAACTCGGGGTTGGGCGAGCCATCTTCTAAAAAGCGCCACTCGTCAAAAAGATGTTTGCCGAATCCAGCTTTATCGACTTGTTTTAAAAAGCCTTTTGGAATGATTTGATCGGTATCGATATTATCATTCATCAAAGGGACTGTTTTTCCAGTATAGATCGTAAATTTTTCCATTAAATGACCTCCTTACGGCTATCAACGAAGTTTCCGTGAATAGCAGCTAGTGCTGCCATTACTGGGCTGCAAAGATGTGTGCGCGCGTCCTTGCCTTGGCGTCCTTGGAAATTTCTGTTGGATGTTGAAGCACAGTGGACACCTGCGGGCACACGGTCGGGGTTCATCCCTAGACACATCGAGCAGCCCGGTTCGCGCCATTCAAATCCAGCGGCCTTAAAAACCTTATCCAAACCAATTTTTTCAGCAGCTTTACGAACTGGTCGGGAACCAGGGACAACGATAGCTGTTACATTGTCATGGACTTTTTTTCCTTCAACGATTTTTGCGGCTTCCTTAAGATCCGATAGCCGTCCGTTCGTACAAGATCCAATAAAGACATATCCGACAGGAATATCCGCGGGAGTCTGCCCCGGTTTCAAATCCATATAATCGTAAGCTTTTTGCAGATCCGGTGAAGTAATCGCTGGAAATGCGCCATCAAAAGGAACGCCCATTTCAGGGTTGGTTCCCCAAGTTACGAAAGGTACGAGTTCGCTGACATCTAGTGTCAATTCTTTGTCATATACAGCATCATCGTCTGTATACAGTTCTTTCCAATCCTTAATGGCGGCCTCCATATTTTTTGGAGCGTATTCGCGACCTGCTACATACTCAAAGGTTTTGTCATCTGGTGCGATCAATCCGATTTTTGCGCCGCCTTCGATCGCCATGTTGCATATCGTCATGCGTTCTTCCATTGATAGGTTTTCAATTGCTTCTCCGTGAAACTCAGTGCCATACCCGACACCAAAGTCTGTACCATATTTAGCAATCAGTGCCAAAATAATATCCTTCGCATAAACGCCCTTAGGCAATTTCCCAGTAATATTGATGCCCATATTTTTCGGTTTATTTTGCCACAACGATTGTGTAGCAAAAACATGTTCCACTTCACTCGTACCGATCCCAAAGGCTAGGGCACCAAAAGCGCCGTGAGTTGCCGTATGAGAATCTCCGCAAACAATCGTCTTACCTGGTTGAGTCAGTCCGGTTTCTGGGCCTACCATGTGGACGATTCCTTGACGATCGCTGCCGTTATCACATAGCTGTACACCGAATTCTTGGCAATTATCTCTAAGTGTGTCGATCTGTTTCTTTGCTACTAGATCGGTGAAATTAAAAATATCAATCGTCGGTGTATTATGATCCATCGTGGCAAAAGTCCGTTCTGGATGACGCAAGGTTCGGCCGGCTTCACGAATTCCCGCAAAAGCTTGCGGAGAAGTAACTTCGTGAATCAAATGCAGGTCGATGTACAGCAATTGAGGGGCACCTTCTTCGCCGTGGACGACGTGGCGATCCCAAAGTTTATCAAATAGTGTTTTTCCCATATTTTCCGCTCCTTATTTAACTAACTATTTCTAAGCATATACGTAATTTACTTCATTAATAGAAAGAACTTGCCAATTCCTGAATCACAGCATCTGTAAATTCAACCGTGGAGGCTTTTCCACCTAAGTCGTGAGTGAACATTCCTTTGGCGAGAATTGTATCGCAGGCTTTTTCAATGGCTTGCGCCGCTTGTTCTTCTTGAAAGGACTGGCGTAACATCATTGCTACAGATAAAATCATTGAGATTGGATTGGCGATGCCTCTACCAGCAATATCTGGAGCAGATCCGTGGATCGGTTCATATAGTGAAGGTCCGCCATCGCTATGACTAGCACTAGGCAGTACACCTAATGAACCAGGCAATACAGAAGCTTCATCGCTCAAAATATCACCGAAGAGATTCTCCGTTACGATCACATCAAAAGCTTTCGGGTTTTGGATCAGTTTCATTGCTGCTGAGTCAACATATTGATGTTCCAGTTGGCAATCCGGGTAGTTCTTTGCGACTTCTTCCGCTGTTGCTCGCCATAGCTTGCTGGAAGCCAACACATTCGCCTTGTCTACAGACGTGACTTTTTTAGTCCGCCCTTGAGCAATTTTAAAGGCTGAATGTACAATGCGTTCGATCTCGCTTTTTTGATAGCGGGCAGTATCGTAGGCCATTGTTTCTTTTAACTCACGAGGCTCCCCGAAATAAATGCCGCTGCTTAACTCCCTTACGATAATCAAATCGGTTCCTTCTAAAATTTCTGGTTTTAGCGGTGAAAGATGAAGTAAAGCGGAAGACACAGAGACCGGACGGATATTCGCAAATAATTCCAAGGACTTTCGTAAGGCCAATAGTCCTTTTTCAGGCGTGTCTTCCATTTTTTCCCATTTCGGTCCGCCAATAGCGCCTAATAGGATCGCATCCGCTGCCTGACAAGCCGCTAATGTCTCATCAGGCAGGGGAGATCCAGTTTCATCAATACCAACACCGCCAAAGGGTAATTTTTCAAGTTCAAAAGTGTTACTGCATTTTTTTTCTACGGCGGCCAATACCTTTAGGCCGCTATCCATAATCTCAGGTCCAATACCGTCACCGGCTAAAACAACAATTTTATTCATGTGCATGCTCCTATCTCGTATAAAAGTATTCATTTTTCTGAAAACCGAAAAATGAATTTTGTTCTCGCCACGTATACTATTCAACTAAGTAGAGTGACTAGAATTTAGCTGTTAATAATTAATTGAATCAAACGCTAGAGGCAACTGCAAAAGTTGAACTAGCATCCTATCTCGTATAAAAGTATTCATTTTTCTGAAAACCGAAAAATGAATTTTGTTCTCGCCACGTATACTATTCAACTAAGTAGAGTGACTAGAATTTAGCTGTTAATAATTAATTGAATCAAACGCTAGAGGCAACTGCAAAAGTTGAACTAGCATCCTATCTCGTATAAAAGTATTCATTTTTCTGAAAACCGAAAAATGAATTTTGTTCTCGCCACGTATACTATTCAACTAAGTAGAGTGACTAGAATTTAGCTGTTAATAATTAATTGAATCAAACGCTAGAGGCAACTGCAAAAAGTTGAACTAGCATTCTATCTCGTATAAAAGTATTCTTTTTTCCTACTATATTAATAGAATGATTTGGTTAACAACTTTGTTTCAAATGATTACTTGCTTGGACATAAGCTTTGGCTGATGCTTGTAAAACATCGAAGTCCACGCCAATCCCGCGAAATTCGTTTTTCGTTTTTTCATCCAGTAGTGTGACGCGTACTTCTGCTTGAGCATCTTCACCACCCGTTAATGCTTGAATTTCATAATCTGTTAACTCAGGATTTTGTTGGAACAATTCATCGATCGTATTGTAAATCGCTTGAATGCTTCCTGAACCGATTCGAGAGGCTACTTTTGTTTCGTTTTCCTCATCAATAATTGAAACGATTGCTCCTTGATAACCATTAGAGCTGTATTGAACTTGCACCTCTGCCAATTTGTATTTCTCTGTTTCTTCTCTATATTGATCAGCAAGTAAAGCCACTAAGTCTTTGTCGGTAATTTGCTTTTTCTTATCGGCTAAAGCTTTGAATCGTTTGAATGCTTCCTTGCTATCGGTGTCATTCAATTGATAACCGAGTTCTTCCAATTTGGCATTGAATGCATGACGCCCCGATAATTTTCCTAGTGGAAGAGAATTTTGATTGACGCCTACCAGTGTCGGTGTGATGATTTCGTATGTTTCAGGATTTTTCAGTACACCGTCTTGATGGATACCGGATTCATGAGCGTAGGCATTGTCACCGACGATCGCCTTGTTCTTTGGAACTGGAATACCGGAAAGACGAGAAACCAATTCACTGGTTCGTTTTGTTTCATTTAATACGATATTGGATTCGCATTGATAAAAGTCCTTGCGAATCGCCAGTGCCAATGCAACTTCTTCTAATGCTGTATTGCCTGCACGTTCACCAATTCCATTGATGGCGCCTTCTACACGATTTGCTCCGTTTTCAATTGCCGCCAAAGCATTGGCGGTTGCCATACCCAAATCATCGTGGCAATGAGAAGAAAAGGTGATTTCTTGGTCACTTTGAATATTTTCAATCAACGTTTTGAAGATCTGACCGTATTCTGTTGGGTTTGAATAGCCGACAGTATCAGGGACATTGATAATCGTAGCACCGGCATCAATCGCTGTTTGGACGGCTTCTAATAGGAAGCCTTTTTCTGTACGTGACGCATCTTCTGGTGAGAATTGGACTTTTTCAAATAGGCTGCGTGCATATCCAACGTGCTCTTTAATAGAAGCAAGAACTTCTTCTCTACTCATTTTTAGCTTGTATTGCATATGAACATCACTGGTAGCTAGGAAAACATGGATCTGAGGATTAGCAGCCTCCTTTAACGCTTCATAAGCCCGATCGATATCTTTTTTCTGACAACGAGCCAATCCAGTGACTGTCATTGTCTTCACTTGACGGGCAATATTTTGGACTGCTTCGAAGTCGCCAGGTGAAGCGATAGGAAATCCGGCCTCGATGACATCAACTCCCCATTTTTCTAATTGAAGCGCGATCTGAATTTTTTCTTTGGTATTAAAATTTACTCCTGGTGTTTGCTCACCATCTCTTAATGTGGTGTCGAAGAATTGAATCTTTCTCATTTTTGCTCCTCCTTCATTTAAAAACGGGTATAAAAAAAGCACCCCATCGGAAAAGAACCATTTTCTTCTCCGATGCAATGCGAATAGGGACTTCATGAAATGAATTTCAGAAAGTCCCAGCTATAATAATAAAGTTGCGTTGAAAGACATATTTGATTTCATCATGGCAACCACCCGTTTATTGTCAGAATTTTTTAAAAATTGTTGTAATCATCGTATAAAAAAAGGAAAGGATTGTCAATACGATTATGAAAAAAAGATGAGAAATTTTTCTAATAAATTTCTCTAGTTATAAATAAATATCGAATGAAAGAGGGGAAGTGGAATTTTAGAAAGGGTTTCCTACCTATTATAAAGAAACGAGGATATCTACCATAGAGATGTCACAAAAACAAAAAAATCTTCTGTTTTTGTTAGAATAAAAAAATATTTTTAGGATAATTGTTGAATCTACAAGTTTTCTTAGGTTTTTTTCAAGAAAGTAAAAGAATGATTAGAGCATATGTGTTGATTTATTAAAAATTAATGATTAAACTACTCGACATATTCAGAACTTCGTAATTATTCTGAAAATTGAATCAAAAGGGGAAAAAGATATGAGGAACAAATTAGCTTATGGGGTCATCGCGGTTTGCGGACTCGCTTTGGCGGGATGTTACGGCGGCAGCAGCGCTACAACTGATGAGAGCAGTTCAAGTGCAAAGGCAAAAGACAATGGCACATTCAATTTAGTGGTCCAACAGGAAATGCCCACAGCCGACCTATCTGTAGCAACCGACACAATTAGTTTTACTGCGTTAAATAATGTTTATGAAGGAATCTATCGTCTAGACAAAGACAACAAACCGCAACCAGCGGGTGCTAGTGAAAAAGTCAAAGTCAGTGATGACGGTAAGACCTATACTGTGAAATTAAGAGAAGATGCAAAGTGGTCGAATGGTGATCCAGTCACAGCTAAAGATTATGTCTTTGGATGGCAACGTACGGTTAAACCAGAGACGGCCTCAGAATATGCCTATCTTTTCGAACCTGTTGAAAACGCTGCTGATATTTCAGCTGGGAAGAAAGCACCAGATGAATTAGGAATCAAAGCAGTCAATGATCATGAATTAGAAATTAAATTATCGAAACCAACACCGTATTTTGATTACTTGTTGGCATTCCCGTCATTCTTCCCGCAAAATCAAAAAGTTGTGGAAGCAAACGGAAAAGAATATGCAACTAAAAGCGACAAGGCTGTTTATAATGGGCCATTCACATTAGAAGGCTTTGACGGACCGGGTACCGACACTGAATGGGAGTACAAGAAAAATGATACTTACTGGGATAAAGACGAAGTCAAATTGTCTAAGGTTAAAGTCAACGTTGTAAAAGAATCTTCAACTTCTTTGAACCTATTTAAAGATGGTGAAGCAGACGATGTGATCCTGTCGGGTGAATTGGCACAGCAAAATGCAAATGACCCTGCATACAAATCGTTCAAAGAAGCTCGTACTAGTTATCTTGAATACAATCAACGAAAAGCTGATTCACCTTGGAAAAATGAGAACTTGCGTAAGGCCGTTTCATACGCCATTAATCGCAAATCGCTAGTTAACCAAGTACTAGGCGATGGTTCTGTCGTATCGACTGGGTTAGTGCCGTCAGGTATGTCAAAAAATCCTAAGACGGATGAGGACTTTGCGAAAGAAGCAGGGAACTTAGCTCCTTATGATAAAGCGAAAGCAAAAGAATATTGGGACAAGGCGAAGAAAGAATTGAAAATTGACTCACTTTCATTTGAGTTGATGGCATCGGATACAGATTCATCGAAGAAAGTTATTGAATATATGCAAAGTGCTTTAGAAGAAACTTTACCAGGAATCACTGTGAAACCAACTCCAGTACCATTCTCTGTTCGTTTAGACCGTTCAAATGCCGGCGACTTTGATGTTCTGCTTGGTGGTTGGGGAGCTGACTATGCGGATCCATCCAGCTTCACTGATTTGTTCGTAACAGGAAACTCATATAACCGCGGTCGTTGGAGCAATGAGGAATACGACAAAGCTGTTGATGCATCTGGTAATAAAGATGCCAGTGACGAAGAAGCTCGTTGGGATGATTTGCAAAAAGCAAATGAAATCATCTCTAAAGAATCCGGTGTCGCACCACTTTATCAATTATCTGAAGCACATTTAGTTAACGAAAAGGTTAAAGGCATCGTTCACCATCCTGCCGGCGCTTCTTGGGATTATAAATGGGCGTATGTAGAGAAATAGAGTGACTGCTAACTCACAAGTAAGATAAGAATTTTTCTGACGAATAAAAATTCTATGGATTTCTAAAGCACCTTTTCACATCATCATGCTGCAAAAGGCGAGACTGACAAAATAAAAGAAGTTGGAACGTTATTCGTTCCAACTTCCTTTTAAATCATTGTTAGTAAAGCACAGATGATCGAAGCACCGATTAGCATGGCTGCAATGATCATCCAAAAAGAATAACGGCCTTGTCCAACTTGTGAGAGTGACTGAAATTCTGATTTTTTCTTTTGATTTCTGCTAAATGCTTGATGCATCGAATGCTGAAAGTGATCAAAGAAGCCTGAAGAAAAAATCCATAGCAGGATACCAATGATCAAAAATGGTAATCCAGTTAAGAAAAATCGGTTGGATAAAGTCAGTAGCGCAAGTGAATCTTTAATGCTTGAGTAGATCACGATGATCGCTAACAAACTACCGCCGATTCCGATGGGAAATAATTTATTTTTCATACATACACTCCAATAATTAATGACTGACGCTATCTAGATAAAAATTTATCCGAGATGCATTTCTACTCTAAACCATAACAAAACTAGAAGTCAAAATTTAAGAGCGGTTCACAAAACTCATTTTGAAAAAAATAAATATCGAAACGAATTAGGAGGCACCTCATGGGCAGTTATTTGAAATATTTTTTTAAGCGTGTCTTTTTCATGGTGGTTACCTTATGGCTGATTGCAACAATTACATTCTTCTTGATGCAATTACTGCCAGGAACACCTTATACCAATCAAGAACGTCTAAGTCCTGAAACGATTGCGATGCTGAATAAGCAAGTTGGCTTAGATAAACCAGTAATTGTTCAATACGGAATTTATTTATCGAACCTCGTACAGGGAAACTTCGGAATTTCTTTCCAATTCAAAAATCAAGCAGTAGCTTCATTACTAGCCGGACGAATCGGTCCATCGTTGCAATTGGGGTTGCAAGCGATTATCTTTGGAACCTTTATTGGGATTGTCTTAGGAACGATCTCCGCCATGAAACAAAACTCATGGGCGGACACGACGTCAACCTTAGTAGCAATCTTAGGACGTTCTATTCCTAACTTTGTTTTTGCCGTACTACTGCAATATATTTTTGCGATGAAATTACGAATCTTGCCGATCGCAAAATGGGAAGGTTTTGCTTATACGATTTTACCAACTCTGGCATTAGCGATGTCGCCGCTGGCCGATTCAGCTCGTTTCATTCGAACTGAAATGGTAGAGGTTCTCCATAGTGACTATGTCGAACTGGCTCGGGCGAAAGGCTTGAGTCGATGGGAGATCGCCTTCAGACATGGATTGCGAAATAGTTTGATCCCATTGATGACATTGCTTGGGCCTTTGGCAGTCGCATTGATGACCGGTTCACTTGTAGTGGAGAATATCTTCGCAATTCCTGGTATCGGAGAACAATTCGTAAAATCAATTATGACGAATGATTATCCAACGATTATGGCAGTAACAATCCTTTATTCATTTATGCTGGTCTTTGTCATTTTAGTCGTTGATCTGCTTTACGGATTGGTCGATCCGCGTATCCGGTTATCAGAAGGGAGCAAAAGTTAATGGAGATGAAATATCCTTCAATTGTTGATATTCCTGCTGATGAATTTCAACCCTTGCAAAAAAATACCGAAGAGGAACGTGAGGAGATTGCGGCCCCCTCGCTGAATTTTTTGCAAGACTCATGGCGTCGACTAAAGAAAAATAAAGCGGCGGTCATTTCGATGGTTTTACTCGCTGTAATTATTTTGATCTCGATTGTGACGATCTTTGTTTCACCGCAAGACCCAAGTAAACAAAATGTTGATTACATTAATTTGCCGCCGCGCGTTCCGGGCTTGAACATTGATGGGCTGAATGGGAAAACGATGGTCGCTGGTGAATTAGTTGATAAGTACGCACAGGCAGATGTTCCTAGTAATGTGAATTATCTATTGGGAACGGATGGTTTGGGCCGCGATGTCTTAAGTCGTTTGTTTATGGGAACGCGAATTTCACTATTAATTGCGTTTATCGCTGCTTTATTCGATATCACGATCGGTGTCGCTTACGGATTGATCTCAGGGATGTTAGGCGGAAGAGTAGATAATGCAATGCAGCGTTTCTTAGAGATTCTTTCTGGAATTCCTAATTTAGTTGTTATGATTTTAATGCTCGTTGTTTTTGAACCCGGGATTTTCTCAATCGTAGCTGCTATGGCTATTACTAACTGGATACCGATGGCGCGGATTGTCCGAGCCCAGACCCTCAAGCTGAAGGATCAAGAATATGTTTTAGCTGGGATGACTCTGGGAGAATCAAAATGGAAGATCGCCTTTAAGCATATCATTCCGAATATATCCAGTGTGATTATTATTCAAATGATGTTCAGTATCCCAACCGCGATTTTCTTTGAAGCTTTCTTGAGTTTCATCGGTTTAGGGTTAACGCCGCCAGCGGCATCATTAGGTACTTTATTGAATGACGGTTATAAAACATTCTTATACTTGCCATACTTATTATGGATTCCAGCGGTCACTATTTCGCTGATTATGATTTGTTTCAATCTGTTAGCGGATGGTCTACGTGACGCATTCGATCCGAAAATGAAAGAGTGACGATTTATGGAAAAAATTTTAGAAGTTAATAATTTGACTATTTCATTCGACACCTATGCTGGAAAAGTTCGAGCGATTCGGGGTGTAGATTTTGATTTAAATAAAGGGGAAACTCTAGCAATTGTAGGAGAATCTGGCAGTGGGAAATCTGTTACTACTCGTACAATTATGCGTTTACTTTCCAGCAATGCGAATATTGATGAGGGGCAAATTTTGTTCAAAGGACAAAACATTGTCGATAAATCAGAAAAAGAGATGCAAAAGATTCGCGGTCGAGAAATTGCGATGATTTTCCAAGACCCGATGACCTCCCTAGATCCAACCATGACAATTGGAAAACAAGTCGCGGAATCCTTACG
The DNA here is from genome assembly GCF_051714485.1 of Enterococcus sp. AZ128. Lineage (NCBI taxonomy): Bacteria > Bacillati > Bacillota > Bacilli > Lactobacillales > Enterococcaceae > Enterococcus > Enterococcus sp. AZ128. Next base: position 397,439 of record NZ_JBIORZ010000001.1, read on the forward strand.
CAAGCATAAGAAAGTTTCAAAAAAAGAAAGTCTGCAGGAAGCTTTAGATTTGTTGAACCTAGTAGGTATCCCTGATGCTGAAAAACGGTTGAAAAATTATCCGCACCAATTTTCAGGTGGACAACGTCAACGGATTGTAATCGCGATTGCCTTGATCTGTAATCCAGAAATATTGATTGCAGACGAACCGACGACTGCACTTGATGTAACGATCCAGGCGCAAATCTTGGAATTGCTGAAGGAAATCCAAGAGAAAATCGAAACGTCGATCATTTTCATCACTCATGACCTCGGTGTCGTTGCCAATGTCGCGGATCGGGTAGCTGTAATGTATGCAGGTAAAATCATCGAAGTAGGTACTGCTGAGGAAATATTCTATAATCCACAACATCCATACACCTGGGGACTACTTGGTTCGATGCCCACTTTAGAAAGTGAAGACGATCGTTTATATGCGATTCCAGGTTCACCTCCGGATTTATTAGATCCACCAAAGGGCGATGCCTTTTATCCGCGGAACGAGTTCGCGTTAAAAATTGATGCAGAAATGGAGCCGCCTTTCTTTGAGCTTTCGAATACCCATAAAGCAGCAACCTGGTTACTTGCACCACAAGCACCGGCAGTCAATCCTCCAGCTGAGATTCAACGACGTTGGGATATTTTTCGCAAGAAACAAAACCAATATTCCGCTTAATTTTTAGCGATGAACGGGAGGTCTACAATGGAAAAACGATTATTAGAGGTCAATAATTTAAAACAATATTTTAATACCGGTAGTAAAAATGAAGTCCGTGCAGTGAATGATGTCAGTTTCCATATTAACGAAGGGGAAACTTTCGGTTTGGTGGGAGAATCCGGCAGCGGCAAATCAACGACTGGTCGGACAATCATTCGTTTGAATCAACAAACAGATGGAGAAATTCTATTCGATGGAAAAGATGTTGCTAAGATTCATGGGAAAGCGGCATTGACTGAATTTCGTCGGGATGTTCAAATGATTTTCCAAGATCCGTATGCGTCATTAAATCCGCGAATGAAAGTAAAAGAGATTATCGCAGAAGGTATTGATGTCAATGGTCTAGCCAAAACACCCAAAGAACGAGATAAGATCGTGAATGACTTGTTAGAAACGGTTGGGTTGAATCCCAGCCACGGTACACGCTATCCCCACGAGTTTTCTGGCGGACAACGTCAGCGAATCGGAATTGCTCGTGCGTTAGCTGTTCGTCCGCGCTTTATTATCTGTGATGAACCGATTTCTGCCTTGGATGTATCAATTCAGGCTCAAGTTGTGAATCTGCTGCAAGATTTGCAAAAAGAACATAACTTAACCTATCTATTCATTGCCCATGATCTTTCGATGGTGAAGCATATCAGTGATCGTATTGGGGTTATGAATAATGGGCATCTATTAGAAGTTGGAACAAGTGATGAAATTTATCATTATGGTGTGCATCCTTATACTGAAAGTTTGCTTTCGGCGATTCCGATGCCCGATCCTGATCATGAACGTCAGCGTCGTCGAATCAAATATCAAACTGAACCTCATGATGGGAAAGCTCGATCATTGCGAGAAATCGCATCAGGTCACTACATTTATTCTTCTGAAGATGAGGTCGCTTATTATAAGAAGAAGCTACAGCATTTGAAAAGCGAAAAAGCCATGGCGGTTTAACATAGTATTATACAAAAAGATCCAAAACAGATTTTTCTGTTTTGGATCTTTTTAGTGAGAGAGAGTCATAGAGTCGTTTTTTAAGAACGAATACGTTTCTTCAAAATCACAAAGCCTGAGATAAAGAATAATAGGGTACCTAAGATTGTCAAAGACAGTGTATTTTGTTCGCCAGTTTTAGGATATTCTTTTTGAGCTGTTTGTATTTGAGCATCGTTAGTTTTTACACTTGTAGTATTCGGAATAGAAGAAACATTACTGATTATGGGTTTAGTCGTTGTCGCTAGATTTTGAATTGGCGGAACTGGCTTAGGCCCATTATCAATCGGTCCGTTTCCTTTTTGCGAAGAATATAGCCAATGAACGAGACCAGAGAACAGTCCATTCGCTACACTCAATTGATCCTCTGCGCCGCTAAGATGATTCAAAATGTGCAGCATTTCTTCATTTGTAAAATGGCGCAGCGGCAAGAATCCAGTCTGATTTGAATAGAGGATTCGCAGGTAAGCCTGTAATTGATCAACGTTCTGGGCTAATTCAGCAGTTGTCGAGTAATCATTAGGATTAAAGGCTAAAGCTTTTTCAGCATCTGCCCAAGAAATTGTTTGATCCTTGTAAACCATTCGTAGAACGGAGACATAGCTTCCGAAATCCATACCAGTAATGTCGAAATTGTAGCGTGCAAATAATTTTAAGGCATTCATTAATTCTTGATCGGTATAACCATTCAGTTCTGTTTTGTCGATGCCATAGTTCGCACTTATCAGATTTTTACGAATGTCTTCAGCTGACCATTCACTAAGGATCTGTTTTTCTAAATCTGAAGAGGATTGCGTTGCTTTCACGGGAATTTCTGTTTTTTTAGCTTCTTGTTGAGAAGAAGCTGCTGTTGATTTTTTTTCAGCTTTTTCTGAAGTCGTAGTTGATTCTTCAGTTTTTTTAGTCATTGTTTCCTTTTTCGCTAATTCATTAGAGGTTGAAGTCTCTTCGGTAGCTGTTGTCCCGGTCCCGCTTTCAACGATCACTTCATCTGAGCTTTTGGTATCATTCAGGACGGGTTCTTGACTTTCATCTGCAATTTGATCGGGAACAGAACTGCTTTCTACTACTTGTTCTTGACTAGGAGGGGTCATTTCATTAGGAACACTTTCAGACGTATCAGCAAACGTAACAAGGGGGAAGCACAATACCAGCAAACTAAAAACTACCATTTTTTTCACAATAATCACTCCTTAATATTTCTGTAACACAATTGTAACATAAGAAATATTTTTGTAAACTAATAAAGTGAAAAAAAGAAAAAAAGTTTTAAAGAGGAAGCTAGAGGAGTTTAGGGAATTAATTAAGTAGTCTTTTCTACAGTAGCAGCACTAAGATCACTTAAACGCAAAAAAAGTCACCACGTACATTCTTTTCTAAACTACCGAAGTAGCCAAGAATGCACTGGTGACGTGGGTTTGGCACCCAATGGGCCGTGAGGGGCTCGAACCCGCGACCCGCTGATTAAGAGTCAGCTGCTCTACCAACTGAGCTAACGGCCCAAACAAAGTACTTTCATATGTTAGCACTGAGAAAATGAAAAAGCAAGAATAAACTAAAAAAATTTAACTAAAAAGCGCTTCAATTATCTAGTTTTTGGAACTATATTGTATAATTATCGTAATTTTGATAAACTATCGATGAAAGGAGTGCAGATAATGATGGAAGAGACGAAGCTCAGAGCTTGGGCAGAAGATTTGAAAGAGTTACGTTTGCCTCGTTGGGAAGAATTACCTGAATTAGAATTGTATATGGATCAAGTCATTACTCTTGTTGACCGCTACTTGTCTCCATTGATGGAAGATGAGAAGCATCAACTCTTATCTAGTGCCATGGTCAATAATTACGTTAAACATAAATTAGTACCGCCGCCAGTCAAAAAAAGATACAATCGCAATCATTTAGCGTATTTGATTGCAATCACCTTATTGAAGCAAGTATTTGCGATTCCAGATATCAACGAGTTGATTCGCATGCAGCTGGCGATCAACCAACCTAAGGATGCGTATAATAGTTTTTGCAAGGTGCAAGAAGAGGCACTGCTGCAAATAGCAAAAATCGTTTTAGGCGAAGAAGTTAGTTTAACTCGCAGCAGTAAGGATTTTTACTATTTAGCAATGGAAGGTGCCGTTGCTTCATTTACACAAAAAATGTTAGCTGAAAAAATCATTCAATTGGACAAAGAGAAAGAAGGCGAAAATGATGAGTGAAAAAATTGCAGTTTTAGTTGATTCTGGGACGGATGTTCCAAAGGAAGTCATCGATAATGGCCCATTTTTTATGGTACCGTTACGGATCATTTTTAGTGACCGTGAATATAGAGATGGGATTGATATCAGTTCGGATAACATTTTTCCATTGATCAAAAAGGAATTGCCGACAACTTCTTTACCTGACGGAGAGCTGATTCATAAAGTTTTCGATGATATCAAGGCTCAAGGGTACACACATGTGATCATTGTGACGATTTCTAGCGGGTTGAGTGGAACTTATAATGCATTACGAGTGCTTGGTGAGCATTACGAAGGATTGACATTTCAATCAATCGATACGAAAAACGTTGGGATCGGCGCAGGGATTTTAGCGATTTATGCAGGCGATTTAGTTAAACAAGGAAAATCATTTACGGAAATTATCGCAGACGTTGAGGATAAAATTCCAAAAACAAAAATATTTTTCAATGTCGATACCTTGGAATATCTACAAAAAGGCGGAAGAATCGGTCTAGTTTCTTCATTGTTAGGTAGTGCGTTGAAGTTGAAACCAATTATTTCGTGTAATTCTGATGGGATTTATTATACTGTTGCAAAGGTAAGAGGATTGAATAAAAGTATTGATAAGACCATTCAGTTAGTGAAGGAACATGTCGGTAACCATAAACGATTCAACTTAGCGGTTACTCAGGCAGATGCGTTGGAAACGGCAGAAAAAGTCCGTCAACGGTTACAGGAAATATTTCCAACAGCAGAGAATATTTACTTCGGAAAGGTTTCACCGGCGTTGTCCGTACATACGGGCCCAGGTTCGCTGGGTGTAGTTTGCCAAGTATTAGATTAATGCGCCTGAAAGAGTCCAATGAACGATTTATCATATGTGATGAGAACCGAGAGTACTAAAAAATAGCTATACAAAATGAACTGGGAGACGGGCCAAATGCTTGTCTCTTTTTTAATTTTTTTCTTAAGTAATACTTGTAAAAATTTGTCGCCTGTTTGAAAAGATGAAACAGTATTGAAATTATTGTATAATGGTAAGGCGTACATACAATCCTATAAAGGTATGAGGTGACTCTTAGTGAAAAAAATTCTAGTAGTTGACGATGAAAAACCGATTTCGGACATCGTGAAATTCAATTTAACCAAAGAAGGCTACGAAGTCTTTACTGCTTATGATGGTGAAGAAGCTTTAGAAAAGGTCGAAGAGGTCAATCCAGATTTGATTTTATTAGATTTGATGTTGCCTAAAAAAGACGGTTTAGAAGTGGCTCGTGAAGTACGCAAGACCCATGAAATGCCGATCATTATGGTTACGGCTAAAGATTCTGAAATCGATAAAGTTCTAGGCTTAGAGCTGGGCGCGGATGACTATGTGACCAAACCATTTTCTAATCGGGAATTGGTCGCTCGTGTAAAAGCCAATTTGCGTCGAGGCGGACAAGCGCCGAAAGAAGAAGAACAAACAACGCAAAGTGATTTGACGATCGGTGACCTAACGATCCATCCTGATGCTTATATGGTAACTAAACATGGGGATACGATTGAATTGACACATCGTGAATTTGAATTGCTGCATTATTTAGCAAAACATATTGGACAAGTGATGACTCGTGAGCATCTGTTGCAAACGGTCTGGGGCTATGATTATTTTGGCGATGTTCGAACAGTTGATGTGACTGTGCGGCGTTTACGTGAAAAAATCGAAGATAACCCTAGTCATCCAACCTATTTAGTAACTAGACGTGGTGTAGGTTATTATCTACGCAACCCTGAACAGGAGTAAGTATGGAAAAGAAAGTCCGTTTTTATCGATCAGTCAACTTCAAGATTGCTTTTTCATTTATTTTGATTTTACTGATTTCGATCGAGATCATCGGTGCTTACTTTATTAGAGGACTTGAAAAATCAACAATCGATAACTTTACCAAGGATATGAATCAGCGGGTGTCCCTTTTGAGTACGACATTAGGTGCTACAATGGCTGAGGATAGCGACAATGAGGCGGATCAGCTTCAACGCATTCTTGAAAACAATACTGCAGCAGATATTAGTGAGATGTGGGTTGTTGATGATAAAGGGATCGTCGTAGCGACCAACGATGTTGGACAAAAAGATTCAATTGTTGGAAAGAAAAATGAGTATAGCGATATTGATGATTTTTCGATGAAGCAATATGTAACATTGGATGATAATAATAAACGGGTATATATCAATGTCCAACCCATTCAGTCCCCGACCGGCGATTCGGCTGTGATCGGGGCTCTTTATGTTAAAAGTGACATTGAACAAAAATATACCGAAATTAGCAACACCGCGTTGATTTTCTTTACGGCATCTCTAATCGCGGGTTTAATCTCGATTGTTGTTGCTTTACTCGTGGCACGATCAATCACAAAGCCGATCAAAGAAATGCAGAAACAAGCGGTGCGAATTGCTCAGGGGGATTATTCTGAAAAAGTTGACGTTCAAGGACATGACGAATTGAGTCAATTAGCAGAAACCTTCAATAAACTATCTGACCGTGTTGAAGATGCACAAGACACGATGGAAGCAGAGCGTAATCGTTTAGACAGCGTCTTGACTCATATGACAGATGGTGTCATCGCGACAGATCGACGTGGGAAAGTTATAACAATTAATGAGATGGCGTTATCTTTATTGGACACCACTAATGAAGAGGCGATCGGTCAATCGATTTTAACGTTACTTGAACTAGAAGAAGAATATACACTACGGAAATTATTAGAAACACCGGAAGAGATTTTGATTAATCGTCCAAAACCTGACTCTGATGAAGGAAGTATGACGCTACGTTCAGATTTCGCTATGATTCGCCGTGAATCTGGCTTTATCAGTGGGCTAGTTGTCGTATTGCATGATGTTACGGAACAAGAAAAAACAGCGGAAGAACGTCGCCAGTTTGTTTCGAATGTCTCTCATGAATTACGTACGCCGTTAACTAGTGTACGCAGCTATTTAGAAGCATTAGAAGAAGGTGCTTGGCAAGATAAAGCAGTAGCACCAGAATTTATTCATGTGACTTTAGGAGAGACAGATCGTATGATTCGTATGATCAATGATCTATTGAATCTTTCTCGTATGGATTCGGGTGCTCAACAAATGGATCTTGAACTTGTGAACTTTAATGAGCTTGTTGATTATATCTTAGATCGTTTTGATATGATGGTGAATAGCCAAGAGAAAAACTACCGAATTGTTCGTGAGTTCACGGAAAGAGATTTGTGGGTAGAGATTGATACTGATAAAATCATGCAAGTGATTGACAATGTCATGAATAACGCGATTAAATATTCTCCTGATGGCGGGAAAATTGAAGTTCATTTAATCGAGACACATAATAATGTGGTCTTGAGTATCGCTGATGAAGGTTTGGGTATTCCGAAGAAAGATTTAGAAAAAGTATTTGAACGTTTTTACCGTGTAGATAAGGCGCGGGCACGTCAACAAGGTGGAACAGGGCTTGGATTGGCAATTTCCAAAGAAGTCATGAAAGCCCATCAAGGCCAAATTTGGGTTGAAAGTGTTGAAGGGAAAGGTTCTACTTTCTATATCTCTTTACCTTATGAACCCTATGAGGAGGACATTTGGGAATGAAAATATCAGAAAAAATCATTCGTGTCGCCCTTTTGGCTCTGATTTTGCTTAGTCTCATCTTAACTTATGCAATCTGGTTAAGCCCTACTTCAAAAACGGCAGAGGTCAATACCAGTAAGCAAGCGGTGAAAAACGATCAGAATTACGCGAAAGCAACAGATGCCTTTTTACCGATCCGCGGTATTTGGGATTTGGCAGATGGGAAATTTCAAACAAGCAGTGAGAATTTATTGGCTACTACACAAGCTCGCTTGACGGAAAGTACCTTTGGGCAACTTCAAGAAGTTGCGCAAGGGGAGGAAGAAATTAAACCCTATTATGAATTGGATAATGGGATTGAATTGAATTATGAAGGTGGCTTCTCTTTGACTGAGTATATCAAGGTTTTTGACATGCCAATCAATTTGAATTCCTTAAAAGAGGCGGAGTCCATCAATTTTTCAAAAATTCAAGTTGATTTTTCTAAGAAAAAGATCCGTTTTTTGAATTACAACAAAGATACTGTTTACGAAGCGACAATGTCGGGAGATTTTTCTGGTCTAGAAACTATCTATCAAAAAAATCAAAGCAAGTATCTGCCGATGTCTGATGAGAATCCTTTGATTCCCCGCTTGTTGCGGACGAAGGAACGAGTCCGGCTAAAAAAATACAGCTATATTTTAACAACTCAATCTTACTCTCTTTTCCGCAACGCCTTCTTCCAAAATCCTGATCAAGCAAAAGGCGAGGAAGAAGAGGATGGTGCTCGCTCGTTTGCCAGTGGTCATGAAGAACTTATAATGGATGAACAAAAACGTTCAGTCACTTTTACCGGTGAATTGTCAGAAGATTTGGCGAAGGAAAGCGTCTATAGTCAAAGCTTCAACTATGTTAGCCGATTAGGCACAGCTGTTGGAAATTTACGCTATTTTGATCATCATGATGGACAAATAAATTATCGAATATTTGTCGAAGGCTACCCGATTTTTAGCCAGTCGTCAAAAGGTAAAATGAGTGTGAAAGTGGAGCATACGCCGAACACCGCAACTCCACAGATCAAAATTGAGACGAGTATGGATACTGTCCAAGTACCAATTCCCTCTGATGAAGAGGTTGAGTTGCCAAGTACTTTAGAGATTGAGGATAATTTGGCGGCAGTCGGAATAGATCTGGATAAAATTCAGAGCTTTATTATTGGCTATACTTGGCAAGATATTGATGGTGTAAATAAATTAGTTGCCTTAACTCCAGAGTGGTTTGTCAAATATGACAATACTTGGTATTCTGCTACTCAACTAATGCAGGGAAACCTAGAAATGGAGGCGAGCTAATTGGATTTTAGAAAAATCGAATGGATCTTCTTTCTCGTCTTCGTCGGGTTAAACATCTTTCTTTTTAGTATCTACTGGAACAATCAGCATGAGCAAAGTCTCGTTACAAATTCGAATCAGCGTGAAGACATTTTACAGCGTTTAGAGAATGATGAAATTAAAGTCAATGATGATGTTACTGATGAACATCAAGAAGGCTATTATCTAAGTGCTGAACAAGATACCTTTAGTTCATTGATCGATGAAGCTGCAAATTCACCGATTGTTGGAATGTGGAATGTTTCTGATAAGGTTTTGACGAATACTCCAAGTGGAGATACAGAATTTGATCTAAAAAAGACAACTAGCAGCTTTAATCGTCTTATGAAAGATAAGAGATTTATTGTAGACGGTGAGGAATATACTTATTTGCCAGATATCTCTAAGAAAGATGATGATTTGGGAAAAATCGTCGGAGCACAAACTTATGAGGGAATTCCTTTTATTGATGAAACTTCACGTGTGACTCTAGATATTGAAACGAATGATGACCAAGAGCGAGTTTCCAAATACACCCAAACTCGTTTGAAAGAAATTGAGCCACTACGTGAAAAAATGACTCTCTATTCCGAAAAAGAAATCTTGAATACGTTGTATATCAATAATAATATTCCTAGCAAATCGACGATTACTAATGTTTACCTAGGCTATTTTCGTACACTTGAAGTGCGTGAAAAAAATGTTTATGTGCCGGTCTGGTTTGTGAAGATAAAAACCTCAGACAAAACAACGCAAATTGAAAAGGTCAATGCCTTGAACAACCAAGTGATTACGAATAATTTAGTTCCAAAGGTGGAAAATCCATAAAAAGGGTTGTATACTGAGGACAGTTTTAAAAGAGAGGACCAATTGCTCATGTTAGAAATGAATAATGCCTTCAATATCAGCATTTTAGCTAGCGGAAGTACAGGGAATTCGTTGTACTTAGAGAGTCCGCAAAAACGAATCTTGATCGATGCTGGGTTGAGTGGAAAAAAAATCACTTCGCTGCTAGCAGAGGTCGATCGAAAACCTGATGATTTAGATGCGATTTTAGTTACCCACGAACACCGCGACCATATCCATGGCGTCGGAGTTCTTGCGCGAAAATATAAGCTGCCTGTTTATGCCAACGAAAAAACTTGGGAAGCGATGGCTCCTTTAATCGGAAAAGTTGATGTGGAGCAGAAGCATATTTTTGAAATGGGAAAGGTCTTAACTTTTGGTGATTTAGATATTGAAAGTTTTGGAGTCTCCCATGATGCGGCGGCACCGCAATTCTATCGCTTTTACAAAGATGGTCATTCTTTCGTGATGTTGACAGATACAGGTTATGCAAGCGAACACGTGCGAGGAACGATTCGAGATGCTGATGCCTACTTAGTTGAAAGTAATCATGACTTGGAAATGCTTCGGATGGGGGCGTACCCTTGGAGCTTGAAACAGCGAATCTTAGGCGACCGTGGCCATCTATCAAATGACGATGGTGCATTAGTCATGACAGATATTCTTGGAGATCGAACGAAACGTATTTATTTGGGGCACTTGAGTAGAGAGAATAATATGAAAGAGTTGGCCCATATGACAATGGAAGAAACATTAACCCGTTATGATCTCGGGGTGAACCATCAGTTTCAAATTTTTGATACCGATCCGGATAGTGCAACTGAATTATTTGCAATTTAAAAATGACAAGTCTGCTTTTTTGCAGGCTTGTCATTTTTCATTTTTTAACATGAACGAGCGGTGTTTTGTAAGGCAGATACTAGAAGAGTCGTTTCATTTCGTAATTTAAAAAGGAGTGCTTATTCTAAAGCAATGGCAGAATACTTTAGCTATAGACACTAAAATGTTGATTCAAGTGTCGCGGTTCGATAACTTCATCAATTAAAGCAATCGCATAATCTGCCATGCTAATCTCGCTTTTTCCTTTCGCATTCTTTTGCAGTTGGTCATCGCTTAGTTTGTAGTGGCCGGTACGTTTACCATCTGGCACAAAATTTGCGGCCGGACTTAAGTAGGTCCAGTTTAATTGCTGAGCTGCTTTCAATTCTAGAAATGCTTGATACATGTTATAAGCGGTTGGATAGTAGACAGCTTTCGGATCGGATAGATCAATCATGCGATGATCTTTATCAATAAATAAAGACGAGGCGCCTCCGACGATGATCAAGCGAGTGTCGGTACCATGCAAAATAGTGCTGAGATGTTTTAAAGAAGTTTTATGCAATTCTTCTTGTCCAACTGGAGGACGAAAAGCATCGATCACTACGTCAAAAAAATCCACATCATTTTTTGTAAGCTCAAATAAATCTTTGACTAGAATCGGTACCTTTACTTTAAGTTTTTCTGGGTGACGAACAATTGCTGTGACAGCTAAATTACGATTCAATGCTTCTTCTAAAATCAATGAGCCGGCGTTTCCGGTGGCACCAATAATAGCTACTTTCATTAAAAAACCTCCTTAGACTATTCTTACTTATAGTCTAAGGAGGTTTTTATAAAATAGCAAAAGATTCGTGTTAGCTTTTTAAGACTGAAGTGCTAATTGTGTAAGTATCACTAGGAGATTCATGCCAACATGAGTAATCATGGAGGTCCAAATACGTCCGCTATAACGATACATTCCACAGAATAAGAAACCAAGGCCAGCGTACAATAAATAATGTCCGTCGTTATGAGCGAAGGCAAAAAGTACGGAACTTAAAAGCGCAGGCAGGAAGAACCCGAATCTTTTTTCTAATGAACCAAAGATCGCCCGCCGAAAAACAAATTCTTCCATGATCGGTCCAGCAATCGTCGTTGCTAAAATAAAAATCATATTGTTCATGATTAACTGGACAATATTTTGCGTATTTTGTGAAGTAACAGATTGACCTAATAAGCGTTGCTCAATTTGTAAAATAACCATCTGCAGCAATAAAGATGCCGGAATGCCAACAACGCCAATCAAAATAGTGATCAGAAAGTTTTTCTGCCGTTTTTCTAATCCGAAGATCTGAGATTTGAAACGATAAAAAATCATTAATACAGCACCAAGAAAATACGCCAGCGTTGTTAGTTGAATAATTTGTGATTGATCAGCTTGGAAGAGGCGTAGAAAGACAATTGGTGAGAACAGAACTATTCCATAAGTAAAGATTGTAATAAAGCTATATTTTTTTTCGCTCATTATTTTTCCTTCCTAAACATTTATTGTCCCCAAGTATAACATATCTTACTTAAAAACTTAGTGAAAGAAAAATTCAAAAAAGCAATCGAAGGACTTGCAAAAAGAAACAAAAATGGTATGATAAGAATTGTGAGTTAGCACTCTATAACTAAGAGTGCTAACGACTTGAAAATTCATTACTAGTTGGAGGGATTTATTGTGTTAAAACCATTAGGTGATCGTGTCATTCTTGAAGTAACTCAAGAAGAAGAAAAAACAGTTGGAGGGCTAGTCTTAGCTTCTGCTGCCAAAGAGAAACCCCAAACAGCGAAAATTGTGGCTGTTGGTGAAGGCAATGTGTTGGAAAACGGTCAAAAAAGTCCAATGCCAGTAGCTGTTGGTGATACGGTAATGTTTGAAAAATATGCTGGTACAGAAGTGAAATATGAAGGCAGTGAATATTTGATTATCGCTGCAAAAGATATTATGGCAATCGTTGAATAAAAAATAATGAGGTGAAAGAATTATGGCAAAAGATATTAAATTTTCTGAAGATGCACGTGCGGCAATGCTCCGCGGTGTGGACAAATTAGCTGATACTGTAAAAGTAACATTAGGACCAAAAGGACGTAATGTTGTTTTAGAAAAATCTTATGGTTCTCCATTGATTACAAATGACGGTGTTACGATCGCAAAAGACATCGAATTAGATGATCATTTCGAAAATATGGGAGCAAAGCTTGTTTCTGAAGTAGCTTCTAAAACAAATGATATTGCTGGAGATGGTACAACAACTGCGACAGTTCTTACTCAAGCAATTGTTCGCGAAGGGTTGAAGAATGTAACTGCTGGCGCAAACCCAATGGGTATTCGTCGCGGGATTGAACTAGCGACAAAAACTGCTGTAGAAGAACTACACAGTATTTCTAAAGTTGTCGATTCTAAAGATGCGATTGCGCAAGTAGCTGCTGTTTCTTCTGGCAGTGAAGAAGTCGGTAAATTAATCGCTGAAGCAATGGAAAAAGTTGGCAACGATGGAGTTATCACAATTGAAGAATCAAAAGGGATCGACACTGAATTAGACGTAGTCGAAGGGATGCAATTCGATCGCGGCTATTTATCTCAATACATGGTAACGGATAATGACAAAATGGAAGCTGCTTTAGAAAATCCATATATCTTGATTACTGACAAGAAAATTTCTAATATTCAAGATATCTTGCCATTGTTAGAACAAGTCTTGCAGCAATCTCGTTCATTGCTGATCATCGCTGATGATGTAGACGGTGAAGCATTACCAACGCTAGTTTTAAACAAAATCCGTGGAACATTCAATGTTGTAGCTGTTAAGGCTCCTGGTTTTGGTGATCGTCGCAAAGCAATGCTTGAAGATATCGCTGTCTTAACTGGCGCTACTGTAATCACAGAAGATCTTGGTTTAGATCTTAAAGAAGCAACGATCGAAAACTTAGGTACTGCTGGAAAAGTTGTTGTAGATAAAGACAACACTACGATTGTTGAGGGTGCTGGCGACAAAGCAGCTTTAACTGACCGTGTTGAAATGATCAAACGCCAAATTGGTGAAACAACTTCTGATTTTGACCGCGAGAAATTACAAGAACGTTTAGCCAAACTTGCTGGTGGAGTGGCTGTAGTTAAAGTAGGTGCAGCTACTGAAACAGAATTGAAAGAATTGAAATTACGCATTGAAGATGCTTTGAATTCAACACGCGCTGCTGTTGAAGAAGGGATCGTTTCTGGTGGTGGTACAGCATTAGTAAACGTGATCAAGAAAGTTTCTGAGTTAGATGCTGAAGGCGACGTGGCTACAGGGATCAAGATCGTCGTACGTGCATTAGAAGAGCCTGTTCGTCAAATTGCAGAAAATGCTGGTTTTGAAGGTTCAGTTGTCATTGATAAGCTAAAAAATGCAGATCATGGTACTGGTTTCAATGCAGCATCTGGCGAATATGTAAACATGATTGATGCAGGAATCGTTGACCCAACTAAAGTAACTCGTTCAGCTTTACAAAATGCAGCATCTGTTTCTGCATTACTATTAACAACTGAAGCAGTAGTTGCTGATAAGCCTGTTGAAGGTGGAGCTGCGGCAGCACCTGCAATGGATCCATCAATGATGGGCGGCATGATGTAATATAGAAGAATTTTCTATACTACTTGCGAAACAATTTAAGTTTGAGGACCGTGATTTAATATCACGGTCCTCAGACTGTAGACAAAGTCCACTTTATGGATGCTGTCTACAGTCTTTTCTTTTATAATAGATTTATGAAACCGAATACAAGGAGTGGTATTTATGATGTCTAAAAAAAATACGAACGGCAGAAATCAATTCGCGATGCTCACGATTGATGACCTGGTCCCTCAAGACCACCTCGTTCGAAAGATTGACGCCTCGCTTGATTTTGAATTTATTTATCCAATCGTCGAAGCCACTTACTCCGATTTAGGTAGGCCAAGTATTGATCCGGTGATTCTGATCAAATTAGTGTTTATCCAATATTTATTCGGCATCCGTTCCATGCGACAAACCATCAAGGAAGTCGACACCAATGTCGCTTATCGCTGGTTTTTAGGTTATTCTTTCGAAGAGAAAATCCCCCATTTTTCAACCTTTGGAAAAAATTACGTACGCCGGTTTAGAGAAACGACACTGTTTGAGGATATTTTTGCTTATATTTTGGAACAAGCAATTAAAGCCGGTTTTGTAACAGAAGATAATTTGTATCTTGATTCGACTCACATCAAAGCCAATGCCAATAAACATAGGTTTACGAAAGAAATGACGCATGATGAAGCGAAAGCCTATCAGGATGAACTAGAAGATGAAATCAATCGCCAACGAATCGAAGCCGGAAAACGCCCTTTTACTTTGGACTTAGAAAAGGAAGTGAAGCTGAAAGAAAGAAAAATAAGTAAGGCTGACCCGGAAAGCGGCTACTACGTCAAAGGCGAACGAGAAAAACAATTTGCTTATTCTGCCCATACCTCATGCGACGACAACGGATTTGTTCTCAGCACAATCGTGACTCCAGGAAATATTCATGACAGTCAAGTCGCGTTTCAACTCGTCAAACAATCGAAGAGACTTTTTCCAGAAATCAAACGAGTGGTTGCGGATGCCGGCTATAAGACACCAAAGTTTGTTCACTTTTTGACTCATTTGAACCTTCGGCCTTGTTTGCCTTATTCAAGGTCCAAAGGGAAAAAGGACCTGTTATTAAAAAATAAGTTTCTCTACGACGAGTATTTTGATTGTTATATTTGTCCGCAGGATCAAATGCTCAATTTTTCAACGGTTACTCGAGAAGGCTACCGAGAATACAAATCTAATCCAAAAGAATGTGTCCACTGTCCTTTACTAAAACAATGTACCAAAAGTAAGAATCATCAACGAGTCATCACAAGACATGTTTGGGGAGCTTTGATGGATGAGATAGAGCATCTTCGTCTGACAGACTTGAATAAAGCCATTTACAGAAAACGAAAAGAAACGATTGAACGAATATTTGCGGATGCAAAAGAAAAGCATGGAATGCGTTGGACCAAGTATCGAGGCTTGGAAAAAGTTGCGACGCATACGATGCTAGTGTTTGCTGCAATGAATTTAAAGAAATTGGCCACTTGGTTATGGAAAGGCAAAGAGCCTTTATTTTTTTGTTCTGAATTTCGTAAGAAATCAGATAAAAAGACGGCCTAAACTCAAATCAAGAGTTTGGGACGTCTTTTGTCTACAGTCTGAGGACCGTGATTTAATATCACGGTCCTTTTTTTGTATTCGTAGAAGATGTAGGAAATTAGTATCAATAAAAAAAATTTATTGATTCCATGAAAATAAACTATTGGAATTTATCAATTAAATTTCTTACAATGAGCGTAAGAAGGAAGCGCATTCCTTGTTCATAAATTATCAAAGAAATGATTCGATACAAATGAAACAACAGGCTTAAGTATGGAGCATAAGAATACTGGAAAACCGATACACGTTTAGCCATTCATGTGAAGTTTGTTACATATCAAAAGAGTTGGATGAATAATGCGTTTATTTTGAAAGGAGAACCATATGTTAAGAAATTTATTTGATGAGATTCCATTAGCATCCGGAGCAAGTTTTAAGAATCGTTTGTTTATGTCGCCGATGACGACTCAATCGGCCTTTTATGATGGAGAAATCACACAGCAGATTATTGATTATTATGCATTTCGCTCTGGCGATGCAGCAGCAGTTATTGTAGAAAGCTGCTTCATTGAAGACAAAGGACGTGGATTTCCAGGTGCATTAGGTGTTGATACAGATAAAAAAGTTGCTGGGTTGACCGAATTAGCAGCAGCAATCAAATCAAAAGGTTCAAAAGCAATCATGCAGATCTATCATGCAGGCCGGATGGCATGGCCGGAAATCAACGGGGGAGCAACGCCTATTTCTGCGAGCCCAGTTGCAGCATTACGACCAAATGCACCTGTTCCTCGTGAGATGACAGAAGAACAAATTCTGGAAATGATTACAATGTTTGGTGATGCGACCCGTCGAGCAATTGAAGCTGGATTTGATGGTGTAGAAATTCATGGTGCGAATACTTTTATTTTACAACAGTTCTTTTCTCCTCACTCTAATCGTAGAGAAGATCAATGGGGCGGCAGTCGTGAAAAACGTGCGAAGTTCCCATTAGAGGTCATGAAAGAGGTTCAACGAGTAGTCGAAGAACAACAGGCTGAAAATTTTATTATCGGTTATCGTTTCTCGCCAGAAGAGTTAGAAGAACCAGGAATCCATTATGAAGACACAATGTATTTGTTGAATACGCTTGCAGAGTTGCAGCCGGATTATTTCCATTTTTCAATGGGTGCTTATACACGGCCGTCAATCGTTGATTCGGATGATCCCGAACCATTGATAACTAAATATTTAGCGCAACGCTCACCTGCATTGGCACAAATTCCGATTATGGGTGTTGGCTCGATTTTGCAAAGAAAAGATGCAGAGGATGCATTAAAACTGGGATACGATCTATTAGCTGTTGGTAAAGGTTTCTTGATTGAACCAAACTGGGTAAACATGATCAAAGATGGTAAAGAAATCATTGATTATGCCCATGTCAATGCACAGCAAAAATTATTGATTCCAACGCCGCTTTGGGACTTCATGGCATACATGGTCATCGACCCAGAAGAAGAGAAACGTAAACATGAGCGATTAAAAGAATTGCAAAAAGTGAAATTGACTTTCAAACCTGGAACATATACCGTTGAAGCCAAAGGGCACAACAGCGAACTTGCAATGAATGTAACTTTCTCAGAAGAACGCATTGAAAAAATTGAGGCGGATCAAAGCAATGAATCAGAGGGATTATCAGATCAAGTGTTTATCCGTTTACCGCAGCAAATCATTGATGGTCAAACGTTAAATGTAGACGTAATCTCAGGCGCTTCGGCTTCTAGTCAAGGTTTGATTGATGGTGTGGCTGAAGCCGTTGAAATGGCTGGTGCTAGTTCAGAGGTCTTGATGGCTAGACCGAAACCAGTTGTTCAATGGTCGAAAGAGGTCATTGAAGAAGAGGCAGATGTTGTAATTGTTGGTTCTGGAGCAGCGGGAATCTCTGCGGCATTACGAGCAGACCAAATGGGGTTAAAAACGATTTTGCTTGAAAAATTGAGTTTTGTCGGCGGTGCTATTTCTATCAGCGGCGGAAATCAAGTAGTTATGGGATCAAAACTGCAAGCGGCAGCAGGAGTTTGTGATGACAGCGCTGAATGTATGGTGGAAGATTTCTTAGCTAACGGCAGCGGCCTAAATGTTCCTGAACTCCTAACAGCGCTGGCTGAAAATGTTGGAGAAACCACTGATTGGGTTCACGAATATATGGGCGTTGACTATGACATGGAGAACGGTTTGCACACCTTAGCGGAATATCGTAAAAATCGTGAACTGGCCTATGAAGATGGTGGGCATGGCTTCGCCGCGAGTGCTAGAAAAGCGTTAGAGAGAAGCAATGTGATAAGCTATCTGCAAACGAAAGCCGAAAGTCTACTAACAGACGGCAATGGGAAAGTAACTGGTTTAACTGCTGTAGAGGATACTGGAAAACGACATAATATCCATGCACAGGCTGTGATTTTAACGACTGGCGGTTATGGAAACAATCCGAATCTGTTGAGTCATGAGTTAAACAATATCTTGTTCTATGGAACGAAATCATCGACTGGTGATGGAATAATGATGACGACAACACCAGAGTTGAATGCAGCAACACGTATGATGGAATATGGAAAAATATATCCAAATGGTGTGGAAGTTTCACAAGGTTATGCAAAATCAACGATCGGCGGAAATATCGAAGTCTTAAAACGCAATGGCTTGTTAGTAAATACTGTTGGAAAACGAGTTATCAATGAGCGAGCAAGTAACAAAGAAATTTTAGAAGTGCTTTTACAACAAGATCCACAAATGCTGTTCTTATTGATGGATGCTGAGCGTTTTGAAATATTTACTGAAGCGGTTGAAGAAGGCGGTATTACACGAGAAGACTTAGCTCGATGGATCGAAAATGAAGATGAGACACCTCAGATTTTCCAAGCGGATACATTAACTGAACTAGCTGAAAAAGCTGGCATGTCTAGTGAAAGTTTAGTCGATACAGTCGCTCGCTATAATGGCTGGGTAGAAAAGCAAAATGATGAAGATTTTGGTCGTCAATTAGAGTTTCTACAGGAAAAAGTTGGTGACGGTCCTTATTATATGATCGAACAAAAGCCGCGTTTTGCGACCACGATGGGTGGTTTAGTCGCAAATGGCGAAATGCAAGTCTTAAATCGTAATGATCAAGCGATTGAAGGTCTTTATGCTGCTGGCGAGTTAGTCGGTGGTGTAATGGGAAGTGATTCGCCTTCAGGAGCGAATAACGCATGGGCGTTAACTTCTGGTAAATTAGCGGCGGAAAGTGTCCAAAAAACAGTTCAAGTAGAATATGTGATGCAATAGAAAGTGATCCTGAGGCAAGCGCCTTAGGATTTTTTCTTTTTTTTAAAATTTTTTTTATTCCTTAAAAAAACGTTTCCTCCATATGTTAAAATAATCCTTGATAAGAAAATAAATAGGTCGTATAGACTAAAATACGTAGAATAGGAGAATGTTGAATGAAATTAATAGAAACACCATTAAATAGTAATGTTAACTTAGAAACACTATATCCTAATCTAACTAAGTACTTCTTTGATAAGCGTCAGGCTGTGAAACTGCTTAAGTTGTATGCTTATGATCGTACAAAGATTATCTATGCTGATCGTTATGACACGATTGATCTATTATTATTAAATCGCAAACGTAAAATCAGTCACAAGGAAGTGGATACAATTATTCATCGTCTGCTGAAAGTGGATCGTGAAGATGTTATCGTGAATGTCGGCTATAAAAAGCAAATCATGGACGCAGGCTTGCGGCCTAAAGAGGATTATAAAGATATCATCGCGATAGAATACAAAGTGCCGAAGGATTAAACTTTTAAAGAAAGACATCATGTCTTTCTTTTTTTTTAGGATTTACAGTGTGGATTCACTACTTAACTGGGATAGCAGATATACTAATTATCACTGAGTTTTACCATAAAATTTCTTGTATTGACGGGGAGCAAAAGGTACTACCCCAGAACTCTTGTGATATAATAAATGAAATAGTTTAAATTACTAAAAACAAATGAGGAGCATGACTATGAAAAAGTTGTACGAAGATGACAGTTTGACACTTCATACGGATCTTTATCAAATCAACATGATGAAGACTTATTGGGAGACAGGCCGGGCTGATCTTCATGCCGTATTTGAGTGTTATTTCCGCAATATGCCATTCGATAATGGCTATGTCATCTTTGCTGGATTAGAGCGTCTTGTTAAATATTTGGAAAAATTGACCTTTAGTGAAAGTGATTTGGCGTACTTATCTGAGGTTGAAAAATACCCGACAGACTTCATCGAGTATTTACGAGATTTCAAATTCGTATGTACGGTCCGTTCTGCGGTGGAAGGCGAGTTGGTCTTCAATAATGAACCGATTATTCAGGTAGAGGGACCATTACTACAGTGTCAGTTGGTAGAAACGGCGCTTCTAAACATCGTAAATTTCCAAACCCTGATCGCTACTAAAGCCGCTCGAATCAAATCAGTGATCGGTGAAGATCCATTACTGGAATTTGGTACACGACGTGCTCAAGAGCTGGATGCAGCACTTTGGGGAACAAGAGCAGCATATATCGGCGGTGCCGATGCGACAAGTAACGTGCGAGCAGGCAAGATTTTCGGGATTCCAGATAGCGGAACTCATGCTCATTCATTGATTCAATCCTACGGTAACGACTACGATGGCTTCAAAGCGTATGCTGAAACGCATCGTGACTGTGTCTTTTTAGTAGATACCTATGACACCATTAAATCAGGTGTTCCAAATGCGATTAAAGTCGCAAAAGAAATGGGTGATAAGATTAATTTCTTAGGGGTGCGAATTGATAGCGGGGACATGGCTTACATTTCAAAACGCGTACGCCAACAATTAGATGAAGCTGGTTTTCCTGATGCGAAAATTTACGCTTCAAATGATCTGGATGAGAGCACGATTCAAAACTTGAAGATGCAACACGCTAAGATCGATGTCTGGGGTGTTGGTACAAAACTTATCACTGCGTACGACCAACCAGCACTTGGCGCAGTTTTCAAACTAGTTTCAATTGAAAATGAGAACGGAGAGATGATGGATACCATCAAACTTTCCAGTAATGCAGAAAAGGTCACAACGCCAGGCAAAAAACAAGTTTGGCGTATTACTCGTAAATCTGACGGAAAGTCAGAAGGAGATTACGTGACATTGTGGGATGAGGATCCGCGGGAAGAAAAAGAAATCTATATGTTCCATCCGGTTTATCCTTATATCAATAAAACAGTGAAAAATTTCGAGGCGCGTCCAGTTCTTAAAGATATCTTTGTAGACGGGCAACGTGTTTATGAGTTGCCTGATTTAGAAGAGGTCAAACAAACTGCTAAGGAAAGTCTTGACTCATTATGGGAAGAATACAAACGTGATTTGAATCCACAAAAATATCCTGTTGATCTTTCTACAGATTGTTGGAACCATAAAAACAAAATTATGGACCAAGTACGTAAGTCTGTGGTAAAAACGGAACAAGAAGATTAAAGGAGTGGAGTTGTCATGACGTTACAAGAAGAAATCATTAAAGAGCTAGGGACCAATCCGCAGATTGATCCGCAAGAGGAAATTCGTAAAAGCGTCGAATTTCTAAAGGCATATCTTAAGAAATACTCATTCTTAAAATCACTTGTGTTAGGGATCAGCGGAGGACAAGATTCTTCATTAGCAGGTCGTCTTGCACAACTAGCAATGGAAGAAATGCGTCAAGAAACAGGGGATGACGCTTATAAATTTATCGCTGTTCGCCTACCTTATGGAGATCAAGCGGATGAGGCTGATGCCAAAAGAGCGTTAGACTTTATTAAACCGGATATTAGTTTGAGTGTAAATATCAAGGGAGCTGTTGATGCGGAAGTTGCTGCACTGGAAGAAGCAGGTGCTACCATCAGCGACTTCAATAAAGGAAATATCAAAGCACGTCAACGAATGATTACACAATATGGTATCGCAGGAGACAATCAAGGAGCCGTGATTGGAACAGACCATGCAGCTGAAAACATTACTGGTTTCTTTACGAAATTTGGTGATGGCGGTGCGGACATTTTACCGTTGTTCCGTTTGAATAAGCGGCAAGGGAAAAAATTGTTGAAGGAATTGGGTGCCGATGAAGCGTTGTATTTAAAAATTCCAACGGCCGATTTGGAAGATGGCAAACCATTGATTGCTGATGAAGTTGCATTAGGAGTTACCTATGATGATATTGATGATTACTTAGAAGGTAAGAAGATTGATTCGGAGGCACAAGCAACGATTGAAAATTGGTGGAATAAGACTCAGCACAAACGTCATTTGCCGATCACGATTTTTGATGATTTTTGGAAATAGTAATGACCTTGGCCTAGTGGAGCGCTGTCTGCACTAGGTTTTTTTGCGTAATAAATAAATGTACAGTCTGAGGATATGGAGATCGTTGTTTTCATCTTGCTGTTCTTTACTTTCCATGGTTTTCTCGCTAAAATATTTAAGATGTCTTTCAAACTTTTCATAGTTTAGGTAAAGTTTGGGAAGACTGAATTTTTTTCAGAGACAATAATGGTAAAGTAATCTTAGTTAGATGAAATACGTGATAAGCACCAAACGCATTTTTCATAGTTGAAAAATGCGTTCATGAATGGGAGAGATATATGCAAAAGCTTCGACAACTTCCTTGGCGTCAGTTACTAAAAGTGATTGGTGTGGTAGGGTTAATTATTATTTCAAATCTTTTTTTTCAACTGACCCAAAATGATTTTTCTTTTGATTTAGCATTCAAATTTGCGTTTTCTTGGCATACAGAAAAATTCTTTTTAGGCTGTTTTGTATTATTCATTTTTTATGGTTGGATCAGCAGTTTTTTAGGGTCGTTAAGGTCAGGGAGTGTATTTTATGTCTTAACGGTGACTGGTGTAGGTATTGCCAACTATTTGAAAATGAAGTATCGAATGGAGCCGATTTATCCTGATGATTTGAAAATGATCACGGAGTTTGGAATGATTCGCGATATGGTTGGGATACCTGTATTCATTTTGTTTTTACTACTTTTGGCCACCGGTATTATTTTGATTGTTTTTAGTCTGAAAAGAAGTTTAAAATTGGAAAAGAAACGTCAATGGTTCCGTCTAGGCTTTTTTATTTTGACTAGCGGCTTGCTGCTTTATGTGGGTAGTTTTAATCAAGAAGGAAATTTGTTGCGAAAGGCGTACAATAAAACGGCTTTATGGATTCCTTATAGTCAGAAGATGAATTATTACAATACTGGATTCATGGGCGGATTTTTGTACAATCTGCCGGTGGAAGCGATGGAAAAACCAGAGAATTATTCGGCGGCGGCTGTAAAAAAAGTAGCCAAGGAATACCAAGTGGATAAAAATGAAAATTCAACCGAAAAGCCAAATATCGTTTATGTGATGAGTGAAAGTTTTTCTGATCCAGAACGGTTAAATGGGTTAGAGGTTCTAGGTGGAGATCCGCTTCAGGACTATCGCACGATGGCGGATAAAACATATAGCGGTCAAATGTTATCCCAAAACTATGGCGGCGGAACGGCGAATATTGAATTCGAAGCGTTGACGGGTTTTTCGATGGAACTCTTCAATGCGCAAATGACAACTCCATATACGATGCTCGTGCCAGAGTTCGATTCTTTTCCTTCATTAGTAGGAACATTAAAAGAACGAGGCTACGAAACGACAGCGATTCATCCTTACAATACATCAATGTATAAACGAAAAGATGTTTATAAAACTTTTGGCTTTGATCAGTTTCTGGATGAAAGTACGATGAAACATACGGATAAGATCGAAAATAATCCCTATATTTCTGACGCAGCAGCGTACCAAGAAATTTTTGATCAATTAGAAAAAAATGAAAAGCCGCAATTTCTGCACCTTGTAACGATGCAGACTCATATGCCTTATGAGAATAAATATGAAGATTTGCCATATGTTGTTCGAGGGGATAACAGTTCAGCTGTAAGAAGTTACCTGCAGGATATTGCCTATAGCAGCGAAGCGTTGAAAGACTTTTTGGAAAAGTTAGACGATTTGCCAGAACGAACGTTAGTTGTTTTTTGGGGAGATCATTTACCGGGAATTTATTCAGATGAGATTCAAACTGAAAACCAGGGGCATCAATTGCACGAAACAGAATTTTTGATGTATGACAACCGCCATCAATTGAACAATCAGCAAGTCACGACCAGCCCGTTTTATTTTGCGGCGGACCTCTTTCAACAAGGGAGACTTCAAATGACTGGCTTTCAGAATTTATTAGTTGCATTACAAAAAGAATTGCCTGCATTTGAAAAGGGAATGTATTATCAAAGTGGTCAGTGGTTCAAAGAAGCTCGATTAAATCAGAAACAAGAAAAGATTTATCAGGATTATCAAATGATTCAATACGATATTACGGCTGGTAATCAATACAGCTTGAAAGAAAAATTCTTTGATTAAACAGATGGACTAAGGGAGTAAGTATGGGATTCAAAAAGAAAGACAATCAGAGTTATTATAATCCGCTACGTCGTGCTATTTTAAATCACCAAATGATCGAGGCTGGTGATAAAGTAGCGATTGGCATGAGCGGTGGAAAAGACAGCACGACATTGCTCTATTTATTAGATAGAATCAGGCGTCAAGGACGCTTAGGGTTTGATTTTGAGATCGTACCGATTTCTCTTGATATGGGTTTTGCCGGTTGTGATATCGCGCCAATGCGAGCTTTTGTGGAAAGTCTAGGATATAACTTAGAGGTTGTTCCGACCAATATTGCTAAGGTGGTATTTGATATTCGAGAGGAGAAATCACCCTGTTCTTTATGTGCAAAGCTGCGCAGAGGGATTTTATACAATCGAGCCAGTGAATTAGGCTGTCAAAAAGTTGCTTTAGGCCACCATGTGGACGATGCAATTGAAACTTATTTTATGAACTTTTTGTTTCACGGGCGAATGAATAGCTTTGAACCGAAAAGCTATTTATCAAAGACAAACGTAACATTAGTCCGTCCGATGATCTATTTGGAGGAAAAACAAATCATCCGACTTGTGAAACGCGAGGAGCTGCCGGTCGTTTTTAATCCTTGTCCTGTGGATAAGAAAACGAAGCGTGAAGAAATCAAAAATCTAGTAACAAGCGTTGCTAAAAACTACCCTGATATCCGAGAAAAGTTTATAATGAGCATGGAACAAGGAACAGCTGAAGATTTTTGGACAAAAAGTCTCTAGTGGAAGCTCTTACAATCGATTATTTTAAAAGTAGTGATTGTATTCCCGCCTTTTCTCATGCTATAATTCGTTTTGTATTCATGAGGGAGTAACTAGCAGCGCAAGCTGTGGCAACGCCACCAGCAAGAAAAAGATATTTTTCTGGTGTTGTCTTAAATAGTGAGACTTATGTATGTGTCTTTCGCATACACAAGTCTATTTTTTTTACTTCCAAAAGGAACACTAATTTAAGGAGGATAATAATGTCGGAGGAGAAAAAACAACAACTGATAAAGCCTTATTACACTGAGGAAACAGAACAGGTTTTAGCAGAAGTTCAAACAACAGAAGAAGGGTTAACATCTGCTGAAGCAGAAAAGCGCCTAGGCGAGTTTGGTTTGAATGAATTAGAAGAGGGCGAAAAGAAAAGTATGTTCGCTCGCTTCATGGAACAGTTTAAAGATTTGATGATTATTGTCTTATTGTTTGCGGCAATCATCTCCGCAGTTGTTTCTCATGAAGTGGTAGACTCGATCATTATCTTGGCCGTGGTGATTATCAATGCGGTGATGGGTGTGGTGCAAGAATCCAAGGCTGAGCAAGCTATTGAAGCATTGCGTGAAATGTCAACGCCAAATGCGAATGTTTTACGAGACGGTCATATAAGCTCTGTAAAATCAACAGACCTTGTTCCTGGCGATATCGTGATGTTGGAAGCTGGCGATGTAGTACCAGCAGATTTGCGTTTGATCGAAGTCGCTTCTTTAAAAATTGAAGAAGCAGCGTTGACAGGAGAATCTGTTCCAGTTGAAAAAGAATTGATTGTGATTAATGATGGTGAAGTTGGTATTGGTGATCGTGTCAATATGGCTTATTCAAATAGTAATGTGACTTACGGTCGTGGTAAAGGTGTTGTAGTCAACACTGGAATGAACACCGAAGTCGGAAAAATTGCCGGTATGCTGGCACAAGCAGATGAGACAGAAACACCGTTGAAAGCGAACTTAAATCAGTTAAGTAAATTCTTGACGATCGCGATCATCATCATCGCAGTGATTATGTTTGTTGTCGGAATCGTATTTAATGATACTTCTTGGGTTGATATGCTGTTAACGTCTATTTCATTAGCGGTTGCGGCTATCCCAGAAGGACTGCCTGCGATCGTTACGATCATCCTTGCTTTAGGAACACAAGTGATGGCTAAACGGAACTCTGTGATTCGTAAATTGCCTGCGGTTGAAACATTAGGTTCAACGGATATCATTGCTTCAGATAAAACAGGTACATTAACTCTAAACCAAATGACGGTTGAAAAATTATATGTTGATAACCATCAATTTGATGCGCATGGTGAAGTTCCTAGCGACAGTATGGCGATGAAAGTCATGAACTATGCCAATGATACAAAAATTGCTCAAGACGGTAGTTTGATCGGTGATCCGACAGAAACTGCGTTGGTACAATTTGGTTTGAACAACGCCTTTGATGTCCGTGAAAAAGTAGCTGAAGAACCTCGTGTTGGTGAGTTGCCTTTTGATTCAGATCGTAAATTAATGAGCACGCTGCATGAAGAAAAAGATGGAAAAATTCTGGTTGCTGTTAAAGGTGCCCCAGATGTCTTGCTCGATCGTGCGTCTCAAATTCTGTTAAATGGTCAAGTTGTACCTATGACGGACAAAGAAAAACAAGATATTTTAGCGAATAACAAAGACATGGCCCAACAAGCGTTACGTGTGTTAGGGATGGCTTACAAGTACGTTGATCACGTTCCAGTTGAATTGGAATCTGAGATCGTCGAAAATGATTTGATCTTTGCTGGTTTAGTCGGCATGATCGACCCAGAACGTGCGGAAGCAGC
This sequence comes from Enterococcus sp. AZ128, assembly GCF_051714485.1. NCBI lineage: Bacteria > Bacillati > Bacillota > Bacilli > Lactobacillales > Enterococcaceae > Enterococcus > Enterococcus sp. AZ128. The sequence continues at coordinate 424,214 of NZ_JBIORZ010000001.1, forward strand.
CGAAGCAGTACGTGTGGCTAAAGAAGCCGGCGTGCGTCCAATTATGATTACCGGAGACCACAAGGATACTGCCGAAGCAATCGCTGCTCGTCTAGGGATCATCGAAAAAGGTGATGACGACTCCGTCTTGACTGGTGCGCAATTAAACGAAATGTCTGATGAAGAATTTGCGCAAAAAGTTGAACATTACTCGGTTTATGCCCGCGTTTCGCCAGAACACAAAGTTCGTATCGTGAAAGCATGGCAAAAAGAAGGCAAAGTGGTTGCAATGACTGGTGATGGTGTCAATGATGCACCAGCCTTGAAACAAGCTGATATCGGAATTGGTATGGGGATCACGGGTACGGAAGTTTCTAAAGGTGCTTCTGACATGGTTCTTGCCGATGATAACTTCGCGACAATCGTTGTAGCAGTTGAAGAAGGACGTAAAGTCTTCTCAAATATCCAAAAAGCGGTTCAGTATTTGTTAGCAGCGAACTTGGGTGAAGTATTGACCCTGTTTATTGCAACGTTACTTGGTTGGGATACCTTATTACCTATCCATTTGTTGTGGATTAACCTGGTAACTGACACATTCCCAGCGATTGCGTTAGGGATGGAACCTGCTGAAAAAGATTTGATGCAGCACAAACCTCGCGGCCGCAGCTCGAACCTATTCTCTGGTGGTGTTTTCTCTAGTATCATCTACCAAGGGATTTTAGAAGCGGGCACAGTCTTGTTTGTTTACTGGTCTGCGATTCAATGGCCGGTTCATACAAGCTATGCGGATATCCATTCTGATGCATTGACGATGGCCTTTGCGACATTAGGATTGATGCAGTTGTTCCATGCCTTCAACGTGAAATCCGTTCATCAATCATTGTTTAAAGTTGGGCCGTTCCGCAACAAGAGTTTCAACTGGGCGATCCTGCTATCCTTTGTATTGATGATGGTGATCATCGTTGTTCCAGGACTAAACGATATTTTCCGTGTTGCTCATCTTGATTTATACCAATGGGGAATCGTAATTGGGGCATCCTTTGCGATCATTCCAATCGTTGAAATAGTAAAAGCATTCCAACGAGGAGCACAAAAAAAATAAAGTAACGAAAAGATCGCATGAAACCAATTTTGCTGGTTTTCATGCGATCTTTTTATTTGATCAATGCATACATTTGCATATCTTTTAATTCACCATTTTTTATTGCGTTTTTCCGTAGTGTCCCTTCGAATTGAAAACCGCATTTTTCTAGTACACGGCAGGAGCCTCGGTTCGTTGAGAATGGTTCCGCGAATATTCGAATAATATCTGTTTCCGCAAAAATATAATCTGTCAGCTGCTTGGCAGCTTTTGTTCCGATCTCTTGCCCCCAATAATTTTCAGCTAAGTAATAGCCCATTTCAGCTGTTTGGCGATGGATATTTTCACAGCGAAAAGCGCCGATGCTGCCGATCGCCTCATTTTCACCATTAACGATCGCAAATGCAAAAGTTTTCGTTGGGTCGGCTGCAAGCATTTCATGAATAAAATCCAGTGCATCTTTTTCAGTATAAGGAAAGGGGAGCCCGTCTCTTAAATTATCTTGAATTTTTTTATTATTTAACATTCCCGCTAAAGCCTTTGCATCGCCCAGCTGCCAATTTCGAATGATCGTATCCATAAACCAACCTCCCAAAGAATTATATTTCTTAAAAGGGTACCATCAATTAAGACAGAAATGAAGTCATTTCTTAATATTTTCTGAGCCGCTTTGCATATTGAGTAAAAATCGGTAAAATGAAGATATCAAAAGATAGAAAGTAGGAATCGATCAATGCGACCTAATACAGGTTTTTATGCGAGAGAAATCAACGAAATCGTCCAAAATACAGAGAAAATGGGTGAACGCTTACACCCTAGTTATGAAGAAATCCGTACAGCGTTAGATGAAAAGAAAGTGGCCGATTTCGATCAAGAACATTTATCTGAAATTCATGAATTATTTAAAGAGGGAACGCAGTTCTATCAATTAAATCTAGAAAAAATCAGCATGTTAAAAGCACCGGCAAAAGTAATGGGAAATCATAAAAGCTTTGAGAAAGCGTACATTCAATATGTAGCCGGGTGCCAAGAAATGACGGATAGTTTATTGCCTGAAATAAATGAAGAGGCTTTTAATGCAGCGGAGAAGAAACAAGATGCTGCGACAGATACGATTTATAAAACAATTCAAAAAATCACCAATCTGTTATTGAAATAAGAAGCAATCTAAAATCCAAAGAGAACAAAAGTTTTCTAATTTTATTATAACGTTATTTTAAATACAAATGGAGAAGCATCAGGTATGATTATTTCATAACCAATAACAACCTTTTCTTTTTCATTGCATTTAAGTAATACTCCTTTAGCACCGATTTGCCGATCGGTGCTTTTTTGTCAGTTCTGCTTTTAGCAGTTTTTTTAGTATGAGGTCCAATTATTGAAATATTATAAATAAAAGGAACAAACCGTTTAGCAGAATGATATGCGTAGTGACAATTAGACTCATTTTTCCGTTTTTTGGTAAAATGAATTCCAAAATATTGAGATAGTTGTCAGTTCTGCTTTTAGCAGTTTTTTTAGTATGAGGTCCAATTATTGAAATATTATAAATAAAAGGAACAAACCGTTTAGCAGAATGATATGCGTAATGACAATTAGACTCATTTTTCCGTTTTTTGGTAAAATGAATTCCAAGATATTGAGATAGTTGTCAGTTCTGCTTTTAGCAGTTTTATAAAGAAAGAGACGTTAGTAATTAAATCTTAAAAATAGAGATACAAGAACAGTAAAAAAACTGGTCTCCAAGTGAATTCAATGGAGACCAGCTTTTTTAATTTTCAATATTTCTTACATAGTTTTCAAAATAATCATTTAAATCGTTTTTGATTTTTTGATATTCTTCTTCGGTGTATTCTTTTTCTTCTAGCCGGCCTTTAAAGTTTGGTAACCCCAAATCTTTCTTCAGCCGCTCGATAACTGCTTCTTTATCCATAAGTCGTTCCTTTCTTAATCAAAGTACACGCAAACAGTCTCAGGAGCAAAAACGTCCTTTTGAATCATTGTTAACAGACCGTTTTCGTTATCACGGCGATAGAGTGTTAAGTTGTCGCTATTTTGGTTAGCAGCGACGACGTATTTGTTGTCTGGACTTAAAGCAAAATCTCTTGGGAAATCTCCTTCAGTCGAAATGTTTTGAATCAACTCAATGCTTAAACCATCTTCAGCAATAGCAAAGACTGCAATCGAATTGTGTCCGCGATTTGACGCGTATAAGAAACGTCCGTCGTTAGAGACACGGATCGCCGCGCCGCCATTTTCGCCATCAAACTCTTTGGGTAAAGTAGAAACCTTTTGTTTTTGTGTAAAGCTGCCGTCTGTTTTATCGTAGGCTAAGACACTGACACTGATGTCTAATTCACCGAATAGATACGCAATGTCACCACTAGGGTGGAATACCAAATGGCGTGGCCCAGTTCCAGGTTCCGCAACGTAAACAGCCACTTCATCTACTTCGCCAGTTTCACTGACGTCATACGTGTATAGCCGATCTGTACCAAGATCACAAACAGCTAAGCGTTGATCTGGTGTAAGATCTGTATAATGAGTATGCGCTTTGTCTTGATTTTTATGAGGTCCAGTTGGTTCCTTATGGAAAAGGGCAGCTGCGGCTTCAAGTGAGCCGTCCGGTTTGATTTTATAAGTATTCAACTCGCCTTTATGATAATTCGCACCATAAACCAATTGACGTACCTCATCGACAGCTACATAGCAAGGTGAAGCGCCTTCTTCGGTTACCGCATTTAAAAATTTATTTTGAGGATCATAACTAGAAAGTCCACCTTGATCATCGCGACTCGTTACCGAGTATAGAAAATCATTTTTACTCTTTGTAAGATAAGTAGGACTTGTTTCTTCCGTTAGTAGCACCAAATTGTTTAACGTTTCAGTCGCAGTATCCAATTCGATTTGATAAATGCCTTGACTGATGCGTCTTGTATAGGTACCTAGAATTATTTTGTGGATCATCAAAAAACCTCCTTCATTGTATGTCCATTTTAGCAAGTTTATTCCCGCTTGGATAGCGTTAACTTTATGATATAATTGAAAAATAAACGAGAAAAGAGCGTGACGTATGACAGTGACAGAAATTACTCAAATTGGAAAAAATGCGATTAATGATGAAAATATCTTGGTTCTTTTTGGTGAAACGATCACACCAGATTTGTTGGATGTTTCGATCGTTCAGAAAAAGCTCGACGAAGAATTGATCACGTTGAAAAAGGGTGGTCAACTGACTTTTGGAGATCAGGTTTACCAAGTAAATGGTGTAGGACCATTAGCGAATGAAAATCTAAATGAGATTGGGCACGCGACTGTTTTCTTCCAAGAAGACGTCGGAGTGATCCCAAATGGAATATATGTCACCCCAGAAAAGCTTCCAGATTTGGAAGTTGGGATGAAAATTAGCTATCAGTAGGAGTGTGAGTGAGTGGATAAAAAGAAATTAACGCAAAAGACTTCTTGGTTTTGGAAATGGTTCTTAAACAGCCAAGTCGTTGTGGCATTGATTATTGTATTACTGCTGCTCTTGATCGCGCTGGTCTTTACAAAAGTGTCTTATCTATTTGAACCAGTCGGACAATTTTTTGCGATTGTAGGTCTTCCGATAGTCATTGCGGGTATTCTTTATTATTTGATGAATCCGGTGGTCAATTTCTTAGAAAGAAAAGGACTAAAGCGAACACTTGCGATCATCGTTCTTTTCATAGCGGTCGTTGCATTACTTATTTGGGGAATCGTGGTCATTATTCCTCAAATCAGAGAACAAATCGGCTCTATGATGAAAAGCCTGCCGGGATATTTTGATACGATCAGTGATAAAATAAGTGAGATTTTTAAAGACCCATCCTTCAAACCATTTCAACAGCATATTGACAATAGTTTGCAGAAAATATTGGAGTCTTTGACAGAGACGGCGCAAAATCTTTCTCGTGTGACTCTGCAGGGATTAGGCAGTGTTGTTTCAACATTAGCTACAGTGGTTATCGCGTTGATCACTGCACCGATTATCCTGTTCTTCTTATTGAAAGACGGTGATCAGTTGGCACCGTATATCCTTAAGTTTTTGCCCACTAAAACGCGGAAGCCGACATTACGTGTTATGACTGAAATGAACTCTCAACTAGCTTCTTATATTCGTGGCCAGTTAACGGTAGCATTTGCAGTTGCAGTGATGTTTATTATCGGGTTCTCGTTAGTGGGAATGAATTACGCGATCACGTTGGGGATTCTAGCAGGATTCCTAAACTTGATACCTTACTTAGGATCATTTTTAGCGATGGTACCTGTAGTCTTTATCGCCATCGTTACTGGTCCAATCATGCTGGTCAAAGTAATTATTGTCTTTACAATTGAACAGACGATTGAAGGACGGATTGTGTCGCCGCTAGTATTAGGCAATCAATTAGAGATCCATCCGGTGACGATTATGTTTGTCCTGTTAACAGCAGGGAAGATTTTTGGAATTACTGGGGTGATTTTGGGGATTCCATTTTATGCGGTAGCGAAAGTTATTGCGATACATGTCTTTGAATGGTACAAAAAAGTATCCAATCTTTATGAAGATTCAGAAAAAAATCCTGTCGATGAATGATCGACAGGATTTTTTTATTTGCCAAAACAAAAATTGGCTAAAACTGTGCAGCCAATGATTTGGCTTTTTCTTTTGCTGCTGCCATAATCTCAGGTGCTCTAGCTGGATCATAATCCGCACCTTCGATATAAATGGAATCAAACTCAGTGATACCGATAAAATTCAAAATCCCCTTAACATACTGCGCTGAGAAATCCTGACCGTTATATGTACCGCCACTTGATTGTATATGAAGAGCTTTTTTATCTGTAATTAATCCGGTAGGACCTTCTGCAGTGTATTTGAAGGTTTTACCTGCGACGTTAATCGTGTCGAACCAAGCTTTTAATTTTGTTGGGATATTTAAATTCCATAAAGCATTGGCGATAACGATTTTTTCACTAGCTAAAAATTGATCAGTAAATTCATTGAAAACGCGAACCTTTTCTTGTTGAATATTACTTAATTCGGTAAAATCAGCACCCTTTTGCAACGATTTCCAGGCTAATAGCAGGTCGCCGTCAATCTCAGGGAGATCTGTATAATACAAATCTAACATGGTGAAAACATCTTCTGGATGACTTGCTTGATGTGCTTCAATAAAAGTGTCCAAAATAGTTACAGTTTGTGAGTCTTCTGCAGCTAGCGGGTGAGCATTTACTACTAAAACATTTGCCAAAACTAACACTCCTTAAATTTAGTTACAAACGAATCCTACACAATATATCTAAAACAAACAATTTATCTGCTTGTCATAGACGGTAAGAAACATTTTTTGTTAACTTGCAAGATATTGATTATAAGCAGAAGTACCACCAATCACATTTACCACTTGGAAGCCTTCCTTTGTTAAAAATTGCGCCATCGTTTTCGAACGAACGCCGAATTGAGTAAATAGGTAATACGTTTTACCTTTGTCAAGCTGGTCTAAACGATTAGGCAATTGGGTCAACGGAATACGGGAAACATTCGATCCCTCTAATAAATCAAAGGAATCATTAAAATCAGGGTCTCTCAAGTCCAAAACATCCACGGGTTCTTTAGCGGCAAGCGTCATAAATTCTTTTGTTGTTACTGAATAGTTCATCTTTCTTTACAACCTTTTCTTTCCTAAGATTGATTCCAACTTTAATATATATATTGTCTTATTACAAGTGTTATCATAGCCATTTTACTGGAATTTGACAAAAAGTAAAGGAATCATTCAAAAAAAACTCAGATTAAGAAAAAATTGATAAGCATTATTCTTGAATTTATTAAAAAATCGCTTCTCTTGTCTATAAAATCGGCTCGCTTAAATAGAAAGATTTTAGAACTCTCTTTTTATCAAAGGATATTGCTTGCGTGAATCAAATGGCATCGTTAGAATAGTAGTGATGGAGGGAAGAGAACAATGGGAAATTTTCATGTAGGGAATCTTAATTTAAAAACGATCGCCATTCGCGTACGAGACCGTGACGGAATGATTCATTTCTATCGTGATATTATTGGACTGCACTTATTGCGGGAAGAAAACGAATTAGCGATTCTAGGATACAAAGATCCAGCCAGCGAACTGCTTTGGTTGGAGGAAAGTCCGCGTGCAGATGAACATCGTGGCGAGATCAAAAAAATGCAACGGGTTTCATTGGTTGTACCTAATGTAGAAGAGTTAGCGAACGTTTATTATCGAGCAGAAAAAGAAAACTATCCAGTCAAATCAGCGCTGCAAGCTGATGAAGAAAAGGGTTTGCTCTTTGAAGACCCTGAGGGAAATGAGATTGAAATTTTCTATGCTCCTAGTAAAGAACGTTCAACATCAGAGCCAATCAACATTGACTTTAAGGAATTAGCGAAGAAAGCGACGAAACGTGAAAAAATCCATGAGGCTTATTTTGACAAGATTCATTTAAATGTCAGCAACATGAAAAAACAGCAAGCGTTTCTAGCGGATATTCTAGGGTTGAAGGTACATGATGAAAGTGATGAGGAATTATCATTGAACCGCGGTGAGTTTAATGTGGGCTTAACTACTGCGACAGGCGGTACGATTGATCTACCAACAGATAAGGTGCTAGGCTTGGACTTTTTACAATTTAAAGTTTCAAAAACGAAACTTCAAGAATTGTGCCAACACTTGAGTGATGAGCAGTTAGATTATTTCTGTGACAAAAAGAAATCTTTGATTACGCTTTATGATGCTGCAGGCATTGAATGGTGGTTCGTATTAAAATAGCAAAAAATAAAACTGCGAGAAATCGCGGTTTTATTTTTTATCTTAATTAGAGTCTAAAAAGTTTTCGTTTTCTGTTTTATGCTATACTTTTTTAGGAAATATTTTTAAGGAGGGGCGCTATGTATCCTGAAACACTTCGCTTAATAGAAGCAAAACTTCAAAAAGGTGTTTTTCCTGGGACTGTTTTTTGCTTTATTGAGGGTGAGGAAGAGGAAGTAAACGTTTTGGGCAGTGCACAAGTTGAACCAACAGAAATTGCCATGCAGGAAGAGTTGCTTTTTGATGTGGCCTCCTTAACAAAAGTTGTCTGTACGACGACTGTAATGTTAAAGCTAAAAGAAGCAGGGAAGCTTTCTTGGGATCAGACACTTCATGAGCTGCTGCCAGAATTTCAAAATGAGACAATTACATTACGACATTTGTTAACGCATACGTCAGATATTCAGACCTATATTCCTGATCGCGATCAATTGAACGCAGAAGAGCTGCGTGCGGCTTATTTGACGTTACAGCCTGGAGGCAGACTTGGTGAAGTCGTTCAATATACCGATGCCGGAACAATTCTATTGGGTTTTCTGATTGAGAGAATCTATCAACAAGATGCAATCGAAGTTTTTAAAGAAGATGTTTTGCAGCCGCTAGGAATGGCTGATAGCGGCTTCTTACCTCAACCGCCGTATGATAAAATTGTCCCCACGCAGAAATTTGCTGATGGAACGATTTTAAAAGGTCTAACCCATGATCCAAAAGCACGAGTCCTAGGATCTCATGCCGGAAATGCTGGCCTGTTTACTAATATGAAAGATTTAAGTAAATTTGCAAAAATGTATTTGAATCTTGGACGTGTTAGCGATATTATTTATTTGCATGACAAGACAGTTTTCGAACTGCTTCATGATCAGACACCAACGCAAGAAGGAAAGCGTTCGATTGGTTGGGATTTGAAGTTCAGTCCGTTAGATCAATCACCGTTACTTTTTCATACAGGGTATACAGGCACTTTCTTGATGCTGGATGTCGTAAAGAAATCAGCTTTCATTTTTCTGTCAAATCGTGTCCATACGGAAGATCATCGTGAGAGCTATGTGGCTCATCGTGATGACATCTTAGCCTGCTATTTGAATGAGCGAGTAAAAATCTATCAAAAATAAAAACTTTAAGATGAAAAAGGAGCAAAAATCATGGAACCATTATTTTTAAAACCAGTTTTTCAAGAAAAGATTTGGGGCGGAGATCAGTTGCATACCGTTTTTGGTTTTGATATTCCTAATGACAAAATCGGGGAAGATTGGGCGATCAGCGGACACCCTCATGGCGTTAGTACTGTAGAGAATGGTCCGTATAAAGGCTCTAAAGTCAGTGATCTTTGGAATGATCATCGGGAATTGTTTGGGAATGCAGAAGGTGACGTTTTCCCATTGTTGACCAAAATTCTAGATGCAGAAGATGATTTGTCTGTCCAAGTTCATCCTGATGACAGCTATGGGTTAAAACATGAAGGGGAATTAGGGAAAACGGAGTGCTGGTATATCATTAACGCAAAACCAGGTTCTGAAATTGTTTATGGGCATAATGCGAAATCTCGTGAAGAATTAGCAGAAATGATCGAAGCCGGACGCTGGGATGATCTTTTGCGGCGCGTACCTGTAAAAAAAGGTGATTTCTTCTATGTACCAAGCGGGACGATTCATGCGATCGGTAAAGGCATCATGATATTAGAAACACAGCAAAGCTCAGATACGACCTACCGTGTATATGACTATGATCGCAAAGATGACCAGGAAAATACACGTGAGTTGCATATCCAACAATCAATTGATGTGACAACAGTACCTGCGATCAGCCCTGAATTGGAAGTATCTGAAAGTAAAAAGGGCACGTCCTCTGTAATTACCTATTTGAAGACGGATTTCTTCAATGTTTATGAATGGGATGTTGTTGGTGAGCTTTCGCTTAAAAAAGAAGGCGATTATACTTTAGTGACCGTTGTTGAAGGGTATGGCAATTTGATCGTTGATGGTCAAAGCTATGAAATGAAACCTGGTACAAGCTGTATTTTACCAGCACAAATTATGGAATGGAAAGTTGAAGGCGAAATGAAAATCATTGCTTCAACTCCAGGAAAAAAATAGAGGGATTCTAAAAGTGTTCAGTATCTAAAACTGAACACTTTTTTGCATGCGAAAAAATAACCATCAGCATTTCGCCGATGGTCATTTTTTATTTATGCTATTTCTGGCAAGTCCACATCTTCACCATATTTATTTTTTAAAGCAGTATGGAGCAAACGAACAGCAAGAGATTTATTACGGGCTAAAATTGGTCCGTGGAAGTACGAGCCATAAACATTTCTATAAATGACGCCTTCACCTTGATCTTCACCATTATTTCCATTACCCTTGACGATCGTGCCAAGAGGACGTTCGCCTTCGCCTAGGAAAGTTCGTCCATTATGGTTTTCAAAGCCGTAGTAGGTTTCACCGAACTCCTCATTATGAATCTCGATATCTCCGATAAAGCGATGGTTATCTTGACTCAAGGTATAATGATCCAAAGCTCCAATACCATCGATTTTTTCACCATTTGCGCCAATGTAATAATGACCAAGCAATTGATAGCCGCCACAAATTGAAAGCAGCACGCCATCGTTTTCGATGTATTTAGTTAATGCTTCTTTTTTATCTTGGATATCTTTTGAGACGATGACCTGTTCGTAATCCTGACCGCCGCCGATAAAAACAAAATCGAATTTGTCAGAGTCAAAATCTTGATAGATGCTGACAATTTCCGAATGAATGTCGATCCCCATTTGTTTCGCGTAATAATTCAGGGTCAAGAGATTTCCGTTATCGCCGTAAGTATTTAATAAATTTCCGTACAAATGCGCTAAGTTTAATTCGTATTTAGCCACGATCCATACCTCCATCAATGTAGCCTTTTTGGGCTAATTCTTTACGTAACTGCAGAACAGCAGTATAAGTTGCCAAGATATATACGTGCTCTGTCGGCAACAGTTTGATCTTTTCGATAACATCCGTCAAGCTTTCTGTCTCCGTCAGCGTATCCTCAGGAATTCCCGCGACCTTCAAGCGCAGCGCCATATCAGTATGACGATCACCGCCTGCAATCACAGCAGGAATGGCCATTTCTGCGAACGCTTCATGATTTCCATCCCAAATCCAACTAATATCGATTCCATCAGCATAGTTAGCGTTCAGCAATGATACTAGGGAAAAAGGATAGGGAGCTAAACCGATCATGTCGATGACTTGATTTAAGCCGACCGGGTTTTTTACTAAGACCAGCGTACATTTTTTACCGTCAATCTCAATTTCTTCCTGACGTCCAAAGACTTTTTCATCATAGCCCAAGCCGCGCTTGATTTTTTCTTTAGAAACACCGTAGTATTCCGCTACTGCCGTCGCAGCAAGTGCATTATAAACATTGTACATCCCGCCGACTTCAATCTTATATTCTTGCCCATCGATCACAAACTCAGATGATTTGTTGTCCATAGCTTTCATCTCTGTTAATTTGTAATCTAATTCTGGACGATGGAAGCCGCAGTTTGGACAATAGTATTTTCCAAGATTTGCGTAAGTGATCATTTTGTATTTTAAGATGTGCTGACATTTTGGACAAAGCAAACCGTCCGTATTGTAGTGTGCATCTTGGTCTTTATCTGGTAAATGATCGAACCCATAATATTTTCTAGGGTTGATGGTTTCCAGCGAATTGAAAATCGGTGAATCACCGTTACACAAAATAGGAGCACTAGGTGATTTTGCAGCACCATCAACAATTAATTTATACGTCGTATAGATTTCGCCGTAACGATCCATTTGATCACGGAAAATATTAGTGAATAAGAAAAGCTCGGGCTTGATGTACTCTGTGACCTTGCTCAAACTAGCTTCGTCGATTTCCAAAACAGCGATTTTTTTGCCGCCTTTTTTTCCTTTGGCATTTAAAAAGGTCGAAACGATCCCTTGTACCATGTTGGCACCCGTTGGATTCGTCAATACATAATCAAATTCCTGTTTTAAAATATTTACGGTCAAAGCGGTGGTCAATGTTTTTCCGTTCGTACCTGTTACGACGACCACTTTATAATCTTTAACTAATGTATCTAAAATTTTTGGATCCATCTTCAAGGCAAGCTGTCCAGGATAGCTTGACCCACCTTTAAAGAACGTTCTTAATACCCATTGGGCGGTCTTGCCGGCTGAGATCGCCAGTTGACTTCGTAACCCCATTACACATCCTCCATGTCTGTAACAAATTTAATTCATCTTATCATATTTGAAAAAAAAGTTTAAATAGGTTTCCTTTTTCTTAATTTTTTAAACAGAATCATTTCTACAAAAGAAGTTCAATTTTCGACTGCCAATCTACTAATTGTGCTTAAAAAATAGTGGGCCGGCTTTTCTTATTTTACTAACCTGCTAAAGCGGGAAAAAAACTGACAAAAAAAGGCTGGAGCATTTTTCGCTCCTAGCCAATAATAATCTTTTCTTCTGGAAATTCATAGCCTAAGTCCTGAGTTTCTTTCGGTACGAAGAGCATCAATGTATACAGCATACCTACGCGACCAATGAACATTAAAATAGCGATCATGATCTTACCGGTACTGGAGAGGTCATCCGTGATACCCAAAGAAAGACCTGTCGTTCCAAAGGCTGAGGTAACTTCCACAATGATCGAAATCAAAGAATGATCCTCCGTCGCCGTCAAAAATAAAATACTGAAGAGGCACATTCCTGCTGAGAGCATAAAGACCACCACTGATTTACGTACGTCTTCCTGAGCGATTTTACGACCGAAAATGTTTATATCGTTTTCATTCTTTAAGAAAGAAAACAAATATAAGCCAATGATTGCGATAGTCGTGGTTCGAATTCCGCCGCCGACAGAACTGGGTGAACAACCGATGAACATCAATAAAGAAAAAATAATCAAGGTCGTATTTTGGAACAAGTTCAGATCATGAATTTGCAAGCCAGCATTCCGAGTCGTCATAGAATAGAAGGCTGAGTTCAGCCATTGATCAAACAAATTCATACTAGAGAAACTGTGATTTTTTTCTAACAGCCAGATCGCAACGGTCCCGCCAATAAAAAGTACAAAAAAGGCTAACAGGGCAATTTTTGAGAAGAGACTAAAGCGGAACGGAAGCCGAGATTTAGATTTTTTGTGGTAGACCCATCCGTGAAAATCCATTAGAACGGGAAAGCCGATCCCGCCGATAAAGATCAGTACCATAATTGTTACGATGAAAAAAACATCGTGGGAAAAGGGAATGATCGATTCACCAGTTACATCAAAGCCTGAGTTTGTTACCGCGGAAATAGCCTGATAAAAACCAAAAAAGATTGCTTCGGAAATTTTGTGATAATAACCTGCTAAATAGAAATAAATCGAAAAGATCGTACCGAATAAGACTTCAATTGCTAACAGCATCGTAAACGTGATTCGAATCAAATTGACGATTCCGCTGAGACGAGGCTGGTTCATATCGGTCATGATCAATTGCCGCTGTTTCAAAGTGATTCGACGTTTGGATACAATAAAAAAGAAGGTAGTGATCATCATAATTCCCAGTCCGCCGATATGGAATAAGACCTCCAGCATCAGGACACCGGTATCATTAAAGACCGAATTGATATCAAATGTCGTTAAACCAGTTACCGAAATTGTTGAAATAGCCATAAAAAGCATATCTAAGAAAGATACATGTGAACCTGGTTCGCGAAAAATCGGCAAACTAAATAAAATCAGTGAAAGAATCGTCATAGCTAAATAATAGAAGACGATGATTTGAATCGAAGAAAATCGATTATTGATTTTTTTCCAGCTTTTTTTAAGAAAACTTATTCGTCGATCAAAATTCATGGAGGACTCCTTAAATCATCTATTCAAAATTTTTAACAATAGAGACAGTATAGCATGCTTCCATAAAAAAAACTCCCACCGTTTTGGCAGGAGTGGGATAGCTAAATGACGCTAGTGATTAAGCATCTTGAGCCGTTGCAGCAATATCAATTTCGCGAATAGTTACTTCTTGCGGCATGTCATAAATGAATTTTACACTTTTGGCAACATGGACTGGATCAAGAGTAATCCCGCCCATGCTTTCTTTCCAAGCTTGGTAATCAGTCAACGCGTTTTGGTCCGTTACGTGGGTTAACAATTCTGTTTCAGCGGCACCGGGAGCGACTAGAGAAACCCGGACATTTGAACCAGAGACTTCCTCCCGGATCGTTTCACTTAAACCGTGTACACCGAATTTTGAAGCGACATATGCAGCATGGTTAGTGAAGGTTTTCTTCCCAGCAAGAGAAGACATATTGATGACAGTCCCGTGGTTGCGTTTCTTCATATCTGGCAGCACGATTTGCATCCCGTTCAATACCCCCATGACATTAGTGTTCATCATCGTTTGCCATTCAGCTGGGTCTTGGTCCAAGACATTGCCAAGCAACATCACACCAGCATTATTAACTAACAGATCAACTGGTCCATACACATTTTCGGCTTTTTTGATACTGGCTTCAAAAGTTTTATAATCAGTCACATCCACTTGTTCAATCATTACATTGTCAAAGTTTAATGGTAGTGCTTTGATTTTTTCCACCCGCCGACCTAATAAAAGTAAAGGAAACCCTGCTTGATTAAAAAGTTTGGCGATCTCAGCACCAAAACCAGAGCTTGCACCTGTAATTACAACTAAAGATTTTTCCATTTAAATTGCCTTCTTTCAAATTTATGATACACTTACTCTACTACTTGGAGTTAACTCCAGGTCAAGAAAGAAGTTTGAAAAAATGAAAAAATTTTTAATTGGTGATATCACAAAGAAGTATGGTATCTCGCAAGATACGTTAAGATATTATGATAAAGCGGGTTTATTGCCTTTTGTTAAGAAAAACCAAGCAGGACGAAGGGAATTTACAGAAGATGATCTGGGCTACATCGAAGTCATTGATTGTTTGAAGCGTTCAGGGATTCCTGTCAAAGAAATCGCTAAATTCATGGACTGGTGTGTAGAAGGCGACAAGACATTGCCTCAACGGTATGCCTTTATGGTCGAGCAAGAGGCTGCTCTGGAGAAAAAAATTCATGATTTACAGGCACAACTTGATTTTTTACGCTGGAAAAAATGGTACTATCAAACGGCCAACGAGGCTGGCACAGAGACAATCTTCTTTAAAGAAGGAACGCGGCAGGTCGATGATAAATGGCATCAGAAATATAGTGAATCAAAAAGACTTGAATCCTGATAAGATCCAAGTCTTTTTTTCTTTATGAGATGAATACACCAATCGCTAAGAAGGCGAGGATCAGAATAATGATCGTGACCAGTAATTTGGTAACGAATTTAATCCATTTATCAAATCCAATATTCACAACTGAGAGAGAGACTAAAATCAACCCAGTTGGTGCAACTAATCCAATCAAACCTTGTCCCCAGTTATACGCATCCACAATCAATGCACGATCGATTCCGACAACATCAGCTAAAGGCGCCATAATCGGCATCGATAATACTGCTAACCCAGAAGAGGATTGAATGAAGAAACCTAAGATAATATAAACAAGGAACATGAACCAAATAAAGATGATATTGTTCATACCGCTGATCGCATTACTAAAGAAATTCATGATCGTATCACTAATGAAGCTATTCTCCATGACAATGCCGACTGAACGTGCGAGCCCGACAATTAAAGCGACCCCTAGAAGATCAGCAGCCCCAGTGACAAAGCTGTCGATAAATTTTTTCTCGCCTAAGCCAGAGACAAATGCTAAAACATAGGTCACTGCTAAGAAAACGACCGCAATCTCAGTAAAATACCATCCGAGTTGTTGTACTCCATAGATCATTACAACAAATCCTAAGGCAAAAACGAGTAGAGAAAATTTTTGACGTTTTGTAAAATTCGCATTTTTTTCGCGATCTTGGCCGCCTAAGAATCGTTCATGGTCACTTTCAGCTTGATCAGCGACAAGTGAAGCAGCAGGATTCAATCGAACTTTTTCTGCATAACGGATTGTGTAGATAATGGATATACCGACTGCGGTAATCCACATTAAGATACGCAACGGCATACCATCTGTAAAACTAATTCCCGCAGCATTCGAGGCGATAACTGTCGAGAATGGATTGATAGTCGAACTCATTGTGCCAATTGCGGTTCCGAGATAGATCGTGGCGACTGCCGTTAAAGTGTCGTATCCCGCTAGTAAAAATATCGGAATCAAAATTGGATAAAAAGCAATTGTTTCTTCAGCTAATCCAAAGGTCGTACCGCCAATTGCAATCAAAGTAGTTACGATAACAATCAACCATTTTTGTTTACCTTTCAACTTTTCTGAAAGACGCATCATCCCTGCGTCCATTGCCCCAGTGGCATTGACGATACCGATCACGCCGCCCAGTATCAAGATAAAAATCATGATATCAACACTCTCAGTAATCCCCTGAACTTGAGATCTAAGAAATTGTGTAATAGTTCCCATTATTCCACGTTTTGGTTTTTTGATCTGTTCGTAAGAATTTGGTATTGCTGCTGGACGATAAATAGTGCCATCGCGAAATTTATCCACTTTGATATTAATTTTGTACTTATCCAATGTTTTCTGCGTAGCCGGTTCCATGATTGTTTTGTCCTGCGCATTAGTAACGGCGAATTGATCTTTTTCGCTGTCATACGTCAAGGTACTGTATTTGCCGGAAGGAATAAAAAATGTTAGAGCCTGAACCAAGATCAGTACAATGATGATGACCGTGTAGGCGGAAGGGAAACTGCGCCTTTTCTTTTTTACTGATTGTTCCATAAAAAGCCTCCTATTTAATAAGTATTTTAAAATGATTACCGCTAAATTTTAGCATTGAAGCCTTATAATTCTAAAAAATTAGCCTGTGACTTTGTCGAAAATAGTCATTGATTCTTCTAAGAAGATTCTTCAATGAAAATTATTACTGTAAATAATCCTTCTTTTCCGCTATAATACGATAGGAACAAAAGGGAAAGGTGACATGAAATGGCCCAACTTTTTTTTAAATATGGTGCAATGAACAGCGGGAAGACGATCGAAATTTTGAAAGTCGCCCATAATTATGAGGAACAAAATAAACCGGTAGTGTTAATGACTAGCGGATTAGATACGCGTGAAGGCGTGGGAACTATCTCCAGCCGAATCGGATTAAGCCGACCAGCAGTACCTATTTTTTCTGAGACGAATATCTTTGAGTTTATTCAGAGTCTCGATTATAAACCTTATTGCATATTGATCGATGAATCGCAATTTCTATCAAAAGAGCACGTGGTACAATTGGCACAAGTCGTCGATGATTTAGATATTCCAGTGATGGCCTTTGGATTGAAAAATGATTTTCGAAATGAAATGTTTGAAGGTTCTAAGTACTTGCTGCTTTATGCGGATAAATTGGAAGAGTTAAAAACAATTTGCTGGTTTTGTCATAAAAAGGCAACGATGAACCTGCACTATATTGATGGACGCCCAGTTTATGAAGGCGATCAAGTACAAATTGGGGGGAATGAAGCCTATTACCCAGTTTGTCGCAAACATTATCTACATCCAGAGATTGATCATACTGCTAATTAAAAGTTTAGCGGAATGATATGCGTGATGAAAATCAGCCTCATTTTCCAAAAGAAAATGAATACTTTAAAAATGAATTAGAAATTAGGAGGAATTTAATCAATGTACGATCAACTGCAAGCAATTGAAGATCGTTATGAGGAGCTTGGTGAATTACTTAGTGACCCAGAAGTCATCAGTGATACTCAGCGCTTCATGCAGCTGTCAAAAGAAGAAGCAAGTACTCGTGATACAGTAGAGACGTATCGCCGCTATAAAAAAGTGGTGGAGGGCATTAGTGATGCAGAAGAATTATTAGGCGAGAACCTAGATGCCGAGATGGCAGAAATGGCCAAAGAAGAACTGTCTGATCTGAAAAAAGAAAAAGAAGTTTTAGAAGATGAAATTAAGATTCTTCTATTGCCGAAAGACCCTAACGATGACAAAAATATCATTATGGAGATTCGTGGAGCCGCTGGGGGAGATGAAGCCGCATTATTTGCCGGTGATCTTTTCACGATGTATCAGAAATATGCGGAAGCCCAAGGTTGGAAGACAGAAGTCATGGAAGCCAATGTAACAGGAATCGGCGGCTATAAAGAAGTGATTATGATGATTACAGGCGATAACGTTTATTCAAAATTGAAATACGAAAGTGGGGCGCATCGCGTACAGCGTGTGCCGTCAACTGAATCTCAAGGTCGTATCCATACGTCAACTGCGACTGTCGTAGTAATGCCAGAAGCTGAAGAAGTTGAGATCGATCTTGCAGATAAAGACATTCGGACTGATATTTATCATGCTTCTGGAGCTGGTGGACAGCATGTCAATAAGACAGCTTCTGCTGTTCGATTGACCCATATTCCAACAGGTATTGCGGTTGCCATGCAAGATGAGCGTTCTCAGATCAAAAACCGGGAAAAAGCGATGAAGATCTTACGTGCTCGTGTGTACGATAAGATCCAACAAGAAGCGCAAAATGAATATGATGCGAGTCGTAAATCTGCTGTCGGGACAGGCGATCGCTCGGAACGTATCCGGACGTACAACTTCCCGCAAAATCGTGTGACCGATCACCGTATCGGCCTAACGATCCAAAAACTAGATCAGATCCTAGCAGGTAAGCTGGATGAGATTATCGATGCCTTGATTATGTATGATCAAACCAAGAAATTGGAAGATATGCAAAATGGCTAAAACTTATGTAGAAGTCCTGTCAGGGGCTTCTTCTTTTTTAGAAGCAGCTGGCAAAGAAGGCTACGCAATTGAATATCTTTTTCTTGCTCGCAAGAATTGGGACAAGACGCAGTGGCTGATGCACATGCGGGAAGACATTTCATTGGAAGATGAAGCAGTAATTGAAGCAGATCTAAGAAGCCTGCTGGAGAATATTCCGCCACAATACTTGCTGGGATATGAGTATTTCTTTGAGCATTGTTTTAAAGTGACGGAAGATACATTGATTCCACGACCAGAAACGGAAGAGTTGGTGGCCTTATGTCTAGCTATGAATGATCGAGTATCAAAAAAAGTTGTCGATATCGGAACGGGTACGGGAGCAATTGCAGTCAGTCTAAAGTTGAATCGTCCAGAGTGGCAAGTAACAGCTGTCGATATTTCTGAAGGAGCTCTGGAAATCGCAGAAGAGAATGCCGCAAACTTGCATGCCCAAATCAGCTTTAAACAAAGCGATGTTTTATCAGCAATTAGCGAGAAACAAGATATTATTATCAGTAATCCTCCCTATATCAGCCAAAGTGAATGGGATTTAATGGATGAGAGTGTACGAACCTATGAACCTAAATCAGCTCTTTTTGCTGAGAACGAGGGTCTAGCCATCTATCAAAAAATCGCATTGGAAAGTCGTGATATTTTACAGCCAGATGGGATGATTTTTCTAGAGATTGGTTTTCGTCAAGGGCGAAAGGTACAGAAAATGTTTCAGCAGGCTTTTCCGAATAAAAAAGTAACGGTTCATCAAGATATGTCAGGAAACGATCGTATGATAGTGGTAGCATAAAAATTATTTTTAAAAAAGAAAATAATAAAAGAACACTGGAGTAAAGGGCTTAAGAACCGAAAAAAGTTATCAACATAGTTATACACACTTGACAATTCGGTTATCCACACTACGGGGATAAGTCGAAAAAGAAAGTTTTTAAATTAGGAAAAGCAAAAAAAGGAGCTGTGGAGAAGCTGTGGAAACGAAAATTTTTCAGTCAGATCAAATAAATCAAGCGGCAGCATTATTGCGTCAAGGAGAACTGGTGGCTTTTCCGACGGAGACCGTCTACGGATTAGGTGCCAATGCACTTTTACCGGAATCGGTGAAGCAGGTTTTTGCGGTCAAAGGACGTCCGAGTGACAACCCCTTGATCGTCCATGTCGCTGATTTTTCAATGACAAAGGAGTTCGTGGATAGTTACCATCCATTAACTGAAAAAATCATCAAAAATTTTTGGCCGGGACCGCTAACGTTAATTTTTACTATTAAGGAAGATAGTTTAAGTCCTGTTGTGACAGGAGGGTTATCCACAGCAGCCTTTAGAATGCCAGATAATAAAAAAACATTATCTTTAATTGAAAAGACTGGCGCACCGCTGGTTGGGCCGAGTGCCAATACATCAGGTAAGCCGAGCCCAACGACTGCAGTGCATGTATATCATGATTTAAATGGGAAGATCGCTGGAATATTGGATGATGGCGCGACACAAATCGGTGTGGAATCGACGGTCTTAGATTTGAGCAGCGAGGTGCCAACAATTTTACGTCCTGGGGCTGTGACACAGGAAGTATTGGAAGAGGTTTTAGGGATTGAGGTTCCATTAGACAAACATCTGGTAAAAGAAAGTGAGACACCAAAGGCTCCAGGTATGAAATATAAACATTATTCTCCAGACACACCTGTTTTGATGATCCATTCTGACGATTGGGAAGACGCTTTGGATTGGGCGGAGAAAAACAATAAAAAAATTGGTTTGCTAGCGACACCAAGTATTGCAAACCGATATTCTTCAGCCGATCGCTTTGTTTTTGAAGAGGATACGATAAAGGCGGCGACTCGAGGCTTATTCAGCGGGTTGCGTGCCTTGGATGAAGCGAAAAAAGTGGATATTATCTTTGCTGAAGTCTTTCCAGAAGATCATTTAGGCTTGGCATATATGAATCGTTTGAAGAAAGCGGCAGCACAAAATTATTTTAGTAAAAAGTAAACAAAAGATTCGATTATCTGCTGAAACTTTCGTATACTTAAAACAGAAAATTGAAAGGTGGCGTTGGGATGGATTACAAAACACTAGATCCCGAACTATGGGGAGCAATTGAAAATGAGGCGGAGCGTCAAGAACAGAATATTGAACTGATCGCCTCAGAAAATATCGTGTCAGAAGCAGTACAGATGGCACAAGGGAGCGTCTTAACGAATAAATACGCAGAAGGGTATCCTGGACGCCGTTATTATGGCGGTTGTGAGTTTGTTGATGTTGTTGAAAACTTGGCAATTGATCGCGCCAAAGAATTATTTGATGCGAAATTTGCCAATGTTCAAGCACATTCTGGTTCGCAAGCGAATCAAGCGGCTTATTTCTCATTGATTCAACCTGGAGATACGGTCCTGGGGATGGATCTATCAGCAGGAGGACACTTGACGCATGGTTCACCAGTGAATGTCAGCGGGAAATTGTATAATTTTGTCAGCTATGGAGTAGATCCTCATACAGAAACGATCGATTATGAAGTCGTTCGTATTTTGGCGCGGAAACATCAGCCGAAATTAATTGTAGCGGGAGCGAGTGCATATAGCAGAACAATCGATTTTGCCCGGTTCCGAGAAATCGCTGATGAAGTTGATGCAAAATTAATGGTGGATATGGCACACATTGCAGGACTAGTAGCAACAGGTTTGCATCCCAACCCAGTCCCTTACGCAGATATCGTAACGTCAACGACACATAAAACCTTACGCGGACCTCGTGGCGGATTAATCCTAACTAACGACGCAGAACTGGCTAAGAAAATCAATAGCGCGGTTTTCCCAGGGCTGCAAGGCGGTCCATTAGAGCACGTTATCGCAGGGAAAGCTGTAGCCTTTAAGGAAGCTTTAGCTCCAGAATTCAAAACCTATAGTGAGCAAGTTCTTAAAAATGCTCAAGCGATGGTTAAAGTCTTTAATCAGGCGCCTGAAACACGAGTGATTTCTGGTTCTAGCGACAATCATTTGTTATTGATCGAAGTGACCGGCTTTGATATTACTGGCCGTGAAGCAGAAGAATTATTAGACAGCGTGCACATTACTGTAAATAAAAATTCAATTCCTTTTGAGTCAAAAAGCTTTAAAGAAACCAGTGGTATTCGGATCGGAACACCTGCGATTACTAGTCGAGGTTTTGAAGAAGAGGACGCGAAGCAAGTCGCTGATTTAATCATTGAAACCTTACGTTCTAAAGGTGATGAAGGAAAATTAGCAGAGATTCGCAAAGCTGTTTTAGAATTAACAGATTCTCATCCAATTCATGCACATTAGACTAGTTTTCTTATAGCAGTTGTCTTATAATTAGGAGAAATGCAGAATAAAGGAGCAATTTATTATGGGCAAGTTTCAAGTAATTGATCATCCATTGATTCAACACAAATTAACGATTATTCGTGATAAAAATTGTGGAACGAAGGTTTTTCGTGAAGTGGTAAATGAAATCGCGATGTTGATGGCTTATGAGGTTTCACGTGATATGCCGTTAGAAGATATCGAGATTGAGACACCAATCACGCTGTCTACACAAAAAACGTTATCTGGGAAGAAAGTTGCGATCGTACCGATCTTACGTGCTGGTATCGGCATGGTAGACGGTATCTTGGAATTGATTCCTGCTGCAAAAGTCGGACATATCGGTATGTTCCGTGATGAAGAAACATTAGAACCACATGAATATTTCTTCAAGATGCCAGAGGATATTGACAGCCGTCAATTATTCATCGTTGACCCGATGTTAGCAACAGGTGGTTCAGCAATCATGGCGATCGACTCATTGAAAAAACGCGGGGCATCAAACATGAAATTTGTTTGTTTAGTGGCTGCACCTGAAGGCGTCAAAGTTTTACAGGAAGCACACCCAGATGTGGACATTTATACAGCGGCATTAGATGATCAATTGAACGATCAAGGGTACATCGTTCCTGGTCTAGGCGATGCTGGTGACCGTTTATTCGGTACAAAATAAAAAAAGTAGCGAGCCGTCATAAACGGTTCGCTATTTTTGATTAAAAAACTAAATCTTTTCCATTTGTTTATAATTGATAACGACGACGCCGTTGGAATGAGTAATCAAATCTTCATTATCCTGCTTTTCATCGATTTCAACGACAGCTGCGTTTTTCAATTGTTTAGCGACCACCCCAGTTTGAGATTGACCGCGAATAGTGAACATGACGTGTGTCTTTACTGGAAATTTTTTACCAGCTTCGGAAGGGTCAACGTGTGTTTCTATTTTGCCAAATGTAGCCATTTGTTTCGAACGCCTCCTTTTATCACTTGCTTAATTTTAGCACATTTTCAAGTTTTTTTCATGTAATCGCTTTTTAAGAGGATTCTTACTTTACTTTTTGGTAGAAGTTTTCTATAATTTCTCTTGTATCAAACGCCAGCTTAGCTCAGTCGGTAGAGCAACGCACTCGTAACGCGTAGGTCACAGGTTCGATTCCTGCAGCTGGCATATTTAAAAGTCGTCGTATCAAAGTTTATCCTTTGGTATGGACGACTTTTTTCTATAGAAGAAATAAATTCGAAAAAACTTCTAAATGTTTTAGTAAAATGTGTGTTACGGTAAAATTGATCCATTTTTTTGCAATGATTTATTATACAAAATTGAGGAGAACTATGAAAAAAGTTTATATGTTTCATCTAGCTGTATGGCTATATATTTTATTTATGCATTTTGGTCAAACGACGTTTTCTTTTATGGGGCTGAATGTCTTTTTGGCATGGTTGCCGATTGTTTTTGCTCAACTGTTTATGCAGGGGAAACGTCTAATGTGCTGGATTTTTGCCCCTTTGTGGCTTTTGTTTTTTCCTAATGTCCCTTATTTAATGACTGACTTGTTTCATTTAACTAGCTTAAGGATTTATCAGCCTGGTGGACACTTTCTGATGAATGTTAACGACTGGTGGTCGTATTTTTTATTAGTGCTTCCAATAGTCTTAATGGTATTCATTGGCATGGCACAAGTATTTAAGCTTTTTTCAGTTGTTAAATTGCGGCAATCACAGAGAATCAGCGGTCTTCTGGTAGTATCGATTCTTTCAAGTATTGCTGTTTATATTGGACGATTTGACCGTATTCATTCCATCGAGTTATTGGTTCGTCCGCTGAAGGTGTTGAAATTATTGATGGGGAATTGGAGTGCAGAAAAGCTTCAATTTGTCTTAATGTTTAGTTTATTACAATTGGGAATTTGGGGTTTGATTTATTATTTGCGACAGGAGACAAACGAAGAATAAAGATTTTACAAAGTCAGCAATGCTTGCTTTTCTTTAGACAAAGAAGCGTCTATAATAGAGCGAGTATACTGGTGGAAAAGAGATGAACGATGGATAGATTGAAAAAAAATAATGATGACAGCCGGATTGATTACGGCGTCATTTTACCTGTTTTCATATTATGTTTAATTGGAATGCTGTCACTGTATGTGGCTTTGTCGCAAGATCCAAGAGATCCTAATGTTTTTCGGAATATGGTCATGCAAGGGATTTGGTACGTGGTTGGAGCAGCAGCAATTGTTATTATCATTCATTTTGATGCGAAACTATTGTGGCGGTTGACTCCTTTTTTATACGTGATTGGATTAGCAGTCATGTTGGCGCTATTGAAGTATTACGATCCGACATTAGCTGCCTCAACAGGTTCAAAAAACTGGTTTAAGCTTGGCACGTTAACCTTTCAACCTGCGGAGCTAATGAAGATAGCATATATTTTGATGCTGGCTCTAGTTATTACAAAGCACAATACCATGATTAAATTGCGTTCTTTAAAAACAGATTTTAAACTGATCTTAAAAATGGTGATTATAACGATTCCTGTTTTAGTTTTAGTTTTGGCACAAAAAGATTTTGGGACAATGTTAGTTTTCTTGGCGATTTTTGCGGGAATGTTTTTGATGTCAGGTATTTCTTGGTTAGTTGTAATACCAGTCGTTGTGATTGCGGTAATTATCGGTGTTTCAGTCATTTTATTAGTGACTACAGACGGCGGGCGAGAGATGTTGACTCATATCGGATTTAAAAACTATCAATTTGCTCGAATCGATTCATGGCTAGAACCATTCCATGACCCACAAGGGAAAAGTTTCCAATTGGCTCATGCATTGATGGCGATCGGTTCTGGCGGAATGTTTGGGACTGGCTATAATGTCAGCCATGTTTACGTACCGGTTCGTGAGTCAGATATGATCTTCACGGTAATCGGTGAGAATTTTGGCTTTGTTGGCGGTGCTTTTGTAATCTTGCTCTATTTTATTTTGATTTATCGAATGATTCGGTTATGCTTTGACATGAATAATGAATTTTATGCTTATATCGCCTCAGGGATCATTATGATGATGCTGTTCCATGTCTTTGAAAATATCGGCGCGAATATTGGACTATTGCCATTAACGGGTATTCCGTTGCCGTTTATCAGTCAGGGTGGTTCATCGATTTTAGGAAATATGATTGGGATCGGCTTGATCTTATCAATGCGTTATCAAAGCGTAGGCAAGAAATCTGTTAGGAGGACACGCAGTGCTTAAATTTTATTGGTATCCAAAATGTTCAACTTGTCGTAAAGCGAAAGCTTGGTTAGACCAAGCGGGTGTTGATTATGAAACGATTGATTTGATTCAAGACACACCCTCAGCTGCTGAGTTTGAGAAATGGTTGACAGCAAGCGAACTGCCCGTTCGAAGATTCTTCAATACAAGCGGGATGAAATATCGTGAGCTTGAGTTAAAGGAAAAAATGGCTGATATGTCTATCGAAGAGGCTAGTAAATTATTGGCGAGTGACGGGATGCTGGTGAAGCGCCCATTGCTGATCAAAGATGATCAATTTTTATTGAATGGTTTTAAAGAAGCGACCTACGAAAGTTCTATTTAAACTTTAGAGGATTCAGCCGAATATGTATTTTCTACTATGAAAAAGGAGCGTTATAAATAAATGAGTTACTTGAAAAAAAATGAAGGTCTATGGATCTTGCACAATGATAAAGATTATTGCATGGGTTTGACTGCAGAGATGGCAGAGACACTTGGTGAAGTCACTTTTATTTCTTTACCAAAAGTCGGACAAACTGTTAAAGCGGGAGATCCTTTATTAGAGATTGAAGCTGAAAAAGCGGTGCAAGAATTCAAGAGTCCTTTAGCAGGCGTGGTTTCTTCGGTTAGTGAAAAAGTTTTAGCTGATCCTGCCGCATTGAACGTGAAGGAAGAACTAGATGCATGGATCTTGTCATTGCGCGAGGTTGATGTAGACGAGTTTGAAAACTTATAGAGAAATTTTCACTTGTGGTTTGACAGGATAAAATCAGCCTGATATAATCCTTTCATACACATGAGAAA
Organism: Enterococcus sp. AZ128; assembly: GCF_051714485.1. NCBI lineage: Bacteria > Bacillati > Bacillota > Bacilli > Lactobacillales > Enterococcaceae > Enterococcus > Enterococcus sp. AZ128. Next base: position 450,254 of record NZ_JBIORZ010000001.1, read on the forward strand.
GCGATGAAAAGAAAAGTACATCTGATTAAAGTACAAAGAGAGCTCCAGTACGCTGAAAAGGAGTTACGGTAATGAGATGGAAAATGGTCTTTGAGCAGGATGGACGAAGCAGGTGCCAAGTCTATCACGGGAGTGCCCGTTACAGCACCTCAGTATACGCGTGAAGCAAGTACTGGCAGAGGTTGTGATCGTAAGGTCAGAACGAATTTTAGGTGGTAACACGGAAGTCAAAGCTTTCGTCCTAAGTGTACAGTCGTACATTTTTTAGGACGGAAGCTTTTTTGCGATTTACACTTTTCGCAGTATACATTGTTAGCCTCAGTTTGATAACGATTTAGGCTGTCAAAAGTGTCGAGCGCTTTAGTGGAATCGTATGCGTAACGAGAAATAGTTACATAACTGAACTAGCTATAAGCTAATAAGTTATTAAGAAAGGGTGTAAGAATCATGGCATTGATTGAGTTAAATCAAGTGGGGAAAAGTTTTGCCGGCAAAACTGGACCAATCCACGCAGTCAATGGAATTAATTTAGCAATTGAAGAAAAGGATGTTTATGGCATCGTTGGTTATTCAGGAGCTGGGAAGAGTACATTGGTTCGTTTATTGAACGGATTAGAAACACCAACAGCTGGAGAGGTTCTGGTAAATGGTGAGGATGTCGCAAAATTACAAGGTGCGGCGTTAAGAACGTTTCGCAAAAAAGTTGGAATGATCTTCCAACATTTCAATCTATTATGGTCACGAACAGTGATTGAAAATATTCAATTACCGTTGGAATTAGCAGGCGTGGCAAAAGAACAGCGTCAGAAAAAGGCTCAGGAATTATTGAATCTAGTCGGTTTGGACGGAAGAGGGGATGCTTATCCATCTCAATTATCCGGCGGACAAAAACAGCGGGTCGGCATTGCCCGTGCCTTGGCTAATGATCCGGATATTCTGCTTTGTGATGAAGCGACTAGCGCGCTGGACCCGCAGACGACAGAGGAAGTCTTAGAATTATTAGCGAATATCAATCAACAACTTGGGTTGACGATTGTATTGATCACGCATGAGATGAATGTAATCCGCAAAATCTGCAACAAGGTCGCTGTGATGGAGCTAGGGAAAATCGTGGAAGAGGGTTCTGTTCGCGAAGTCTTCCGCCATCCACAACAGGAAGTGACCAAGATTTTCGTTCAACAAGATCTTGAGCCTAAAGCAGATCCTTCTGAGCTGCTGAAAGAGTTCGTCAAAGAAAATCCAACAGGAACATTGGCGACATTGCATTTCTTGGAAAATAATGCCAACGAACCAGTGGTTTCACAAGCGATTCGTAAATTTCCGGTCAATATTAGTATCGTGTACGGAAATATTGAACGGGCGACAGGCAGCTCTTTTGGAACATTGACTGTTCAATTGACAGGAGATCCAGCTGAGGTTGACCGGGCTATCAGCTTTATTGAGAGCCAACAAGTCGGAGTGGAGGTGCTGCACCGTGGATAAGAGTTTTTCTGAGACGTATTTAAATTTCCAGCAAGTTTCTTGGGATACTTTGAAAGAGGCCATTAATGATACGTTGTTCATGACGATTATTTCTATGTTGATTGTATTTGTTCTAGGTTTGCTGCTAGGTTTATTGCTATATTCGTTAGGACGGAAGCATTCGGCGGCGCGCGGTATCTTATATGGATTGGTATCCATTCTTAGTAACATTTTCCGATCAACACCCTTTATGATCCTGATGGTTTTGATCATTCCGTTTACAAAGGCGTTAGTGGGAACGATGTTGGGAGCTAAAGCAGCAATTCCTGCATTGGTATTATCAGCGGCACCATTTTACGCACGGTTAGTTGAAATTGCCTTTCGTGAAGTTGATTCAGGGGTATTGGAAGCGGCTGATTCTATGGGGGCCAGCTACTTTCAAACAATCTACAAAGTATTGATCCCAGAAAGCTTGCCTGCATTAATTTCAGGCTTGACGGTTACAACCGTGTCAATGATCGGTTTTACGGCGATGGCTGGTGCGATCGGAGCAGGTGGGCTTGGAGCGTTAGCTTGGCAAGAAGGCTATCAACGAGGCAATTATACCGTTACCTTAGTAGCAACAGTGATCATTTTAATCATCGTCTTCATTGTTCAAGGCATCGGAGATTTCTTGACGAAGCGAACGGATAAACGTTAGCAACAGAATATCTTTTTATTCTTAAAAATAAATCTATTAAAACTATTTAGGGGGAACTAACAATGAAAAAGAAAATTTTAGGTTTTGCGGCAGCAGCATTATTAACAGTAGGGTTGGCAGCTTGCGGGAATGGCGATTCCGCTTCTTCTGACAGCAGCAGTAAAGAAAAAAGCGATACATTAGTCGTGGGTGCGTCACCAACTCCCCATGCGGAAATCTTGGAGCATGTAAAACCATTGCTTGAAAAAGAAGGCGTGAAGCTGGAAATCAAAAAATTTGATGATTATGTATTGCCAAACAAAGCGTTAGCGGACAAAGATATCGATGCGAACTACTTCCAACACAAACCTTTCTTTGAAAAAGCCGTAAAAGAAAATGATTATAAATTTACTGATGCTGGTGCGATCCATATCGAACCAATGGGTTTATATTCTAAGAAAATCAAAGATATCAAAGATTTAAAAGAGGGCGCGACAGTTATTACGTCAAGCTCTGAATCAGACTGGGGCCGTATTATTACGATCTTACAGGATGCTGATTTAGTTAAAGTGAAAGACGGTGTTGATTTAGAGACCGCAACATTTGATGATATTGCGGAAAATCCTAAGAATTTGAAATTTGATCATTCTATCGATCCTGCATTGTTGGCTACGACTTACAGCAATGATGAAGGTGACCTGGTAGCGATCAATGCGAACTTTGCTTATGGTGCCGGTTTGAACCCAGTCAAAGATGCTGTATTGCTTGAAAAAGATACATCACCTTACGCGAATATCCTTGCTGTTCGTACAGAAGACAAAAACGATGAGCGCGTGAAGAAATTAGTGAAAGTTTTACATGAGAAAGATGTTCAAGATTGGATCTTGGAGAAATGGGACGGATCTGTAAAACCAGTTGAACAATAATTTTGACATTTATGAGGTTGTGACAGAAGCGGTCAGCTTCAAGAAATAAGAAGAAATTTCCGAAGAAGCTACTTCTGGACCGACGTTTATTTGGAAAAAGGAGCTCTGACAAGATTTTTGTCAGAGCTCCTTTTTTTAGTGTAAGAATAGCTAAAAAGTTCACCGATTATGATCTATTCGGGTCATGATTAGTGAGCTTTTTTAGTGTTAAAAGAGTTTTAAACCGAAAAACAGTCAAAATATTGAACGCTTTGGATAGCGGTGCTATAGTTATCACCATAAACAGGAAAGCGCTATCCTAGTTGTGAAAGTAGGTTTTTGTGGTGAAGTTAGATGATTTAATGATGAACGATTTAGTTATTTTTGATGAGTCAATACGTTCAAAAGATGAGCTGTTTGAAAGACTCGGTCAATTACTTGAAGAAAAGCAACGGGTAACCAAAGCTAAGAAAGTAATCAAGGATTTATATCTAAGAGAAGCAGAAACATCAACAGGAATAGAAGCTGGTTTTGGTATCCCACATGCGAAAAGCAGGGCTGTTTTGATCCCCACTGTTTGTTTTGTGCATACAGGAAAGATGTCCGACTATGTCGGAATGGATGGTAAGATGATTGAATGGGTTTTTGCAATTTTAGTTCCTAAAAAGACCTCAAATATACATTTAGAAATATTGAGTAATCTGTCACGAAAGTTAATGAATCAGACGTTTAGAAGTCAGTTGAAAGAGGCCAGAAGTGCAATAGAAGTACTGGATATCATAAATAGGGAGGAATCATCATGAAAATAATTGGAATTACAGCTTGTCCTACAGGGATCGCTCATACGTATATGTCTGCTGAAAAATTAGAAGTAACAGCAACGAGTTTGGGTCATGAGGCTAAGTTCGAAACACAGGGAGCAAAAACGGAAAACATTTTAACATCTGAAGAAATTAAATCAGCGGATGCGATTATTTTAGCCGTCGATAAAGACATTGACACTAGTCGATTTGCTGGTCGAAAAATTAAACGCGTTTCAACTGGACGAGCAATCAAAGAGCCAGAGAAAGTAATTGAAGAAGCATTGGCAAATGTTGGAACATTTGAAGTTTCAGCAGATGACAAAAACGATTCGCAAGAACGAAAAAGCGGAATATACAATCACTTTATGAATGGTGTAAATTACATGCTGCCATTTGTGATCGCTGGCGGGATTATCATTGCCTTAAGTTTTGCCTTTGGAATAACTGCATCTGATCCAAAGTCAGCTGACTACAATGTACTTGCGGGGGCGTTATCAACCATTGGCGGCGGGACTGCTTTTGCGATGATGGTTCCAGCATTAAGCGCAGGGATTGCTAGTTCAATCGCAGGAAAAGCGGGCTTTGCTCCCGGAATTGTTGCCGGATTATTGGCGGCAAATGGCGGTTCAGGATTTCTGGGCGGGATGATTGGCGGTCTATTAGCCGGCTATTTGACCGATATCTTAGCCAATAAAATAGCTATTAAAAAACAGTTTGCGGCAATTTATCAACTGATTGTGGTTCCGTTAGTCTCCATTTTAGTGATTGGTTTAGCGATGGTCTTTTTGATAGATAAACCGATTGCTTGGGTTTTAGATGCGCTGACGAGTTGGCTAAATGGATTAGGAAACACTTCAGGTTTGATGTTTGGATTATTAATCGGGGTGATGATGGCGGCTGATATGGGCGGACCAATAAACAAATCAATATCTACATTCTCAATCGGATTAATGTCCGCAGGAGTCAATGCACCGATCGCTGCTTGTATGGCAGCAGGGATGACTCCGCCACTAGGGTTGGCTTTAGCAACAATTTTATTTAAGAACAAATTTACCAAGGAAGAACGGACATCCGGACAATCTTGTTGGATACTGGGAGCTTCATATATTACTGAAGGTGCCATTCCATTTGCGGTGGCGGACCCGATTCGAGTGATTCCTAGTTTGATGTTAGGTTCGGCAACTGCAGCAGGCATATCCATGGCAGCCGGTGTTACTTCGATGGCGCCCCATGGTGGGATTTGGGTGATGCTTATTCCTAATGTTATGAATAATCTGCCGATGTATCTCCTAGCGATCGTCGCAGGTACGTTAGTTACAGCAATAGCAGTTGGGTTGCTAAAAAAACCGATTACTGTTGAAGATAAAAAAATAATCAATGAGGTGGAAGTTTAATGCTATATACAATGAAGGATCTACTGAAAGTTGCCAAAGAAAACAAATTTGCTGTACCTGCATTTAATATTTGCAGTTACGACATGATGAAGGCCATTATGGAGGAAGTTGAAGCGCAACAGGCACCAGTAATTTTGGAAATACACCCGGATGAGATTGCTTATCTAAATGATGAATTTGTCGCATCAGCGAAAGAATATGCTCACAATAGTAAGGTTCCTGTCGTGATTCATATGGATCATGGCGGTTCGGTGAAGGATGTGATGCGGGCGATACGCAATGGTTATACATCTGTAATGATCGATGCCTCCACTCAGACCTTTGAAGACAATATGAAGCTTACCAAAAAAGTAGTTTCGTTCGCCCACGATGTGAATGTATCGGTTGAGGCTGAATTAGGGACGATTGGAAATAACGGATCGGCGGAAGGCGGTTCAGCAAATATCATTTATACAGATCCAAACCAAGCCGAAGAATTTGTGAAAGAAACGGGTATCGACACGCTTGCTGTAGCGATTGGAACTGCACATGGATTGTATCCCAAAGATATGACACCAAAATTAAATATAGAATTACTGAAGGAGCTGAACGATCGTCTCGATATTCCTTTTGTATTACATGGCGGTTCAGGAAATCCTGATTCTGAAGTCAGCGAAGCGGTAAAATATGGTGTGGCAAAGGTCAATTTGAGTTCTGATCTGAAAAGTGTCTTCTTTGATGCTTTACGGGAAATCCTAAATGAAAATCCTGAGATGTATGAACCAGGAGATGTTTTCCCAGAAGCAAATAATAAAGTAAAAGAAGTGGTCAGACATAAATTGAGTGTCTTGAACACGATTGGAAAAGCCGAATTATATTAATAAAAAAGACAGAACTTTCAATTTTTCTTGGAAGGGCTGTCTTCTTTTCCTTTAGAAAAGTTATAATTAATTAAAATGAAGAGGAAAGCAGGGGGAGAGATGCTAAGTGCGATTGAAGACCGTCAGCAGCAGATTGTCAATTATCTAAAGGTCAATCAGTTTGCGACTGTCGCAGATTTGATTGATCTGGTCAACTATAGTGAAGCAACAGTCAAGAGAGATTTAGTTTTACTGGAAGAAAATGGATTAATCCGACGAACACGTGGCGGAGCAATGATCATTGATAACAAAAAAATCGATGTACCTTATCTAATGAAGGTCACTCGTTTGAATGAAGAGGACAACAAGCAATATATTGCCGATATTGCTGAGACGTTAGTAAAAGATGATATGGTCATCTTTTTAGACTCCAGCACAACGAGTTTGCATTTGATCAAAAATTTAAGTAAATTTGATGGGTTGCAGGTCATTACGAATGGTGTCCTTACTGCAGCGATGCTGAGTGAGTTTACAACCGCTCATGTGTCGATATTAGGTGGATCGATCGTCCCGAAACGGGCAACAATCAACGGTTCAAAAGCTTACAATGATACTCTCACGTACAATGCAGACATTGCCTTTATTGGCTGTCGGGGGTTAGATTTTGTACATGGTGTCACCGAAACCCATGAGGGAGAAGCGTTAATCAAAAAGGCTTTTCGCAGGCAGGCTAATCATTTAGTCGTGCTGGCTACGGAAGATAAATTGGATCATAAATATATGTATCAAGCAATTGCTTGTCATGAGATCGATTATCTAATCACTGAAAAGCCAGTGTCCGCCGAAAAAATGGCTAAATTAAATCATCACCATATTAAATGTTTATACTGATAATAAAGCAGCGCTGAAAATTTCTTTCAGCGTTTTTTGTATTCCGTTTGCTAAAAGGAAAGACTGGGCAGTCTTTTTGAAACCCATATCATAAAAATAATTTTATTGCTAAACTAGATTCAGTACAAAACAAATGAAGCATATAGCTAAATCGAGGCTATGAGTCCACAAAAATGAAATCATTTTAAATAGGAAGGAAGTTTTTTATGGAAGCAAATGGGAGCTGTCTATGTGGAGCGGTAGAAATCAAGATTCCACATGTGGCAGAAGAAATCACGGTTTGTCATTGTCAGATGTGTCAAAAATTTTTTGGCGGACCGTTTATGTCGTTGGCGGGTGTTTTGCCTGAAGGGTTCACTCTAAGCGGAGAGGAGCAGGTTCAGCGTTTCATGTCATCTGAATGGGCCGAACGCGGTTTCTGTCAAAAATGCGGCAGCAGTTTGTTTTATCATAGTCTAGCGGATAATGAGTATTACTTTCCGGCAGGTTTATTCCCCGAGATTGATCAGGCAAAGTTGACTGAGGAAATCTTTTATGACCAAAAGCCATCTTTCTTCCATTATCAAGAAGCGACGGAAAAATTAACCGAGGAGGCATTTCTGCAAAAACTTTTTGCGGACTCGGAGTAAAGGCACTGTGAATAAACAAATTTATAATTATTCTAAATAAAGGGTAGTTTTTTGGAAGAAATTCGGTGAATCGGTTTGTATTCCATTCTCATTTAGATTAAAATGTGTGAGAACGAGAAAAAAATTTTGGAGGTACTTTCATGTCAGTTTTAGAAGTTAAAGACTTACACGTTGCCATTGAAGATAAAGAGATTTTAAAAGGTGTAAACCTTGTGATGAAGACGGGAGAAATCCACGCCATCATGGGACCAAATGGGACTGGTAAATCTACTTTGTCAGCAGCCATCATGGGCAACCCAAACTATGAAGTCACTAAAGGCGAAGTTCTTTTCGATGGTAAAAATATTTTAGACTTGGAAGTCGATGAACGTGCGCGTCTAGGTTTATTCTTAGCGATGCAATATCCAAGCGAGATTCCAGGAATCAGTAATGCCGAATTCATGCGGGCAGCGATCAATGCTCGTCGTGAAGAAGAGGATAAAATCTCTGTGATGCAATTCTTGAAGAAGTTAGATAAAAAAATGGAATTGCTGAATATGCCGGAAGAAATGGCTGAACGCTATTTAAATGAAGGGTTCTCTGGCGGGGAAAAGAAACGTAACGAAATCCTTCAATTATTAATGATTGAGCCTACATTTGCGATCTTAGATGAAATCGACTCAGGGCTGGATATCGACGCGTTGAAAGTCGTTGCCAAAGGGATCAACGAAATGCGCGGCGAAGGCTTCGGTTCATTGATCATTACTCACTACCAACGCCTATTGAATTATATTGTGCCTGATGTCGTGCATATCATGATGGATGGTCGAGTAGTCTTAACTGGCGACGCAGAATTAGCGAAACGTTTAGAAGCTGAAGGCTACGCAGGTATCTCTGCTGAATTAGGTATCGATTACAAAGAAGAAGTTTAGGAGGGCAAGATAGATGAAAAAATGGACAGAATATCTTGAGGCCGTCAAAGCTTACTCAGCCGAATGGGCCGAACCTCAATGGATGACCGATCTACGTGTCAATGCGCTGAATAAAATCGATGAGCTGCCTTTACCTGTAATTGAAAAAGTAAAATTTGCTCGTTGGAATCTTTATAATGTAAAACCTGAACATCAAGAAGTTAGCGGAACGATCCCTAGCTTTGATCAAATGAAGGACAACCCAATGGTCGTACAAGCTGGCGAAACTACGGTTTTTGAACAAATTTCGCCAAAACTCGCGGATCAAGGTGTGATCTTTACCGACTTGGTTACTGCGATGCAAGAGCATCCTGAACTAGTCAAGGAATACTACATGCAAAAAGCGGTGCCAGTTGAAGAAAATTCATTGACCGCGTTGCATGCGGCGTTCATGAACAACGGTATTTTCCTTTATGTGCCTAAAAATGTGGTGATCGAGGAACCATTGGAGAGCTTGTTCTTGCACAATGGGGACGATGACGCTCATTTCTTCAAACATGTATTGATCGTGGCGGAAGACAACAGTGAGTTTTCTTACTTGGAACGTTTTGAATCACAGGGCGATACTGCGAAGAAACTATCAGGAAATGTCGTAGTCGAAGTAATTACGAAACCAGGCGCGCGCGTGAAATTCTCAGCGGTTGATTCACTAGGCGCTAACATCGCGACTTATATGAATCGTCGTGGTTACTTGATGCGTGACTCAATGATTGATTGGGCGATTGGGATCATGAACGACGGAAATGTGGTGGCGGATTTTGATTCTGATTTAGTCGGCGAGGGTTCGCATTCAGAAGTGAAGATCGTAGCAATCAGTGATGGCAAACAAATTCAAGGGATCGATACTCGTGTAACGAATAAAGCGCCGCATACGATTGGCCATATTTTGCAGCATGGGGTTATCCTAGAGAAATCCACGTTGACCTTTAACGGAATCGGACATATCCTAAAAGGTGCCAAGGGTGCTGACGCACAACAAGAAAGTCGTGTATTGATGTTGTCTGAGAAATCTCGCGGCGATGCTAATCCGATTCTTTTGATTGATGAAAATGAAGTAACCGCCGGACACGCAGCCAGTGTAGGTCGTGTGGACCCAGATGAATTATTCTACTTAATGAGTCGCGGGTTAGAACGAGCTGCAGCGGAACGACTTGTTATCCGCGGATTCTTAGGACCTGTGATCACTGCTATTCCAGTGAAAGCCACGCAAGAGCAATTGATCGCTACGATCGAAGGGAAGTTGAGTAAATAATGAGGGATTTTTCTACTATTAGAAAAGATTTTCCGATTCTTTTCCAAGAAGTAAATGATGAACCACTTGTTTATTTAGATAATGCGGCGACAACACAAAAACCGACGCAGGTCTTGGACGTGTTGCGTCATTATTACGAGCATGATAATGCGAATGTTCACCGTGGTGTGCATACCTTGGCTGAACGGGCGACAGAGGACTATGAAAATAGTCGCGAAAAAGTTCGTGGCTTTATCAATGCGAAGGAGACTGCGGAAGTTTTGTTCACCCGCGGAACGACGACTGGGTTGAACTGGTTGGCACGCAGTTATGGCGATGCCTTCATTAAAGCAGGCGATGAGATCGTCATTTCTTATATGGAGCATCATTCCAATATCATTCCATGGCAGCAGCTAGTCGAACGCAAAGGGGCGACATTGCGCTATTTGCCATTGACGGACGAAGGCTTCATCGATATGGACGCCGCAAAAGAAATCATCAATGAAAAAACAGCGATCGTTTCTTTGGCCTATGTATCTAACGTACTTGGTGTCATCAATCCAATCAAAGAATTGGCTGAGATGGCGCATGTCAATGACGCAGTGATGGTCGTGGATGGTGCGCAAGCCGCGCCTCACATGACTGTCGATGTTCAAGCATTGGACGCGGACTTCTTTGCCTTCAGCGGGCATAAGATGTGCGGACCGACTGGAATCGGTGTATTATATGGAAAACGCGAATGGCTGGAACAAATGGAGCCGGTGGAATTCGGCGGCGAAATGATCGACTTCGTAAATCTTTACGATAGTACGTGGAAAGAATTGCCGTGGAAATTCGAGGCGGGAACACCAAACATTGCTGGAGCAATTGCTCTTGGCGGTGCAATCGATTATTTAAATGAGATCGGTATGGAGAACATCCACCATTACGAACAGGAATTGGTTGCTTATGTCCTACCGAAGCTGCATGAAATCGGCGGGATTACGACATATGGACCGCAAGATCCTGAACACCATACGGGAGTGATCGCATTTAATTTGGATGGCATCCATCCTCATGATGTGGCAACTGCTTTAGATATGGAAGGTGTCGCTGTGCGAGCAGGACATCATTGTGCTCAACCATTAATGAATTATTTGAATCTGCCAGCAACGGCGCGGGCCAGCTTCTATTTCTATAATACGAAAGAAGATGCGGACCGCTTGATCGAAGCAATTAAGGCGACGAAGGAGTTTTTCAAAGATGGCGCTATCTAAATTAGACAATTTATATCGGCAGGTGATCTTGGATCACTCCGCGCATCCGCATCATCGTGGGAAGCTGAGTGATTCTACGCAAACGATCGAGATGAACAACCCGACATGCGGCGATGTGATTGAATTGGAATTGATCGTGAAGGACGATATCATTACCGATATCGCATTTTCCGGCAGCGGCTGTTCGATCTCAACAGCCAGCGCGTCTATGATGACGGATGCTGTGGTAGGCAAACCTGTTTCAGAAGCAGAACACCTAGCGGTAATTTTTGCCCAAATGGTTCAAGGAAATGAGATTCCTGAAAAAGACGAAGAAGCATTAGGGGACGCGGCGATGCTCAGCGGCGTCGCAAAATTCCCAGCCCGCATCAAATGTTCAACCTTAGCGTGGAAGGCATTAGGAAAAGCCCTGACCAACGAACAAGGAAAAGCCAGAGAAGGGCAATATCATAAAGAATAGGATAGGAGCGGGATTACATGAGTGTACCTGAAATCGAAGAATATCAATACGGCTTCCACGATGATGTCGAACCTGTCTTTACGACTGGTGAAGGTCTATCAGAAGAAGTCATTCGCGAAATCTCCCGCGCTAAAGGAGAACCAGAATGGATGTTGGATTTCCGTTTGAAATCCTTAGAAACATTCAGAAAATTAGACATGCCCGGTTACGGTCCTGATTTAGCTGAATTGGATTATGACAAAATCAATTATTTCATCCGTTCAAGTGACAAACCAGCTCGCGATTGGGACGATGTACCAGAAGAGATCAAGACAACGTTTGAACGCTTAGGGATTCCAGAAGCTGAACGTGCTTACTTAGCCGGAGCTTCTGCACAATACGAATCAGAAGTGGTGTATCACAACATGAAAGACGAGTTCACTAAATTAGGGATCGTCTTTACCGATACGGATTCAGCCTTGAAAGAATATCCTGAATTATTTAAAGAATATTTTGGAACATTGGTGCCGCCATCAGACAATAAATTGGCAGCTCTGAATTCAGCAGCTTGGTCAGGCGGAACCTTTATCTATGTACCAAAAGGTGTGCAGACTGAGATTCCGATTCAGTCTTACTTCCGCATCAACTCGGCCAATACCGGACAATTCGAACGTACGCTAATCATCGTAGACGAAGGTGCAAGTATCAACTATGTAGAAGGCTGTACAGCGCCAACGTATTCTTCTGATAGTTTGCATGCCGCAGTCGTAGAAGTCTTCGTTAAAAAAGATGGCTACTGCCGTTATACTACGATCCAAAACTGGTCAAACAATGTCTATAGTTTGGAGACAAAACGTGGACAAGCCCAAGAAAACGCGACAATGGAATGGGTCGATGGCAACTTAGGATCAAAAGTAACCATGAAATACCCAAGTGTCTATATGGAAGGCAAAGGCGCGCGTGGCACAATGCTATCGATCGCTGTAGCCGGCAAAAACATCGTGCTAGATAATGGTGCTCGTATGATCCATAACGCACCAAACACATCCAGCTCGATCGTTTCAAAATCCATCGCCAAAGATGGCGGCGCGGTAGACTACCGCGGGACTGTCCGCTTCGGACGTAACAGTGCTGGCTCATTCAGCCACATCGAGTGCGATACGATTATCATGGATGATCAATCAAGTTCGGATACGATCCCGTATAATGAAATCTTAAATGGGAATGTTTCTTTAGAGCACGAAGCGAAAGTTTCAAAAATCTCTGAAGAACAATTGTATTATCTAATGAGTCGCGGAATCTCTGAACAAGAAGCGACGGAGATGATCGTTATGGGATTCGTGGAACCATTTACGAAGGAATTACCAATGGAATACGCTGTGGAGTTGAACCGTCTGATTCAGTATGAGATGGAAGGTTCTGTGGGGTAGGAATTTTATATGAGCTAGAAACCTTGATTCGTTGGGGTTTCTAGTTTTTTTATTAAGATGGAAAATCAGAAAGAATCGTCATCACGAACGCGCTTTCTTCAATCAGTACGCCGAAGAAAAAGAATCAGACTATCGACAAACAAGATGCCTATATTAATGCCAAACATCAAAGTCAATCGGTCTAATTTATCATCGTTTTTTTCTCCTTGAAATAAACTAGAAAAAGATAAAAATTAGCGAGTATAAGTATAGTAGTTGAAAAAAATGACGGCGATCTTCATAAGTTTTTTTCTTCACTTGATATGTGGATTTGTTTCCTATCTCCATTATGCTCAGCAATCGTTAGAAAGACAGTGGGAATGCAAAAAAAGAAAACTGATTCTATAAAGGTTGATATTTTTCACAAAATATATTATTGTTATGACAATAGAACTTTTAAGAGGTGAGATTCTTGAATGAAAAATTAGCTAAAGGTAAAGGTGCGAGTCCTTTATATAGTCAAATAGCCGATGATTTACGTTTTAAAATCGTTTCAGGAGAATGGGGAGATGGGGAAAAAATACCGCCTGAACTAGACCTATGTGATATCTACAATGTTAGCCGAATCACGATTCGCAAGGCAATCGATGAATTAGTCCGAGAAGGTCATTTGTATCGTGAACGGGCGAAAGGAACCTTTGTCTTGTCGATGGATCACTCGACTGAAAAAGAACATTATACAATGGTTCGAAGCTTCACGCGGGAAATGGAAGAATTAGGGAAAAAGGTCAGGACATTAACCGCCCAGGTCCAAGTGATCGATGCTTCAGAACGAATTTCTCAGCAACTGGGCATTGAAAAAGGCGCTAAAGTACTTCAGCTTCGAAGAACGAGAGGTGTGGATGACGGCAAGGCTTTTGCTTATTTTGTGACTCACATTCCTTATTCGGAAAAATTTTCATTAGACAGTAAAGATTATTATGGCTCTCTTTATGAGTATTTGAAAACCTTTGATATCGTCATGAGTGAAAGCAAAGAATACGTCGAAGCTTTGATGGCGACACCAGAATTACAAGTTGTATTGGATGTTCCGGAAAATACACCGATTTTAAAACGAGTACGAATGGTTTCTAAAAGCGATGGACAGTACAAAGAGATCAGTGATTGCTATTACATTGGGGACCAATATCGCTACTACGTCGAAATTTAAATCTACTAAAAGTGCAGGACAAGTTAAATTGTTTTGCACTTTTTTTGAAAAAATAAAAGAAAGCGTTGTCTTTCTTGGGGAAATGTTTTATAATCAATTTGTGTTATTGTTATAACAAAATGACAAAAAGAAGACAGGAGTGTTTTAAAATGGCAATATCTTTTATTCGAATTGATGATCGCATTATTCACGGACAAGTAGTAACTAGATGGATGAGTGAAAGAGCCTGTGATGGTGTCGTTGCAGTAGATGATCCTTCTGCAAATAATCCAACATTGTCAAAAGTGCTTAAAGGAGCAGTACCCAAGCCATTGAAAGGTTTTGTTATGACGGTCGATCGGACAGCCTTGAAGTGGGATGAAATCGTCGGCAGCAAAAAGAATTATTTCTTGATCGCGAAAACGCCGGAAACGCTTGTGCGTCTGTATGATGCAGGAGCTGATTTTATTTCTTGTTACCCGATTCTAAATGTTGGTCCCATGAGCGCTCGAGATGGGGCAGAAAAAATTGGACCAAATGTAGCAATCACAGAAGGCGAACGTGCAGCTTTTGAACGTTTAGCTGAACTGGGGATGGATATTCAATTTAAATTAGTACCGGATTCAAAAGGCTTTACTTGGAAAGATATCGAAAAATAAAGAACGGAGGAAATAATTATGCTCTTTTTCCAAGCAGTATTGATCTCATTATTGTGTTACTTAGGTGCTTTGGGCACGCCCTGGTTGATGGGGTTAACAGGTGGATGGTATACCATCAGCCGCCCATTAGTATCAGGATTTTTAATCGGACTTATTTTAGGTGATGTGACACAAGGTATTATTATTGGTGTTGCGATTCAGGCAGTCTATATCGCAATGGTAACTCCCGGCGGTCAGATGCCGGCCGATCTGAACTTTGTCGCATACCCAGCAATTGCCTTAGCCATTTTATCAAATTCATCAACCGAAGTAGCGGTAACCTTAGCGACTACTATCGGTGTTATCGGAACAATCGTCTTTAACTTCTTCCAAGTTGCCAACTCCTTCTGGAACCACCGCGCGCAAAAAGCGATTGAAGAAGGCGATGAAAAGGGATTTCACTTCAATGCAATCGTTGGCCCGCAATTATTGAGTTTTGTTTTGCGCTTCGTTCCTTCATTTTTAGTTATCTACTTTGGTTCAAGCTTTGCGAAAGAATTGCTGGCAAGCATGCCGCAATACTTGATCGATGTGATGGGAATCCTAGGTGGTGCTCTGCCAGCGATCGGAATCGTGATGTTGCTAACGGCCGTTGTTAAAGAAGACATCATGCTGCTATTCTTCGTTTTCGGATTTATCTGCGTGATTTTCTTGAAATTGAATATGATCGCATTGGCTGTCGTGGCTGGTGTCATCGCTTATATTTTCTTCCAAGCCAAATCTAAACCAGCAGTAAAAGTAGTGACAGAGGACGGCTCTTATGATGACTTCGATGATGAGGAGGAATTTTAATGGAACAAAAGAAATCTTATCAACTTTTAGATAAAAAGACGCTGAATAAATCTTATATTCGCTGGATGATGTATAACTTAGTGGCGACGAGTTTTGAATTCTTAGAAGCCTTTGGTTTTGCTTTATCAATGGAGCCAATCGCGAAACGTTTATACAAAGATGATCCTGAAGCACAAAAAGCTATGCTGAAAAGACATTCCGTCTTCTATAATACCGAACCGCAAATCGGTTCATTGATCAATGGCGTGGTTGTTGGATTAGAAGAACAACGAGCATTAGGTAAAGAAGAGATTGACGATGAATTTGTTAATGGGTTGAAAGTCGGCTTGATGGGCCCCTTAGCTGGTATTGGGGATTCGATGATTCCAGGGATGTTGATCCCAATCTTGCTTTCCATTGGGATGGGATTATCAGCCAACGGCAGTATCTTAGGACCGATTTTTTACATTGTCGCTTATAACACGATCATTATGTTTGGTTCCCGCTTCTTATTCTTCAAAGGTTATGAGCTGGGAGCTGAATCGGTTGATACCTTTGTTGGGGAAAAAGCCCAACAGATCACGCAGGCTTTCTCTGTTCTAGGAATGATCGTTATCGGTGGGGTAGCAGCAAGTTACGTCAATTTACAATTACCGATCGTTTTGAAGTTCAGCGATGCAAAAATCGATATCCAACAGATTTTAGATGGAATTTTCCCTAATCTGTTGCCATTAGTTTTAGTCCTTGTCTCATGGTATTTGATGGCGAAAAAAGGTGTTTCTGCTTTGAAGCTAATCGGTATTTACTTTATTACAGCTTTTGGTGGGGTGGGAATCGCCTACTTGATCCAAATGATGTTCTAGATTGAAATGAAACTATTAAAAGGAACAAGGTGAAAAGAATATGATTGGAGTTTTATTGGTCAGCCATTCAAAACTGGCTCATGGCATGAAAACGGCTGTCGAATTTGTTGCCGGTGAACAAGTGAATCTATTTTCATTAGGATTAGAAGAAGCGGGAATTGCTTCTTATCGAGAACAATTGGAAAAGCTAGTTAAGGATTTACCAAAAGATATCAAGCAAATGATCCTTGTTTGCGATATTCCAGCAGGTTCTCCTGGAACAAATGCTTACGAAGTCTTTGCACAAACGGGACTTGAAGTTGAGATGTTGTCAGGGATGAATCTAGCGATGCTCTTGGATATAATCCTGATGCGAGATAGTAAAGAGTTTCAACAGCTGATCATGGATGGAATCAAAGCTGGGAAAGAAAGTATCGATCGAATGCATTTCTCTGAAGAAGAGGATGAAGAGGATTTCTAATGTCATATCATTATGATTATTAAAGAGGGGTAAAAATGACGTATAATTTGCGACCGGAGATCAAGATCAACCATGAAGCACAAACATGGGAGAACTATGATCAAATTATTGAAGAGTTGAATAATCAACTTGCTAATGAAAAGAAAACTATTGTTGTAGAGTGCTATCCAGGTGTTGATCTGGAAGAATTGGAAGAACGGCTGTTAGCAAAGCTTACTGATGTCTGTCTAGTAAAAGCAGATGATTATGCTTATGATGCTGAGACGGTGACCAAAAAAATATCTGCGAATTTAACAGAAGATCGCGTATTTGGCATCATGTCCCATGCGACGTTGGATGAATTTTACCCAGAATACGAAGTACAGCAGCTGCAAAAGAAATTATCTGAAGAAAAAAGAAATGTGGTTGTTTACGGTACTGGAGCTACTATTTTGCAACCTGATTTTGATATTCTATGCTACGCTGACTTGACACGTTGGGAGATTCAAAAACGTCATCGAGCAGGAATGCCGAATTGGAAAGCTGCCAATGAGCAAGAAGATAATTTAAAAAAAGTGAAACGTGGTTTCTTCTTTGAATGGCGCGTAGCCGATCGCTTGAAACAGAAATTAACAGAACGAATCGATTATCTGATTGATACGAACGTTCCGAATCAAGTTAAAATGGTTGATGGTGCTAGTTATCGTGTGGCGCTGGATCAGATTGTGGAGCAGCCATTCCGTTTAGTTCCCTACTTTGATGCGAGTGTCTGGGGCGGTCAGTGGATGAAGAAAGAATTTAACCTGGACCCTGATCAGGAGAATTTCGGCTGGGCCTTTGATGGTGTTCCCGAAGAAAATAGTCTGTGTTTGGATTTCTCAGGAACCAAGATCGAAATACCAGCGATCAATGTCGTGCATCAGCGCTCGGTTCCATTACTAGGTAAAAAGGTGCAGGCTCGCTTTGGCAATGAGTTTCCGATTCGCTTCGATTATCTGGATACAGTAGGCGGTGGAAACCTGAGCCTGCAAGTTCATCCGCGGGTAGATTATATCCAAGACAAATTCGGAATGCCTTATACGCAAAATGAAAGCTATTATATTTTGCAGGCTTCGGAAAAATCAACGATCTATTTGGGCGTAAAAGAAGGAACCGATAAAGCAGAATTATTTAATGAGCTGCGTAAAGCTGAAAAGGGTGACTATCGTTTTCCAGATGAAAAATATATCAATTGTTTCCCGATAAAAAAACATGATCATTATTCAATTCCCGCAGGAACGATTCATTGCGGCGGGCCGGATACTGTGGTGCTAGAGATCAGCCAAACACCGTATATCTTTACCTTTAAGCTATGGGATTGGGAACGTTTGGGATTAGATGGTGTACCGCGGCCGGTTCATTTGACCCATGGGGAAGCGAATGTAAATACTGATTATGATACGGAGTGGGTTCAAGAAAATCTGATCAATCCTTTTGAGACGCTCCATGAAGATGCTGAAACACGAGTCGAAAAAACAGGACTGCATGAACTTGAATTTATCGAAACGCACCGTCATTGGTTTAAAAAAGATGCGACTGTTGAAGTCCATCAAAGTGTCAATATGCTGAATTTGGTTGAAGGTGAAATGATTACTGTTGAAAGCTTGGATCATTCTTTTGAACCGTTTGAGATTCATTATGGCGAAACCTTCATCGTGCCAGAAGCAGTCAAAGAGTATAAATTAGTCAATCAAGGTGATCCAGAAAAAGAAGTGGCGGTTATCCAGGCTTTTGTTAGGAATTTAGGTTAAGGATGTCAGTCCAACTTTTTGGAGTACATTCAGTGCATTAAAATGAATAAGGAGTGACAGGATGATTGAAAATGGATTAGCTGTAACCTTCGACGAAAGAACACATGAATTTGTTTATCCGCAAACTGTTTTTGGCCCGGCACATGCAGAGCAACGCTATTTGAAGGATATTCTTCATAGTTTAGCCGATGCTAAAGCTGAAGGGCCAGAGATCGTCTATTCGATCGCGATGGATGTTGGTAAGAAAAATGATCAAGCCGATTTGGTGGAGCGAGAGCTGCTTTTCGGCGTCGTTGCTTACGCTGATGGCTCGATCGGTGAAGAGCCGGTTAAGAGTCAAGGACACATCCATTCGATCTCAAAAGCTTGTCAGATGTCGACGCCGGAGGTTTATGAGATTTGGTCTGGCGAAGCGATCATTTATATGCAGGAGCGAGCGGTTGATGATCCAGGTCGTTGTTATGCTGTACGTGCGAAAGCAGGGGAGGTAGTCATTGTTCCTCCAGGCTGGGCGCATTGCACGATCAATGCGTCAAAAACTGAACGCATGGTTTTTGGTGCTTGGTGTGTACGTGATTTCGGCTTTGAGTATGCCGATGTCAAAGCTCATAACGGGTTAGCTTTTTATCCGAAATTTGATTTGGAAGATAAGATTATTTGGGAGCAAAATACAACCTATCAAGCAGAAGAGCTGATTGAAAAAACACCACGAATGTACTCGGAATTTTTGATCGAACCGTTGCTGCCGATTTATCAACAGTATGAACAACGTAATGATCAGTTTGATTTTGTCGTTCGGCCAGATTTGTGCAAAGAGAAATGGCTGGATTTTATTCCATAAAGGGGCTTACTTATGATAAAGAAAAGTAATGTTAGGTACAATGGCAAAGAATTCAAATTGGATGGTCTTGGTATTAAAAGAAAAGAGACTCGGGCGAAGGATTTAGCCGGTTACTTTTTCGATCAAGATGCTTATCAAAAATTTGATCCTGAGGCAATCATGTATCATGTGGAATACCAGGATAATGACTTAGCAGAAGGGACTCCAGGTGGACTTTATTTCGGCATCACCCATCTATATCCGGGGGTGATTGGTGAGGAATATTATCTAACCAAAGGACATTTTCATGCGAAGCGAGATACAGGGGAATATTACTTTGGTTTGAATGGGCAAGGGCTTTTGATGATGACTGAAGAGAACGAAACACGATTAGAAGAAGTTGTTTCAGGGTCGGTCCATTACATTCCCGGAAATACGGCACATCGTTTAATTAATACAGGATCAGAAATGTTGTCTGTCTCTGCTTGTTGGCAATCGGAGTCAGGGCATGATTATGCACCACCAGAAAAAATGTTTCCCAAAAGAGTTTTCCGTGATCAAAATGGAGAACCGATAATTAAGTAAATAGGTAGAGAAAAGCGAGGTCGTCAATCAGACGGCCTCACTTTTTTATGTTTGAAAACCACTTGACGGGGAACTGATCATTTCAGGATTACTGTATAAGCTATAAAAAGTGAACAGTCAGTAAAGTTAAATCGATAATCTAACATTCAATGTGGATCAATTTGAAAAAAATATGTATAAATTTGTAGGCACGTTAAAAGATTCAATCATTTTGGAATCCACTTTGAACAACTATAGTTTTTGGAGTCCATCATTTGATGGGGGTGTGGTTTGTTATATATAAAACTTTTAGTTACTATTTTCAAAAAATGGACATCACCGAACAGGGTGATAAAACAACCTTTCAAGGTATTTGATATTATTTTATATTGAACTATGATATTTTTAGTTAATTGACGATAATGATTAAACGGTGGCTTACTAAACGGTTTGGAGTAAATATAGTCATATCAGAATAGTTGAGCTAATAGGTGAAAGTTTATCAACAAGCTTTAGCTCAAATCGAGGATGCGATCCACAAATTAAATGCGAAGAACCGAAAGATATCACAACAAGAACAAGATAAAGCATTTCGAGCTTGCTTGGAACAATATAAACAGGTCGAAGGCAATGGGAAGAGTATCCATGGATAATTGAACAAATTCACGAATCATTCGGCTTATACTAATAGCAAAACAGAGCATCGGTACCATGTGTGCGGATGCTTTTTTAAGGGGCAGTAATTATGACTTTAAAACGTAGTCTAAGTATCGCGCAATTACATCAACAATGTGGTGAAGGGCTTTGAAGGTATCTACGATAGTGGTAGGTACTGAAGGGAAAATGAGCAGTTATAAAACAAAAAAGACAAAGTAATATTTCAAGAGTGCAGAGTGATTAATTCGAAATTTTTGAGTATTTAGTAATAATTTACCAGTGAAAGAGAATTTAAAAAAATTGGAGTTGAACATCATAAATAGTGAATCAAAGAAAAGTCTAAAAAAATTTCAAAAGTATTTTATAAACATAGGGGAACAATTAGGGGACACGGACTCAAAAGGATTCCACCATTCCATTTGTGAGCAAATTGATTTTTTTGATCCTGCAAGCGCCTTATATGGCTATTTGATGAAGCAAAATGAATATAGGGAATATGAAGGAGATCTGATATTTCCATTTGGTTTAAATAGTAGTCAATTAATGGCTGTTGAACAAACATTTCAGAATCAAATTTCTGTTGTTCAAGGACCTCCTGGAACAGGAAAGACACAAACTATTTTGACTATTATAGCTAACGCAATTATGAATAATAAAACTATAGCAGTTGTTTCTCCTAATAATGCCGCTACTGATAATGTATTTGAAAAGCTTGAAAAAAAGAAACTTTCTTTTATTGCCGCTAATTTAGGGAACACAAAGAAAACGCAAACCTTTTTTGAAAAAGTGCAACCTATCCCCCAAGAATTAAGCGACTGGCAGATACCTGAAGATGATTTAGATAACTTCAGAGAAAAATTAAGGCAAGACCTTAAAAGTTTAAGTCAAATTTTAGATGATCGGAATCGATTGGCTACATTGGAACAAGAATTGAGAGATTGGAAGCAGGAGAAAAAATATTTTGAGTCTTATATAAAGAACATAATAGATTCTACCAATACTTTAAAAGGTAAATTGAAACGAGTACCTTTGATTAGATTCGGTGCCCAAAAGCAAATGAGGTTTCTGGTCGATTTGAATTTGAATGATGAACAAAAGCTCAATTTTGGTAAGAAGGTAAAGTATTTCTTTCGTTATGGGATATACAATTTTGATCCATTTCGTTCTAGCGAATCAATCCAAGAGCTTATTGATTATGTAGAACGAGAATATTATCAAAATAAAATAGTATCAGTTAAAAATGAGATAAAGGAAATTTTGTCATTCTTAGAAAAAAACAACTATAAAGAACTAGAAGAAAACGTTGGAGAGCTATCCGAAAAAATATTTAAATCATTCTTGTGTAGTAAATATACAGTGGGTAAGAGTAGGGCTACAAAAAATCAAGTACGGAAAGACTATGATGGTTTCACAAAAGATTATCCTGTTACGCTAAGCACTTGCGATGCTATTACAATGAATATTCAGAAAGGAAAAAAATTTGATATTGTTGTGATTGATGAGGCATCCATGGGGAGTCTAGTTCCAAGTATTTTTCCGCTTAGTGTTGCGAAAAATATTGTTATCGTCGGTGATAATAATCAGTTACCCAATATTATAACGAACAAGGAAGCGAAACAGAAAAATATAGTTGTTCCTCAGGATGAAGCATACAATTACTTTGAACATAGTATCTTATCATCAATAGAAGCAGTGTTCGCTGACGATCTACCATCAGTTTTATTAAAAGAGCACTATCGATGTCATCCGATGATTATCAACTTTTGTAATCAAGAGTTCTATGACGGAGAGTTAATTGTTTTAAGTGATTTCAATGAAAAAGAAAAAGCATTAGTTCTTGTTGAGACATCTGAGGGAAATCATATGAAATTTGACTATGACAAGAAAATATTTAATCAACGTGAGATTGATAGCGTTTTATCTGAAGAGTTTAGTAACGCTTGTCCGATTATTCATGATATGAAAACTACAGGAATAGTAACTCCTTTTAGAAGGCAAGCAGATAAAACTCTTGCTACCATCGAAAAACAGCAAAAGAAGTATGTTGCAGATACTGTTCATAAATTTCAAGGAAGAGAATGTGAAGCAATAATTTTTTCTACTGTTTTAGATAATAAAGGAAGTAAAAGAAATTACAATTTTGTAGAGGATGAAAAGTTAATCAATGTTGCAGTGTCACGAGCTGAGCGCCTTTTTGTTCTTAATAGTTCTGTGAAAGAGTTTAGCAAGAGAAATGGCAGTATTGCGAGTTTAATTAGACATATAAAATATAATAGTGACTATTCGTTGGAGCATAAAAGTCCTGTGAACTCAATTTTTGATTTGTTAACGAGAGACTTTCAAGAGGAACTGTTTAGAAGAAGAAATAATTATAAAATCCATCATTCTAATTTTGATTCGGAAAATTTAATGATGGATATGATCTTAACTATTCTAGCTGAAGAAAAGTACAAATCAATTACGTGTACGACAGAATATACGATAAAGAAATTAGCTAGAGATTTTTCAGTGTTGACAATAGATGAGCAACAATATGTTAAGAATGGTGCAAGATTAGATTTTGTTTTCTACTTTAAAACAGGAAAAGAACCCATTGCTGCAATTGAGGTAGACGGTCATAAGTTCCATTCGAGACCGGAGCAGGTGGTGAGAGATAAGCGGAAAGATAGTATTTTATCTAAATTAGGGATAAAGCTTGCCCGCTTTTCTACGAATGGAAGCGAGGAAGAAAAGAGGATTAGGGGATTCCTTGATAGTTTGGTATCGGATAGACATTAAATTATTCGTTTGTTTATTATAGATTCGTATGTCAATAATCGGGCTAGATTACAGTACTTTAAAAAAGGAACCCCATTTATTGAGATTCGCCCGAAGTTTGACATACCAAAACAAACTATTTTCACCCCAAGCTAGAACCTTCTAACCATAGGTTTCTAGCTTTTTATTCGTCTTCTTCGACTTTCTGGCTTTTTCTCGTTATAATTTTTATGGAAGATTGAGGAGGAATAGTCATGAAAAGAGCGAATGTTGTGAGTGAGTTTGCGTCGTTAAAATCGGTAGTGTTGGCACAGTCGCAGTTTTGTTTTCCTGAGGATACGGAAGGGGAAATGGATACGTCTTTTTTAACGGCTGAGAATGCTCGTTTGGCGAAAAATAGCGGTGGCAAGGATCTGGCAGAAGTGGATTCGAATTTGCAAAAGGCCTGGGAAAAAGAAAAGATTGAAATGCAGAAATTGCTAGAGTCTTATGGGATAGAGGTTTTAAGGCCGCGTCTATTGACTGAGTATGAGAAGGCGTATGGCAAGTCGCAGGGAATCGGTTATAGTAATTTCTTTTCTCGTGATCCGTTCTTTACGATTGGGTCTTTCGTGATTGAAGGGAATTTGCGGTTTATGCATCGCCGCAGAGAAATCTATCCTATTCGGCCTGCTTTGACGGAGTGGCTGGCAGATCATCAGGGGACGTATTTGGCTACGCCGCAACCTGATTTATCGTCGGGCGAGGATAGTGAGGCAGGTCCATTTATTGAAGGCGGAGATGTTCTAGTTCTGGGTAAGACCGTTTTTGTTGGTTATTCTGGTTTAGCGAGTAATTTAGTAGGAATCAATTGGTTGAAACAACTGCTGGGCAGCTTTGGCTATCAAGTAATCCCTGTTCGTTTGCATCCCCATATCTTGCATTTGGATTGTGCCCTTAGTCTTTTGAGAGACGGGTTGATGATCGTTTGTGAGGAGGCCTTTTTAGCTGGAATTCCTAAAGAGCTAGAGAATTGGGAAAAAATTGAGGTGTCTTTAGAGGATGCAGCCAAATTAATGACCAATGGCTTGCCGATCAATGATCAAGTTTATGTAACCGATCAGGAATTTACCTCGCTGATTTCGCAGATTGAAGCGAAAGGGATCAAGGTCGAAGCGTTGGATTATCATATTTCTCGAATGTTTGGCGGTTCTTTCAGATGTACGACGCAACCGCTAATTCGGGAGTAACATTTCAAAAGAATTGCGGGATTGATCCAATCGAGTTGGAAAGAATAAAAGTAAATTGAACATGCGGTGCGAGTTTGCGCCGCATGTTTTTTTGTCTTTTCATTGATTTGACCTTGAACAGTTTGTCTATTACAGTGCAGTGTTCAAAAATTTTAATTATTTAAAATAAGTGGACAAATCAAACGGGATATTTTTGGTATTCTTTTAAATGATCATTTGAGGAGGAGTTTCTAGCTTTTTACTTTGATCAAAATAAAAAGGGCAATCGTTGAATTGATCTAACTAACCTTTCTCAAAAAAAAATAATGAGGTGTAAAAGAGATGGAAAAAATAATTGATTGCGATGACTTAGTAGTAAATTCAAATAATATTTGTAGTGCAATTTCGGCATTGGAAAACATGGCGTATGATCGAATTCAAATAAGTAGAATGACTCTTGATGATGTAAATGAAATAATTGGGATAATCGCTTCAATTCAATGTTTAGTGGATAAAAACGCGCAAGATATTGAAAAATATGATTCTCAATTGATGAACAAAAAATAAAAGTACTACAGAAACTGGAAATTGCTCCATTTTATAAATTGAAGTACGATTGCTTATTTATTGAAAAGGTTAGTTAATCTATGCGATAGTAAAGAATTCTCATTGCTGATTAAATCGAAGATACTTCTTCTATGTGAGTTCATCAAAATCCCCAATTTGATCTAAAATCTTCTTTATTCGCTGAATTGTAATATTAATCGCAACAAAGAACCCATCAAAAATTTCTAGTAAAATGAGTTTAGGATAACAAACTACTAGGAGTGATTTTGATGGGTTCACACAAAAAGCTTACACGAGATAATCGAAAATGTATAGAGACGATGATTTATGATGCCAAGAGTATTCAAGAAATAGCGGACAGAATTGGTGTTAGCCGAACAACGATTGATCGTGAGTTGAAACGAGTACCCGAAGATTTGATCTATAATGCCGACAATGCGCAATTAGATGCGGAAATGAAGCGCAGTGCCTGTGGTGCGAAGTCCAAATGGACTTCTGAATTCGCTTATCAGATTGAATGTGATCTTGAAGACAGCTGGTCCCCTGAACAAATTGCGAATGATCGTCAAATAGTTTCATTCAAAACCATTTACAATTGGCTCTATGCCGGTATTCTTAATGTGTCTAAACAGTGTCTGAGACATAAAGGCAGAAGACAAGAAAAACAAGAAGAGGCACGAGGCAAAATGACTGTAGGGCATACCATTGATGAACGCCCAGCTTCTGTGTCAACTCGAGAAGAATTTGGACATTGGGAGTTGGACACAGTTGTTTCTAGCAGAGGGGAAAGCAAAGCCTGCGAAGCAACGTTTATTGAACGGAAAACACGCTTTTATTGGGCGATCTCAATGAGGGATCGTACCGCGAAGTCAATGGCACAAGCGATTAAAGCTTTTGTGCAAGACCTAGGGAGTCACAAGGCATTTTTAAGCTTTACGGTCGACCGTGGGAAAGAGTTTTCTTGCTGGAAAGAAATTGAGAAAGATTTAGACGTACCTATGTATTTTTGTGATCCATACTCCCCATGGCAACGCGGATCTAACGAAAATGGGAATGGTTTATTTAGAGAATTCTTCCCTAAGGGAACTGATTTTTCAAAGGTACCCCCTACGGAGAAACAGGAAGCATTACGCAAGATAAATATGCGTCCTAAAAAAACATTGAACTGGAAAAATTGTTGGGAAGTCTTTCAAGAAGAAATGTTGCAATTAATTTGACAATTCAGCATTCCAATAATCCCCTGAAACGCGACATGACTTCTTTAATTTCTGCAAGTGATTGGGATAGACAGAAAAACTCCGATGAGAACTTTTTCCTTTTTGATTTTTTTATGATTCCGTTTTCAAACACCGCTATTTAGTGCTATCATAAAACTAGCAACATAGATATTTCCCCTTACCCTATTCGAATCATCAAGACACCTGTCTGTACGTCAAAATCCATGAAATGCTCTTAATTGAACAAATTCAACTGCCTATTTTCATTTGAAGTTTTTTTTGCTTTGGAAAAGGGAGGTAGAACAATGTTCCAAGATTACAAAGTTGTGATTACTGGTGCGACTTCTGGTATCGGTCTTGCGACGGCTCGGCTGTTTATCAAGGAGGGCGCGACGGTCATTGGGATCGGGCGGAATTTTAGCAAGACGAAGGATTTAGGTGACCGCTTTATTCCTCGGACGTGTGATGTACGGGATGCGGATGAGATTGTGAAGACGTGTGATTTTATCAAAGAAACCTTTGACAATGAGTTGGATGTGTTTGTAAACAATGCGGGTTTTGGTGAGAATACCACGATTCGTGACGTTACGGTTGATCAGTTTGATCGCTGCTTCAGTCTTTTGTTGCGGGCACCGATGTTGTTTGCCAAAGAATTGTATCCTCTGTTATTAAATGCGCCAAAAAACAACGCAAGTATCATCAACACCGCTTCTGCAGCCAGCCGAACAGTCAGTTCTGAAAATCCACTTTATAACTTAGCGAAAAACGCCGTGGTGCTGTATACCAAACAGCAAGCTATGGGGTTTATTGGCGTGCGCTGCAACAGTGTATCGCCAGGTTTTATCCAGACGCCGATTTTCCAGCGTGAGGGTGTCAATATGGAAGAAAATGATGTGTTAGCGATGTATGATCAGATGGCGCAGATTACTTGCGGGCGAACAGGGAAACCGGAAGAAGTAGCGGATTTGATTGCGTTTCTAGCCTCGACGGATGCACAGTATATCAATGGTGCCGATGTGTTGATTGACGGCGGCTTGATGACAGTCAGTAATTGATGTCAGTTCCACTTTTAGCAGTTTGCTTGAAAGTAAAATGTATAGTGGAATGGTATTCGAAACGAAACTAAAACTTTTTTAGAAAAAAAGAATTCCTTATAAATGAGATAGAAGGAGGATTAAACATGTTAAATGATTATATCGTATTGATTACTGGCGCGACTTCTGGCATCGGTCTGGCGACGACGAAGGAGTTTCTGGATCAGGGGGCGACAGTGATCGGAATTGGACGAAATTTTAGTCGGACTAAGGATTTAGGTGCGAACTTTTTACCGTTTAAATGTGATGTGACAGATGAGGAGCAGATCAAAGCGGCAGTGGCTTTTGCGAAGGGAAAATTTGGCAGATTGGATAGCTTGATTTGTAATGCGGGTTCCGCGATTGTGGGCACAGTTGAGGATGTTGATTCTGGTGAGTTTGAACGGGCATTTCAATTGTATGTGCTGCATGCGGCGATGTTTACTAAGTATTGTGTACCGCTTTTACGCAAGTCGCAGAATCCGAGTATCACTCACACGGCATCCGTGGCGTCCTTTATGATCGGTGATTCAGTTCCTTATAATGTGTTGAAAGCAGCACTGTTGAACTATACACGGCAAAGTGCGGCGGCACTTTTAAATAATAATCCGGCTGATATGTTCGGACGACCAAAAGCGGTGACGGAAATTGATGAAGGCGACAATACCTTTATTCGAGTGAACGCGGTTTGTCCAGGACTGATCCGCACGAATTTGATGCCAGATCAGGCGTGGGAAATGTTGGGAACCGAAGCGGCATTGAAGGCGATCCCTAGTCGGCGAATCGGGGAAGACTGGGAGCCGGCGAAGTTATTTGCCTTTTTAGCATCTGCTAAAGCTGGTTTTATTAGTGGAGCCACGATCACGATCGACGGCGGCTGGTACACGACGCATGCGCGAGTATAGAAGAAAGTGAGGAACTAAAAATGAAGGAAAAATATGCACCATTATTTGAACCGATCGATTTGAAGCATGGCGGTCGTTTGGAAAATCGTTTTGCCATGTGTCCGATGGTGGTTTTTGCGGCTGATCCGGCAACTGGCCGCCCAACTGAGGAAGATATCACCTACTTTGAACGCCGCAGCAAGTTCGCGGATTTATTGATTACTGGCGCGATCACTGTGCAAGAGAATATTCAGGGGCATCCGAAACAATTTGCGCTTTATACAGATGATGCGATCGAGGCATATAGTAAGCTGGCGGCGGCAATGAAGAGCAATGGCAGTAAAGCGATCGGACAAATCCAGCATCCGGGGCGTGAGGGGGCTTATGGCTGTTATGTGACGGGCAAGGCCTATGCGCCAAGTGCGATTGAGTTTCCATTTTTGCAATATAAGGTGACTGAATTAACGGAGGACGACGTTTGGCAGGTGGTGAAGGACTTTGGCTTAGCGGCGAAGCGTCTGCTGAAGGCTGGTTTTGATGGTGTGGAAATTCATGGAGCGAATCATTATTTGATCCAGCAGTTCTTCTCCAGCTATTCCAACCAGCGGGATGATTACTGGGGCGGGAGCTTTGAGAAGCGGATGAATTTTGCGCTTGAGGTGACGAAGGAAGTCTTGAAAGTCGCTCGGGAAGAAAATCCACATGCGATCGTGGGGTATCGTATTTCCCCTGAAGAGATCCATGGGGAAATGGTGGGCTATGACTTAGCTGATTCGCTGAAACTGATCGATAAGCTATTGGAACAAGACCTTGATTTTCTTGATCTTTCTTCTGCGGCTGGCGGCAACTTTGGTAAAGACGCCTATAAAGCAATGCCGCAAAGAGGCGAATTTACTGATCCAGTCAGCTTAGTGGTCAAAAAGTTTGTTGCAGGCAGGGTACCAGTTGTGATCTCGGGAACGATACGTTCAGCGGATGAAGCACTAGATGCGCTGAATTATGGCGACATTGCTTCAATGGGAGTAGCGGCATTGTCTGATCCAGACTTTAAGGAAAAAATGATAGCGGATAAAGAAGACATGATCCATATGAATGTTAAAGGGCACACCGACGATCTTGCGCTGCCGACCGGGTTGATCGAAGTGTATACAGCGGGGATTGGTTTGCCGCAGGTTGAAGGGTTAATTGAATAAATTTTTGATCGAAGCGTTGTAGCGGACAGCGCTTCTTTTTTGTTGTTCTTATAACCAAAATGTTGAAAGGGGTTTAATATATATTCAAAAAATGATATAATAAAACACGTTATCAAACACCTAAATTGTATTTTTTGTTATAAAAAAGTTATTTAACAGAATAAATATGCGGAAAATAGTAGTTTGCGGTGTAGGAAATGCTTAATGAGTGTATTAAGGAGGCGAATGAGCTTAATTCTTTTTAATTTTAGAAAAAAATATAAGGAGAAGCATTCAACCTGAATGTGTGGTGAAAAATGATTTCAGAAAAACAAAAAGTAGTGATTGTTTCTTTGGCAGTTTTGTTAGTTGGTGAGTTTTTTGCGGTATTAAGCATGGGCTTGATTTATTTTAATAAAGAATTTTTTGGCGAAAACATTGATATCATCAAGACATTTCTCAATGCGTCAACGACGTTCTTCGGCTGTTTCTTTTCATTTATTGCGGCACTATTGATGTTTCAGTTCTTGAAATATCGTGAGAAGCAAAAGGAAGCTGCTAAAACGACTCGTCTATTTACGAAGCTGAAAAAGGAATACGAGAATAATTTTTCCGTTTTGGTCAGTTTAGGCGATGAGATTACAAATGGTTCGACAGAGCTTGCCAGATTGCTGAGAGAAAATCAAAAGGTTCGAGATTTGTTCGTTTTAGCAGTCTATCGGTTGGACTTTATCATGTATGATACTTATTATCATGACACGGATTGGCAGCTTATCAGTGCGGTAGATCGGTATAGCGAAAGCTACCTAGAGTTATTCGAACAAAGTCATCAAATCGAATACCTCTGTCAAGCGATTGTCGAGAACAAGATCAACACAGAGGAAAGCTTGAGTCAGCTGTTGCTTCTGATTACACAAAAGATCGATGCGCTGCAGCAGCATCAATTAGAGCTTGACTTGAAGGAACAGCCGATGGAAACAGATAGTGAATACGACTATGCGGCTGAACCAGCAGGCGTAGAAATGGTTCAAGAATAAGACTGAAACCAGAAACCTTTTACGAGGTTTCTGGTTTTTTGTTTTCTTGCAGTTTTTCGTCTCATGACCGGATAGGCCGTTTGAGGTACCGGAAAGGAAAAAGGGCTGTTTATATCGGGAAGAATAG
This sequence comes from Enterococcus sp. AZ128, assembly GCF_051714485.1. Classification (NCBI taxonomy): domain Bacteria; kingdom Bacillati; phylum Bacillota; class Bacilli; order Lactobacillales; family Enterococcaceae; genus Enterococcus; species Enterococcus sp. AZ128. The sequence goes on from NZ_JBIORZ010000001.1 coordinate 480,973, forward strand.
CTTACGATAGTTACATAGATAGGAGTTGTGGACGTGTTTAAAGGGTTGAGGATTCAAATGGAAATCGAAGAAAAGTGGGTAGAGCCGGAAGTGCGCATCCGTGCGGCAGAAGCAGATACCGGGAATCAGATTGCTCGCCGCCTGGAAAACTATCAGGAGGATCAATTAGTGGTCAAGCTCAGGGATGAGGTTGTCTTATTAAAGAAATCAGAGATCGTTTATTTAGAGATATACAATAAAATCGTGACGCTTTATACGGCGAATGAGAAGTATGCTTTTCGCAAATCATTAACGGCGTTAAAGGAAGAGCTGCCAGAGGCGCAGTTTCTGCAAGTTTCTAAATCAGCATTGGTGAATACTAAAGAGATTCAAAAGCTGGAGGTTGCCTTCTCCGGCAGTATGTATGCGTACTTAAAAAATGGATTGAAAATCACGGTTTCACGCCGTTTCGTCGATCAGTTGAAACGGCGTTTAGGGATATAAAAGGAGGAGTCAACATGGAAAAAATGATTAAATTATTGGTTCGATCGATTGGTATAGGAAGTGCGATCTGCATGTTCTTCGCATTTATTTTCGCAGATAATGAGGTTCGGAAAATTGTCGCGAGCTTTGTGTTGTTAGCGGTGGTGATCGGTCTATTGAGTTTGATCTATGAGGTAAAAGGATTGCCGATCTTGGCGCAAACATTGATCCATATGGGCGGCAGCTTCATTGCCTTTATGCTTGCCGCTGGGCTGAATCACTGGTTTCCATTTAGGTGGCAGGTCATCGCGTCTGCTTCAGTGTCCTTTTTCTTCATATTCTTCGCGATTTGGATTTTTTATTATTTAAAATACAAACGTGAGATTGAACAAATCAATAAAAAATTATAATCACAGGATACACGTCAGTATGGGCAGCTGTACTGACTTTTTTGGATCAAAATACCAATTTTTTGTCAAAATATCAAAAAAACGAAAATGTGAGACAGTGAACAAGGGCGTATAATATAAGTGAGGGGAGATTGGTTTTTATATAGTATTGCCACCAGTCACTAAAACCATTTTCTTGTTGCTACATTGAATTATTGACCCGTATCCTGATTTTTTATTCGGAAGGATTGGTTGTCATGCATCCAAGCAGAAGTGAGCAACTTTACCGTTTGAACAAGAGAGTAAGCAATCTTTGTCAGTGGCTATTCTGTTTTTTGGCAGCAATGTGTGTGGTGAATCCAACCCATGAGGTGTTTGTTTATTCATTTAGCATTATCAGCAGGTATCCTAGTATTAGCGACCCAGTTTTTATATGGTGTATTTTGGAAGAGAACCGAATAGAATGATTGGCAGCTAGAATCTTTGGTAGGAGGATTTTCTAGCTGCTTTTTTATCAATAAATTTCCTTTAAATTTAGATTTTGACGCGATGGTGCCAGACCTATATTATAAAAGAAAGGGTGTTAAAAAAAATAAAGGGTAGATCTATGTGGGGACATAGGGAACGGGGGAAACGTTATGGTGGAAAAGACAAGGCGGAAAAAGGATAAGAAGTACGAACTGTTTGATGCACTTTGTCAGGAAATGCAAGATAAAAACTATCATAAAGAGGATAAAACCTTTTCGGCGAAGGAAGCCGGGACGCAGGGAATGCTGCTGCCAATACCATTTATCGTATTGGTCGTGGGCGGCTATTTTTGGCGCTGGGGAGCGGATGCCACACCACTTTGGGAAATCAATTTCCTACTGTTTATTGGGTTGTTTTTCTTATCTATTCCCATTCATGAACTAATCCATGGGTTGGCTTGGGCAAAATATACCAAAAACAAAATGAAGAGCATTACCTTTGGCTTTAACGTCAAAGAACTTATGCCGTATTGTCATTGCAAAGAGGTGCTAGACGCAAAAGCATATAAAATCGGTGTATTAGCGCCGGTAGTCGTGCTGGGCGGCGGTTATTTTCTACTATCGCTGCTGTTGCCAAATACAGAGCTGATCCTACTTTCGGCGTTTAACATCTTTATGGCAGCTGGTGATTTGTTGATCTTTTGGGGAGCGCGCTCGGTTCACGAAGGACTCGTGATTGATCATCCCGAATTACCTGGGTTTGTAGTATTTACAAAATAAACTAGAGGTTATGACAGAAGTGGTCAGCTTCAAGAACTTTCGGCTTATTTCCGGATGCTAGTATTGTTAAGTGATACCTGTATGCGTAGCTTGTAGAGAAGAAGGGCGCACCGGTTATTCAAAAAAAGCAGCAGTGACAAGATTTTTGTCACTGCTGCTTTTATCTTTTCAAATACATGCCTAAGCTTTCAGGCGCGGTTTCGACAAAGCCAAACTGCTGATACAGCTTATCCGCCGGGCAATCAGCGATCAAATTCACGTAAGCCTGCGGGTCAATCTCATTTTCGATATGTGTCATCACTAATTGCATGATCGTTTTTGCTAAGCCTTTTCCTTGGTCCTTAGGATGAACGGCGATATCAACGATTTGATAAGCAGTCCCACCATCGCCGATGAGTCTTCCCATCCCCACCAGCTTCTGGTCAGTATTTCTTCTAATGATGACCGAATAAATACTATTGCTTAGGCCTGTTTTACTGGCTTCTCTGCCGCGAGCCGACAGTCCGCAAACTTTACGCAGCTCAAGGTATTCTTCTACTTCAGGTATATCGATTGTGACACGATAGTTTTCCAAATTTTCCATTCTGAACCTCCTCGAAGAACGTTATAGCGTCATTCTACGCTACTTTCTATAGAAACCAAAAAGATAAGATACGCAAAATGAATGGGAATTCTCTTTCTTTTTTTTAACGGCAAATCTGCAAAATAGAATACTTCTCGATGCAGTCCGCTATTCATAAGGTTTTCGGCTTGTAAACAGTTCCTAAATAAAAAAATGCTGTTTGACACTAGTGAATGGATAGGATTATAGTCAAAGCGTGATCACAGACAAAAGAAGAGGAGGGTCAACATGTCAGAAGCATTGTATACACCCCAACAATTATTTTCACTTAAAAGAAAAACCTTGGAAAAACGAACCCTGTCTTTTTATGAGGAGACCCATGATGAAAAGACTACGATCAAAGTCTTGGTAGCGCTGCAAGTTCGCGATGAATTATGTGAAGCGGATTTTTCTTACTTCCTAAAAGACTTAGTACATTATTTATTGTTCAAAACAAAATCTACGCGTGCGTTACGCCGCTATCACATATATTTCAAGGAGTATTTTGATACAAAGGAATGGAAACAGCTGACTTCTCGTTTATTCGCAGTCACTACGTATGTTGTTGAAACAGTGAAAAACTTATTCACACAATTTATCAAAGAGCCATTAGAAGGATTAGTAGGCTCTTGACGCGGATGACGCACTAAAAAATAAAATGAAAGGAGAAAAAGGATGTTAAGTATAGCTGCAACATTTGAAAACAGTGACGGAAAAAAGCGTCGCCTGCGTATGAAAGATGTCAATCCGAATGGAAGTGCTGAAGATATCAAAACATCATTGGAAAAACTAACAGCCGTAAATCTATTTGAAAAAGATGGGGTCAATTTATTCCAAGAAGTTGTTGGCGCGAAGTTTATCGATAAGATCGAGACAGTGATTTTTGATGAAAAAACAGGTTTGGCGCCAGAGCCAATGCTAGCACAGGAAGGCATGGCAAACAACGTACCCGCTGAAGAAGTGCCGTTGATGATAGATCCACGCGAGCTGATCGTTGAAGAAAAACTGCTCCAGACAGGTCTTCTTATGCAAATCTTCGAGCTGCCAGAAGAGGTTGATTCTGACGATTTGAGTCAGGATGAAGCATTATCATTAATCATGGCGATTATGCCGCCGGGTGGAACGTTGGAAGACATCAGCATGCAAGAAGAGGGCAATTCAGAACGATTCAAATTGATTGTCCGTCTTGTGGAAGAGAAATAAAAAGAAGTAAATCAGAAGAATGACTTACTTCAAAAAAGCTATTCCTTTTTGTAATCGCTTAAGCGACCGTCGTCGTCCCAAGCACCGAAAAGCTGATTGGCTTTGGTGTTGATCAGAAATTTTTCCAACCGCCGAGCAAAGAGTTCTGCATCTTTGTCATAACGCTGGATATTATCGATCTTGATTCGTTGATAAAGTTCAGGAAAGGCCGAGAAATTTTGCTTAATTTCTGGATCAGCCTCGATTTCCTTCAGTATCCGCGAGTCTATCACGAAATTTTCTGGTGATAGGTCTGGCAAAATAGTCAGACCGAATTCAGTCATTAAGTCTAAGTAAATCAGCCGACGGACTCGTTCCTTATTCAACTCTGTCCATTGACTCTTTTTCGTTCTAGGCGATAGCCGCTGGGCGATCTCTGTAGCGGAGAGCTTCTTCTTTGTGCTGTCAATCCAGCCAAAACAAAGCGCTTCTTCTACGATGTCCAAATAGGTCAGATTTAATTGCTGGCGATCAATTACGACCCAGCATTCTTTCGTCGTCTGTGCATTTTGAATTAACCAATCCCTCAGTTCTTGTCGATCCTGAGGTTTATATAAATGAGTCATTTCCAAAGAATTCACCTAATTTCTGTCTGATTTTAGTCCAAGGAGCGAATCCGTTCACCGATAGCGGGAATGTGATTGTTTATAAGCTCCCAACGCTGCCCGTTATATTTTTCATACGCCTCAAAAACAAAGGGAAGGCCATTCGCTGATTCGATGATAGCAGAATCCATCAGTTGAAAATGTAAATGAGGCTCAGTCGAATTGCCGGAATGTCCAACGTTGCCGAGATACGCGCCTTGTTGGATTGAACTGCCTGCTGTGACTGCGATCGAGTCTTTCTGTAAATGGCAGAAGGCCGCATAAACACCCGCGGATTGTTTGATGACGACATAATTACCTGCAATGGCTTCAAAACCGTCTCGCTCTGGATTGAAAAAAAGCGAGTGTCGAATTGCTTTTGTTTGGTCATGAATCCAAGAAGCATTTTCGCCATCATTGGTATTATTTTCCACGATGATTATTTCACCTGCAAAAGGAGCATAAATTGGCTGCCCAAAGCAGTAATATTTTTCAAGTGGGATTCCGCCCAAAAAATAATCAGCCGTTTGACCAGTATGAGAAGAACTCTCGCGATCCTTTTGAATGAAATCAAATGCGTAGCGCAGTCCAAAGCGATCTGTTCCGTGGCTCGGAACGCGATCAGCCGGGCTTGTTTCCGTATACCATTCGCCGCGCAAAGGAAAGGCGATGGTGATTTTCGCATTGTCCATGGTAGCACCTTCTTTCTGTAGAAGCTTATTTTGCGCTGCCTGTCTGGAGTAGATCAGCAATAGAATCAGGAGACAGCCAATGAAAATTCCTTTTCTTTTCATCGTGTTTTCCTCAATTAGTCCTTGTAGAAAACCATCCTGAGATCTTCAAGATAGTGTGTCAATTTGTCGCTGATGGCCTGATAATCGATCTCTTTATACCGCGCATTTTTTAGCTCGGTCAGAATCTCATTAGTAAAACCGATATTTCCCCAAAGAATCAATTGTTTACAGCGTTCAACATTGAGCCCAGACCGGAACTTTGATTCATCGATCGAGTGGAATAAATCTTCAGCACAAAAAGATTGCTGTTTTTCTGCTAGTTTTTGATTGATCGCTTCTGATTTTGTCTCAATATCCATAGTGATAAAGTCAAAAATCCACGGATTCTTCTTCATCAATTCTATTTGTAAGGAGTAAGATTGCAGCAAGCGAGTAAAGAGATTCTTTTGCTGTAAATCCAACTGATTCAAATAGTCTTCTTCAATCGTTTTTCTACAATAATCCAATAAAATCAGAAATAATTCCTCTTTACTTTTTACGTAATGGAACATCAAGGCCTTCGATAGTCCAGCAGCCTTAGCGATTCGATTAGTCGACGCCTCATCATATCCTCTCTGAGCAAACTCCTGCAATGCAGCATTTAGAATGTTTTGAATCTTAGGGTCAGCGGTATTTATTTCAATCAATGAAAACACTCCTTTACCTGTTAGGTCAATTTGAGTATATCGTGATTTACCTGATAGGTCAATAGAGTAACAATTAAAAGAACCATTAACAGAATTTGTTAATGGTTCCTCTGTTCGTGGATTAAACGGATATTCTCGCAGAAATAATCCAAGTTACACCATATTTATCTTCGACACATCCGCTGATGCCGTAGTCGTCAGGAGGAGGGTTGGTAGCTAAAGCGCCAACGATCTTTCCGCCCTCAGATAATTGAGCAAACTTTTTTCTGGCAGCATTTTCCTCTTGAAAATGGGCTTGAATTGAAATGTTTCCGCTTGTTTGGACCGGCTCCAGCGCATCTGCCCCGCTGATTCCGCCAAGCTTCGGCAGTATTAGCTGCGCATGCATGACACTGTTCTTCAACTCATCACTCATAGGCATCTCAGGATTTTCAGGAATCTCGCCATATTTTGACAAGTGCTGAATCTCGCCGTTGAAAATTTGAGCATACCATAAAAAAGCCTCTTCACAATTCCCATTAAATCGAATATAAGGCATTAACATAAGATCGACCACCTTTTCTGATTTCACTTCTATACTGAGAGTATACGCTCACAGTTTGTAAGGGTCATTGTAAAAAATCGACATTTTCTCTAAGTATTCTTTTGGTGTGAATCCATAAATAGCACTAAAGTCACGAATAAAATGGGCATAATCATGATGCCCGGTTTGCTCGAATAGACGCGTAACAGAGTGCTGAGCATTTAATAAATCAGTCGCATTCTTCATCCGAATGATACGAGAGCAGGTTTTTACTTTTGCTCCGGCATATTGCAGGAATAAACGATTCAAGTGTTTTTCGCTGTAATAGGTTTCACTAGCCAGATCCTTCACACGCAGGTTTCCGTTGCATGCAAGAATTTTATCGAAGGCAATGGAAAAAGTCGGATTGATCTCACTAGTATTGATTCGCGTTAGAAAGAGTGCGTCCAGTTTTTTTGCTAGGGAAGTGATATCTTCGGATGTGTAATAGGCTTCAGCGATTTGCCGATGCAGGATCGGATCTAAATCCTCAAAAAGAAATCCCTCATCGGTTAGCTGCTTTTGATCGATTTGAAGGAAAGGGTAGAGACCTGCAGCGTGAAATTCTACCAGAAACATAAAATCAAATTGCTGGGCATAATCCGCAATCATTACTGGCCGAATATTGACTCCCCGCAGGCCAGCAGTGAATAGACCATTTTGAAACGTACAGATCAATGATGTGCTAATAGTGGGCAGGATCGTTTGCTGATCAGGCATCGTGCTAGGATTGGTGAATGTATAGTTAGCAATATAAGGACGTAATAGCTGATGGGGAATAACCACGATGCACTCTTGATTGACTTTTGGTAAATAGCTTTGATAGATACTTTCTTTATTAAGCATGGCCGTTCCTTTCTGCAAGACCGATATTAGAATCCAGACTTCACACTTTTTATCCACTTTTCAATGGCTTCTACCAAAAGAAATTGCTGCTGCATGACGGCGAATCCAGTTGCGGGAATATTCGTTGAGTCCGGCTCGATAGCGAATGTTTCTTCTAGTTGGTTCTTCATCTTTTTTACATTGGCTTCGATGATCCCGATACAGGCTTTTTGGTCAGCGGGTGCGAGACTGTCTAGATTCAGAATGACGGCGTTGAAGTCCAGAAAAATAGAAATCGGACGAGCCGCGATCCCCAGCATTAGTTTCTCAAATTCGGTTTTACCTTTTTTGGTTAACGAGTAAACGGCCTTTTCCGGCATTTTACCATTCTTTTTCAAGGTGCTTTTGACGTATCCTTGTTTTTCTAATTGCAGCATTTTCTTATAAATCGTAGGGGTACTTACTTTTACCCATTGAGAAATATTTTGGTATTCGATCAATTTTTGGATATCGTAGGCGCTTAGGGAGTCCTTTTTTAGGATTCCTAGAACAATTAAATCAATCGTTCGCATCATCAAAACCTTCTTTCTATCGTATTTTTAGATACTCTATATACAAGTGATAGTGGATAGACTACTATCACTTATAGTATTTTGTTTTGTCGCCGAAGTCAACAGGCTCTGAAAAGAACTGCCTGATAGAAAAGTTTGTTTTATTACGATTGTCAGCGGTCGAGGTATCCTGTCAAAAAAATGATTTCCATCCTTTTTAAAACTAAAAACCGACGCTTCAATTAAGAAGCGTCGGCTTAGTAAATTTATTTTCCATCTAGTTTCTTCTTCAAATTCCTGTTTCTGTTATACATGAAGATTACGACAGCTAGTAGAATGATGATCACGGCAATCCCGCCCCAAATCCAAAGATTCGGCGATGTTTCTTTGATTGAGACATCTTTTTTATTATAATCGGCGGCTTTTTCTTGATTGATCGTGAATGTTGGACTTGCCTGCCATTTTTGATCACCAGCACGAACCTTCATTTTGACAGTATAGGTGCCTGGTGAAAATTCCGTGTTATCCATTTGAATCAAATAGGGCATACGCGAACTTGGTGCCAATGTTAATTGCTTATTTTGACCTTTAGCGATTGATTTGCCGTCTTTTTCGACGTGATAATCGATCGCGACATCTTTAACATAGGTTGCCTTCTGATTGTCGATCGTTACGTTTATTGCATTTCGACTGTTCGCTTGTGCAGCTCGGGCCTTTGTGATCTTCAGGCCTGGTTTGATCTTGCTGGTATTATTTTGCAGCAAGACCGCAATTTCTCGCGAGAAGATATTTTTGATATTGCCCTCGATTTTTTCTGTCGAGATCTGTTCCATGTACAGGCCACCGGCGAGAACTCCCTCAAATTCTTTGTCCGGCATCTTGACATCAAGGTGAATATCTTTTGATTCGTTTGCCGCCAGGTCGATTTCCTTATCCTTGAGTGTGACGTAGTCAGTAATATTCGGCCCGAAATCACTCTTATCTTGGTTCATGCCGGAATATTCGACGACACCCAGACTATTTGTGACCGCGCGATTGAAGCTGGTTTTTAACTGGATCGGTTTCTCAGTCCGATTTGTTACAGTTACGGTCAATCGTTCGTTTTCACCTGGCTGGTATTGCAAATCATAATAAAGCTGATCCTTATCAATTTGGTGTTCCGAAGGGTGGATCACCGCATCGAAACTATCCAACGACTCTCCATGAGCGACAATTGGTAAAAAGGAAAAAGCCAGAACGAGAAACGCTCCTCGTATGAATGGGTTCAATAACTTCTTCAGCATGTTTTCTCTCCTTCATTTCAATTGTATTTTCCGCGTAATGGAAGAGTCTCTCTCAATTTTTCTTTTCCCATCTATCAGTCAAAGGACAGAATCATAGTCGAACAGCCTATGGCCGCCTTCACAGTAGGCGAGGCTATTGACGGGATTCCATCCTAACTTTTAACTTGGTGTTGCAGAAAATGTCCAGACTAAGGTTGTTTGGTATTGTGCCTGTTGTTTTGCTGTATCCTTTGGCACATTCAATTCAAATTTTGTGATCGGCAATGCCGTTTCACCAGCACCTTCATTAGGTTGAGCTGTCAGAACTGAAACCGATTGATTGACTAGCATGGTTGTTTTGGCGCCGTTTGCGATCCGAGTTCCGGTTGGTGCGGCGTTCACGTTATTAGTCAGTGTACCTACTGTGAAGCTTAGAGCAGCACCAGTCAACGGGCTTGAATTAGCAGTGAACTGTGTAGGTTCGTTTACTTTTACTGTCCAGCCTGTTGATGAATTTCCGCGATTGTCGCTGATCGCAACTTGACCAGTTGTTACAGGTGATTCTTGGTCGCCATCGCTGGTAGCGACCCAAGTCTCATCAGCTTTGGTTTGGATCGCGTGAGAACCAAAATTCAAACTTTGAGGCAATGAAGCACTGGCGTTTCCAGGAACCTGCGGGTCAAAGGTGATACCGCCATCGGTATAGTCGACAGTACCAGTCGTATCAACGGCATGAGCACTAGTTGAAAAGGCCAAGATACTACCAGCAAAAAGGCCGGCAATTAGCAGAGCAAATTGTTTTTTCATGTGTTTTTCCTCCTATTTTGGGTGATTCGCCATCCTAAAAGAGCGATTGTGAGAATCAATACTCCAATAATGATTAAGAAAATATTTCGTTGATCATTTGTTTGCAACAAGCGAGAACTACCAGTACCGTTAGGCTGGCTGCCTCGTATAGTTCGTTTTTCCGTATCAGATATTACCTTTGTTGTACTGCTGGCAGAACTTTCTGTATTGACGGTACTGCTATCAAAATAATATTGCACCTTGCCATTTGTGACAGTAGCCTCGGCTTGTGAAGAAAGAACAACGAAGAGTGACAGAAAACTTAAAATGACTAGGATCTGTTTCTTCAATTGACTCCTCCTTTCCCCGTCCTCAGCGGATCGTTTTCAAAACAAAGAGCGTCTTTTCTGCGCAGAAAAGAGTGTGAAGCTTATGTCGGCATTATATAGCGCAGATTAAAAAAAGCGCTATCGAATTGCTCACGCTTTCTTCACAATTAAGCAAACTATTTTTCACAATTTCTAAATCCTTGTTTAATGAATAGAGAAGGTAAAGGAATCCAGTAATCTTTAGTGATAATCGGTGCTGTCAGCGCAAACAAAAGGATGTTTATTTTTCGATTAAAATGGCGTTAATCGATTATTTTCTCGTACAGGAAATTTTTGACTGGATCAAAATGCTGGAGAATGAAGGGGGAAATGAGATGAAGAAAACGCGGACTCGTTTGCTTCATAAGCTTTGGGTAATAATCGGCGCACTATTTCTTTTTCTAACAAGTTCCAATATGATTGTGAGCGCTGTTTCGCTTGATTTATTTACGAGTACACAGGCGAGTAATACTAGCGGAACCACCGCGGCGGCACCTTATCTGAATGTGGCGAATCAACCAGTAACTTTTAAGATCAATGGGACGACCGCTATTAGTGCGACGGCAGGCAGGACCGGAGTCAAATATGCATTTATCAATCTGCCTACGCAACTAACTGGAAAAGTTCAAGCAAATGGAGCTGCCAGTGTGGATACGACGATTACTGTTCTTGCGTCAGATATAAAGGGCGTCACCGGAACCACTTTGGATTTATTAGCGTCATTAATCGGCTTACTTGGTACAGGAACACTCGTAACGAATCTCAATAATGCAATTGCGGCATTGAACAGTGAGAATTTTGGTCATCAAACATTTGCTGCTCCGGTCGAACAATATTCGCCTACTTTGTTAAGGGCAGATATCAATCAAGGCTTATTACCGATCCTGACCAACGCCTTGGTCCTACGATTGCAGGCAATCAAAACAATTGTCTCTGGAATCGTGCCAAATGTGCTGATCAGTGCGCTTTTAGACAGTGTTTTATCTGGCTTGACCGGAGTAATCAGTGCATTGGGTGATCAAAACTCCCTTGTAAGTAAAAATCTGGTCGCGGCCTCGATCCTAGGAGTAACGACTGTTTCGATCCCTACATTCGTATCAAGTCCGGCAGGTTTGACCCAAGACTATGCGGCTTCGATCCGCGGCGGGATTTTTCAAACAGATAATTTTGATGTTCAATTATTAAGTAATTTTGGCAGCAGCACCGCCATTTATTTTTCTGCAGGTTCATTAGCGATGAAGAGTGAATTGCTGCCGAGTAGTTTGAATTTCGGGACCCATCCGATTCAAACCAAAGTGGATGAGACGTGGAACGCATATGTTGGCGGAAACAGTGCCAATCCATTGCAAACGGGGACGGTTCGTATAGATGATACCCGAACTTCCGCGAAAGCCTGGCAATTAAAAGTTGCGCAATCCAATAACTGGACGAGTAGTCAAAAAAGTTTGACTAGCGCAAGACTCGATATCGCGTTAGGTGTTTTAAACACTAATTTTCAAAATTATTCTTCGATCGACAATCAAACGATTCATATGACACCAAATGCGCAGATGCTGTTGATGAATTTAAGCAGTACTACAGATGCCGGTTATGTCGAGCTGCCGTTGAACCAATTTCAACTTTTCGTACCTAAAAACACACCTAAACAAGTTGGAAATTACCAAACCACCCTACAATGGACGATTTCTAATACGCCTTAGTTATAATAGAAACGAAAAAAGTGTCTAGCAAGTCTAGGCACTTTTTTTGCGTAACTTTGTGAAAGATAATTACATTTGTTTTTCATTATGCTATCATAAATATAGAAGATTACTGATAAAATTGGAGTTTCAGCTTATGGATGACTTTGTGAATTAATTATTCTTATGCAAAAAAACTTTTTACTCGAAAGGGCAATGGAATCGGGATGAACAACTGCGAGCTGGCCGTTTGCTATACATTTTCTTCAACCATATTGTTCGTCTTCTTTTAAATTATTTCGGGGAAAACGTTGGTCACAGGTACTGAAAAAGCTGTCTCAAATGAACAATGAAACTAAACGAGTCTGTTTAATCACAGGGGAGGTTTGTCTATGGATACATTAACGAAAGCAATCGCAAAATTTAAAGGAGGTGTCAAAGTCCCCCATAATAAAAATACGGCAGAATTTGAAAGCGTTTTTATGGAGCCGCCGAAAATTGTTACGATTCCGATGCAGCAGCATATTGGTGGTGTCTGTAAACCAACGGTTAAGAAAGGGGACATCGTCACTGTCGGTCAAGTAATCGGTGATTCAGAGGCCTTTGTCTCGGCACCGATCCACGCCTCTGTTTCTGGCAAGGTCAAAGGAATCAAACCTGTTTTGATGGCGAATGGCCAAATGTGTGATGCGATCCATATTGCCAGCGATGGCTTACCAGTAGAATTTCCAGAACCAAGACCCATCGAAATCAATTCAAAGGAGGATTTGTTAAGGGCCGCCAGAGAAAGCGGGATTGTCGGGATCGGCGGGGCTGGTTTTCCTATGCACGTGAAATTGAATGTCAGTGAAGAGACGCCGATCGATACCTTAGTAATCAACGGAGCGGAGTGCGAGCCCTTTATTACGTCAGATTATCGTGAAAGCTTGGAGTACCCTGATCGGATCATCGCAGGGATGCAGGCGGTGATGAAGCATCTGAGTATTGCTCATGGCGTCGTTGGGATTGAAAGCAATAAACCAAAGGGCTTAAGAAAGTTGCGGGATCATTTGAATGAACTAGCAGATCTTGATCCGACAATCGATGTGATGGAGATTCCTTCATTGTATCCCCAAGGCGCAGAAAAAATGCTTGTTTATGCAACAACCGGGCGTAAAATACCGCCAGGGAAGCTGCCATCTGAGGTAGGCTGTTTGATCATGAACATCTCGACGATTTCATTATTGCAGCGTTATATCGAGATCGGCATGCCTTTGACTCATAAAAGATTGACGGTAGATGGAAATATCGCGCAGCCGAAAAATGTAGTTGTTCCAGTTGGGACGCCGATTGGCGATGTCATAAACTTTTGCGGCGGTTTGATCGACGAACCTAGCAAAATTATCCTAGGCGGTCCAATGATGGGGATTGCGCAATTTTCAACGGAACTGCCGATCACTAAGCAAACGAATGCGATCACGATTTTATCAGAGGCTCAACGTTTGCCGGAAGAATCACCATGTATCCGCTGCGGACGTTGTGTGGAGGCTTGTCCGATGTCGTTATTGCCGGTGCAGATTGAACGCTGCACAAGGAACAATGACACAGCAGGCTTGAAGAAGCTGAATGTGTCTGCGTGTATGGAATGTGGATGCTGTGCCTTCGTTTGTCCCGCGGGACGTCGACTTGTTCAGTCGATGAAACGAGCAAAACAGTTAGAAAGGGAGGCCGCCAAATGAACAAATTACCTGTTTCCATTTCGCCGCATCTTCACTGCGGACGCAGCAGCCGCAGTATCATGCTGGATGTGATCATTGCGTTAGTTCCGGCAATTGTTGCTTCTACTATTATATTTGGTTTTCGCGCGCTTATCCTGATTATCGTCACCGTGGCGGCCTGTGTCGCCAGCGAGTATGTCACGAGAAAAATCTTGAAGCGGCCAGATTCGATTCACAATCTAACAGCAGTAGTTACAGGGATTCTCTTAGCATTGAACCTGCCGGTTACGCTGCCTTTTTGGATGGCTATTTTAGGTGGTGTGATCGCGATCGTGATCGTGAAGGAATTTTTCGGGGGAGTGGGTCAAAACTTCGTTAACCCAGCGATTACCGCCCGCATTATTTTGATGATGTCTTTTGCGTCTCAGATGAGTACTTGGCAGCCGCCGTTAAATTATTATATGTTCCGTCCAGATGTCATTTCTTCAGCAACTTATTTCTCTGCCTCGCAAACAGGGCAAAAGATTCCGTCATTATTGGATATGTTTTTGGGTATCCGAGCAGGAAGTTTAGGTGAAACGTGCGCATTGGCCCTGCTTATGGGGGGCGTCTATTTAGTCGCTAGAAAAGTGATTTCGCCGCTTATCCCGCTTTGCTTCATTGGTACCGTAGTCGTTTTCTCCACGTTGCTGGGAGGCGACCCATTGTATCAAATGATGTCTGGCGGATTATTATTAGGAGCTATTTTCATGGCGACTGATTATACAACTTCGCCGATTACAAGAAACGGCAAAATCATCTTTGGGATCGGCTGTGGAATCGTCACCGTTTTGATTCGTTTCTTTGCGGCGCTGCCGGAGGGCGTTTCTTACGCCATTTTATTAATGAATATCCTAGTCCCTCATATTGAAAGTTTGACGATTCCGAAAGTTTTTGGTGAGGGGGCGAAGGTGAAATGAAGCGTTCCAGTTCCAAAGTCATTTTTACCGATGCGCTTTGTTTGTTCATTATTTGCCTGGTAATTACCTTTGCAGTGGCGGGGACACGCGCCGTGTTCAAAGACCGCATCGCCAAACAAGAATGGGATCAAACGCAAAGCGTGATGAGCCAATTGATTAAAGCAGATGATTTTCAAGAGATCAAAGTATCGGGAGAGAATCAAGGCTATAAGGCACTCAACGGGTCTGGCGAAACGGTTGGTTATCTCTTCGTAACCAAAGCGTACGGCTATGGCAGTGATGTAAGTGTCATGAGTGCGGTCAAGGATGGAAAAGTCGTGGGCGTGGATGTCTTGGATGCCTCAAATGAAACGCCGGGACTTGGGCAAAATGTGACAAAAAAAGAATTTGTTGACCAGTTTGGCGGTCTTGGTGATTCACTAGAGGTTGTGAAAAACGATCCTGCGAATAAAAATCAAGTTCAAGCGGTAACGGGAGCGACTAAATCTTCCAATGCCGTAGCCGCATCAGTGAAGGAAGCACTTGCGCTTTTTGAACAAGTCGCTAAATCTGAGGATTAGGAGGGAGTATCGATGGAAAAAGAAAAAGTATCTGCAATTTTTACTAAAGGCTTGATCAAAGAAAATCCCGTCCTGCGCCTCATGTTGGGAACCTGTCCTACTTTGGCGGTAACCACATCAGCGATAAATGGTATCGGGATGGGAATAGCGGCGACGGTGGTCCTTTTTGGCTCTAATGTCGTAATTTCTCTATTACGCAAGGTGATTCCTGATCGGGTCAGAATCCCAGCTTTCATTACCATTATTGCCGGATTTGTGACGGTCGTTCAATTAGTCGTCAAGGCATTAGCACCCGCTTTGGATGCTACGTTAGGAATTTATTTACCTTTGATCGTTGTGAATTGTATTATTCTTGGTCGGGCAGAGGCCTATGCAAAGGATAATACAGTCCTGCATTCGGCCCTAGATGGGTTGGGTATGGGTGTTGGTTTCACGATGGCGCTTCTATGCATGGGCGGAATTCGCGAGTTGCTTGGCAGCGGAACCTTTCTAGGATTTCCGATAACCGCGGGTGTGATTCCTCCGATGACGATTATGCTGTTGCCGCCGGGCGGTTTCTTCGTTTTCGGTATGCTGGTAATGGTTGCGAATAAATTGAGTGATCGCCAAACGAAGGAAATTGATTGTACCGCGTGCCCGATTGCTGAAGCCTGCACGACTGTTTGTGATGAAAAGGTGGGTGATCAGTAATGCAGATATTTGTAACGATTTTAGTTGCTGGTATTTTGACGGATAATTTTGTCTTGTCTCAGTTTTTAGGCATTTGTCCATTTCTAGGGGTATCAAAGAAATTGGATACGGCGGTGGGAATGTCATTGGCCGTTACTTTTGTCATGGTATTGGCGACATTGGTGACCTATCCGATCTATGCTTCGCTGCTGGTTCCATTAGGGTTAGATTATCTGCAGACGATTGTTTTTATTCTGACTATCGCTGCGCTGGTACAATTGGTAGAAGTCGTGATGAAGCGCTACATGACTCCTTTATACAATGCGCTGGGAATCTATTTACCTTTGATCACTACTAACTGTGCTGTATTAGGCGTAACAATCTTGAACTTTTCAAAGAATTATTCTTATATGCAATCGCTGGTCAATTCATTTGCGGCGGGTGTCGGTTTTCTGTTGGCGATGGTGATTTTCGCCGGCGTACGAGGTCGATTAGAGGGTAACGATATTCCTGAGTCGCTCCAAGGCTTGCCGATTACGTTGATCGCCGCGGCAATCGTCTCGTTGTCGTTTCTCGGATTTGCCGGATTGGCGGAAGGATTATTCCAGTAGGGGGTGAAATAAATGACAGAAATCATGATACCCATCGGCATCGTTAGCGGTATGGGATTGATCGCAGGGGTCATTCTTTCACTCGCGACGATCATCTTTCATAAGCCGGTCGATGAAAAAGAAGAGGCGCTGCGAGAAGCCTTGCCGGGAATCAACTGCGGAGCTTGCGGCTTTTCTGGTTGCGATGGCTATGCTAAAGCGATGGCAGAAGGCTCTGCGGGAGCCACCAATTGTACACCAGGCGGTGCAACTACGCGCCAGGCATTGTCTGAAATTCTAGGTGTCGAAGTTGGTGATGTAAGGAAAGTAGCGGCCTTTGTTCGCTGTAACGGCATCTGTGAATTTACCAATAGCAAAATGGATTACGCCGGAACAACGACCTGTTACGGTGCCAATCAAATTTTTGGCGGTCCGCAAGATTGCCGCTTTGGTTGTATGGGCTTCGGTGATTGCGAAGTCGTTTGCGAATATGACGCGCTCCACATCGTTGATGGCGTGGCTAAAGTTGATCCTGAAAAATGTGTGGGCTGCTTGAAATGCATCAACGCTTGTCCGAAAAACCTGTTTAAAATGCTGCCGGCGGAGAATACCTCAATCGTAGCATGCTCAAATCTGGACAAAGGGGGCAGTGTTCGTAAAATCTGTGATGTGGGCTGTATCACTTGCAGTCGTTGCGTGAAGGCCTGTCCGCAAAAAGCAATTAAGATGGAGAACAATGTCGCGGTCATCGATCCGGATCTATGTATTAACTGCGGTGATTGTGTGGAGGTCTGCCCGCAAAATTGTATCTTGAAAATGCCAGTAAGAGAGAAAATTCCTAGTTGATCGTACTCGGGAAAAGAAAGGGCTTCTATTTACTGTGCTATCATTAAAAGAAAAGGGCAGGTGTTGAAATGAAATTATTAGTAGCAGACAACTATGAAACATTAAGTCAAATCACAGCAGATATCGTTTTGATGAAGTGGGCGGAAAATCGCCGGGTAAACTTAGCGTTGACCGCGGGCTCTTCACCAAAACGGGCATATGAGATCTTAGCCGAACGTTTGCGGCAAATATATTTCGACCAGAGTTTGGCATATTTTTACAATTTTGACGAAATTACTTTGGAAGGACAGGAATACGGTTTGACGATGCAAGCTCTGACGAATGAGCTGTTTCTGCCATTAGATATTGAAGAAGAAAACATCGAAATATTGGATGGGAAAAATTATCAAGATTATGATCGGAAAATCGCTGAAGACGGCGGTTTGGATCTTGTATTGATGGGAATAGGCGAAGATGGTCACTTCTGCGGCAACATGCCGGCGTACACGTCATTTGATTATGGGGTTTATCGTGTGCCGATCAACCCAGATGATGAACTGTATAAACTGCTCGATGATTCGATCCCGGATAAGCTAGGAGATGAGATGGTCACTTTTGGACCGCAAACGGTCTTAGCCGCTAAAGAACTCGTTCTGATTGCTAACGGTGAAAAGAAGGCGGCAATTATCAAGCAGGCTCTAGAGGGTCCTATCACCGAGGATGTGCCAGCATCAGTCTTACGTCTGCATCCAAATTTGACGGTGATTTTGGACCAGGAAGCGGCAAGTCAACTCGATTAATAAGCAAGGAGAGGTGACAAAGTTCCTGTCACCTCTCCTTTTTCCTTGAAGCTGACCACTTCTGACGCAGCCTCTTTGATCCCGTCTGACTATAGAGCATTAATTGATCAATTTAGCTGCTTCTTCGTCAGCAATTATTGTGATATTCGAATGTTTTCGTAAAACAGAAGCCGGAAATTTTTCAGTCAGCGGCCCTTTTAGCATTTTGGCTAAAGCTTCCGCCTTATCACTGCCGCTGACGATCAATAGTATTTCTTTTGCCCGTAAAACACTCAGCGGCCCCATGGACACAAAGGATTTAGGTACCACTTGATCATAAGACCGGTACAGATCAGCGACAAACTCATACCGAGGATACTCAGGTTTTATTTCAACTTCGTAGGACAAGCTGTCAAACTTAGTTGTCTGCGGAAGGTTGCCGCAAAATTGACCATCACTGCCTAAACCAATCACCATTAAATCAAGTCCGCCGTCGTCCTCGATCTGCTGATCGAAAGTTGTATAATTTTTCAGTGTTATCTCGTGGATATTTTCTTCCTTGATAGCTGCTGGATCATAGAATATTTTCTTCATTTCAAGGTAAGTTGTGGTGTGCTCCGTATGCTCAAGCGGACCGCCGTCAAAGGTATAAACATGGAAATGCTCATACACAGAGCTATTTTTCATACGAGCAATAACTAGTTCATAGGCCCTTTCAGGCGTAGAACCAGCTGTCAACGCGCAGTTTACTCGTCGGCCGGCATGCATTTTTGCCAGAATAGTAGTCGCTGCCAATTCACTCATCGCTTCATAGGTTTTTACAGTCGTAATTTTCATCAGATCAACCTCATTTCATTTTTTATTTTGACTGAAAAAAGTATGTCTTCGTTATTATGAATCCTCTCAAATCAACCATAACATGATTTCTCTGCTTTGTGTAAAGACACTGGGAAAAGAATCCAATTGTCGAGGAGTTCCGCAAATTGAGCGAGTGCTGTTCAATTTGTCAAAGGTTAACTGACAAATTAACAACAGTTCGAAAGAAAATGACATACGCGTGGGATTAGTTCGTATTAGTTTGACGATTTTTTAGTTCTATTTAATAACTGAATAAGGATCGCTATTACGCAGAATACTGAAGTTGACAGCTTTTTCTTTTCTTCATGAACACATTAAGCAATTTAATGAAATCTATCTAAGGGATAATCGGCAATGAAAGGTGTAGGAATACTGATAACAGGGATGATTATCTGTACTAAATTATGTAGTAAGAAGTTCCTTTTTAATGACTAACCAAGACCTGCTGTCATAGTTCTAAGGGAAATTGGATTTATGATGTGTATAGTGATGCCGACTATTGACAAATTTATCAATACGAGTTTTTTCAATTTAGGATTTTTCTAATAGTTTTTTCGCAACCCTTTCTCCGCATTTACTATATCATTGCTTGTTTCTTTCTGACAAAGACAGCATTGTTTAGTTTAAATAACAATTTTTTTCTTTTGATTTAAACAGTTAAAAAAAAAACAAACATGCAATCTATATAAGAAAGCGTTGACAATTATAATTTCATCACTTAGAATGAAATTATAAAATAATAAAGAGAAAAGACCGATCATGGCGCTGGAGCTATGATTGTGAGTATGTTACTGAATACAATCAGGCAGAACTCAAGAAAGTATAGTAGGAGATCAAGGTCCCCTTGTATACTTTCTTGGGTTTTTTTTCTGGAAAGGAGGAAAAAATGAAGATCAGCCAAATCTTAAATAATAACGTTGCATTGGTGAAACGGGGAGGAAATGAGGTCTTCGTCGTTGCAAAAGGAATTGGTTTCAAAAAGAAAAAAGGACAGCAAATCACAGAAGAGGAAGTTGAGAAGATGTATATTCTTGATTCCTTTGATATGCTGGATCATTTCAGCTATTTATTGGCTCATTCAGATCCAAACGATATTCTTTTGATCAGCAATATTATTTCCTATGGAGAAGAACAATTGGGAATCAAGGCAAGTGATTATTTGAGTTTGGCTCTTCTTGATCACCTGGAGTTCTTGTTGAAGCGAGTGGAAAAGCAACAGTTTATTAAAAGTCCGTTGATATGGGATACGAAACGTTTCTATCCAGACCATTTCAAAGTCGGCCTTAAGGCTTTAAAAATGATCGAAGAGCAAAAGGGGCTACAACTGCCGGAAGACGAAGCTGTCTCATTGTGTTTGCATTTTGTAAACATGGAAGAAAGCCGCGAGAGCAGGAAAGACCATGTATTGGAGATGCGTACACTTAGTGATCTTGTTTCAATCGTGGAGCACCATTTTAATATTACGCTAGATGAGGAATCAACTAATTACATGCGATTCACAACTCATCTCCAATATTTTGTGCAACGAATCATTGACGGTGAAATTTTTAATAATGGATCGGAAACAATCGAGTTGTATAAGCAAGTATGTCAACTGTATCCAGAATCTTTTAAAACGGTGCAAAAAATGAAGATTTATGTGCAATCACAATTTAAATTAGAAATCTCAATTAATGAAGAGACCTATTTGATGTTACACATTAATCGTGTGACAGAAAGAGTGGAGGATAAAAAATGAGTTATGAAAAATTAAATAAACAACTGATTGAATTAGTCGGCGGCAAAGATAATATCAAAGCAGTCGCTCACTGTGTGACCCGTCTGCGCTTAACACTAGAGGACCGAAGCTTAGCCAAAACAGAAGAAATCAAAAATTTGGATGGTGTGATTGATGTGGTCTCCAATGAGGTTGCATATCAAATCATTGTCGGAACACATGTTACGGATGTCTACAATGAGTTTATGGCGATGCTTGGCTTGAAACCTGATGGCGAGGAGGCCGAAAAGGCAAAAGCAAAAGGAATCAAAGGAATTGCCTCGTCAATCTTGGTCATGATTTCAGAAACCATGACTTCTATTATAGAAGTTTTATTAGCAGCCGGAATGATCGCAGGGATTATGGCCATCATTTCATTAACTGGCTTAGTTTCAAAAGATAGTTCGACTTATATGATTTTTGATACGTTACGAGGCGGTGTGTTCCATTTCTTGCCAGTATTTATCGCGGCGTCAGCAGCCAAAAGGATGAAACTAAACGAATATGTAGCAATGGCATTAGCTGTCGGATTACTTTCTACTAATATTGATGGAGCGAAAGGATTGGAATTATTCGGTTATGGTCTGCCAACGATTGGGTATGCGAATACCTTTATTCCGATCTTGTTGGGCGTTTGGTTCCTGAGTATCGTAACAAAATACTTGAAGAAAATTATTCCAAGTGGGTTGCAATATTTCTTAGTTCCTGCATTATCTCTTGTGCTAACATTCCCAGTTATTCTAGTCGTTTTTGGTCCAATCGGAACATTGATTGGTGATGGGGTAAGTGCCTTCTTTGATGTGTTAATGAATACGATTGGTAACTGGATTGTGGTTGTCTTGTATGCAGCTTTCCAACCATTCTTGATCGTCTTGGGAGCTGCCAACTTTACTTATCCAATCGTGCTGAACTTCTTAGGAACTGTAGGCTATGACCCAATTATCATGCATGCGGCAACAATTTCTGATGTTGCAGTTTGTGGTGCGATGTTTGGTTACTTTTTACGTGCAAAAAAAGGCCATCAACGTCAAATGTTCGGTACGGTCAGTTTTAGTGCCTTAATGGGAATTACTGAACCAGCTGTATTTGGGGTTTTTGTTAAGTATCGTCGTCCATTTTTAGCGGTCATTATCGGTGGTGGACTAGGTGGACTAATTGCCGGGTTAGCTGGTGTGAAAACGATGGGATTTGTTTGGGGCTTAGCATCATTACCAACATATCTGGCAGGTGGAACAAGTAACTTTATTTGGATGATAATTAGTGTCGTCGTTGGCTTTGTTGGTGCTACAGCTGTGGCGTATGGTATCGGTATTCCTAAAGAAGAATCAGAAGAAGAGATTGAGGAAAAAGAACTTGTTGAGGCGTTAGAAAGCAACCAAGGATTGAAACAAGTCTGTATTGGTAAAATTGCTGAAGGTTCTGTCGTTCCATTAAGCGAAATTAGTGATAAAGCATTTGCCTCAGGTGCACTTGGAAAAGGCGTCGGAATCATACCGGCTCAAGCAAAGGAAATGATCATTTCACCGGTTGAAGGAACTGTAACAGTTGCATTCCCAACCAAACATGCGTATGGCATTACAACGAAGAATGGTGTGGAATTATTAATCCATATTGGTGTTGATACTGTAAATCTAGAAGGTAAATACTTTGAAAGCTTCGTAGAAAAAGGACAGGAAGTCAAAAAAGGGGACATCTTAGCAAAATATCAAGCTGATAAAGTAGAAGAAGCTGGTTTTGACCCGGTAATTATCGTGGTCGTAACGAATTCAAATGACTATCTTGATGTGATCTCAGCTAGTAATGAACAAGGCGATGAATTACTGACAGTAATTTTGTAAAAAGGAGAAGCAAATGACATTTACGAAAGACTTTTTCTGGGGCGGCAGTATCGCCGCCCATCAGTGTGAAGGTGCTTGGCAAGAGGGTGGCAAAGGCCCAGCGATCATGGATTTTGTAACAAAGGGTTCGAATAAAGAGCCGCGAACAATTTATGAGAATATTGAACCTAACTTAGACTACCCCTCACATTTGGGAATCGATTTTTATCATCGTTACAAAGAAGATATCAAGCTATTCAAGGAGATGGGTTTCACTGCCTTGCGAATCTCGATCGATTGGTCACGGATTTTTCCAAAAGGTGATGAACAGGAACCAAACTTAGCAGGACTTGATTTTTATGGCGATGTGATCGATGAATTAATCGCCAATGGTATTGAACCAATTGTTACTTTGTACCATTTTGAAATGCCGATTCATCTGGTTCGCGAATATGGTTCGTGGAAAAATCGCCAAGTGATCGATTTCTATCTGCATTATTGTGAGACAGTGATGCGAGCGTACGATGGCAAAGTCAAGCATTGGGTAACCTTTAATGAAATGAACCATCTTGATCCGCAAACCGAACAATCAGATATTTTTACGTATTTAATCGCAGGTTTGAAATATAGCGACATGGAAAATCCGGCAGAGGACTTAGCGCGAATCGGTTACAACATGACGCTGGCAGGGGTCAAAGCAGTGCGTTTAGGACGTGAGATAAATCCAGAAAATAAGATTGGCTGTGTTTTTGGATTGAACCCGATTTATTCTTATGACTGTCAACCAGATAATGTGTTGAAAGGATTTTTGGATAATGATCGCGATTATTATCAAGTTGATGCGATGTGCAACGGGAAATTCCCTAAATACAAGATGAAACACTATCAAGCCTTGAATATCGATTTAGAGGATCAGCTAAGTGATATCGAGGATTTTGCTAAAGGTTCGATTGATTTCATTGGATTAAATTACTATATGTCTAGTATTTCAGAACCGAATACGCCTGTGGAAGGTGAAGCGGCTTTGTTTGGCGGTATTCAAAACCCTTATTTGGA
This sequence comes from Enterococcus sp. AZ128, assembly GCF_051714485.1. Lineage (NCBI taxonomy): Bacteria > Bacillati > Bacillota > Bacilli > Lactobacillales > Enterococcaceae > Enterococcus > Enterococcus sp. AZ128. The sequence continues at coordinate 504,517 of NZ_JBIORZ010000001.1, forward strand.
ACAGTCAAAATGGGGCTGGGGCATTGATCCAGTAGGTATTCGCTATGTGATGAATTACTTGTATCGGAAATACGAGTTACCAATTATTATTACCGAAAACGGTTTGGGTGCTGTTGATCAAGTCGAAAACGAAACGGTTCATGATAATTATCGAATTGCTTATCTAAAAAAACATATTCAGGCAGTTAAGCAAGCAGTGGAAGAAGATTATGTTGAATGTTTTGGCTACTTAACTTGGGGACCAATCGATTTAGTTAGTGCTAGTACCGGAGAAATGAGCAAACGTTATGGTTTCATTTATGTTGATTTAGATAATGAAGGCAGAGGAAGCTTACAGCGTTCCAAAAAAGATTCTTTTGACTGGTACCAAAAAGTAATTAAGAGCAATGGGGAGGAATTATCGGAATGAGGAAAATTTGGGGATTATTGTTCGTGACGTTATTAGGGCTTAGTTTGACCACAGGTATTTCCGCTCAGGCAAAAGAAAAAGCTGCGGATAAAAAAGATAAAGATGAAGTAACGATCTATCTCGTACGGCATGGGAAGACGTTCTTCAATACAACGGGTCAAGTTCAAGGATTCGCAGACTCACCGTTGACAGACAAAGGGAGCGCGCAGGCAAAACAAGTTGGAAAAGGAATGAAGAATACAAAATTTGATTTAGCCTATTCCAGTGATTTAGGTCGTCAAAGAAATACTGCAAAATTGATCTTAGCACAGAATAAAAATAAGACACCAAAAATCTCTGAACACGACGGTTTCAAAGAATGGAACTACGGTGGATTTGAAGGTAAGACGAATGCTGAGATGTGAACACCGATTTTCGAGGCAAATGGCCTGAAGTTTGATGAGGAGTGGACGGACTACGATGAGTTAGTCAATAAATTAGGTGACGAAGGTGTAGCAGATGCTATTGCTGAAAGTGATTCGCTAAAAGTTGCGGAAACGTATAAAGATATTACTAAAAGAGGACAAGCAGCAATGGATAAAGTAATTGCTGATGCGAAAAAGAAAAAGGCAAAAAAAGTGTTGATTGTATCATCTGGTAGTATGATACCTACATTATTAGAAATGTTAGTTCCTGGTGAGTATCAAGGTGAAGCCATCGATAATTGCAGCGTAACAACATTGAAGTATAAAAATGGTAAATACTCAGTAGATAAAATTAATGATACTCAGTATGTAGAATAAATAGAAAAATATGAAGTCGGACGATAATCCCTCTATTAATTTAGATAGTTTATAGACGTTCGGCTTTTTTGTATTTTAAACCTCAGACTTCCGGCGGATGTTTTTTCTTTCGAACTTTAATAAACTTGTTTCAGAGAGGAAGATCGTCATGAAAGTTTTGTTTGTATTTGATGACCGAGAGTATTCAAGTTTTTTTGTTTATGATTTGACCAGCGGCGTAAATAGTTTGTTGCGGGTTTCTCCAGAAATAAACATTCAGAAATTGACACTAGGTGAATTGTATACGCAAGTACCGATTGAAAAATTCTTAGCCTATTTTTCAGTAGCTTTTTCTATAGAAATAAAAAAATATTTGATTTTGAAAAAAGAAGATAGTTTAAACGGTGTGAAGGAAGCAGGTCTTGAAGCAGATGGCAAAATGCCTGTGACAGTCTATAAAGATTTCACAGCATTAAAAAATAAAAAACAGTTTTCAAAAGGTGAGCATCGTCTGACTTTAGCTGAAATCGATGCCTATATTACTTATCAGATCGATCAGGATGGTCGAATTGATGTATTTGAACGACAGGAAGATATTATCCGATTAATGAAACGTAAAACAGTTCGTCCGCGATTGTCCTCTATTACCAATAACTATGGGACGGTCAAGGAGTATTCTGGCAGCAATCTCAACTTGAAAGACATGTTAAAAATGGGGACAGGCTACTTAGCTAAAGGGAGCGCACGAATGAATAAAGTCAATATACCAGAGGTTGGCAGTTTTTCTTTAAGTGGTGATTTCCCGTACCACATAGATACGATTGATTGGGAGAAAAACAGCGTGAAACTTCGATCGGATTTAATCCAATAAAAAGTTATTAACAGGATGTGGCGAAAAAGCGTTTTTATGGATTGATTTAGCCGCTTACATAGGTATAAAAGCGGACAAATCAACCTTTAGCATAGTTTCACATTTGCGAAACTTTCTAAATAAACTGCTGCTGAGTACTTGACAATCGCGATGGCTGTTTAGATTTTATAGATTAAAAAAATGTATGCTACACTAAAAAATGGAGGGATAATCATGATTTGGACATTAATAGTAGGCGCTGTGATCGGAGCGATTGGCGGCAGTCTTTCTGGACGTGGAAAGCAAATGGGCTGCATATTTAACATTATTGCAGGTTTGGCAGGTTCCTATATCGGTCAAGCGATTTTTGGTCACTGGGGACCGCATTTGGCAGGAATGGCGTTAGTGCCATCGATCTTAGGTGCAGTGGTCGTAGTAGCAGTCGTTTCATTTTTTACAGGCCGACGATGAGAACCAAACAGAAGCTGAGTGATCGGCTTCTGTTTTTTCGTGTTTGAACGCGGACTTTTTCGATTTTATAGCCGTGTTCGTTCAGCTTTTTGAAACTCTTTGTTATAATGGTAGGCGGGTGATAAGAATGATAAGACGAATTGAAAATCTACGTGCATTGATGAAAAAGGAAGTAATTGATGCGTACTTAGTAACAAGTCCGGCCAATCTTCGTTATTTGACGAATTTTACTGGAACGGCTGGTTTGGCAATGATTACATTAGACAACGCGTTCTTCATTACTGATTTCCGTTATACAGAGCAAGCAAGTGAGCAGGTCCAAGGGATGACGATCATCCAGCATCAGGGAGATATCGTTGGTGAGATCATCAAGTTGATTGAAAGTGAACAGATCAACGTACTTGGTTTTGAGGATGCGTTTCTGACCTATGCGGAGTATTCTGTTTTCGAAGAAGTGATCGATGCAGAACTGGCTCCTGCTAGTGGCTTGATCGAGAAATTACGGGAACAAAAGGACGATGGAGAGATCGCTATTATTGAAAAGGCTTGTGCGATCGCTGATGAAGGGTTCGAGCACGTCTTAAAAATGATCCGTCCAGGCATGACGGAAATAGAGGTAGCCAATCAGTTAGATTTCTTCATGCGTTCACTTGGAGCGACAGGGACATCGTTTGAGACGATTGTGGCTAGCGGTGCACGCTCAGCTTTGCCACATGGCGTTGCTAGTGAAAAAAAGATTGAGCAAGGGGATTTGATTACCCTTGATTTTGGGTGTGTTTATCAAGGCTATGTTTCGGATATCACGCGCACTTTTGCTATAGGAGATCCTGGACAGCAGTTGAAGGATATTTATCACATCGTTTTAGAAGCGCAGCGAAAGGTTATTGAAGTGGCACAACCTGGTGTGACTGGCGCACAATTAGATGCAGTCGCTCGAGATTTTATCACTGAAGCTGGCTACGGCGAGGCATTTGGACATTCTACTGGACATGGCATTGGTATGGAAATTCATGAAGGTCCGAATATTAGTCGTTCTAATGATGAGCCGTTAAAAGCTGGGAATATCATTACTGATGAACCAGGGATTTATTTAGCTGGACTTGGCGGTGTTCGAATCGAAGACGATCTGGTCATTTTACCAGAGGGAAATCGAATTCTGACCCAATCATCGAAAGAACTGATTCTTTTATAGGTATTGTTTGTTTTCTTAGCTTTTTAGTGAAATTAAAGCAGAAAATCGGCACCTGTTTTTCATTGAGAGTAAAGGGGACATTAAAAAGAACTAGCAGTGATAGAGTAGTGGTAGCGTAAGTAAACAAGAAATGATAAACTATAACCAAATCTGTAAAGATGGGGCAACAACATGCAGGAAATCTTTTCTTCTATATTAAAACTAGAAGGTTACTATTGATTTCCTTTCATTGAATTAGGAGGAAGTATCATGATTTCAGTAAACGATTTTAAAACTGGTTTGACTATCGAGGTGGACGGCGGTATTTGGCGCGTAGTCGACTTTCAACATGTGAAGCCAGGTAAAGGTGCGGCCTTCGTTCGTTCAAAACTTAAAAATCTACGTACTGGAGCTATGCAAGAAAAAACGTTCCGTGCAGGTGAAAAAGTAGCGAAAGCTCAAATTGATAACAATAAAATGCAATATCTTTATGACGATGGTGACAACTACGTCTTTATGGATATGCAAAGCTACGAACAAATTGAATTACCTAAACAACAAGTAGCGGAAGAGATGTTATACGTATTAGAAAACACGGAATTAACCGTTATTATGTACGGCAACGAAGTCTTAGGTGTGGATCTTCCAAATACTGTAACATTGGAAGTTGCGGAAACTGAACCGAACATCAAAGGCGATACGTCATCAGGCGGTTCAAAACCTGCTGTGATGGAAACAGGTTTGACCGTCAATGTTCCATTTTTTGTGAACCAAGGAGACAAGCTGATCGTTAATACGCAGGATGGCAGTTACGTTTCTCGAGCATAAAGGATTGCGGTTTTTCTTGGCACCATTAGTATAATAAAGAAACGGTATGGGTGTAAAAACCAATTGAATGTTTCCGACAGAAAAGTTTAGTTTTTATTAATGAACTAGCGGATTTTTTAATAATAAATACAGAATCGATGGCGTATATCTATTTGAATGGTAGAACCATCAAACTTATTTTTCTGTTAGGAAAAATAAGTATATTTGGAGGAATAAGGAGAGAGTAAGATGGCAGATGAAAAAAATTTAGTTTTAGGCGCTAGCCCTGAACTTGGTGAGATTATCATTGCACCAGAAGTAATCGAAGTAATTATCGGAATTGCGGCTTCTAAAGTCGATGGCGTCTATGGTATGCGCGGTTCTTTAGCCAGCAATGTGACTGAATTACTTGGTAAAGCAGCTCATGGAAAAGGTGTATACCTTAAAAATGATGAGGATGGGCTGAAAGTCGACATCTATTCTTATTTCGACTACGGCACTTCGGTACCAAAAGTAGCAATGGCTATGCAAGAACGCGTAAAACAGCAAGTTTTATTTATGACAGACGTGGCGTTAAGTGAAGTGAACATCCATGTAGTCGGTGTTGTTGCTGAAAAATTAGAACAGCCAACCCTAGAAGAATTATTCAATGATGAAGAGGAAAATAATGAGTAAAGAATTATCACGTCATGAGATTCGGGAAAAAGCCTTACAGGCGCTATTCCCATTAGATTTCAATCAAGAGTTAACAAAAAAAGACGCCATTAATCATGCATTAAGCATTGACCAACAAGCGTTTGTCAGTGAAGACGAAGAAGCCTTTATCCCTGTCTATCTTGATGAGTTAGTTGGCGGAGTTGTGGAACACCAAGCGGAGCTAGACGAAATTATTCAAAAGCATCTACGTTCTAACTGGTCGATTCAACGAATTGCAAAAATGGATTTGATTATCTTGCGACTAGGAATCTATGAGATGTTGTACAACACTCAAGTACCAAATCGAGTGGTTCTAAATGAAGCAATCGAATTGGCCAAAACTTTCAGTGATGATCAATCAAGAAAGTTCGTCAATGGAATCTTATCAAATGTAATGAAAGAGATCGATGAAGCTGGGGCAAATAGCTAATTAGCTATTTTTCCCAGCTTTATTTAAACTATACAGAGAAAGAAGCGGGGAATGAACGTGGCACAACTTATCAATGGAAAAGAATTAGCAGCAAAGCTTCAACAAGAAACAGCGGAACAAGTCGAAAATTTAGCAGCAAAGGGAATTCATCCAGGATTAATCGTTTTATTAGTTGGAGAGAACTCCGCTAGTCAAATTTATGTAAGAAATAAGGAACGTGCGGCCAAAAAAATCGGGATTCATTCTGAAGTAAAACGTTATCCAGAAACGATTACTGAAGCCGAGTTGATCAAAGAAATTGAAGCCTACAATAATTCGGATGAGTTCCATGGCATTCTAGTGCAGCTGCCGCTGCCAAAACATATTGACGAAGAAAAAGTATTGCTTGCGATCAATCCACTAAAGGATGTTGACGGCTTCCATCCAATGAATATGGGACGCTTATTTGCAGGAATGCCTCATACTATTCCTTGCACCCCGTACGGCATTATGAAAATGTTTGAAGAATACGATATTCCTTTAGCAGGAAAGCAAGCCGTTGTGATTGGGCGCAGTAATATTGTCGGTAAACCAATGGCCATCCTATTATTGGGCGCGGATGCCACAGTAACATTAACTCATTCTAAAACGGAAGATTTAGAAAAAATCGCTAGTAAAGCGGACATTTTAGTTGTAGCAATCGGCAGAGGTCATTTTGTTACTAAAGAGTTTGTTAAACCAGGAGCCGTTGTGATTGATGTGGGTATGAACCGAAACGAAGAAGGTAAACTGATTGGTGATGTGAAGTTCGATGAAGTTGAACCAATCGCCGGTTATATTACTCCTGTTCCCGGTGGAGTAGGTCCTATGACCATTACAATGCTGATGCAGCAAACAGTGGAATGCTGCGAACGGCAAGTATTGGAACACGAATAGCAAAGAGGTGTTTAAATGGCACAAGAGTATTTAACTATTAGTGCGTTAAACAAATATATTAAACGAAAATTCGATGTAGACCCCTATTTAGAGCGGGTCTATTTGACCGGAGAAATATCAAATTTCCGGATGCGTGCGAATAGTCATCAGTACTTCAGCTTGAAGGATGAACGCTCCAAAATCAGTGCCATCATGTTCAAAGGTGCTTTTCAAAAACTGAAGTTTGCACCAAAAGAAGGGATGAAAGTGCTGGTTGTTGGGCGTGTAGCATTGTATGAAGCCAGCGGCAATTATCAAATTTACATTGATCATATGGAGCCTGATGGTGTCGGCGCTTTATATCAAGCTTTGGCAGAACTGCGGGAAAAATTGGATAAAGAAGGGTTGTTTACACAACCCAAGAAAGCTTTGCCGCACTATCCAAAACGAATCGCAGTGATTACAAGTCCTAGCGGGGCAGTCATTCGAGACATCATTACTACGGTAAAACGACGTTATCCCATTACACAGCTGGTTTTATTCCCAACATTAGTGCAGGGCGACAAGGCTGCCGCCGATATCGTCAAAAATATCAAAAAGGCCGAATCTATGGATTTTGATACGATGATTATTGGACGTGGCGGCGGATCAATCGAGGATCTGTGGCCCTTCAATGAAGAAATCGTTGCCCGAGCGATTGCAGCTTCTTCAATACCGATCATTTCTTCAGTAGGTCACGAAACGGATACGACGATCGCTGATTTAGTTGCAGATGTTCGTGCAGCAACACCGACCGCGGCGGCTGAGCTAGTAGTGCCTGTGTTATCCGAAGAAATCTTACGGATTAAAGAAAAACAAGCCCGTTTAGAACAAGCCTTCTTGCATCAATTGCAACGGAAAAAGGAACGTTTTGAACGTTTGCAGCAATCGTACATTTTTAGACAACCAAATCGACTATATGAAGCGCAAAGTATCCAATTAGATCGATTAACGCAGCAATTACAACAAAATATGACGGTTTTGGTCAATCAGCGAGAACGAGAATTGATGCTGTACAGCAACCGTTTAGCTCAAGCCAATCCAATCAATCGTGTTAAACAAGCACAGCAGCAAATGACCTATTTACAAGAGCGTTTACAGCAGCAAATGCAGGGCTATTTAGAAAATCAACAGCGCCGGGTACAGCAAGCCATTACCTCTCTTGATTTACTAAGTCCGTTGAAAACGATGGGACGTGGTTTTACTTATACAACCCAAGATGAGCACGTGATTCGTTCAGTAAAAGAGTTAGACAAAAAAGAAATGACCGTACATTTTGTTGATGGCAACGTAAAGGCATCGATCATAGAAATTGAAGAAGGGGAATCATAATGGAAAATACAACCTTTGAAGAATCAATAACACAACTAGAAACGATCGTAACACAATTAGAGCGCGGTGATGTGCCGCTAGAAGAAGCTTTAGAAGCCTTTCAAAAAGGAATGGTTTTAAGCAAGCAATGCCAAGATACGCTAACTAAAGCAGAAAAAACATTAACTAAAATGATGAGCGATGATGAAGAAGTGCCTTTTACCGGTGAGGAGGAAGCTTAAATGTTGCAGCAGCTTTCTGCTGAAGAGCTACCCAAGGTCGAAAAAGAGATCATTGATTTTATCAGCAGCTATACCACCCATGAAGAGCTGAAGGAAAGCATGTTTTATTCGATTAAAGCGGGGGGAAAAAGAATTCGTCCATTGATTATTTTAGCCACTGTGAGAGCCTTTCAAAAAGAATTGACGACACCTGTATATCAAACCGCGGGTGCTCTTGAAATGATTCACACGTATTCGTTGATCCATGATGATCTTCCAGCGATGGACAATGATGATTTACGTCGCGGCAAGCCGACGAATCATAAGATTTTCGGTGAGGCGTTAGCTATTTTAGCTGGCGACGGTCTTTTAACTGGCGCCTTTCAATTAATTAGCGAGACGACATTAAATTCAACAGAAAATGTTTTATTAATTCAGCTTTTAGCTAAAGCCGCGGGGATTGGCGGTATGGTTGCAGGACAAGCCGGAGACATGGCAGCGGAAAAACAGCATGTTCCTCTAAATGAATTAAAAGCGATCCATCGTGGAAAAACAGGCGCACTGTTAACTTATGCCTTTGTTGCTGGCGGTATTTTAGCGGACCAGACTGAGTATGTAATCGAGCTGCTCGAAAAGCTGGGCGGACATGTTGGATTAGCCTTTCAGATTCGTGATGATCTATTGGATGTAATAAGTACTACCGAAGAATTAGGAAAAAAAGTTGGGCAAGACGAAAAATCAGATAAAAGCACCTATCCAGCATTATTAGGTTTAGAAGGAGCCAAACAAGCTCTAGCAGATGAGTTAGCCCAGGCAGAAACGACGATTCAACAATTAGTGGGAGCTGCAGAATTTAAACCTAAAATTTTCGAGGAATTATTAGCACTTTTTACCTTAGAAAGTTAAATCTATTTAAGAAGTAGGGGACAACATGAAAAAAGAACGTGTCGACGTATTAGCGTTTAATCAAGGCCTTTTTGAAACTAGAGAAAAAGCCAAACGCGGCGTGATGGCTGGTTTAGTTTATGACCAAAAAAATGAACGGCTGGACAAACCTGGTGAAAAGATTCCGATTGAGACGATTTTACAAGTAAAAGGTCAACGTTTAGCGTATGTTTCTCGTGGTGGCTTAAAATTGGAGAAGGCTTTAAAAGAATTTGATGTAACTATCAACAAAAAGATCCTATTGGATATCGGCTCTTCTACGGGGGGCTTTACAGATGTTGCCTTACAAAATGGTGCGACATTAAGCTATGCCTTGGATGTTGGCTACAATCAATTAGCGTGGAAATTACGCCAAGATGAACGAGTAGTAGTGATGGAACGTACAAATTTCCGCTATTCAAAATTAGCTGACTTTGATAAGGGGCAACCAAATTTTGCGACAATTGATGTTTCGTTTATCTCATTAAAACTAATCTTACCGCCGTTACATGAAATTTTAACAGATAATGGTGATGTGGTTGCGCTGATCAAACCCCAATTCGAGGCCGGAAAAGAGTACGTTGGAAAGAAAGGCATTATTAAGGATTCTAAAACACATTTGATGGTGTTAGAAGAGATTACGAATTTTGCCGTGATGCATGGGTTCGATATACAAGAATTAACATTTTCTCCCATTACTGGCGGTGAAGGGAATATTGAATTTCTCGCTCACTTAAAAAAAGGAGCTGAATTGGGAGTACTGAATCCAGAGATTGATCTGGAAAAGGTCGTGTCAGAGGCACATCAACAACTAGACAAGTAATCGGGAGGGGAAGAAATGCGAAAACAAGAGCGGCACCGTATTATTACTCAACTGTTGAGTGAACACGATGTGAAGAAGCAAGAGGATTTTGTAGAGATCCTTGCGCAGCAAGGTGTCACGGTAACTCAAGCTACGATTTCACGAGATATCAAGGAAATGAAATTGATTAAAGTACCAGCACAAAACGGTGGATATCGTTACAGTATTCCACGTAAAGAGCAAGAGGACGTGAACGAAAAATTAGCGGATCTTTTGAAAGATGCCGTTGTGTCTGTTGATCAAATGGAGAAGTTTGTTAGTGTGAAAACATTGCCTGGAAATGCCTCAGCTTGCGCAAATTTGCTGGAAAAACAATTTATAAAAATTTTGTTTACAACTTTAAATGATGATGACGGCGTTTTGATGATCGCGCGAACTGAGGATGATGCGAAACGTATCCAACTGGAAATCGAGGAAAAAAGTCAGAATAATTAGCTTAACTCATCAAAAGGAGAATATGAAGAATGTTACAAGAATTGACAATTAAAAATTTCGCGATCATTTCTTCATTGCATTTAGGTTTTACTGATGGAATGACAGCTTTGACTGGTGAGACGGGCGCAGGGAAATCAATCATCATTGACGCGGTTAGCTTGCTTGCTGGTGCTCGTTCTTCAATTGAATATATTCGTCAAGGCAGCGATAAATGTTTAGTAGAAGGTCTATTTGATTTGCCTAAACAGCAGGAGTTTCAATTGCTGATGGAAGAACTTGGGATTGAAGTAGATGAAGCAGGGCTAATTGTTCAGAGAGATCTGAATATTTCAGGAAAGAGTGTATCACGGGTAAACGGAAGAATCGTGACCTTAGCAAATTTGCGACGTATTGGACAGTTTTTAGTTGATATCCAAGGGCAAAACGATCATCAAGAACTGATGCATCCAGAATCGCATTTGCGTCTCTTAGACAGTTTTGGCGATCCGAGTTTTCAAGAAATAAAAACTGGTTATCAGACAGCGTATCAAAGCTATATTACTTTAGCGAATCAAGTTAAAAAGTTTAAACAGAATGAACAAACCTTTGTTCAACGAATTGATATGCTAACTTTTCAGCAGGAAGAAATTGGCAATGCAGAACTGTCTATTGGTGAGGAAGAAAAGCTGGTAGAAGAACGTGAGAAACTGATGAACTATCAAAAGATCGTTGATAGTCTTTCTAATAGCTACCAAGTAATGACTAATGAAGAAACAAGTTTCTTAGACGTTATTGGGTCGGCCAGTCAGGAGCTTCAAACAATCGCTTCCTTAGATAAGGAGTATGAAAATATTTCTGATAATGTCCATAGTGCATATTATTTGCTGCAAGACGCAGTCAGTGAGATTGGACGTCAGTTAGATATGCTGGAATTAGATGAAGAACGTCTGGATTTAGTCAATGAACGTTTGGAGTTGATTCATCAGCTGAAACGAAAATATGGTGATTCGATTGAGGTCATTTTGAATTATTATGATCAGATCAGTCAAGAGCTTTTAGATTCAGATTTTTCTGGGGATAAGCTTGAAAAACTAGAAAAAGAATTGATGGTAAAAGAAGAAAAACTACAAAAACTAGCTGTGAAATTACAGGTAGCACGAAAAAGAATGGCGAAGAAGTTGGACCTAGCGATTCAACATGAGCTGAAAGACCTATACATGGAAAATGCTCGTTTTGAAGTGAGATTTAAAGAGGTTGCTTTTACCTCGGAGGGCATCGATGAAGTAGAATTCTACATAACCACAAATCCTGGTGAACCATTAAAGCCGTTGGTTAAGGTAGCCTCAGGTGGAGAAATTTCACGTATCATGCTGGCTTTGAAAACAATCTTCTCGAAAACACAAGGATTAACAAGTATTGTATTTGACGAAGTAGACACAGGTGTTAGCGGCCGTGTTGCTCAGGCGATCGCGGATAAAATTTATCAGATTGGTCAAAATTCGCAAGCACTTTGTATCACCCATTTACCTCAGGTAGCAGCCAAAGCTGACCATCAACTGTTTATTCGTAAAGAAGTAGTCGGAGGACGGACGCTGACCAAGGTGGAAGAGTTAACGGAGCAGGATCGTACAGAAGAAATCGCTCGTATGTTAGCCGGAGCTGAAATTACAGATCTAACGGTTAAACATGCGAAGGAATTATTGCAATTAGCCAAAAAATAGCCGGAGCAGATGCTCCGGCTATTTATTTACATAATACTTAGTAGACTACTCAAAACTAATGAACCAATTGTCAAAATTAACATGGTCCAAATAACAACCTTGGTAACTTTAGAAAAAGTGCTCATAGATTTTTTGTTATTCATGCCGTCACCATCCTCAAAAAATTTTCAAATCCATCATACTTCATTTCCGAGAACTCCGCAAATAACTGAAAAAACTTTTAAAAAATACTAAGAAATCTTTTCGCGTCAATATTGCGAATCCAATTGTTAAAACTTGCTAAATCCTTTATATTTTAAATGAATTGAAACACGAATGTAACGATAATGCAGTATAGTGAGGGTAGTAGTTTGAAGAGGAAGGACTGTGTTTGTTGGCATCATTTTCACCAATATTATTGTTATGGTACATTTTTCCAATTATCGTCTTTTTAGCGTCTGATTATATCATAACAACTTTCAAATTAAAACAACGCTTCAATTTGAAAACGCCGGATATTACTGTACCTTTTTTAATTGTAGGGATGCATGAAATATCTAAAAGTATCAGCTCGTTTTCGATTTTACCATATTTTTTACTAACTATTCTATTATTGGGTATTAGTGTGGTTGTTTTTCAAGCCTATCGCTATCGTGAAATCATGTATGGCCGTTTTTTCAAAATGTTTTGGCGCTTAACGTTTTTATTGTCGGTTTTAGTCTATTTTATTTTGATTATCGCTAGCGTTATTAATGCCTTATAAATGAAAAAAACTTTAAAAAAACTCTTTATTGCCAGTACAATCCCTAATATGACAATATGGTTAGGGAAGGTCAAAAAACTGTTATTTTTGTTTTTTGTAAAGTGTGGTAGATTGTGGGGGATTGTGGTAGACTAATCTCATGCGGTGGTGAAAAGGGGTGGAGTCTAGATGTTCATGGGCGAATTTCAACATAATATTGATGCAAAGGGTCGATTGATCGTTCCATCAAAATTACGTGAACAATTAGGCGAAAAATTTGTTGTTACCCGCGGCATGGATGGCTGCTTATTTGGGTACCCTTTAACCGAGTGGAATCAATTAGAAACAAAGTTGAACGATATGCCGCTTTCTAAGAAAGATGCACGTGCATTTGTTCGTTTCTTTTACTCCGCAGCTACCGAGTGTGAGATCGATAAACAAGGTCGAATTAATATCCCTGTGTCATTGCGCAGCCATGCTTCGCTGGAGAAAGAATGTGTAATCATTGGCGTAGCTAATCGGATAGAAATTTGGGATCAAGCACGATGGAATGAGTTTACAAAAGAAACAGAAGCTAGTTTTGATGACATTGCCGAAACAATGGTCGATTTTGGATTTTAGAGAAGAGGATTATCAATGACAGACTTTCAACATACAACCGTTTTGCTTCGTGAGACAGTTGATGGTCTAGCAATCAAACCAAACGGTGTTTATGTTGATTGTACATTAGGTGGAGCTGGTCACAGTGAATATTTATTGAGCCAGTTGAACGCGGATGGACATCTTTATGCTTTTGATCAAGATCAAAAAGCAATCAATAATGCGAAGATTCGCTTAGCTGAATATGTTGCTAAAAATCAAGTGACCTTTGTTAAAGCTAACTTTAGGGAACTTACAACAGAACTGAATCGCTTAGGTGTAACCGAAGTCGATGGAGTTTTATATGATTTAGGAGTTTCTTCCCCGCAACTTGACGAAGCTGAACGTGGGTTTAGCTACCACCAGGATGCTCCGTTAGATATGCGAATGGATCAAGATGCGCCACTGAGTGCCTATCAAGTTGTAAATGATTACTCTTACCATGAATTAGTGAAGATCTTTTTTCGCTATGGCGAAGAGAAGTTTTCTAAGCAAATCGCTCGTTTGATTGAGCGCAAGCGCGTGGACAAACCAATTGAGACTACTGGTGAACTAGTAGATTTAATCAAGGAGGCTATTCCAGCTCCAGCAAGAAGAAAAGGCGGGCATCCAGCCAAACGCGTTTTCCAAGCTATTCGAATTTCTGTGAATGATGAATTAGGTGCGATTGAGAGTTCTTTGGAACAAGCAATCGAGATGTTAGCCATTGATGGCAGAGTCAGTGTAATCACTTTTCATTCATTAGAAGACCGAATTGTAAAGACGATTTTTAAAGAGTTCAGTACGCCAAAGGATACACCTCCAGGATTGCCAATGGTTCCTGAAGAATTCCAACCAGTGCTGAAGTTAGTTAACCGAAAACCAATTATTCCTTCAGATGAGGAATTACATGAAAATAATCGCGCGAGAAGTGCAAAATTACGGATCGCTGAGAAAGTGAAGAAAGGATAGGAATTATGGCAGAATTAAAAAATAACCAACAGTTTCAATTTGATTCTCAGCAAGAAGAGATTCACCAAACGCCAGATTCTTTCAAAGTCTTCGTTTCTCCTGGAGATCGTTTAAAGAAAATTACACGAGTAGAAAAACTTGCTGTAGTTGCCTTCTTAGTGATGTTGATTGGGCTGTCAATCATGATGGTCAATTACCGTAATGAAATCAGCAAAACCCAAAACGAAATTACTAGTATTCAAACCGATATTGATGCAAAAGAAAAAACAGCGACGCAATTACAACAAGAAAAGAGCGAATTATCTCGTTCTGATCGTCTAAAAGAAATTGCTGAAAAAGCTGGACTTTCAATCAATGACGCGAATTTAAGGAAAGTGAAGTAGATGAGCTTTAAAAGGCTAAAAAGAAAAATCCGAAAAAAGAATTTGACTCCGATGAACAATCGCAAAAAAGTAGGCGTTATTTTGTTTGCTACGAGTATTGGATTGTTCTTTTTATTTGCCGTTCGCATGATTTATGTAGTGGCAGGCGGACATGTTGCAGGGACTTCATTGAAGGCCAAGACCGAAGAATTATATCATGGCGGCGATGTTGTTAAAGCTAAACGTGGAACAATCTATGATCGAAATGGTGAGGTAATAGCAGAGGATGCGACCTCTTACTCAGTATATGCAATTCTTTCCGAGAGCTATGTTTCAGGAAAGGAAAAGCTTTATGCGCAAGAGAAAAATTTTGACGAACTGGCATCCATTTTACATAAGTATTTGGGGATAAAAGAAAAGACTGCCTTGAAAACACTGAATAGCGGCATAAATAGTAATGGTACAAGTAAATACTATCAAGTCGAATTTGGTAATAAAGGAAAGAATATTTCTGAAGAGACTAAGCAGAATATCGAAGACGCTATGAAGAAAGCTAAAGTCAAGGGCCTATATTTCACAGATCATACGGATCGAATGTATCCAAACGGAAATTTTGCTTCTCATTTTATTGGTTATGCTCAACCGGATAAGAATGAATCATTAGTTGGAATGATGGGCTTAGAAGCAGCATATGACGATGTACTAAAAGGTAAAGATGGTAAAGTTGTCTACCAAAAAGATGAAAATCAACGCCCAATTCCAGGCAGCGTTGCAGAAGAGAAAAAAGCGGTGAATGGTGAGGATATCTATACCACTTTAGATGCTGGTTTGCAAAGCTATTTAGAAACATTGATGGATAAAGTTAACTCAGAAGCTAAACCATCTGAGATGACTGCGATGTTGATGCAGGCGAAGACAGGAGATATCCTTGCGATGTCTCAGCGTCCTACTTTCAACCCTGAAACAAAAGAAGGTTTAGGCGAATCTGATGCATGGCGAAATTTCTTAATAGAGGACAGTTATGAGCCAGGCTCAACAATGAAGGTTTTTACTACCTCCGCAGCTGTTAATGAAGGAATCTTTAATGAAAACGAAAGCTATGTTTCAGGTAAGATCCAAGTAGCCGATGCTACCATTAATGATTGGGATCTAGGTAAAAAGGGAATTCTTACCATGCGGCAAGCTCTTTCTTGGTCTAGTAATGTTGGAATGGTCAAGCTGGAAGAACGACTAGGTGATCGCTGGCCTGAATACGTAAAACGTTTTGGATTTGGTCAAAGTACTTATTCTGGTTTACCAGGCGAGTCAAAAGGAACACTTCCTACAAGCAATATCGTAGACCAAGCGATGAGTTCTTATGGTCAAGCTATTGGTGTAACGAATTTCCAAATGATGCGTGGTTTTACTGCCGTAGCAAATGATGGCAAAATGTTGCAGCCTCATTATATTGAAAAAGTTTCTAATCCCAATACGGGTAAAGAAATTATTACGAAACCTGAAGTTGTCGGCGAACCGATTACAGCTGAAACGGCTAAGAAAGTTCGTGAATATATGCGAGATACTGTTGAGAGTGAGAACTACGGTTCTGCTTATGATCAATACAAGGTGCCTGGTTATACCATTTCTGCTAAAACAGGGACAGCCCAAATTGCTGAAAATGGTAGATATTTGACTGGCGATACAAATTATATTTATTCGATTGCTTTAATGCTTCCTTCAGAAGACCCTGAGTATATTTTGTATTTAACTTTGAAACAGCCGCAAGAAAACAAAGAAGGAATTTTGGGTGAAATTGCCAATCCGTTATTAAGTCGTGCTATGGAATTCCAAAATACTGAAACTGATTCTGCGGATGAAGAAAGCAATACTAAAGTTACTGTAGAGGATTATCGCAATCTATCAACTTCTAAAGCTGCAGCTGATGCAAACAAACGAGGAGTAACAGCTGTGGTAGTTGGTGACGGGGATAAGATTATCGAACAATCTGCGAAACCAGGTGAGAAGGTTATGACGAATGAGCATTTGATCTTGCTGACTGATGGCAAGAAGGAAATGCCAGATGTCAGAGGATGGTCAAAAGCAGACATCTTAAAATTAACAAACCTTCTAGATATTGACGTCAGCTTTAAGGGAGACGGCTATTGTACGAAACAAAGCATTGCTCCTTATGCAGAAGTATCCAAGAAAAAATTGAAAATTACGTTAGGTTAGGACTGGAGAGAAAAAAATGCAACCGGCACAACTATTTATTGCTTTTGCCAGTAGTTTCGCAATTACTGTTGCAGGCATGCCTTTTATAATTGGCTATTTTAGAATGAAGAAGCAAGGACAAGAAATTCGGGATGAAGGGCCAAAATGGCATAATTCAAAAGCGGGGACACCAACGATGGGCGGCTTAGGTTTTTTAGCGGCTGCTGTAATTACATCAATTTGGTATAGTCTTTGGACACATGAAATGACTACTTCTCTGTTGATTTTAGTTTTTGTTTTGCTGTTATATGGAATAATCGGTTTTTTAGATGATTTCATTAAATTAGCGAAAAAGCAAAATGAAGGTTTAACTTCCCGTCAGAAGTTCATTGCTCAAGTTGTCGTGGCGATTGTCTTTTATATTATTTATCGCATGGAAGGCTATCCAAATACTTTAAATTTCTTCGGCATTGACTTGCCGCTGAATATTCTATATGGCCTGTTTGTAATTTTCTGGTTGGTTGGTTTTTCTAACGCAGTGAATCTAACTGATGGGATTGATGGTCTAGTATCTGGATTAGGAACTATCTCTTTTGCAACTTATGGAATTATCGCATGGAAACAGCAGCAGTATGAAGTACTGATCGTTTGCCTGGCAGTGATGGGTGGATTAGTTGGTTTCTTTCCATATAATAAGAAACCAGCAAAAATTTTCATGGGTGATGTTGGTTCGCTCGCTCTGGGAGGGCTGCTGGCAGCTGTGTCGATTCTTTTACACCAAGAGTGGACGTTATTATTGGTTGGTCTAGTTTACATCTTTGAAACAGCAAGCGTGATTATTCAAGTCACTTCCTTTAAAATGACAGGTAAGCGTGTGTTTAAAATGTCGCCATTGCACCACCATTTTGAAATGTCTGGTTGGTCAGAGTGGAAAGTAGATACGGTGTTTTGGGCGATTGGACTCATTGCATCTATTATTGTTTTATTGATCGTACTGTAGGAGATGACTTAAAGATGAAACAAATCAAACGATATGAAAATGAAAAAGTATTAGTATTAGGATTAGCGAAGAGTGGATTTAGTGCGGCCAAGTTGTTGAATGACTTGGGCGCACTTGTTACGGTCAACGATGGAAAGCCTTTTGAAGAGAATCCGGAAGCACAAGGGTTGTTGGAACAAGGTGTGCGAGTAATTACTGGACATCATCCAATCGAATTATTAGACGAAGATTTTTCGTTGATGGTAAAAAATCCTGGTATTCCTTACGACAATCCGTTAGTAGCGAAAGCTGAAGAATTGCATATCCCAATTTTGACCGAAGTGGAGTTGGCTTATCAAGTCGCAGAATGCCCTATCGTTGGTATTACAGGAACCAATGGTAAAACGACGACAACTACCATGATCGGTCTATTGTTGAATCAAGAGCGGACAGCTGGTAAAGCTCATTTGGCTGGAAATATTGGTTTTCCAGGTAGTGAGGTAGCAGCCAAAGCGTCAGCAAATGACGATATTGTTATGGAACTATCAAGTTTTCAATTGATGGGGATTAAGGAATTCAAACCACAGATTGCCGTTATTACGAATATCTACGAAGCACATTTGGACTATCACAAAACACGCGAAAATTATGTGGCAGCTAAATGGGCGATCCAAGAGAATATGACAGCTGATGATTATTTAGTTTTAAATTGGAATTCCGCAGAGCTACAAGAGATGAGTAAACAAACGAAGGCGCAGGTTATACCTTTTTCAACGGAGCAAAAACTTGTTAATGGTGCATACCTATTAAATGGTGGTCTCCATTATAAGGAAGAAAAAATCATGAATGCTTCTGAACTAGGAGTACCAGGTGCTCATAATATTGAGAATGCCTTAGCGGCGATTTCTGTAGCAAAGCTGAAAGGTGTTTCTAATGAAGCGATCCGGACAGCGTTAAGCAATTTCCATGGAGTTCCTCATCGAACACAATATGTAGATACGATTAATGGACGAAAATTTTATAATGACTCAAAAGCAACGAATACTCTAGCAACAGAAATGGCGTTAAGCGGTTTTGATAATGATCGTTTGATTCTATTAGCGGGTGGGCTAGATCGCGGTAACGGATTTGATGAATTAATTCCGTCGCTTGAAGGAGTAAAAGCGGTCATTCTATTTGGTGAAACGAAAGACAAGCTTGCTGATACTGCAAAACGAGCAGGTATCCAAACAGTTATTTTGACTTCAAACGTAGAAACAGCTGTCCCATTGGCCTATGAACAAAGTGAAGCGGGTGATAGCATCTTGTTATCTCCGGCAAATGCAAGCTGGGATCAGTATCCAAATTTTGAAATTCGCGGAGACAAATTTATGCATGCTGTGAAGCAATTAGAAAAGTAGGGAAATGAAAATGAGAATACTTGTTACAGGCGGCGGCACGGGCGGACACATTTATCCTGCCTTAGCATTTATCCGCTACGTACAAAAAATTCAGCCTGAATCCGAGTTCTTATATGTAGGAACGCATCGCGGGTTGGAAAATAAAATCGTGCCTGAAACAGGCATCTCTTTTAAAACAATCAAGATTCAAGGGTTTAAGCGAAAACTTTCGCTTGATAATATCAAGACCGTTCAGTTGTTTATTGAAAGTATTAAACGCTCAAAAGAAATCTTACGAGAGTTTAAGCCTGACGTAGTAATCGGTACAGGTGGGTACGTATCTGGATCGGTTGTCTATGCGGCATCACGGATGAAAATCCCGACAATCGTTCATGAACAAAACAGTGTTCCGGGAATTACAAACAAATTCTTGAGTCGTTTCGCTGATCGTGTGGGAATATGTTTTCCGGATGCAGCACAATATTTTCCGGAGAATAAAACTGTTTTAGTAGGAAATCCGCGAGCTCAAGAGGTTGTAACGAATGGCAAGTCAGAAGTGCTGGAACAATATGGCTTATTACCTGATACCCCAACCGTTTTGATTTTTGGTGGGAGCCAAGGAGCATTAAAAATAAATCAAGCAGTTATTCAGGCATTGCCAAAATTCTCTCAAAAGGAATATCAAGTGTTATATGCTTCGGGTGATCGTTATTATAACGAAATATCAGAAAAATTTGACGTTGGGAAAATCAGCCACAATATTTCGCTTCAACCGTATATCAAAAATATGACTGATGTTATGGCAAATGTTGATCTGTTGATTGGTCGAGCTGGCGCAACCTCAATAGCAGAGTTTACTGCATTGGGACTACCAGCAATTTTAATCCCGAGTCCGTATGTAACGAATGATCACCAAACGAAAAATGCACAAAGTCTCGTTAATGCTGGAGCGGTGAAAATGGTTGCAGATGCTGAGTTGACAGGTGAAAAGCTAGTTGAAGCAGTCGATGAGATAATGAATGATTCAGAAAAAAGAGAAATGATGGCGAAAGCCTCACATCAAGAAGGCATTCCAGACGCGGCTGAACGATTATGGTCACTGGTAAATGAGATCGTCAAGTAGTATTATTTTTTGGAGGTGAGGATCATTAGTCGTGAGGAGTTTCCAGAGGAAAAAAAGGAACTAGAAGAAAAACCAAAGCAAGAGAATTTAACACCCTGGCAATTGGCAAATATGGAGTATCTGAAACAGAGAGCTATAGAAAATGGCGAGACAGAAGCGCAGCCCCAAAAATCTGAGCAGCCAACTGAAACATCAAGCGCTAGTGAGCCTGCCAATACTGAAAATGAAATGGCCGAAGAAAAAGAGGACGAAGTTGATGTAACTGTTACAAAAGAAGTTGAAGAGGAGCCTGATAAAGGACATAAAAATGGTTCGTTTTTGGAGCGACTCCCTAATATCAAGCATGAACGAAATCGGCGGCTAATGCGCAGGTCATCGATTTTGATTGTCTTATTTTCAATTCCGGCGTTATTACTATTGTATTACATCTCACCGCTAGGTAAGTTAGGTGGAGTGAGCATAAAAGGTAATGAGAAGATTTCGACAGAGATAATAAAAAAAGAACTCAATTTTACTGTTGGCGATAATCTTTGGAGTCAATATTTTGATCGCAAAGATAATGTGAAAAAATTGAAAAAGCAAGAACTTCAAATCGAGGATGCTGAAGTCCACATCGATGGCTTCAATCATTTTGAGGTGCAGATTAAGGAGTATCCGGAGGTTGCCTACTTAGAAAGTAATGGGAAATACTCTCCAGTCATTGCAAATGGGAAAATTATTCCAGTTGAAGTCGAAAAAAGTGACGGCGAACTCCCCATTCTGGAAAGCTTTACTGGTTCAAAAAGAATTCTGAAGGTGCTTGAAGGGTATAAAAAACTGACTGAGGAAGTTAAACAAGGCATTTCACAAATTAAATATGCTCCGACAAGCGAGAATAAAGAATTATTGGAAATTTTCATGAATGATGGAAATAAGGTTCTAGTAAGCATCAATGATTTCGGCAGCAAAATGAAGTATTATCCTCAAATCGCTAAGGAAATGAACGATAAAGAGACAAAAGGTGTTGTCGATATGGAAGCTGGGATATACAGCTATCCATACACTGAGGATTCGTCTACTGAGGATTCGACACAAAACTCAATAGATCAATCTGAAACGCCAGTTGGAAATGATTAAATTTATTACAAGAAAATGTTGAATCTTCTTTTTCATTCTAGGCAAAATGTGTTAAAATTGAAGGCAGTGAATTACTTGCAAAAAATTATATTTCATGCTTAACAGTAACTTAAAATATTAAATCTGAATAAAGCATTTATTTGAAAATAGGAGGGAATCCCATTCATGGCAAAAGCAGGAATGTATGTAGGCCTTGATATCGGGACAACATCGATAAAAGTTGTTGTAGCCGAGTACATCGATAGCCAAATGAATATCATTGGTGTTGGAAACGCAAAATCAGAAGGAATCAATCGTGGGATTATCGTAGACATCGATAAAACAGTACAGGCGATTCAACGAGCAGTAAAACAGGCCGAGGAAAAAGCTGGGATTCAGATCAAAAGTGTCAGCGTAGGGTTACCTGCCAACTTGTTGGAGGTTGAACCCTGTCAAGGTATGATCGCTGTGAACAATGAATCAAAAGAGATTATGGATGAAGATGTTCGTAATGTCGCTTCAGCAGCAATGGTTCGTTCGGTGCCTCCTGAAAGACAAATAGTTGCACTATTACCTCAAGAATTTACTGTTGATGGATTTGAAGGAATCAAAGATCCACGGGGCATGATTGGTGTACGACTTGAAATGTTTGGTTTGGTATTTACTGGACCTAAAACAATCATTCATAATATTACAAAATGTGTGGAAAAAGCGGGATTATCTGTTGCTGAAACGGTGATCACATCTTTAGCTTTAACAGAATCTACTTTATCTGATGGAGAAAAAGACTTTGGTACGATTGTTATTGATATGGGTGGTGGTCAAACAACGACGGCAGTCATGCACGATAAACAATTAAAATTCACTCACGTTGATCAAGAGGGTGGAGAATTTGTTACAAAGGACATTTCCATTGTTTTAAACACTTCTTTTAACAATGCGGAAGCGTTAAAAATCAATTATGGAGATGCTTATCCAAGTCGGACATCGGCTGATGAAGATTTTCCTGTTGATGTGATTGGAAAAACTGACCCAGTTAAAGTTGATGAACGCTATTTAGCTGAGATTATCGAAGCACGCTTAGAACAAATTTTCCGTAAGGCAAAAGAAGCCCTAGATGAGATCGAAGCTCTTGATTTGCCAGGCGGAGTTGTTTTAACTGGTGGTGCAGCAAGCTTACCAGGTGTAGTTGACTTGGCTGAGGATATTTTTGGAACGACAGTAAAACTGCACGTGCCGAATCAAATGGGTTTGAGAAATCCTGTTTTTACAAATGTCATTAGTATCGTCAATTATTCTGCTGAATTAAACGATGTTTATCATTTGGCAAAATCAGCTGTAACAGGAGAAAAAGTTTCTTTGTCTGCTTCACCGCAAACAAATGCTGTATCTACAGCTCCAGTATATGACGATTACGAACCATCAAATGATTATGAAGAAGAAACGAAACCAAAAAATGAAGAAAAAGTTACTGGGAAGATTAAAGACTTCTTCTCTAATATTTTTGACTAATTTGTAGGAGGAATAGAAAATATGGAATTCTCAATAGATAACAATATTAACGAAGGTGCAGTTATTAAAGTTATCGGTGTCGGCGGCGGCGGTGGCAATGCTATCAACCGTATGATCGAAGAAAACGTCAAAGGCGTTGAATTCATCGCATCGAACACTGATGTACAAGCTTTAAAAAATTCAAAAGCAGAGACAGTTATTCAATTAGGCCCTAAATACACACGTGGTTTAGGTGCTGGCTCACAACCTGAAGTTGGTCAAAAATCAGCAGAAGAAAGCGAACAAGCCATTCGTGATGCATTAGAAGGCGCGGACATGGTGTTTATCACAGCCGGCATGGGCGGCGGGACTGGTACTGGTGCAGCTCCGATCGTTGCGAAAATTGCAAAGGATCTTGGGGCATTGACAGTAGGTGTCGTTACTCGTCCATTTAGTTTCGAAGGTCCAAAACGCGGACGTTTTGCAGCAGAGGGCATTTCGTTGCTAAAAGAAAATGTTGATACCTTATTAATCATTTCAAACAACCGTTTACTTGAAGTTGTCGATAAAAAGACTCCAATGCTTGAAGCCTTCCGTGAAGCGGACAATGTTTTACGTCAAGGAGTTCAAGGAATTTCAGACTTGATCACAGCTCCAGGTTACGTGAACTTGGACTTCGCGGATGTGAAAACTGTGATGGCTAATCAAGGAACTGCCTTGATGGGTATCGGTGTTGCTAGTGGTGAAGACCGTGTAGTAGAAGCAACGAAAAAAGCGATCTCTTCTCCGTTGTTAGAAACATCTATTGATGGAGCAGAACAAGTATTGTTAAATATCACCGGTGGTTTAGATATGACTCTATTTGAAGCACAAGATGCTTCGGACATCGTTGCAAGTGCGGCAACGGGTGATGTAAATATTATTCTAGGTACATCTATCAGCGAAGAATTAGGCGATGAAATTCGCGTTACAGTAATTGCGACAGGAATTGATCCAACAAAAAAGGAGCGTAAGGCTACTCGTAACACACAACGTGCTAGCCAAATCCAATCAGTTCCACAAAAGCAAAACTTAGACATCGAGCCTGCTAGAAACAATGAAGGCCAGTCTGCTTTTGGCGAATGGGATATTCGTAAAGAAGAAAATATCCGTCCGAAAGTTGAAGAAACGCAATTTGATAATATCGAAAAGAAAGAATTCGAGACATTCAATCGTGAAGAAGTAAAACCTGAAAAAGACGAAGAACTAGATACACCACCATTCTTTCGCCGTAGAAAATAAGAGGGGGAGAGCACATGATCGCTGAAAACTTGCATAAAATCGAGCAAGAAATTCAGGAGTCGTGTGCTCTTGTTTCACGTAACCGGCAGGAGATTACGATGGTTGCGGTGACCAAGAGTGTCGACTCCATAACAGCAAATGAACTCGTTGAGTTGGGTGTTACGGATCTGGCTGAAAATCGAGTAGATAAACTACTAGAAAAAAAGCAAAGTCTCTCACACTATCAACAAATAAAATGGCATCTTATTGGTAATTTACAGCGTCGCAAGGTAAAATTAATTATAAATGAAATTGACTACTTTCATGCGTTAGATAGTTTACGTTTGGCACAAGAAATTCAAAAACGTGCGGAACATCAAATAAATTGTTTTATTGAAGTGAATGTATCCGGTGAGGAATCAAAGCATGGTGTTAAGCCTGAAGAACTGCAATCCTTTGTTAAAGGATTGGAGGATTTAGATAAAATACATGTGGTCGGTTTGATGACGATGGCTCCTTATGAAGCTAGTCAGCAAGAAGTCCGAGCTGTTTTTTCTACATTGAAACAACTTCAAGAAAGCGTGAAAGAACAAAACTTGCAGTATGCACCATGTACAGAATTAAGCATGGGGATGAGCCAAGACTTCAAAACGGCAATTGAAGAAGGCGCCACTTTTGTTCGTATCGGAACGGCACTATTTAGGAAAGGTTAGGTAAAGTTAATGGGAATTAGTCTAGCAAAGATCACTGATTTTTTTGGTTTAGCAGATGATGACATGTATGAAGAAGTAGCAGCACCTGCCCCAAAGAAGCAGGTTAGCCGCCCACAAAGCGCGCCTAAAAAAGAACGCGTAACACCTCGTTCTACATATCAAAAGCAGGAACGACCAAAAGAAAGAACTCAACCAAAAGAGAGAGTTCCACAAAAAGTACAAGAAAAAATTCAGCCGGCTGTTGAAACGCAAACAAATCGACGTGCTGAAGCTGTTATGAAAAAGGCAGAAAGCATGCCTAAAAAAAGTGAGAAAGTCGTCTCTATGCCAAACAATAATAGTCGGGCACAGCGGCTTGCACCAAGAGCGGAAGATAAGAGAAAAGACCGGATTTCTGTCGTTGAACCAAAAGCTTACAACGAAGCGATGACTATTGCGAAACGTGTAGGCCAAGGTGAAGTGGTTTTGATCAACTTCCAATCTTTAGATGAAATGAAAGCACGTCGTGTGGTGGATTTTCTGACAGGCGCAGTCTTTATGATCGATGGTGATATCAAACGTGTTGGAAATGAAATGTTTTTGTGTACACCGACGAATGTTGAAGTCACGAATTCTACACTGAGTACAATGGTGGATGACGATATTTATGGATTAGAAATGTAAAGGAGCCAAGTATTTGGAATTGATTATTACACTTTTTAATATCTTAAATCGGCTAGTTTATCTTTATACGATACTTTTAGTCGTTTATGCATTGATGTCATGGTTCCCTGGGGCCTATCAATCTAGATTTGGTCAGCTTTTAGGCCGAATTTGTGAGCCGTTTCTTGATTTGTTTCGACGTTTGCCTTTGCAATTTGGCGGAATCGATTTTTCAGTTATGGCCGCGATCTTAGCATTAAATATTGCGATGGAGGTTTTACAAAAAATTCTGATAAATCTTATTTATTAAGTAGGGAGGTGGCAATATGAATGCGAATGTCTATCAACATTTTAGACCAGAAGAGCATCCATTTGTTGACAGTGTTGGCGATTGGTTAGAACAAGTTGAAAGCCAGTACGCTCCTTATTTGACGAATTTTTTAGATCCTCGTCAAGCTTATATCTTAGAAACTATGATTCGCGAAAATAGTGAATTAAAATTTTCTTTTTATGGCGGCTATGAACGTGCTGAGCGTTGTCGCTGCATGATTTATCCTGATTATTATGAACCGCAGATTGATGACTTTGAGCTAGTGATGATCGAGATCAATTATCCGCAAAAGTTTACAGAACTATCTCATGGTAAGATTCTTGGAACTTTAATGAATGCGGGAATTAAGCGCGATTATTTTGGTGATATCATTTCTGATGGTGATCGTTGGCAAATTTTTTTAGCTAAAGAATCTGCTAGTTACATCGTCGGTCAAGTGACTAAAATCGGTCGTGTGACTGTTCATTTAGAGGAACGTCCTTATACGGATATTATTATTCCTAAAGATAGCTGGATAGAAGAAACAACTACAGCGACTTCAATGCGATTGGATGCAATTATCTCAACCGTTTATAACATCTCTCGTCAACGTTCAAAACAGTTGGTTGAAGCCAGTAAGGTAAAAGTCAACTGGTCAGTGAATGAACGTCCGGATTATTTGCTCGATTTATTAGATGTCGTTTCGGTTCGCGGGTTTGGTCGAATTCAGATCCAAGGATTAGAAGGAAAAACAAAGAAAGAAAAATTCCGTTTGCGCTTAGGCGTTTTACGAAAATAAATTTTATGAGGTGAACAAAAAGATGGCATTAACTCCATTAGATATCCAAAACAAAAATTTCTCCACCAAAATGCGTGGCTATAACCAAGACGAAGTCGATGATTTCTTAGATATGATCGTTCGCGATTATGAAGAAAGCATTGCAAAGAATCGTGAATTAGAAAAGGCTTTAAAACATTCTGAAGAGAAATTAGAATACTTCAATGAATTGAAGGAAGCGTTGAATCAATCAATTGTTGTGGCGCAAGATACCGCAGATAAGGTTAAATCTTCTGCAAGCAAGGAATCTGAAGTTATCGTTACTTCCGCACAAAACCGTGCAGACGAGTTGATTTCTAACGCTATGCAAAAAGCAAACTTGTTAACAACGACCGCTGAAAATAAAGCGAAGGAAATTCTGACAGACGCTACATCGAATGCTCGTCAATTAGCAGCTGAAACAAACGACTTGAAGAAGAAAACACGGGTCTTCCACCAACAATTGTTATTATTATTGGAAACACAGATCGATCAAGCACGTAGCGGCGATTGGGATGAAGTATTGAAACCAATGTCTTCATACGTGGGAGATGGTCATGAAATCCTAAAAGAAGTTTTGGCTAATGAACTTGACAGCGATACTGTTGATGCAGTAGACTCAGATGAACCAATCATTGTCAATGAACCTCAAGTTGAGGACATGGGCTTAACGATTGATATTCCTGAATTGATTAAAACAGACGAAGATTAAGCAATCTAGAATAGAAAAGCTGATTAGATTCTTCTAGCGAGCCGATGACAGTGAGAGTTCGGCAGACCCTCTAATTAGAAAGATCCTCTAGATCATTTGATTGTGAACGATTAGTAGCAGTCAACGCGTCATTGCGTTAACGATGGCTAGAGGAAACTTAGGTTTCAAATTTTGGGTGGTACCACGACAAGCTCGTCCCTTTGCGGATAAGCTTGTTTTTTTGTGATTTCTGTACTTTAATTATGAGCTAGCTGTTTGCTTTGAATGAATAGAAAAAAATTTTCAGGTAGAAGCTAACTGTGTAAGAACGATTATTATATTTATCAAAGGAGACGATTGATAGTGAAGACAAAAGAAACACTTCAACTAGGCAAAACAGGCTTCCCAATGCGCGGTAATTTACCAAATCGCGAAGGCCAATGGGAAAAAGAATGGGAAGAAAATAAAATTTACGAAAAACGTCAGAAATTAAATGAAGGTAAACCAACCTTTGTTTTACATGATGGCCCTCCATATGCTAATGGGAACATCCATATCGGACATGCCCTGAATAAAATTAGTAAAGATATCATCGTACGTTCAAAATCGATGTCTGGATTCCGGGCGCCATACGTTCCTGGCTGGGATACGCATGGTTTGCCGATCGAACAAGTTCTAGCAAACAAAGGAATCAAACGAAAAGAAATGAGCATGGCTGAATACCGCAGAAAATGTGAAGAGTACGCGTTGTCACAAGTTGATAAACAAAGAGAAGATTTCAAACGTTTGGGAATTGCGGGTGAATGGGAGAATCCTTACATCACGTTGACACCGGATTATGAAGCAGCAGAAATTCGTGTATTTGGTAAGATGGCAGAAAAAGGCTACATCTATAAAGGATTGAAACCAATCTACTGGTCACCTTCAAGTGAGTCCTCATTGGCTGAAGCGGAAGTTGAATATAAGGATGTTAAATCTCCTTCAATTTTTGTGGCTTTCAAAGTCAAAGATGGCAAAGGAATTTTAGATACTGATACCTCATTTATTATCTGGACAACAACGCCTTGGACATTACCAGCCAACCAAGCGATTTCTATTAACAAGGACTATAGTTATGTTGTTGTTGAAGAAGCTGGAAAGAAATATGTAGTAGCTAAAGATCTTTTAGATTCTGTTTCTAAGGAATTGGATTGGACAGAACCTAAAGTGATCAAAGAAGTTCAAGGAAAAGACTTTGAATACATGACTGCGCAGCACCCATTCTATGATCGCGAGTCACTAGTGATTTTAGGCGACCATGTTACTTTGGAAGCTGGTACAGGACTTGTTCATACAGCGCCGGCTCATGGTGAAGATGATTATTTTGCATGGAAAAAATATCGCAACGATATTATTTCTCCTGTTGATGATCGTGGTGTAATGACTGCCGAAGCCCCCGGATTTGAAGGTGTCTTTTATGATAAGGTTAATGCGATGGTCACTGACTTATTGAAGGAAAAAGGCGCACTGTTAAAATTAGAATTCTTTATGCATAGCTATCCGCATGACTGGCGTACGAAGAAACCGATTATTTATCGTGCGACACCGCAATGGTTTGCCTCTATCGATAAATTCCGTCAAGATATCTTAGACGAAATTGAAAAAGTAGATTGGATTATTCCTTGGGGGAAAACACGTCTATACAACATGATTCGCGATCGTGGTGACTGGGTGATTTCTCGTCAACGTGCCTGGGGTGTGCCATTGCCAATTTTCTATGGCGAAGATGGCGAAGCAATCATCACGCCAGAAACGACAGAACATGTGGCACAATTATTTGCTGAGCACGGCTCAAATGTTTGGTTTGAACGTGAAGCGAAAGAATTATTGCCAGAAGGTTTTACGCATCCAAGTTCACCGAATGGGGAATTTACTAAGGAAACAGATATTATGGATGTATGGTTTGATTCAGGTTCTTCTCACGAAGCGGTGTTACGTCAACGTGAAAACTTAACATTCCCAGCCGATATGTATTTAGAAGGTTCTGATCAATATCGCGGCTGGTTCAATTCAAGTATCACTACAAGTGTCGCCATTAATGGGGTGGCACCTTATAAATCAGTTCTCTCTCAAGGCTTCACTCTCGATGGAGAAGGTCGGAAGATGAGTAAGTCTTTAGGAAATACGATTGTCCCAGGGAAAGTGATCAATCAAATGGGCGCGGATATCTTACGTCTATGGGTCAGCAGTGTAGACTATGAAGCGGATGTTCGAGTATCGATGGATATTTTGAATCAAGTTTCAGAAGTTTATCGTAAGATCCGTAATACAATGCGTTTCCTATTAGCCAATACGAGTGATTTCGAACCAACAAAACATGCAGTTGCTTATGAAGAATTGCGTTCAGTTGATAAATACATGCTGGTTCGTTTGAACGAAGTAATCCAAACGGTTCGTGAAGAAGGCTATGAAAAATATGACTTTACTCAAATCTATAAGACCGTTGTGAACTTCTTGACTGGAGATTTATCTTCATTCTATTTAGATTTTGCGAAAGATGTTGTTTATATCCAAGCAGAGGACAGCTATGAACGACGTTGCATGCAAACTGTTTTCTATCAAGCAGCGGTTGCTTTAACAAAATTATTGACGCCAATTATCCCTCATACAACAGAAGAAATCTGGACATACTTGAAAGAGGAAGAAGATTACGTTCAATTGGCTGAATTACCAAGCTATGAAGAATATCCTAATCAAGGGGAATTGCTAGACACGTGGAAGGCTTTCATGGATTTCCGTGATAAAGTATTGAAGGCTTTAGAAGAAGCTCGTAATGAGAAAGTCATCGGCAAGTCTTTAGAAGCGAAAGTAACGATCTATCCAAATGAACAGGTAAGTACAATGTTAACAGCGTTAGATGCAGATCTTGCTCAGTTATTGATCGTATCCCCTGATTCATTTAGTATTTCAAAAGAAGCAGCACCATCTGAAGCGATGACCTTTGATGATGCAGCGATCTTAATTGAAAAAGCGGAAGGTGAAGTTTGCGATCGTTGTCGTCAAGTCCGTACGACAGTCGGTGAAGATGAAAAACTGCCAACTTTATGTGCTTCATGTGCGCATATTGTGGAAGAAAATTATCCAGAAGCGGTTGCTGAAGGATTGGAATAAGACACAATAATATATAGAAGAAACCCGTGCCAAAAAACTGGCGCGGGTTCTTTTGCGTAAAGAAAAAGCTGAGAATTTGTCTCAGCTTTTTGAAATATTTATTCTAATTTTCCGCGTTCGCGATACCATTGATCTGGTTGCCAAGCCCATTCGTGGCCATTTTTGGCTAGAAGGTCAAAGGCACATTGCGGCCCCATCGTTCCGGCTGGATAATTTGGAAAACCTGGAGTTGTTTGATCCCAAGTATTCCGGATGCGGTCAACGATCTCCCATGAGTTTGCTACTTCATCCCAATGTGAGAAGTTTGTACCGTCACCATTTAGCGCATCTAACAATAATTTTTCATAGGCTTCAGGACTATTTTCTGTCACTTCAGCACTTTGCCGGAAGTCTAATTTTACTGGATCGGTATTGAACCCTTGTCCGATTTTCTTTCCATTCAAGGTTAAAGAGAAACCTTCTGTTGGTTGGATATAAATAGTTAAAATATTTTGTGGTAACTCTTCGCCATCGGCTTCTTCTTGTTCGAAGTTAAAGACATTGACAGGAACTTGTTTGAAGACGATATTGATACGCGTTCCTTTTTCAGTCATTCGTTTACCTGTTCGAACATAGAAAGGAACACCAGACCAACGGAAATTATCAATCAAGAATTTTCCAGCAACGAATGTTTCCATCAATGAGTCTTTAGCGACATTTGGCTCGTCATGGTAAGCAGCAAATACTTTATCATCTAACGCTCCGGCGTCATATTGACCGCGAACGAAATTTTGTAATACTTCTTCCGAATCATAGCGGCGAATCGCTTGTAAAACTTTAACCTTTTCTTCACGAATCGATTTATTTGAGAAGGAGGTCGGTACTTCCATTGCCAATAAAGCCACAACCTGCAAGATGTGGTTTTGAACCATGTCTTTTAATGCACCGCTGTGTTCGTAATAACCGCCACGGTCTTCCACACCAAGCGCTTCGGAAAAAGTGATTTGAACATTTTCGATATAACGATTGTTCCAAAGGGATTCAAAAATATTATTGGCGAAACGAATGACGGAGATGTTTTGAATCATTTCTTTTCCTAAGTAGTGATCAATACGGAAAATATCTTGTTCAGGGAAAGCGTTTCGGATCTGATTGTTCAGCTCATTGGCAGAATCGTAGTCAAAGCCAAACGGTTTTTCAATCACTAAACGGTTAAAGCCATTTGTAGTCAAAATTTCTTGAGACTTCAAATGATTAACGATCGTTCCGAAAAATTGAGGTGCCATGGCTAAGTAATAAATACGATTGCCTTGTAAGCCATATTTTTCATCTAATTGATCAGCCAAAACTTTTAATTGGTCATAATGTTCCGTATCGTTGACGTTGTGTGATAAATAGTAAAAGTGATTAGAAAATTCTTGTGCTTCTTCGTCAGTAGGGGCTAGATCTTTAATAGTGTCGCGGACGATCTCGCGATAATGATCATCGCTCCACGGACGTCTAGCTGTACCAATGACAGCGAAATGTTTTGCCAAGTTGCCTTTTTTATATAGACGAAACAACGAAGGGTAGAGTTTCCGCTTCGCCAAGTCGCCGGTTCCACCAAAAATGGTGAACAATGCTGCTTGTTCCATATGATTCACTCCTAGTTCAAAATAATGTATTCATTTTTCAATAGAAAAATGAGTCCGATCTTCACCACGTATTCGGCTTATAAAGAATCAACAAAAATTGTTGATGCTGCTTTATAACTAATTGAAACCTCTTTTTGGTCGTTTTGTAAAGTAATTGGTCCTTCGTAAGCGGCAATATTTGTAATCGTAAATTCTTCATGAATTTTAACGCCGAGATCCATCAAATAGTCGAGTAGTTCTTTTTCATCCAAGACGCGCGCGATCCGAACAGTTGTGCCTTCCGAATAGTTTGCCAGCGTTTGGCGATCTTTTTCGTGAACTGTTTGATCTTGTTGCGGGATCATTCCGCCATGAGGACAAAAAGTTGGATGGTTCAAATAATTATCCAGCTTTTGTTCTAGTTGTGAGGAGGTCACGTGCTCTAATACTTCCGCTTCATCATGAACTTCATTCCATGAGTAACCAAGATGGTCGACTAGGAAGACTTCCCACAAGCGATGCTTGCGGACAAGAGTGCTGGCTTTTTCTAGACCAGCGGGTGTTAATTGAACACCCTGGTAAGGAGAGTGTTCTACTAAACCTTCTTTCACTAGCTTATTGATCATTTCGCTGACAGAAGCTCCAGAAATGGATAAACCAGCGACAATTTTTTTATTACTAACTTTTTCTTTATCGCCACCTAATTCTAATATTAATTTTAAGTAATCTTCGCGATTCGGTGTCATTGATGTTCATCCTTTCATAACGAAGCATATCAGATTAAGTTTACCAAATAAATCTAACTTTTTCCATTTGATTGGACTTTTCTTTTGCAGATGCCACCTTGCAATAACAAAGGTAATTAAAAAAAAATTCTAAGAACACTTGCCTATTTTTTTAAAAAAAGGTAGTATATTAAAAATAAATGAGAATTGTCAAACTATTTAAAGGATTGATGTCGATGACAAAGCAACAAGTAACAGAAGCCCCGACCATGTATGATCCCTCTTTTGAGAAGGATGCATGTGGTATGGGCTTTATTGCTCAGATGGAGGGAAAAGCTTCACACCAATTAGTGAAGCATGCACTAACGATGTTGGAACGAATGAATCATCGCGGGGGAACTGGTGCCGAACCGGAAACAGGTGATGGGGCTGGAATATTAGCGACGATTCCAGACAAGTTTTTTCAACGTGAGGCAAAAGCCGCAGGGATTAATTTACCTGTGCGCGGGCAATATGCGGTCGGAATGTTTTTTTTACCGACAGAGGAAAAAAGCAAAATTGGCTTGCAGCAGGCTCTTGTAAAAGAAATTGAAGCTGCGGGTTATTTGGTTCTTTGGCAGCGGGATGTGCCGTTTCAGTATGAGAATTGCGGCCCTGGTGCACAAAAAGTTATGCCCAGCTTTGTGCAGTTGTTCATAAAACGACCGTTGGAAGTACAAACGGATCGCGATTTTGAAGATCGGATGTATCGTTTGCGTCGCAAGCTGGAGAAAACGTACCATGCTGGAGAAATGGCGATTTGTAGTTTATCTAGCAAAACAATTGTTTACAAAGGGATGCTGCATGCTTATCAAGTTGGAATTTTTTATGATGATTTACAGGATGAGGATTTTGCAGCAAGTATCGCAGTCGTTCATTCCCGCTTTTCGACCAATACTTTTCCAAGCTGGGATCGTGCTCAACCATTTCGTTTCCTAGCGCATAATGGGGAGATCAATACGCTGCGCGGGTCAGAAAATTGGATGAAGAGTCATGGTATCGAAATTTATAATGAGGAGGATTCTGATTCGGCCAAGTTAGAAAACTGTATGGAGTATTTGTATCGCAATGGTCGAGATATTCCTCACGCATTGATGATGATGGTTCCAGAGGCCTGGTCAGAAGAAGCGGGTTTGGGCGAAGAAATGACTGCCTTCCAAGAATACAATGCTAGCTTTATGGCGCCATGGGATGGACCAGCGGCCCTGTGTTTCACAGATGGCGAAATGGTCGGTGCGACACTGGATCGTAATGGCTTGCGGCCTTCTCGTTATTCGATTACTAAAGATGGTTTTGTTCAGGTTGCTTCAGAATCGGGTGTTGTCGACTTTGTACCATCAAATGTCATTGAAAAAGGAGTGCTTGGTCCGGCAAACATGATCCTCGTTGATACCATCAACGGGAAATTTTACCGTAACCAAGAAATCAAAGAAAAATATGCGAGGGCTCATACGTACAAAGATTGGTTAGCAGAGAATCGCATTGAATTATCGCAACTTGCTGAAACGGAAAGCACAGAAGCCGCAATGACTGAAAAAGAATTACAAAAAATGTGGAAGCTGAATGGCTACAATGATGAAATTATTCGCGGAGCATTATTGCAAATGGCTGAAAAAGGTGAGGAACCTGTCCTTTCAATGGGGTATGATTCTCCTTTAGCAGTCTTGAGTGAGAAGCCCCAATCATTATTTACTTATTTCAAGCAGCAATTTGCTCAAGTGACTAATCCACCGATTGACGCAATTCGCGAACAATTAGTGATCGGGACAGAGATGTTTTTGGGGCGTGACGGTGATATTCGGGTAGACGATGCTCATAACTGTCAAAAATTAAAAATCAAGAGTCCTGTTCTCAGCAGTGCTGACTTTCTAAAGCTTACTCAATTAAATACTAAAGAGCAAAAAGCGGTGACGATCTCAACGCTCTATCCAATCAGCGGGCACAATGCGTTGAAAGACGGTTTGGAGCAGATGTTTAAAGAGGCGGAAGCTGCGATCGATAATGGCGGGACGATCTTAATTTTAAGTGACCGTGGTTCGGAACAGGCCAAAATGGCGATGCCGATTTTGCTGGCCGTATCTGGCTTGCATAATCACTTAGTACGCAAAGGCAAAGCATCATTAGCAAGTTTAGTTGTCGATTCAGCTGAGGTATGCGAGGTTCATCATTTTGCGACTTTGATCGGATATGGTGCTAGCGGAATACATCCTTATGGTGCATATGCGACATTAGCAGACTTCAAGATTGAAAATGGCTTAGAAAATTATCGGAAAGCTGCTGAAAAAGGAATCGTGAAAGTTATGTCGCGGATGGGAATCTCAACGATCGCCGGTTATCATGGAGCGCAATTATTTGAAGTTGTCGGAATCAGTCAACCAGTAACGGACAACTATTTTACTGGAACAGCCAGTCGAATCGGAGGACTTTCACTCCATCAAATCGAGGAAGAATATCTGCAACGTCATCATTTAGCTTATGGTCCGCAGCAAAATGACCTATTAGCTTCAGGTGGAAGTTTTCAATACAAAGCAGATGGCGAACACCATTTGTTCAATCCGAAGACGATCTATAATTTCCAACAAGCGGTGCGTTCGGGTGATTATCAGTTGTTCAAACACTATGTTGAACAGATGAATCAAGAAGCCTTAAATGAACCAACGAACTTGCGGGCCTTGTGGGAATTCAAAAAAGATCGCGCAGCAGTCCAGCTTTCCGAAGTGGAGCCTGCTAGTAAAATCGTGCAGCGTTTCAAAGTTGGGGCAATGTCTTACGGATCACTAAGTGAGGAAGCCCACCAATGTATTGCCGAGGCAATGAACAGCATTGGGGCAAAATCCAACAGCGGTGAAGGCGGCGAAAACCGCAAACGATTCAAACCGCAAGCGGACGGTAAGAATTTCAACAGTAAGATTAAACAGGTGGCCTCAGGGCGTTTTGGAGTGAACGCGGAATATTTGATGAGTGCGGAAGAATTACAGATCAAAATGGCTCAAGGCGCAAAACCGGGTGAGGGCGGACAATTGCCGGGCAATAAAGTTTTCCCTTGGGTAGCGGAAATTCGCGGCTCAACACCAGGTGTTCGTTTGATCTCGCCGCCGCCGCACCATGATATTTATTCAATCGAAGATTTAGCCCAATTGATCTATGACTTAAAAGCGATCAATCCCTATGCGAAGATCAACGTCAAATTGGTTTCAAGTACCGGTGTTGGTACGATTGCTACTGGTGTAGTGAAGGCGGGAGCCGATGTTGTCGTGATTTCTGGCTATGATGGAGGAACAGGGGCTTCACCTCGGAACTCGATTCGTGATGCAGGATTGCCGTGGGAAATGGGAGTGGCCGAAGCGCATCAAACATTAGCTATGAACAATTTGCGGCAACGGATGACCTTGGAGACCGATGGGAAATTAATGACGGGCCGCGATGTCGCGATGGCGATTTTACTCGGTGCGGAAGAATACAGTTTTGCTTCGCTAGCTTTGGTGGCAATTGGCTGTGTCATGATGCGAGTTTGCAGCTTGAACACTTGTCCTGTTGGGGTAGCGACACAAAATCCGGCACTTCGGAAATTCTTTGTCGGCAAACCAGAGCATTTAGTCAATATGATGTATTTCATCGCAGAAGACTTGCGAGAGATTATGGCCGAGTTAGGTTTTAGAAGTATTGATGAAATGATTGGTCATACAGAAGCCTTGGAGCCACGCTTTATTGCAAAGGGGAAAGCAAAATCATTGGACTTCTCACGGATGTTATCAACCAGCGTTGGAATTGAACGTAAAACAGAAGACCCGTTTAAAGAAAAACGGCAATGGCCAGAATTGGATCATTTTGCTGAAGGAGCTATCAAAAACGGCGAACAGGTAGAAATGACCTATCCCATCAATAATGTGAATCGTACAGTTGGTGCACGAATGGGCGGCTGGATCGCTGAACGTTTTGGTAATTACGAGTTGGCTCCAGGTCAGATCAAGTATACGTATACTGGGATTGCCGGCCAAAGCTTTGGTTCGTTCATCACGCAAGGAATGGAATTAAAACTGATTGGTGAAGGAAATGACTACGTAGCAAAAGGGCTGAGTGGTGGCCGTGTGATTATCGTACCGCCGAAAGATGCGGCATATGATGTAGAAAATTCCCCAATTGTCGGGAATGTGGTTTGCTTTGGTGCGAATCGCGGTGAAGGCTATTTCCGCGGGAAAGCTGGCGAACGTTTCTGTGTTCGTAATAGTGGCGCGAATGTCGTAGTTGAAGGCGTTGGTGATCACGGATGTGAATATATGACAGGTGGTGTTGCAGTCATCTTAGGTTCGACTGGTCGAAATTTTGCTGCTGGAATGTCAGGCGGTGTCGCCTATGTTTACGATCCGACCGATACATTTGCAGATAAATGTAATTTAGAGATGGTCGACCTTTTCAAATTGGGTGAGTCTGGTGATGATGCGGTCTTGAAGGAAATGCTTGAGAAGCATCTAACGTATACCGACTCATTGAAAGCCGCTGAACTATTGAATGACTGGGAAGTTGTTCAAAAACATTTTGTCAAAGTGTATCCAAGAGAATACCATGAGATGGTTCGAGTAACGGAAGAATTGGCACAGACGGGACTGACAGGGGAAGAATTGATCGAAAAGGCCTTTATTGAAGTGATCGGCGAACAAACGGTACCGGCTGGAAAGGAGCGTGGCTAGGATGGCAGATCCATTTGGCTTTTTAAAATATCCTCGGAAGGACAATCCTTATCGACCAGTCGAAGAGCGAATTCAAGATTGGGAAGAATTACAGACACCACTTAGTGTAGATGAGCGAAAAGAACAAGCCGCGCGTTGTATGAACTGCGGGATTCCTTTTTGCCATACTGGAATTTTCTATGGCGGCAAACGAGCGGTATCGGGTTGTCCTAATGACAATTTGATTCCTGAATGGAATGATTTTGTTTTTCGCGGCGACTTTAAGAACGCATTTGATCGTCTAGCAAAAACCAATCCTCTACCAGAGATGACTGGTCGTGTGTGTCCTGCGCCATGTGAGAAATCTTGTACAGAAGGCTTGAACGGTTCAGGTGTGGCGATCCACGACAACGAACGTTTTATCATTGATAACGCATTTGAAAATGACTGGGTCAAAGTGGATGGTCTGCCGATTGAACGGACAGGTTTCAAGGTAGCGATCATTGGATCAGGTCCAGCTGGACTTTCGGCTGCTTGGCGGCTAAATCAATTGGGACATCAAGTAACAGTTTACGAACGCAGTGATCGCGCGGGCGGGTTATTGATGTATGGTATTCCCAACATGAAATTAGACAAAGAAATCGTCCAGCGACGAATCGATGTGATGGAAGAAGTCGGTATTAAGTTTGTTTTAAGTACCGAGGTAGGAATAGATATTACTGCTACTGAGTTGCAAGAAAAATATGATCGAGTGATTATTGCTAGCGGAGCCAGTGTTCCTAGAGATCTAAAAATCACGGGTCGTGAGCTGCACGGTATTCAATTTGCTGTAGACTATCTAACCGAATGTACGAAAGAAGTTTTGCAGCATGGGAAAAAGGTTGTCGATCAAAAGCTAGCCGGTAAACACGTGATCGTGATTGGCGGCGGGGATACAGGAAATGACTGTATTGGTTCAGCAATTCGACAAGGGGCCGCTTCGGTGAAACAATTGGAAATCACACCACAGCTGCCAACTAGTCGGACGGAGGCGAATCCTTGGCCGGAATATTCGATGATCAATCGCGTAGGGTATGGACAAGAAGAAGGCTCTTTGGGCAACTCAGAACTGACAGCTTATTCTACCTCCACGACAACATTTATCGGAGCTGAGCGTGGGCAAGTGATCGCGATTGAAACGACACAGGTCGATCATCAATTCCAACCAATCAAGGGAACCGAACAAACATTAAAAGCTGATTTAGTTCTATTGGCGATGGGTTTTACCGGAGCAGAAAAAAATCTATTGGACGTTTTTGATGTGAATGAGATTTATGAAGATTATACTACCAATAATGAAAAAGTTTATGTGGCGGGTGATGCTAGGCGAGGACCAAGTCTTGTGATTTGGGGAATCCGCGAAGGGCGCAAGGCTGCAGAAAATGTTGATCAGATTTTACGTTCACTGATCCATCAATAAAAAAACCGACCAATCATGGACTATCAAAATTAACAGTCTATAATTGGTCGGTTTTAGTCTATTTTTTAACTGGAACGATTGGAAAAGATACATCGTCTAATTCATCATAGAGGGTATCAGGCGTCCCGTTTTTTGTTTTGATCAGTAAGTGATAACCGTATTGATCTTGGATCGCTAATTTTTGTTCGCTCAACTCGATCAGCTGGTAAATGATGGCGCTGCCATCTAAAATAATCGATAAATCTGGATAAATCGTAATCGTGTGATGTTTGTGTTCTTTAGGATGAGTGAACTCCCAAGAACCGACATAAATACTATTTAGGTCCTTCGCTTCACGTTTGCGAACAAATTTTGAACTCACAGCTGCTACGCCGAGAGACGTCGCACTGAGGAAGACGGGCCATTTCAATCTCATCAAAAAAACTCCTTTCACACTAGCTTTGTTATACTATATAATAAAGTCTGTCATCTTTCCATCAGGCTTAAGGACTATTTAACTTTTAATTAGAAGGATTTTGATAAGAAATGAAATACTCTGCCATTTATCTAGCAAGTTTCATCGAAAGAAGCAATCGCTTCATTGCCCGCTGTCATTTATTGGATAGCGGTGAAGAAATTATTACCCATGTAAAAAATACCGGACGCAGTAAAGAATTATTAGTACCGGAAGCTTTGGTAGCGGTCAATCATCAACCATCGGACAAGAGGAAAACGGCGTATGACTTGATTGCAGTCAAAAAAGGAGACATGTGGATTAACATTGACTCACAGATCCCAAACGCATTGGCGGCCGAGGGAATCTTAGCAGATAAAATCAAGCTACTTGGATTGAAGGGATCAATTAATTATTTAAAACGTGAATACACCTTTGAACGATCGAAATTCGATATTTACTTTGAAACGGATCAACAAGAAAAAGGATTTGTTGAAGTAAAAGGAATGACGCTGGAAAATCATGGAATCGGGGCTTTTCCTGATGCACCGACGCTAAGAGGTTTGAAGCATGTGGAGGAATTACGACTGGCCCAATCAAGGGGGTATCATTGTTACGTTTTATTTATCGTTCAATTTCCCACGATACAGGTGGCCACGATTCATCGCGAAATGCAGCCGGCGCTTTACGAGTCAGTAAAAATGGCCGAGACAGACGGTGTGCAGATTTTAGCGTATAATTGTGATGTAGATCAGGAGTCAATTTCAATCAAAGAGGCTATTCCATTTGACTTGAAACAAAAATTTATTGATCCCAATCAGTGAAAGGCGGAAGAATCATGATTAATTTAGGTATTATTGGAACAAATTGGATCACCGACCAGTTTGTACAAGGAGCACTTGAAACAGGGAAGTATCAACTATCAGCAGTTTATTCACGACGATTAGAAACAGCGCAAAAATTTGGTGAGAAATATGGGGAGGTTGAATACGCGACGGATCTTGAGACATTTTTTGGTATCGAACATTTGAATACGGTTTACATTGCTTCACCAAACAGTCTGCATTTCGAGCAAGCGAAGCAAGGCATTCTTGCTGGTAAAAATGTCATCGTGGAAAAACCAGCCTTCTCAACACCAAAAGAGATGGACGAGATTATTGAATTAGCGAATCAGAAAAGGGTCTTTTTCTTTGAAGCTGCCCGCAATATTCATGAGAAAGCTTTTAAAACAGTGGCGGATTTCTTACCTTTTAAAGACCATATCATTGGTGCTGATTTTAGTTTCATGAAGTATTCTTCGCGTTATGATCAAGTGTTAGATGGCCAAGAACCGAATATCTTTTCGCCGCATTTTTCAGGCGGCGCATTAGCTGATTTAGGTGTTTATCCGATTTATGCTGCGTTAGCTTGGTTTGGGATGCCGAAGGAAAGCGTCTATTTTGGACAAAAAATCTCGACAGGCGTTGACGGGATTGGGACAGGTATATTGCGGTATGATAACTTTGATGTTACGATTCGAACAGGAAAAATCAGTGACAGCTTCCAACAGTCAGAAATTTATTTGACCAACGGCACCTTAGTAATGAATGCGGTCAATTCGATCAGCGAAGCCGTTTTTCATGATCGCAATCATCAAGCTAGAGAAAAACTAAACGTCCATCAACTGGAAAATCCGATGGTGGAAGAAGCGGATGTGTTTGCGAAAGTCATCTTGAATCCGACAAATAGAGAATTGGGCACCGATTATGAAGAATGGGTTGAATTAGCCCGTAATGTGAACCAAGTGATTTATGATATGCGAAAAAGTGCGGGTATCATTTTTGATGCCGACGAGAAATAGAGGGAATTATGAACAATCAGGATTTTGTACCATTTTTACAAAAAAACTGGGACGAGGCAGGTTTTCAAAAGCCGGCTTTGATTCAATCGAAAGTTTATTCATCAATTATTGAAGGAAAGAATTTAGTTGGGATCGCTCCAACTGGCAGCGGCAAGACATTGGCCTATTTATTACCCTTGATCAATAAATTGGAAGCAGGTAAAGCTAGTCAAGTTTTGGTTTTGACCTCATCGCAAGAATTAGCGATGCAGGTGGTTGAAGTCGCTCGCAAATGGTTAACAGGTTCTGGCATGAAAGTACAGGCCCTGATTGGCGGTGCGAATGTTAAACGTCAACAAGAAGCGCTAAAGAAAAAGCCAGAATTATTGATCGGCACGCCAGGGCGTGTTTTAGAATTGATCACTGCTAAAAAAATCAAAGCCCCGAATATAAAAACGTTGGTCTTTGATGAAGTAGATCAATTGATCCAAGGTCAAAGTTTACAGCTCATTCAAAAAATTCTGAAGGCCAGTGATAATGAAGCGCAGCATTTGTATTTTTCCGCGACAGCTGATGTTGTATTAGCCGAGTTGCAGCAGTTTGAATCGGATTTAATCGTCGTAGATGTTTCAGCAGAAGACGACAGTCAAGGCGAAGTACAGCATTTCTATTTAGAAACGACTGATCGAAAAAAAGTAGATCAATTGCGGCGTATGCTAAATATGCCAGCTTTTTGGGGCATGATCTTCTTTAATCAGTTAAACGATATGGGCAGTGCCGAAGAAAAATTACTGTTTCATCACCTGCCAGTAGCGAGTCTTGCCTCCGACCAATCGAAAATATCACGT
The DNA here is from genome assembly GCF_051714485.1 of Enterococcus sp. AZ128. Classification (NCBI taxonomy): domain Bacteria; kingdom Bacillati; phylum Bacillota; class Bacilli; order Lactobacillales; family Enterococcaceae; genus Enterococcus; species Enterococcus sp. AZ128. Next base: position 546,593 of record NZ_JBIORZ010000001.1, read on the forward strand.
AAAAGTGCGATTGAGCAGTTCAAAAAGCATCAAGCCTTAGGATTACTGACTACGGATTTGGCAAGCCGCGGCTTGGACATCGAGGCATTGCCATTCGTGATTAATGCGGACGTGCCATTGAGTGAGGAAAGTTACCTTCATCGTGCCGGTCGTGTTGGAAGGATGGGAAATAGTGGGATCGTTATTTCCTTGGTTACATCTCAAGAAAAATCAGATTTGACTAAAATCGCTAAAAAACTTGATTTGAAGTTGAAACCTATTTATCTGTTTGGCGGAGAGCTGTTAACTGAAGAGCCAGAAAAACAAAGTGACCCAAAAAAGAAAAAGAGTAAAAAGAAAAAAGGGAAAAGACGTAAATAAGTCTTTTCTCTTTTTTTATTCACGTCGGGGCTAGTTCTGTAGAAGTAGATGTACGAAAATCGTTTAGATTCTTACCTGAGAAAAATTCATAAATTAGTAACAGGTGACTCGTGCTATTTGTCATTTTTTTGAAATTACTTCATTAAATTTAAGTTAGCCACCTTGCTAAAATAAGTTAAAATCGCTACAATAATATAGGCATGTTCTCGTAGCTCAGTAGGATAGAGCGATCGCCTCCTAAGCGATAGGTCGCTGGTTCGATTCCAGTCGAGAACGTACAGAAAAGAGGTTGTGACGGAAGTGGTCAGCTTCAAGAAATAAGAAAGATTTTTCGGAAATTGCTTCTCAAATTTTTGTGAATTTTCGGCTTATTTCCTAAGAAGTTGCTTCTGGAACACCGTTTATTCGGAAAAAGGAGCTGTGACAAGACGTTTGTCGCAGCTCCTTTTTGTTTTAAGTTAAGCCCAATCCCCATTCCGGAAAATTGGCACTTTCGAACCATCTTTACGAACTCCATCAATAGACATTTGAGCTGAGCCAACCATGAAATCGACATGGGTCTGGCTGCTGTTTAGGCCAGCATCAGCCAACTCTGTTTTAGACATCTCGGTTCCCCCTTCAACACTGAAGGGATACGCAGCACCAAGCGCTAAATGGTTTGACGCATTTTCATCAAAAAGTGTATTGAAAAATGTAATCCCTGACTGAGAAATCGGTGAAGGATCTGGCACTAAAGCAACTTCACCCAAATGTTTAGCCCCTTCATCAATAGCCAGTAATGAGGCTAGAACATCTGCACCCTCTTTGGCAGAAAACTCTACTACTTTGCCATCTTTAAAAGTAAATTTCATTTCATTTAAAGTTGTCCCAGCATAGCTTAAGGGCTTCGTGCTAGTGATATAACCATCGACTCGGTTGCGATCTGGTGCGGTGAAGACTTCTTCCGTCGGCATGTTTGCCATGAATTCATTTCCATCTGCAGCAAAACTGCCGGCGCCCTCCCAGACATGGTTTTCAGGTAATCCGATTACGATATCTGTTCCTGGAGCAGTGTAATGAAGGGCATAAAATTGCTCTTTATTTAGGCGTTCAGCCTGTTCGCGCATGGCAGCATCATGTTCTTCCCAAGCTTTAACCGGGTCATCGGCATAGATTCGGGTTGTTTTAAAGATTTCATCCCAAAGTCTATCGACTTGATCGACACTTGAAGATAGGTTTGGGAAAACTTTTTTTGCCCAAGCCGGACTTGAGGCGGCTACAACAGTCCAACGTAATTTGTTTGATTGCGTTGCTTCCATCACAGCTTGTAGCGCTTTTCCACGAGCTGCTTGGAAGGTTGCGACTCGGTTTGTATCGACACCTAATAGGGCATCTGGATTTTGAGAAACGACACTGATCCGAGTGACCCGTTTTTCAGCAAACGTATTGGCTTCGTCAATCTTATAGGCCGGCACTTCATTGATGTGATCATCCGCCGCATGACTTAAAAACTCGCGTTGCACCTCATCGTCATTCCATTGAACGATGACCTCGGCAGCCCCTAATTGATAAGCTTCTTTAGTAATCAATCGCGCCAATGGTGCTTGTTCTACACTGACATAAACTACAACCGTATCTTCTTTTTGAATATTTACACCAACTTTTGTAATTAAGTGGGCATATTTTTGTAAGAGTGTATCAAAATTAGGTAGAACCATTTCTATCCCTCCATTTCGTTAATCTTATCTTAGCATTTCTTAGAATTTCGCAAAAGAAAATGTCTTCAAAAAAAGATGCCCCAGTTATCTCTGGAACATCTTTTTTAATTGATTAGGATGCAGCTTCAACGATTTTCTTCGCGAAAGCTTCTAAATTCTCGATATCTTCTTCTTCAGCGGCCATCTCAATTTTTACGCTGTCTGCACCACGAGTTGCACCAGTCTTTGCGAAAGCTACATCAAAATCATCAACGGATTTGCAGTATTGGTCATAGAAGGTATCCCCAGAGCCACATACTCCAAAAATTTTACCGCTTAGATCCAACTCCTGCAGTTCTTCGTAAAAATCTACGATCTCGTCAGGAAGATCTCCTTCGCCATACGTATATGTTGCAACGACACAAATATCTGCATCTTGAAAATCTTCAGCATCCACTTGTGTACATTCATCGATTTCTACTTCAAGGTCTTGATTTTCGAAAGCTTCAGCCACAATGTCAGCGATTTCTTCAGTATTTCCAGTCATACTGGCATAAACGATTTTTGCTAATGTCAAAAAAATTCCTCCTTAGCTTTAAGCCAAATTTATGGTTATTATATCAAAATAAAAATCAAAAGGAAATCACTGCTTTCTAACCATTTGTTCGCATTATAGGGTTATGTTAAAATGGACAAGATGAAAAAGGATGTTCGTTCAGTTTTTCCAAGACTTTTTATGTCATAATTCGGCAAAAAGCCCTTTAGAGAAGTTAGTCGAGGATTTGCTGATTGATCTGCGAAATTATTTTCACCATAAAAATAGGACTATTAATCAAGGAGACGAGAACATGATTACGTTAAAATCACCCCGTGAAATAGAAATGATGAATGAATCAGGCGAATTATTGGCTGATGTCCATCGTCATTTACGTGATTTCATAAAACCAGGAATCACTAGTATGGAAATTGAAAAGTTTGTTAGAAACTTTATTGAGAGTCATGGCGGTATTGCTGCACAAATTGGTTTTGAAGGTTATGAATATGCGACATGCTGCAGTATTAATGATGAGATTTGCCATGGTTTCCCAAGAAAGAAACCTTTAAAAAAGGGCGACTTGATTAAAGTTGATATGTGTGTTGAATACAAAGGTGCGATGTCTGATTCGTGCTGGTCATATGCAGTCGGCGAAGTTTCACCTGAAATCAAACGTTTAATGGAAGTAACGAAAAAAGCGATGTATTTGGGTATCGAACAAGCACAAGTTGGAAATCGTATCGGTGATATCGGTCATGCTATTCAAACGTACGCTGAAGGCGAAGGATTTTCAGTTGTGCGTGATTTTGTTGGACACGGTATTGGTCCAACAATCCATGAAGAACCAGCGATCCCGCATTACGGTATTGCTGGAAAAGGACTTCGTTTAAAAGAAGGAATGGTCATTACAATTGAACCAATGATCAATACCGGTGAATGGCAAATGAAAATGGACCCGAATGGCTGGACGGCATACACTCGTGACGGCGGCTGGTGTGCGCAATATGAACACACTCTGGCGATCACGAAAGAGGGACCAAAAATTTTGACTTCACAGGGTGAAGAAGGAACTTATTAAGACGACGAGGATTTTATGGGACCAATAGATAAAATTAAAAAGAATAAAAAATTAATGGATTTTATCCAATCGATCCGAAAACATTTAGCAGAGACAGAAATAGGCGACCGCTCCGTGGTAGTCGCCTATTATTTATTGCTGTCCTTTTTCCCCATATTGATCATTGTCGGTAATTTGCTGCCGTATTTTAATATCACACCAGAAACAGTCTTGCCTTATCTGAGAGAAGCGATCCCGCCGAATGTATTTAGTTTTTTAAAACCGGCGATTACCGGCTTATTGGACAGTTCCTCAGGCGGAATGTTATCTATCTCTGTTTTAGCGGCACTGTGGTCGTCTAGTCGAGGAATTAATGCGCTGCAAACAGCGTTGAATCGGGCATATGGTGTTGAAGATCGCGGTAATTTTGTGATCAGTCGTATCGTATCGGTAGGTATCGTTGGTGTCTTGATGATGGCAATTATCGCAGTCGCGCTATTTTTCAGTGCGGGTCAAGTCATTTTAGATGCATTACAGCAATTATTAGGATTCTCACCAGAGATTATTGATACATTCTTAGCTTTACGCTGGCCGGTCACCTTAATTGGCTTGCTGGTGATCTTGGGCGGCTTGTATATCGTTATTCCTAATGCTCATGTACGTATTAAATATGCGTTGCCAGGAACAATTTTCGCGACAGTTGGTTGGATTGTTTTAGCGCAAGGGTTTAGCATCTACGCACAAACTTTCGCGCAACGTGTTTCGGGATACCAAATCATCGGAAGTTTCATTGTCTTGATGTTTTGGCTGAATTTTGCGGCGACAATCATCATTTTAGGCGGAGTGTTAAACGTTGCGATTGAAGAGTATCGGACTGGACAAGAGGTTACAGAAGGCTCGAACCGTGTCAATAAATGGTTCAACAAATTAAAGGATCGCTTTAAGAAAAGAAGATAATATCAAGATTTTTTGAAGGATTTTTGGAGAACCTTGTAATGCGCATGGAATCCGATATAATAATTTTAATAAAAAGGCAGGTGGCAATATGTTAGTATCATTCGGGCTGATTATCAAATATGTTTTGACTTTTTTGATTGCATTGGTTTTGACCCCGATTTTTAAAATAATTTCGGTACAGACTGGGTTAGTAGATAACCCCAATGCGCGTCGAATGAATAAAGTGCCGATGCCTAGTGCAGGCGGATTACCGATTTTTGTAACTTTTGCTATTTCATCATTAATTCTATTCCGCAACGTGATTCCTTTTGATTATATTAGTAAAATTTTACTTGGCGGCCTGATCATTATTATCACGGGGCTTTTAGATGATAAATATGAGTTGAGCCCTAAACAGAAAAGTATCGGCATTCTCCTAGCGGGTTTGGTGATCTATTTCTACGCGGATATTCGTTTTGACTTTTTCACGGCGCCATTATTTGGCCGTATTAATTTGGAATGGCTGAGCTTGCCAGCAACCTTGTTTTGGATTTTTGGCATTACGAATGCGCTGAATTTGATAGATGGTTTGGACGGCTTGGCTTCGGGCGTTTCGATCATTAGTTTAACGACGATCGGCGTTATTGGCTACTTCTTCCTGCATTCATCCACTGTTTATATTTCGTTGGCGATTTTTTGTTTAGTTGCAAGCATTATGGGATTCTTTCCCTATAATTTTCACCCGGCTAAGATTTATTTAGGGGATACGGGTGCTTTATTCTTAGGCTTTATGATGTCAGTACTGACATTACAGGGATTGAAAAACGTTACAATCATCTCTTTGATTACACCGTTGATCATTCTGGGTGTTCCGGTGACAGATACCTTCTTTGCAATGGTTCGTCGGAAGGCTAAAAATATGCCGATTTCTGCAGCTGATAAGCAGCATTTGCATCATCGGTTGTTAAACTTAGGTTTTACACATCGTGGAGCGGTTTTGACGATCTATGCAATTGCCGTATTGTTCTCATTTTCTGCACTGCTATTGAACTATACTAGCCGTGTGGGAACGATCGTCTTGATTGTCTCGATGACTTTTGCATTAACGTTCTTATTAGAATTAATCGGATTAATTAGTGAAAAATATAGTTTTATTACAAAAAGTTTTCGATTCTTCGGGAACAAAGAATACCGTTCGCAGGTACTAAAAAAATATTTCAAGAAATGAGTGTTGTTGTCCGTTATGAATATGAATACTATTAATGTGACTATCAGCATCGTGACTCACAATAGTGATAAGGTTTTTCTAAGCTTAGATTCATTGATTGAAACATTAGGTGAGGATCGGACATTTCAAATCAAAATTTTTGACAATGCTTCGGAACCGGATTATCGCGAACGTTTAAAAAAATATCTCGATTATCCATTTGTTAAGATAAATTTTTATGATGAAAACAAAGGTTTCGGGTTTGGTCACAATGCCAACCTTTTAGAAACAAACGGATATGGTATTATTTTTAATCCCGATATCATCCTTTCTGAAAATCATTTAATTGAAATGGTGAAGCATCTGACTGAACATCCGGAATGTGGGCTATTAGCGCCGAAAATCTTAAACGAAGATGGAACGACACAATATTTGATTCGCAATCATCTAAATGTTTTTGATTATATGTTGCGTTTTATTCCGTTTAAGTTTATAAAAAAGATGTTTTCCAAACGATTAGCTAAATTTGAATGTCGTGATTTGCCAGATGATCAAGATAGTTTTGTACGAATGATTTCTGGTAGTTTTATGGTGGTGGACTTGGCTAAGTTTAACGAGATCAATGGTTTTGATGCCCGCTATTTCATGTACTTCGAAGATAATGATCTTTGCCGTAAAATGGAGCAAGCAGGCTATCGGGCAATTTATAGTCCCCAATTCTCTGTTGTTCATTTATACGAACGTGGAGCAGTCAAAAGCCGGAAATTATTTTTTATTTTTTTACAGTCCATGCGAAAGTACTTTCAAAAGTGGGGCTGGCAATTTTTTTAAATTTGGAGGTAGGGAATGCAAAAGCAGTCCAAGACGCGAATTTCTGTTTGTATGGCAACATATAACGGCCGTCACTTTATTGAAGAACAATTGAACAGCATATTCCCACAACTTTCAGAACATGATGAGTTGATTATTTCCGACGACCATTCTACGGATGGGACGTGGGAATTTTTATTAGAGTTAAAAGCAAAAGATCAACGAATTAAGCTTTTTCAAAATGACGGGAAGGGATTAATCGCAAATTTTGCTAATGCCATTCAGCAAAGCAATCATCCAATTATTTTTTTAAGTGATCAAGATGATATCTGGCATCGTGATAAAGTTAAGAAGATGCTTCCTTATTTTGATAATCCGAAAACAAAGGTCGTTATTTCTGATTTGATTATTGTTGATAATGAACTTGAAGTTTTGGTACCTTCTTATCAAGCGATGCGTCATACGCATTCTGGATTTTGGCATAATATTGTCAAGAGCAGCTATATTGGTGCGGGGATGGCTTTTCGTTCAGAGTTAAAAGAAATTATTTTGCCGATTCCAGCTGAAGTGCCTATGCATGATATGTGGATCGGATTACTTGCAGATTATTATCGTGGGGTGGCCTTCGTTCCTGAGCAATTAGTGTATTATCGCCGTCATGGCTTGAATGCGTCGGAGATCAAAACGACTGCATCACGAGCCCAACAGTTTAAATGGCGCTGGAATGCCCTGCAATTAGTTAGAAAAAGAATAAAAGAAATTAAAAAAAAGTAGCAAAACGATTTTTCTAATACCCAACATCAGGTATAATATGTTCGTATGTAAAAAAGATGCCCTGATTTAGCGAAAAGCTATACGGTATGAATATCTGGTTTATTTTTTCTTCTAGAAAGAATAAATACAATAGTTAGAAACAAGGAGCGTAAGTATGAAAGGAATCATTCTAGCAGGGGGTAGCGGCACTCGTCTATACCCACTAACTAAAGCAACTTCGAAACAGTTAATGCCGGTTTATGATAAACCAATGATCTATTATCCAATGTCAACATTGATGTTGGCAGGAATCAATGAAATCTTGATTATCTCAACGCCGCAAGATACGCCGCGTTTTGAAAATCTGTTTGGTGATGGACATGAACTAGGAATCCACATTGAATACGCTGTACAAGAAAGTCCAGACGGATTGGCTCAAGCGTTTATTATCGGTGAAGCGTTCATTGGCGACGATAGTGTCTGCTTAGTTTTGGGCGACAATATTTATTATGGCGATGGCTTATCACGCATGCTACAACGCGCTGCAACGAAAACAGAAGGTGCAACGGTCTTTGGTTATCATGTAAATGATCCAGAACGATTTGGTGTGGTGGAATTTGACGACGATATGCAGGCTGTTTCTATTGAAGAAAAACCTGAAAATCCGAAATCACATTATGCTGTCACTGGTTTGTATTTCTATGACAATGAAGTGGTTGAAATTGCTAAAAATATCGAACCTTCTGAACGAGGCGAGTTAGAAATCACCGATGTCAACAAAGAGTATCTAAAACGAAATAAATTATCAGTAGAAGTGATGAGTCGCGGGTTTGCTTGGCTAGATACAGGGACTCATGAATCATTACTCGAAGCATCTACGTTTATTTCAACGATTGAAAAACGTCAAAACTTAAAGGTAGCCTGTCTAGAAGAAATCTCTTATCGAATGGGTTACATTTCTAAAGAGGATTTAGTCGAACTTGCGCAACCATTGAAGAAAAATCAATACGGTCAATACTTATTACGTTTAGCAGAAGAGGAATAAACATGGGGAAAATAAAAGTAACAGAAACAAATTTAACAGATGTAAAAATTATCGAACCTGCTGTTTTTGGAGATCATCGTGGATTCTTTACAGAAAGCTACTCGGTAGAAGACTTTAAATCCGTGGGCGTTGATTTTGATTTCATTCAAGACAATCACTCATTATCGACTCAAGCAGGTGTTTTGCGCGGTTTGCATTTCCAAAAAGGAAAATCAGCGCAAACGAAGTTGATTCGTGTTGTAACAGGGGCGGTTCTGGATGTGATTGTGGACATTCGTAAAGGAAGCCCGACGTATGGAAAATGGGAAGGATATATTCTTTCAGAACACAATCATAGCCAGTTGTTAGTACCTCGTGGTTTTGCACATGGATTCGTAACACTGACGCCAAATGTCAACTTCATGTACAAATGCGATAATTTATACGACGCGGAAGCAGATGGCGGAATTTCATTTGCTGACCCAGATTTAGCAATTGATTGGCCAATCGACATCGAAAAAGCTATTACATCAGAAAAAGATGCTAAGCAACCAACTTTGAAAGAATTTGAAGCTGAGAATCCTTTCGTATATGGTGAAATTTAAGAATACCAATTCTTTTACAATTCAATATAGAACGGAAATTTACGTGTTGAGAATCAAACGCGTCTTTTGATTTTTGAGAGATGAGTACTTTAATACGAAATAGGAGTAAATAACAGATGAAAAATATTATCGTAACAGGCGGAGCGGGCTTTATTGGTTCTAACTTCGTACATTATGTTGTAAATAATCATCCAGAAGTCCATGTGACAGTCTTAGATAAGCTGACTTATGCAGGAAACAAAGAAAATTTAGCTGGCCTTCCAGAAGATCGAGTAGAATTAGTTATTGGTGATATTGCTGACGCTGAATTAGTTGATCGATTGGTTAAAAACACTGATGCAGTCGTTCACTATGCAGCTGAATCCCACAATGACAATTCATTGAAAGATCCGTTTCCTTTTGTACAAACAAATATTATCGGAACCTATACATTGCTTGAAGCATGCCGCAAACATAATGTGCGTTACCACCATGTTTCAACGGACGAAGTTTATGGGGATCTTCCATTAAGAGAAGATTTGCCGGGACATGGCGAAGGCGAGGGTGAAAAATTTACAGCAGAGACTCCTTATAATCCCTCAAGTCCATACTCCTCAACCAAAGCAGGTTCAGATTTGTTAGTTAAAGCTTGGGTGCGTTCATTTGGTTTGCAAGCAACGATTTCAAATTGCTCAAACAACTATGGACCTTATCAACACATTGAGAAATTTATTCCACGTCAAATTACAAATGTTTTGAGTGGGATTCGACCAAAACTTTATGGAGATGGCAAGAATGTTCGCGACTGGATCCATACGAACGACCATTCATTCGCTGTTTGGGCGATTTTGACTAAAGGCAAAATCGGAGAAACCTACTTGATCGGTGCCGATGGCGAGGAAGATAACAAAACCGTAATGGAAATTATTTTGGAAGAAATGGGTCAATCGAAAGATGCTTATGATCACGTAAAAGACCGTGCAGGGCACGATTTACGATATGCGATCGATTCGACAAAATTACGCGAAGAATTAGGCTGGTCACCGGAATTTACGAATTTCCGCGCTGGAATAAAGGATACGATCAAATGGTATACTGAGCATGAGGATTGGTGGCATGCTGAAAAAGAAGCCGTAGAAAGCAATTACGCGAAGAACGGCCAATAATACAAATTGAATCAGGCAGGTGAAACCTGCCTTTTTTTGAGAAAAGGAGTAGATATAGATGATCTTAATTACAGGTGGACAAGGACAATTAGGAACCGAGCTGCGTCATTTGCTGGATGAAAAGAAGATGGGCTATGTTTCAACAGATGCGGATCAACTAGATATCACAGATAAAGAGGCTACACATAAATTTATTACAGACATGAAGCCGGAAATCATTTATCATTGTGCAGCCTACACTGCTGTTGATAAAGCCGAAGATGAAGGCAAAGAATTAGATGAATTGATCAATGTTGAGGGAACCCGTAATGTGGCGGCAGCTGCAAAAGCGGCGGGTTCAACATTGATCTACATCAGCACAGATTATGTTTTTGACGGCAAGAAAAAGGATGGTATGTATCAAGTGGATGATGCAACAAATCCATTGAGTGAATATGGTCGGACAAAACTCTTGGGGGAAAAAGCAGTTCAAGAAATGATGGACGATTACTATATTATCCGTACTTCTTGGGTATTCGGTATTTATGGACACAATTTTATCTATACAATGCAAAAATTAGCTAAGACGCATGATCGTTTGACTGTCGTGAATGATCAGTTCGGCCGACCAACCTGGACGCGTACGCTAGCTGAATTTATGACCTTTGTGATTGAGGAAAAAGCACCATTTGGTGTCTATCATTTATCAAATGAAAATAGCTGTTCGTGGTATGAATTTGCCAAAGAAATTTTAAAAGAGACAACTGTAGATGTCGCTCCGGTAACTTCAGAGGAGTATCCGCAAAAAGCGACTCGTCCGCAATATTCGATCATGGACTTAAGCAAAGCAAAAGCATTAGGTTTTGAAATCCCTACTTGGCAAGAAGCGTTAGCTAGTTTTCTTGAATTAGAAGCGAAACAATAAAAAATGGAGGTGGAGAATTTGTTTGAACTAGTGATAGTGTTGTATAATATGGACTTTTCTGAATCGGCAACGATCACAAGTTTGAACAACCTCCTCGCTTCACATGATTTTCCCGAAATTGAACAGGTTTTGATTTTTGATAATAGTGAGCGAGCAAGTGAGCCGCGAGGATTGGATAGTCGGTTTGCATATTATCACAGTCCTAAAAATGTCGGATTAGCAAAGGCATATAATTATGCATTGAAACAAAGCCACGAAACCGCCGAATGGCTGATAACGTTGGATCAAGATACGACGCTCACAAATGATTACTTAAGAGAATTAATCAAGGAGGGTCATAACCAACCGCTATCAGTGGCCGCCATAGCTCCAGTTATCAAAGATGGTGATCAGCAGATATCACCTGTACGCAGTGATACATTACGTCCATTACATACAGAACTGCCTAAAAATGATCAAACATATTCCCAAGATATCATGGTAATTAATTCAGCGACGGCACTTCGAATACGTTTTTTAAAAGAGATAGACGGCTACAACTTAGATTTTCCATTGGACTATTTGGATCATTGGTTGAGCTGGCGAATTTTTTTTGAAAAAAGGCAAATCAAAATTCTTTCTACAGAGCTTCAACACCAATTATCGGTACTAGATTATGCGAATCAAATGAATCGTTCTCGTTATCAAGCAATTATTCAAGCCGAAAAAGGCTATTATTCTTTATATAAGACAGAATTGTTCTCGCAGTACCAGAGACAACTATTTCTCAGAATAGGCAAACAGCTCTTAACTGGTAGAGTCAACTACGGAAAAATCACACTTAAATTTTTATTTTCAGGAGGAAACAATGGAAACAAGAGCATATAAGCGAACGAGGGAAGTACCGTATGAAAGGACCAAAATAAATCCTTTTGTATGGTTTGTTGATCAAGTTATTCGCTTTCGATACATCATTGGCTTGCTTTTCCTTATTATCATCGTGGTACTAAATCTAAACGGAAGTTCCATCGGTTCTTGGGATAAAATTGTTTCTGAACGTAGCGATGATAAGAAATCAGATGTTATTCTCGGTGAAAATCGTGAGGTTCGTTCAGATGAGTGGATGGTGCAAACGCCTTTTTATTTCTCACAAGCAGAAAGCGACTATCCTGTTGTAAACAAGCAGTATGGCAAAGAAGGTCAAAATATGATCATTGCCTACAATTCACCTGTAAGGGATTTGACTGTAATTGGCAAACCGTTCAACTGGGGTTTTTTCTTTTTAGGAAAAGAACGAGGGCTCTCTTTTTATTGGGGCTTTAAAATCATCGCGATGCTTCTATTGAGCTTTGAACTGGTAATGATTTTGACGAAACGAAATAAATATTTATCTTTACTTGGTTCATTTTGGATCACCTTTTCACCGTCAATTCAATGGTGGTTTATGCAGCATGTAGGAGATTTGATGTTTTTCACACTTGCAATTATGGTAGCGAGTTACTATTTTATCGCGAAGCATGAAAATGTTTTGCTGCGGCTGCTTATGATGGTACTGATCGTTATCAATGGGATTGGTTTTGTTCTGGTGTTGTATCCAGCTCATCAAGTGCCGTTAGTCTATTTAATAGTATTCTGGTTGTTTGGTACACTGATTCATTTTAGAAAAGAGTTGGTCTTAGATATTTGGGATCTGCCGATTATTATCGGTGGTCTAGGGATTATCGGCGTGGTTCTGTTCCATTTTTACAGCACATCAAAAGGAGCTATTGATGCGACGCTTAATACGATTTATCCAGGTCATCGAGAGGCTGAAGGTGGGGGACGACCTCCTTCTGATTTCTTTTTGTTCTTGACAAATTGGAAAATTCCGTTTGATAATTTTAATTTCCATGGAACCAACAATGGGGAAGTCGCTTCTTATTTCAACTTCTTACCTTTGACGGTGTTGCTGTCGCCATTCATCATTTTATCTAAAAGAGGCAAGGAAGAAAAATACATTGGCGCGATTTTAGGACTGTTCTGTTGTTTTATTTTTGGTTGGACATTCTTTGGCTATAGCCACGGAATCGCGAAAGCTTTGATGCTGACTTACGTGACCAGTACTCGAAGTTTGGTAACATTAGGCTTTGGTGCAGTGTTGTTATCATTGTGGATGATCAATTTCATTTGGGAATATGTAAGAATTCCAGGATGGATAAAGTTGATTTTCTTAGCTCTTATTATGATTTTGGCGACGCATTCTGTCACGACTTCTGTTATGGGGTTGTATTTCAATAACTTTGAAATATTCATGACGTTGGTCGTATTTGCTTTAATTATGTTTAGTCTATTGTTCAAGCTCAAGAAATTTTTTATACTAGCGATGACTATTCTTGTGCTGGTATCTGGAATTTCAGTTAATCCGATCGTTCATGGAACGGGTGCAATCGATAAGAAGACACTGGCTGAAGAAGTAGTCAAGATCAAAAAAGAAGATCCAGATGCAATATGGTTATCTGAAGACAATCTGTATAACTTTACTCCGGCATTAGGTGTGAAGACAATCAACTCGGTTCGTTTTTATCCAGACATGAAATTGTGGAAAAAGATTGATCCTAAGCATAAAAATGAAGAGATCTACAATCGCTACGCACATGTTCGAGCTTTTATTGATAGTGGTGATACAAAGTTTAGCTTAGACCGGCCGGATAATTTTACAGTTAATCTCAATTTTACCGACTGTAAAAAACTTGGGATTAAGTATGTAATCAGTAAACGTCCATTGGAGGACTACAATGAGTTGAATTATGCGCAATTTGATAGAATGTACGGACCAGATAAAGATAAGTGGTCGATCTATCAATTAAGCTTTACTTCAGATGAGGCGCTGGCGGAAGCAGATGCAGCGGTTAATTCAATTGGCGGAACGAATAATTACCAAGAAATCCCGCAACCGGCACCAGCTGAAGATGGGTATATTAATTAGGTGTTGTTTGATTAGTTGAGAAGTTTTGTTGATCTTTTTTAGACTAATAGTTTAGGGCTAATTGTCTATAAACAGAAAGAGAATGGGTGCGTACATGAGTTATTTACTTTTTATAGGTATTGGACTTTTAACTGCGATTTTCAGAAAGAATAGAATCGTTTGTTCTGTCTTAGTTGTTCTTTTTTGGATCGCTATGACATTCAATACAGCAATTGCGGATAGGGGACAATACCAAAATTTTTACAACGATCCTATCGCGGCGAAGGAGGAGTGGGGATACACGTATCTCCAATTAGCGGGTAAGGCAATAGGGCTACCTTTCCAAGCCTTCTTTGCTATTGTGATTGGTGTGGCTTTACTCTTAATGTTGTATGCAGTGTTTAAGGCTTCCCTTAATCCAGGTTGGACGCTCATTTTCTATCTGATTTTTCCTTTTACAATGGATGCTGCACAGGTTAGAAGTTTTATAGCTGCAGCATTCATTACTACTGGATTGGTTGTTTTAGCGAAAGACCGTAGTTGGATGAGTATAGCTAAGTACCTCGCACTTGTTACAGGAGGAGTGATGTTTCATTACTCTGCAATCTTTTTCTATTTTGTTATAGTCGCCTACTTTGTTCCACCGCTCATTTTGTATCTTTTAACAACGTCATCTGCTTTACTCATTGCGTCGAATCTTAGTGGGGTCATAAGAATGGTGGGTCGTTTACTTCCATTCATTGATTACAAAATTAATCGTTATTATAATACGAAATTGATGACTGATGCAGAGGAGATGAAGGGCTTTACGGTTTATTTGATTTTATTATCCTTACTAGCGTTAGTGTCGTGGATGATGATTCGATATAGCCTAAAAAGTCCAAGAGAGCGATTTTTTGCTAGTAAGCAACAGTTGTTAAAAGTGGATAATTACTACTATAACCATGCGACCCTAGTAATAAAGGTAAATGCAATATTAATGTTGGCACTGCCATTAATTTCCATTTCTGTAAGTTTTGATCGTTTGATCCGCGCGTGCCTACTATCAAATTATATAGTGTTTGCAAATGCTTTAGGTTCAAAAGTAAGTTGGTGGTTACGAATATTACTCGCAATTGGATGTGTTGCCTTTGCCGGGTATTATTGTAATTTTTACATTTTTTCTCGTTTCCCTGAGGTAGTGTTTCGCTCAGTATTCGAACAAAATATTTTCTTACCTTAAAAGGTTAGGGTTATAAAGTGTATGCGGTGTGTTTCTTTGCACCGCATATTTTTTTATTCTTTAGTACCCAATCTTTCACTTCAAACTTTAGCTATTTGGTAGGAGAGGTTGTCTCGGAAGAGGTACCAGGCGTATTGGTGCAGATGATTGAACTGCCCGAGAAAGTGACTCAGAGAGAAATGACTCAGAGTCAGGTAGTGGAGCTGATGAATGTGTGTGCCATGGGAATATATAGTGGTAAATATTCAAATCGATGATAGCGGTATTCTAGCGAAAATCAGCCTAACAGAAAGAGTGAAGCAGGAACAGGTGAACGAAGTCGCGCCTATTGAATCTTCGTCAGAAAAACTTAAGAAAAAGCGAAAGCAGTTGATTGATCGAATACGTAAAAGAGAATAGGAAAGATTTTTCGTCTCATCAGAAAGCCCAATGTTGGTATGAGACGAGGTAATAAGAATACGTTAGTTTTAAAAACTTAATAAAAAATTTAGCTCACCAAATGGCGGGCTATTTGGCGTACAATAAGAGCAGTATGAAATTTATCTATCCGTTTCAAAATGGATCGGACAGAGAGCCTGCTTGGGCTAAATTTATGCTATTCGATCAGCGAGTTCATGCAGAGGTGAATAGCCTGCATCGTTAGCGAAGCTTTTCTTAATAATCTTGCTTTTACATATATCTTTCTGTAGAATAATAACGTTAATCAACTGTAGAAATAATAAATCAAGCGTTGGATGAGAGGAATAAACATGTTTAAAGACTTACTGAGTTTTTTTAAAGAAATTTTTCAAAATCGCACCTTATTAAAACAATTTTCTGTTAATGACTTCAAGGCACGTTATGCCGGATCGGCTTTAGGGATTTTTTGGGCTTTCGCCAATCCTTTAGTGATGGTCGTGACTTATTGGTTTGTTTTCGGAGTTGGGTTTAAGGCAGCGATGACCGATGGAAAGTATCCCTTTATCGTTTTTCTATTAACAGGGTTGGTTCCATGGATGTACTTTTCTGAAGTACTGGGGTCAGCGACGAATGTTTTTCGCGAATACAGCTATCTAGTTAAAAAAGTCGTATTCAATATTCGCATCTTACCCTCGGTCAAATTATTTTCTGGATTATTTATGCATATCTTTTTCATTGCGATCGCTTTAATTGTAGCGATTTTTAATCACGCAATTCCAGGTCTGCATATGCTGCAGCTGTTTTATTATCTGTTTGCCATGATGATGTTCTTAACTGGATTAACTTGGATCACTTCTTCGATCCAACCATTTTTCCCAGATATCAATCAGTTTATTGGAGTTATCATGCAGGCATTAATGTGGGGAACGCCAGTGTTGTGGAGTATCAATCAATTTGCGGCGCATCCAACGATTCAATTCATTTTGAAATTCAACCCGATGTTCTATGTCGTTCAAGGATACCGGGATGCTTTCTTTGGCGAGCAGTGGTTTTGGGAAAAACCGCTGTTAACGATCTATTTCTGGGTCGTAACCTTGATTCTATTAGTGGTCGGCAGTGTTGTTTTCAAACGCTTGAAACCACATTTTTCTGATGTTTTATAAGGAGATAAATCTAAATGACTGAAACAGTAATTGAAATTAACCATTTAACTAAGAAATATGATATGTATAAAAAACCTTCTGATCGCTTGAAGGAAGCTTTGAGCCCAACAAGAAAGACCTATCATGAGGTTTTTTACGCATTGAATGATGTGAACGTGGAAGTGAAAAAAGGCGAAATGATTGGGTTTATCGGCGAAAATGGTTCTGGTAAATCAACGATCCTGAAGATCATTACAGGTGTATTGACTCCCTCGGATGGTGAAGTAAAGATCGAAGGAAACATCGCGGCATTATTAGAACTTGGTTCAGGGTTCAATCCTGAATACAGCGGTTATGAAAATATTTTTCTTAATGGGATGGTTCTAGGCTTTTCTCGTGAAGAAATGGCGGATAAAGTTGATGATATTATCAATTTCGCGGATATCGGCGATCATTTGTACCAACCTGTCAAAACCTATTCAAGCGGGATGTTTGTGCGCCTTGCGTTTGCCGTGGCGATCAATGTGGATCCTGATATTCTGATTGTCGATGAAGCCTTGGCGGTGGGCGACTTGGAATTCCAATTGAAATGTATGGAAAAGTTTACCGAACTGCGCAATGCCGGAAAAACCATTCTTTTTGTTTCTCATGATGTGAACGCGGTTCGCCGTTTCTGCGACCGAGTGTATTGGTTGAAGAACGGTGTCGTTGAATCAGAAGGCGAAACAATGGAGATTACGGAAACGTATGAAAACTTTTTGAAGAAAAAATCATTAAAGAGCATTGACCGAGAAAACTCTAGTTCAGAGGATTTTTCGGCGTATGATATTGTGGAAGTAAAATCAGCTGAATTATTAGATGGTGATCTGCAGCCACTAGAGATTATTGAACAAGATAGTAAAGTCGTTGTTAAAGTGACGTATAATGTGAAGGATGAGTCAATCAAGAAGCCCGTTCTAGGTGTGGCTATTCGAACTGTGGACAATAACTATGTCTGCGGGCTGAATACATTATTAGATGAAGAATCAATTCCTTGGAAAAAGGGAGAGAATGTCTTCTATTTAGAATATGAGAAAATGGCACTTTTAGGCGGCGAATATTATTTCGATGTAGCCCTTTTTGAAGAAAATGCGACCGTGCCGTTGGTTTATAAAACAAGATATTTAACCATGTTCATTACTGGTAAATATGTCGGCGAAGGCATCGTCGTTTTGGATCATAAGTGGAAGGATACGATTTAATTATGAAGTATGATTTTGATTTGTCGCTTGAAGAGCATACGAGTGTGGGGAAAATCATCAGTCAGATCACTGAAGGCTCTACTGTTTTAGAGTTTGGCCCCGGCAACGGTCGCATGACTCAATATTTAATTTCCGAAAAAAAATGTGAAGTATCGATCGTCGAATTTGATCCGGTCTTATTTGAGCACGTCATGGGCTTTGCCCAGGACGGCTTTTTAGGAAATATCGAAGAATGCAAATGGAACGATCATTTTGTAGATAAAAAGTTTGATTTTATTATCTTCGCGGATGTTTTGGAACATTTGACTGATTCGGAAAAAGCTCTGGCAGAAGCTAGCAAATTTTTAGCGCCCAATGGAGAGATCTTATTAACTTTCCCGAACTTGGCACACAACTCAGTACTGATCGACTTGTTTAATAATAAATTAGACTGGAAGCAATATGGCTTGTTAGATCGGACGCACAATAGTTTTTATACGCAAAAGGGCTTTGAAGAATTGTTTGATCGAATCGGATTATCGATTCGCCGAGAAGATTTTACTTATTCGCAGGTGGGACAAAATGAGTTGTCTGCAAGTTACGAAGAATTGCCGCAAATGGTCCGATATGACTTTAAAAAAAGGGCATTTGGTGAAGTGTATCAATATTTTTATGCGTTGCGTAAAGGACCTGTTGATCAGCCGGAACGGGTCGAACCAATCAATTCAAATTATAATAAACAAATTCAACTCGCTTATCTAATTGATGGCAAGTTTAAGGTTGAACCGTATATCTTCAACAATCAAACGGATGAGAATAAAACAACTGTTCATCAAGCGCCAGAAAATACAGAACAATTACGAATCGTTATTGGTAAAGTTCCTGCTGCGGTTCAGCTATCGGTGGTTGTTGACAACCAATTGTTGGCGATCAAGGAAACGAATGCTTCTTGGTATCAAGAGGATCTCTTTATGTTTCCAGTCGTCATAGAGGAACCGTATGTGATTATCGATGGTGCCACTATAGCGGGAAAAGAATATACCGTGAACGTCAATGTATTAAATGAAGAGGAATTTTTTCCATCCGAATTAAAAGTTATGGAGGATGCGGCAAATGAGAAA
Source organism: Enterococcus sp. AZ128 (assembly GCF_051714485.1). Taxonomy (NCBI): domain Bacteria; kingdom Bacillati; phylum Bacillota; class Bacilli; order Lactobacillales; family Enterococcaceae; genus Enterococcus; species Enterococcus sp. AZ128. Next base: position 565,632 of record NZ_JBIORZ010000001.1, read on the forward strand.
GAAAAGAATCGTCTGCTTACATTAAAACTGAACTATCTCGATAAGTATGACTATCAGTTAAAGAATATTCCTTATGTGGAACCAGGCAGTGAATTAGAAGGTATCAAATTAACGATCGAATCAATCGAAAATAACGAGTCTGAAAATGAAGCAATTATCAAGGGCTGGGGATTCTCTGAGATGACGAAAATGCCGTTGGCTTATTTATTGGCGGAATCAATGAATCGTCTGCAGGTGAATCCAATCTACCGTCCAGACGTGAATGAAGTGTTTGGGATTGAATCGACCGAAAAATTCGGTTTCATTTTAACAGCTAAGAATATGCAAGTATTGGATGATATCAAATTGCTTGTACTCGATGATGAAGATCAAATTTATCCTGTTGTGGCAAAACATTCACAACCAACAAGTACACCGATGACGAGGAAAATTCGTCATTTGCTGGGTTCGATCAAACGAAATGGCTTTGCAGGTGCAGTGAAAAACTATCAACGCTCGAAACAGCAAAGTGCTAATTATGAAGAGTGGATGACAAAGATCGAAGAACCGACTCGGGCACAACTGATTGAAGCTTCAAAAGAGCTCACCTTCCAACCGAAAATTTCTTTGGTCGTGCCGGTCTATAATGTGGACGAAAAATGGTTGCGTGCTTGTGTGAAGTCATTGACGGATCAAATCTATTCAAATTGGGAGCTTTGCTTGTCAGATGATGCTTCTCCAAAAGCCCACATCAAACCATTACTGCAAGAATTATCAGATGCAGATGAACGTGTGAAAATCGTTCTTCGTGAAAAAAATGGACATATCTCGGAAGCAACAAACTCAGCGATCGAAATCGCGACAGGTGATTATATTGGGTTTCTAGATAATGATGATATTTTAGCTGATACGGCACTATTGGCAGTCGTTAATGCGTTGAATGAAGATCAAAATCGTGAATTTATTTATACTGATGAAGATAAATTATCCATGAGCGGCAAGCGGTTTGACCCATTTTTTAAACCAAACTGGAACGAAACCTTATTATTGGGACATAACTACATTACCCATTTTGTCGTGGTAAAACGTTCAATCGTTGAAACGGTCGGCGGATTACGAACAGAGTTCAATGGCAGTCAAGATTATGATTTTGTTTTGCGTGCAACAGAAGCCGCAAAAGAAATTTACCATGTTCCCAATATTCTTTATCATTGGCGTACAATTGAAACATCCGTCGCTATGGATCCGCAAAGTAAAGAATATGCCTATGTAGCAGGTCAAAATGCCTTACAAGCAGCTCTTGAACGCCGTAACCTTGAGGGTGTTGTAACTATGACCAAAAATTATGGTGCTTATAAGATCGATTTTAAATATGAAGCCGAACCGAAAGTTTCGATTATTTTGAGCGGCAAGTCGAATGAAAAACAGCTGCAGGAGCTTCTAGCAACTGATTGGTCTGATTTTGAAATTCTATTAAATCATTCAGAAATTACAGATGAGCATATTCGATCTTTTTCTAGTAAAAATGAAAATGAATTGGCTGAAGAATCAAAGGGTGAATTTTTGGTGTTCTTGGCTGAAGAATTATCGCCTACCAAAACGACTTGGCTAAAAGAAGCGATGAATTTTTCACGCTTGCCTGACGTTGGTGCAGTAACGGGTAAGGTTATCAGCAAAGATGAGGCGATCCTATATTGCGGCGTAACCATCGATCCTACTCATGAACGGGTAGTATATGAGCAGCAGGGATTGTCCAATAAGACGATCGGGACGTATTTCCGTCCGGCCTTGCCGCGAGAAATTTATACAGCTACGGAAGATGTGTTGATTCTCCGTAAAGACGACTTCTTATCACTAGGCGGATTCGATCAGACCTTGCCTATGGCGATTAAGGGGATTGATTTCTCGATCCGATTAACAAAAGAAAACAAAAAACTGATTTTTGATCCGTATTTTGAAGTACGATATCCTGGTGAAAATCATTTTAGTATAAGAAAAGAAGCATATGATACGTTGACTAACAAATATTCTCAAGAATTGAACGATCCATTGATCAATCCAAATCAATTCAGCATAGGAGGCTAATCCGATGGCAAAAAATGAACAAGTTTGCATTGATCAATGCAAGTTTCAACCAGAGACAAATCAATTCGAAATCAAAGGGTGGGCCCTTGATTTAGCTTCAAAAGATGTGCCAACGATTACTATTCACTCAGAAAACGCTGCAAGCGACAAAATCGAGTGGTATCCTCGTTCAGATGTGGCAGCCGCACATAAAACAAGTGCTAGTCTGCAAATGGGCTTTGAGGTAACGGTTACAGTGAAGAATCCGGCAGAAAAAATCGTGCTTGCTTTTCATTTTAATGATCATACGCAAAACGAATCTTTTGTCCCAAGTGAAAATATCGTAAAAGAACCGAAACAACCGTCACCAATTCAAAACTTTTATGGGAAAGTACGTAAAGGCTTAGGCTATCTAAAACGCAATGGTTTAAAAAATACGTTGCGACGAATCAAATTGGAACAAAATAAGCAAACCGATGAACGCTATCAGCAGTGGATCACTGAAAACGAAAATTGGGATGTCGATGCGATTAAAGCGGAAATCGCCGCATTCGAATATCAACCGGTTATCTCAATTTTGATGCCAGTTTATAACGTCAAAGAAAAATGGCTGGCGAAATGTATTGAATCCGTCCAGAACCAGTTTTATCCCAATTGGGAATTGTGTATGGCGGACGACCATTCTACGGATGAATCCGTAAGACCGCTATTAGAAAAATACGCGGCTCAAGATTCTCGAATCAAAAATGTTTTCCGTTCTGAAAACGGTCATATCTCTAAGGCAACGAACTCTGCGTTAGAGATCGCAACTGGTGAATTTGTTGCGTTGTTGGATAATGATGATGAATTAGCACCGATTGCTTTATACGAAGTAGCTAAACGTTTAAACGAAAACGCGGATTTAGATCTGATTTACAGCGATGAAGATAAGGTTGATATGGAAGGTAACCGTTTTGATCCAGCCTTCAAGCCTGATTGGTCACCGGATTTATTGTTAGGCACGAATTATATTTCTCACTTAGGCGTTTATCGTCGTTCGATTATGGAAAAAATCGGTGGCTTCCGTGTTGGATATGAGGGTTCGCAGGATTATGATTTAGTTTTACGATTCACGGAGCAAACAACAGCGGAACGAATTGCACATATTCCGCAGATTTTATATTATTGGCGGATCTTACCAAGCTCAACGGCCGCCGATCAATCAACGAAAAGCTATGCCTTCGATGCGGGGTTAAAAGCTGTTCAAGACGCGATCAATCGCCGTGGAATCAAAGCAACTGTCAATCATGCAGCGGGAAATGGATTATATGATGTAGACTATCAAGTGCTTTCAGAAGCGTTAGTAAGTGTGATCATTCCTACGCGCAATGGGTATGATGATGTGAAGCGCTGTGTCGACTCGATCATCGAAAAAACGACTTATTCAAATTACGAAATCATTATGGCGGATAACGGCAGCGACCAGCCTAAAATGCAGGAGCTGTATGCCAACTACCAAAAACAATTAGGTGAACGTTTTGTCGTGGAATCAATCGACATCCCATTCAACTATTCTCGTATCAATAATTTAGCTGCAAAAAGTGCTAAAGGAAAATACCTGCTGTTCCTAAATAATGACACCGAAGTCATTACGCCAGAGTGGATGACTAAAATGGTTTCCTTCGCACAGTTTGAACGAATCGGCTGTGTCGGCGCAAAATTGTACTATCCAAACAATACGATCCAGCATGCTGGTGTGATCCTAGGCATGGGTGGTGCAGCAGGGCATGGACATCATACCTTCCCAAGGGGAGACTTCGGTTATTTCGGAAAATTAGAGATAAACGTCGATTACTTGGCAGTCACCGCTGCATGTCTGATGATTCGTGCCAACGATTTCGCTGAAGTCGGCGGCTTCAACGAAGAATTGACCGTTGCCTTCAATGATGTTGACCTGTGTTTGAAAGAATACGAAAATGGTCATACTAATGTGTGGCTCCACGGTGCGGAATTGTATCACTTCGAATCTCAATCCCGCGGATACGAAAATACTCCCGAAAAACAAGCCCGCTTTGAAAAAGAAACCAAGTATATGGAAGACAATTGGACAGGCTACATTGAAAATGACCCGTACTATAATCCTAATTTGACGAGAGTTGGAGGAGATTTTTCGGTGAGGGTGGGAGAAATGAAACAATAAAACAACCGAGTTTCTCGGTTGTTTTTTTGTCTTTGAAACGACTGTTGGTTAATTCATTATGATAGAATGATGGTAACAATATTAGGAAAAGTTAGGGGGAGTTAAACAGTTGCTTTAAATTGTTTAACGTTTAGTTATGAAAAAGAGAAAAGTGTTAGGGGTTTCATTTTTATCGATATTATTGTGTTTTCCATTACTAGGTTTTAAGTACTCAAATGCGGATTTAAGAACTGCAAATAGTTCATCAACAAGTGTTTTACAGGAATCGACAAGTTTTACATCGAATATCAGTGAATCATCGGAACAATCAACGGATAATTCAATGGCTGAAACTGATTCATCATATTTAAATGATGAATCAATCATAGAGGACGAAGAGCGTGATGCGAAAACAGAAAAGCCAATTGTACAAGCTGATCCTAGCAGTGAGAATTTTTATATCTCCGTTATTGATGAGAATTATGAATTATTAGAAGAACCTGATGGTGAACCTTTACAAGATAGTGGTGAGAACTATCAAAAAACTTTTTCTGCACAGGAAGTAATAGCCGATAGTGGGGCGAAGTATTATTTGCTATCTTCGTCCAAAGGACAAATGGGTTACATCAAGCCTGAAAGTACTGCGCGTGTCACAGGGGGAGAAGGTAAACTATTCTCTGAAACAAATACTTATGGAAGTATAAACTCAACAGATGCTACATTATTTAGTTCTGATTTTCAAGAAAACGGGACGACCAGTACTTTTAAAGATCATACTTTTAAAATCGATGGATTTTATAATCATTTTAATGGTAAACAATACTACTTATTAAAAGATTCGACAGACAAGTTCGTTGGTATCGTTGAATCAACAGCTGTTGAAAAAACAAACAATGAAGCGGGACAGAAACATTCTGTAAACGATTATTGCTCTGTAATTAAGAACGATCAAAAGGTTTGGAAAAATCTTGATTTTGCAGAACTAGGAACAACTGCCTCTATGGCAGAAAAAACCTATAATGTTAAGGAATGGTACTACCATTTCAATGGAACGAAGTATTTTTTCCTTTATGATAATGATGAAAATTTTATGGGAATTGTCGAAGAAGAGACGATTCAAAAAGCCGGTGGAGCTGGTGGAATCTGGAGATCAACGAATCATTATGTGACAATAACAAAAAATAATTGGACAATTTGGAAAGATTTCAATTTCAAAAGTGGCAACTCAACGAAAGAGATGTACCAAGGAACGTATCGAGTTACGGGATGGTATCGTCATATTAATGGTACAAAATACTTATCTGTCTATGATAATAAAGGCGTTTGGCAAGGATATTTAAATGAGGAGGGAACTGAGTCCAATAGTTCGCCAGGAGGTAAGTGGAATGGTGCTAATCAATACGTCACGATCACAAAAAGCAACTGGACGATTTGGAAAGATTTCAATTTTAAAAATGGATTTTCAACAGAAAGTTTGTATCAACGTACCTATCGAGTAACAGGATGGTATCGTCACTATAACGGTACAAAATATTTGTCAGTATACGATAATAAGGGAAATTGGCAAGGCTACCTGAACGAAAGTGGGGTACAAGTTGCAAATAATCCTGGCGGGAAATGGAATTCTACCAATCAATACGTGACAGTTACAAAAAATAATTGGACGATTTGGAAGGATTTCAATTTCAAAAATGGCAATTCAACTAAGAACATGTATCAAAAAACGTATCGAGTAACGGGATGGTATCGTCACTATAATGGTTCAAAATATTTATCTGTCTATGATAATAAAGGAAACTGGCAGGGCTATTTGAATGAAGGTGGAGTGCAAGTTATTAATAACCCTGGTGGAAAATGGAATTCTACCAATCAATACGTGACAGTTACGAAAAATAATTGGACGATTTGGAAGGACTTCAATTTTAAAACTGGCAACTCTACCAAGAGCATGCATACTAAAACCTATAAAGTAACGGGATGGTACCGTCATTTTAATGGCTCCAAATATTTATCTTTGTATGACAATAAAGGAAACTGGCAAGGATATCTAAATGAAGAAGGCGCCGCTAAAGCTGGAGGAGCACAAGGCACTGGTTTTTCAATGAATAAATCGGTTCTTGTGATTAAGAGTGGTTACCCAATTTGGAATAGCTTTGGTGGAAAACAAAAAGCTCAAACCAATTCATTGATCAATAAGACTTACCAAGTTAAGTGGTATTACAAACATATGAATGGATCGATATACTATTCATTGTATGATTCCAATGGAAAATGGTTCGGTTATGTTAATAGTGGAGCTGTGAGAGAGCGCCGTGGAGCGGCTCAGTATATGGGAACGACACGTCAGCGTGTAGTGAGTGAATTAACCACACATCAGAATGACCGATTCTACCTTAGTACACCATATCGTGGGTTGTCTTCAAATAATCCTGAGCCTTTTTTAAGTCCCTACGGCGCACCTAATGGTCACGGTCCAGGAATGAACTGTACAGGATTTGTTGCATGTGTTATGCGAAGGAGTGGTGGTAATCTGAGTCGTATTTCTGGGATTACGCAAGGATGGGGCAGCTATGCAAATGCCTATAATTGGCGAGATGCACTAATGCGCAACACGGAATATTACACCTTTAGCTCAGTGGATGCTTTATTAAAAAGCGGTAAGGCTCAAAAGGGTGATATGATTTATTTCGATCCCGTATGGACGGATATCAATTATGATTGTCATATTGGAATCTTTTGGGGAAATCGTTCAAATGAAAATAGAATATGGCATCAGGTGTTAGCAGGGAATATGCAGTCGCATATTTTTTCAGGAACCCGTTTTTCAAAAATTTATCTATTTCCACAAGATTAGAATGCAAGAATATGCAGATAAATTATAAATTTTTTGTTTAAAAATGATAAAGTAGTATATGTACTGTTAAAAGGCAGAAAGCGATAAAATCAATTGATTTTACTGCTTTCTGTTCTTTTCTTTTTTATTACTTTTCTTAGGAAAGCTACTCTTTTTTTTGCCTGTATGGTAAGATGTGTAATGGATTATTTCGTGGATTAGGAGTGTTTATATGAATAAAAGTGGCGAATGGGGCGCCGCCCGTCGATTTTTTATAATTTTGATGGACGTGGTCGTTTATATTTTTTCTGTCTATTTTAGTTTTTGGTTAAAATTTGGCGGAACCATTCCAGCAAGAAACTTTCAAACGTTTGAAAGTTCTGCATTATTTATTTCAGTTTTCTTCATTATATTGAATGTTTTACTTGGGACGTATGTGTTCTATAATCGAATTGTCAGTGATATTGTTTTTGTGACTGTTATCGGACAATTTTTAATGTCGCTAGGTATTATGATTATTACTTTTGCTGGACGATGGTTTGCATTTCCTAGAACAGTCATTTTACTTTCCTTCTTGTTAGGAACTGTTTTACTAATCATTTATCGTACGATCATTTATAAAGCCTATATGAAGTTAAGTTCAGATAAAAAAGTAACGATACTTGGGTTCGAGAAAGATGTTGCTCCAGCAATTCAAAACTTCAGTTCACAAAAAAATAATAAACATAAAGTTCAGTCAGTTGTCTTAGATCGTTTTTATGATAACTTAGCTAAAATTATTGACGATGTAGACATTGTCTATTTAGCATCAGAGATTGATGAATCTGAAAAGATCAGGGTCTATCAACTTGTTACTAAGAAAGAAAAGAAATTATTCTTAAACACAACCTTTGAAAACTTAGTAACGATCAATCCCAATATTATGAATTTTGAAGATGAGAGCATTATTGAATCATCCGGATTTAGAATTCCTTCAGAAGATGCAATGCTTAAACGTCTTTTTGATATCGTAGTGTCGTTGGTTTTATTGGTGATTGCGTCACCGTTCATGTTAATTACCGCGATTTTAGTGAAAGCAACCTCTCCTGGACCGATTATTTATAAACAGATTCGGATTACACAAAATCAAAGAGAATTTCCAATTTACAAATTTCGTTCTATGAGTGCAACAGCTGAGTCTAAGTCAGGTCCAGTTTTAGCGAAAAGTAATGATGCACGGGTCACACCAGTTGGTAAATTTATTCGAGCGGTTCGTTTTGATGAATTACCCCAATTAATCAATGTATTAAAGGGAGATATGTCGATTATTGGGCCACGTCCTGAGCGACCTTTCTTTGTTGAGCAGTTCAATCAAGAAAATCCTTACTATTATTTGCGACATAATGTTCGTGCTGGAATTACTGGATATGCACAGGTTTATGGGAAATACGCTTCTGATTATAATAGTAAGTTAAAGTTTGATTTGTTGTATATCAAGAAATATTCTTTCATGTTAGATTTAAAAATCTTGTTACAAACGATCAAGATTCTATTTGATAAAGTTTCTTCTCAAGGTTTAGAAGAAGATGAAATATGTACATCGTTAGATAAAATGGATTTTCCTAAAGAGAAAATTCTTCAATAATTTGGGGTGAAAGAATGTCTACACCAAAATTTAGTATTATTATTCCAATCTATAACGCTGAGACAAGTATTACTAAAACAATTAAGGTTTTAAAAGAATTTGATAATGCCAACTTTGAAATACTATTAGTCAACGACGGGTCAACTGATAGCACGGAGAAAGTAGTAAACGATAGTATTGGTGAGGATCCTAGATTTCATCTGTTCACTAAAAAAAATGAAGGCCCAGGTTTGGCCAGAAACTATGGTATTGAGCGTGCAAGGGGGGACTATCTTCTATTCTTTGATGCAGATGATTATCCTGAAAAAACAATACTAAATGACTATGCATTGATTATTTCTAATAATCCTAGATTAGATTTGATTGTCAGCTCTTTTATCTTTAGAACAATGAATCAGGAAAAAGTTGCTGACGAAAAGGAATATTTAGTAACTGAACATATTTATGATGACAATGAAGAATTTTTATCTGATATGTATGAACTAATGAATAAACAGCTGATGTATGTTGTATGGAATAAATGTTACAGAAGAGATCTTATTATTAAGAATAAGATTCGTTTTAAAGACTATCGTAGTTGTGAAGATCGGATTTTTAATCTGGACTATTATAAGCACTGTTCTCTAGTTGTTATGAACCCTAAAGTTGAGTATGTTTATGAATTTGTTGGAGGACAAGGGATTACTAATCAGTATAATCAAGAGAAGTTCGCTACTTTTAAAGAATTCTATGAACGAGGTAACGCCATTACTAATAACGAAATCAGGGAAGGCATGGCAGCCTTACTACTTAAAGGAGCGACATCGGTAATTTTTTCTATTTTAGAAACAGAAAAAATTACTAGAAAACAAAAAAAAATCGAAATTGATTCAATATTGAATGACACATCGATTGTGGAGGCAAAACAATATGCCATAACTGATACTACAACAAAAAAAATTACTAAACTACTTTTTAATATGCCAAGACCATTACTTCTGTTCGTTTTTAATATTGGAGCTTTTATAGAAACCAAAATGCCTGGTGTAATGGCTTTGTTGAAGAGAAATTATTAATGATTGAGGGATTGTATGTACAGTAAAGATAAGCAGTTGCATCAAGTACAAGAGACCAGTTTACAACTTGCAAAATATTTTTCTGATTTTTGTGATAAGAATGGTTTACTGTGTTATTTATGTGGTGGTGGAGCTATTGGTTCAATTCGTCATCAAGGTTTTATTCCTTGGGATGATGATTTAGATTTTTTTATGCCTAGAGATGATTATGAGAGATTGATTGAATTGTGGGCGGAGCGAGAGAGCGATAGCAGGTATATTTTATTAAGAGCTAATAAAGATTATAATGATCGCAACTCGTTCACAACTATGCGAGATAAAGAAACGACCTTCATAAAAACTTATCAAGCAGACTTAGCTATTGTTCATGGAATTCAAATTGATATTTTTCCTTTGGATGTAGCGCCGACGAAGAATCTTCAGAGGAAAATCCAAAAATTTTGGGCTTTAGTATATGCTATTTATTGTAGTCAACAAATCCCACAAAACCATGGGAAATTTTTTACTGGACTGGGTAAGGTTCTCTTATCTTTGGCACCTAGTGAACAAAACAAATATCATGTTTGGAAATTTGCTGAGAAGAAAATGATGAAATACAATTCTAAAACTACAGGTTTAGTTACAGAACTATGCGTAGGACCTAGATACATGGGGAATGTATATCCTGAAAAAGATTTTTCAGCTGCTAAGAAAACAGCTTTTGAAGATATCGAGCTACCGATACCAATAGGCTACGATAATTATCTATCGAATGTTTTTGGAGATTATATGAAGCTACCACCAGAAAATCAGAGGACGCCTCATCATGAAACGGTATTTATCGATCCAGATAATTCATATAAAAAATACAAAGGTATCTACTATTTAACTAATAAGGAGGAAAATTAAATGATTACAGCATTAATTATTGCCGGCGGCGTTGGAAAAAGAATGGGACAAGATATTCCAAAACAATTTATTACAATTGAGGGCAAGCCGATCATCATTTATACTCTTGAATCTTTTGAACAGCACCCAATGGTTGACCGAGTATTGGTCGTATGTAAACATGGTTGGGAAGAAACGCTATGGGGCTATATTAAGGAGTATGGGTTAAAAAAAGTTCAGTGGATTATTCCTGGAGGATCGAAGGGCCAAGAGTCCATCAACAAGGGCGTTCAATTCCTTAAAGACTATTCTGACGAGAATGATACAATTATTATTCACGATGGCATTCGTCCGTTAGTGGATGAAATTGTTTTGTCTGATGTTATCGTAAAATGTCAAGAGCATGGTAACGGTGTGACCTCATTGCCGTATAATGAACAGATTTTCTTGAAAGATACAGAAGAAACGACAAAGCAGTATATTGATCGCAATACATTACGTCGGGTTTCTACACCTCAAGCTTACGAGTTTGGTAAATTGAACTGGGCCTATGATAAAGCTGTTAAAGAAGATATCGGAATGACGGATTCTTCTTATACAAATACTATGATGGTTGAACTTGGTGAGACATTATATTTTGCAGCAGGTTCAGATAAGAATATCAAATTGACGACTCAAGATGATTTAGAACTCTTTAAAGCATATCTGAAAATGAAGGATTAGAGGTGGAAGTGTGTTATTAGAAAATGAAATCTATTTAGCGGAGTTAGATAAGATTAATCATGCGAAAAATGATTGGAATAAGATTGATAACCACTCCTTTTTGATTATTGGTGCGACTGGAATGATTGGCTCGTATATGATCGATGTTTTGATGAGTCGAAATGAGAAATACAAATCGAATATTCATGTCTATGCGATGGGAAGAAGCCTGCAACGTTTGGAAAAACGCTTTTCAATGTATTTAAACACTCCTTTTTTTCATATGGTGGAGGGTGATGTAACTCAGCCAATTAATCTTAGCGAAGAAGTAGATTATATTTTCCACGGAGCTAGTAATACACATCCGAGAGCATACTCTTCAGATCCCATTGGTACTATTATGACCAATTTGATGGGGACACAACAAGTATTGGACTTTGCAGTTAATATTAATCCAAAACGAATAGCGTTTCTTTCAACTGTTGAAATCTATGGTGAAAATAGAGGAGACGTGGAGAAGTTCACTGAAGATTACTGTGGCTACATTGATTGCAATACTTTAAGGGCCGGCTATCCAGAGGGAAAGCGAGCTAGTGAAAGTCTGTGCCAAGCATACATTGCTAAGCATGATTTAGATATTGTTATCCCTCGTATTTGTCGTACCTTTGGACCTACGATGTTACTGAATGATTCTAAGGCATCATCTCAATTCGTTTTGAATGCTGTGAATGATGAGGATATTGTTTTGAAGAGTGAAGGTAATCAATATTTCTCTTACGCGTACGTTGGAGATGTGGTATACGCGTTACTTTACTTATTAACATGCGGTAAAAATGGTGATGCGTATAATATTGCTGTTCCAGAGTTTGATTTGCATCTTAAAGATTTGGCTCAAGAATTAGCAAGTATAAATCAGAAAAACGTCATTTTTGATTTACCAGATGAGGAAGAGCGCAAAGGTTTTTCAAAGGCAAACCAAGCTATCTTAGCTTCAGATAAAATTGTATCTCTCGGATGGAAACCGGTATTTGGTTTGAATGAAGCATTAAAAAATACAGTAGAACTAATCAGAAGTGAGCGAGTCTAATGTGTGAAATAAGTATTATTGTTCCAGTATATAACGTAGAGAAATATTTAAATAAATGTGTAGATTCTATATTGAATCAAACGTTTAAAGATTTTGAACTAATTTTAGTTGATGATGGCTCGCCAGATAATTCGGGGTTAATTTGTGATGAATATGCTAAGAAAGATTCTCGTGTCAAAGTAATTCATAAAGAAAATGGCGGATTAAGTGATGCAAGAAACGCTGGGATTGATGTAGCTAAGGGAAAGTATCTTGGTTTTATTGATAGTGATGATTATATTTCCGAAGATATGTATGAGTTTCTTTATACTAATATCGTTAAAGAAGATGCAGATTTATCTATTTGTGGAATATATGATGTTTATAAAGGGAAAGCCCCTAAAATATTACCCCAATATAGAGAGGTTTGTACAAAAGAAGAAACAATGAAGATGGTTTTAGATGCCACTTTAATTTCTGTTCATGCAGTAAATAAATTATATAGGAAACAACTTTTTAAAAATGTTAGATATCCTATTGGAAAGATAACCGAAGATGCTGCTGTAATTTTTAAAATACTAGATCAATGTGACAAGGTAATTGTAGATACTACTCAGAAGTACTTTTATTTTCATAGAGACGATAGTATATCAAGTAAAAAATTTTCATATAGAGATTTGGATACTATTGAAATTTGGAATAGTAATGAGGAATGGATTTCAACAAAAGTACCTAGTTTATACGAAGAAGTTCATACAAGGGTCTGTTGGGCGTATTTTATTGTATTGGACAAACTGGTTCTTTCAAAAGAAAGCAAAGAAAATAAAGAGCAAATTGTGTTGATTCGCAATATTTTGAAAAATAATCTTTTGTTTATTTTGAAGAATAAGAGGTTTCAGAAAACACGAAAAATATCTTTAATAATGCTACTAATTAGTGCCCGTTTATATAGAATTCCAGTAAATATTCAGTATAAAAAATTTAAATCAGTTAATTAGTTTTAATGGTAATTTTTATCACTCATGTAAACACTAGTGCAACGCAATTTTTTTAAGTTAGGAAGAAAAAAATGAATATTGAGAAGATTGATAAATATACAACTAGGCTGAAACAAGTGTTCTTATTTATGTTTTGCATAGAATTAATGATTCGTTTAATTGGTATATACAGCTTGTTACCTTCAAAAATTGATACACTAATTTTTACACTAATATCATTGTTGGGTATAATAATTTTGATTTTTGATTTCTTTGTTTTGAAGAATATTTCAATAAAAGAAAACATATTATTATTTGCTTTCATCATAGCGCTCATTATTTCGATGATATATAATGGACCTGATGGTTTGCTTGCAAATGCAAAATTAATTTTGTGGCAAATTTTATACTTGTTTGCTGTTTTTCAAATTGGAAAAAACCTAAAAATGCGGTCGTCAGTATTATTTTTAGAAAAGTTGTTAACTATCGTATGGGGGGGCTTTTGTGTAGTATCTATAATGCTGTTTTTTATAAGGTTCGCTTATATAGCTCCATTAGATAAATTCTATAATGGTTTAAGAGTGGGGTTTGTAGAGAATAGATTATATGGTATGTTTGCAGATCCCAATTTTGCGGGCATAATTTCTGTAGTAGTGATTCTAATTTCTATACACTTTATCATAGACAACAAAATTTCGTATACAATCAAAATTCTATATGCATTATCCTTTTTTGTCCAATTTATTTATATTATTTTATCAGGTTCAAGAACGGCATTTATAGCTTTATCAATTTCAATGTTCTTTTTGTCTTTTTTTACTGTATTTAATAGACAGAAAAAAGCGACAAATCTATTATCGAGTTTTATAGCATGTGCTATCTCCATTACAGTAGTTTCTTTCTTAGTTTTGGGTGACTGGGGAATCAAAAACTACTTTCCCAAAATAGAGATAAATAGTAATTTTGTTTTTTCAAAAGTAGATAAGGTTGCTATGAAAAGTCAGAGTGAGAAGAAAAAAAATATGTTATCTAGATCGGATGTAGATAACAAGGATGATGTTTCAAATAATCGCTTTGAGTTATGGAAGAGCTCTTTTGAAATATTTGAATCAACTCCTTTAGTAGGAACATCGCCTAGAAATTTCTTACCTTATGCTCAAGAACACCTACCTAATACTTTTATAGCTACTAAACAGCAAACATCTCATAATTTTATTTTCTATTTATTAGCGACAACGGGACTTTTAGGAACAATACCAATTTTATTATTTATTATACTTAAGGTTTTTGAATCTGTAAAAATTCTTTTCACTATTCATAGTAATGAATATGAAAGATTTTTATTGGATACTAATATCGCTTTAGCTGTATTAATATCGGCATTATTTCTAACGGAACTTGTATTAGTAAATAAAATAGGAGCTTTTGTTTTTTGGTTGTACTTAGGTAAAGTAACGGGTTTTATTGATGATTTTAAAGAGAAGAGTGATTTTACTAATGAAGCTATTGAGTGAGAGAGAAATACAGAAGATTAGTGTGGATATTCTAATGTATATTGATAAGGTGTGCAGAAAAAATGATATTGATTATTCAATTTTTTATGGAAGTTTGATAGGGGTTGAAAGACATAAGGGATATATTCCTTGGGATGATGACTTAGATATTGTTCTTCCAAGACCGGATTATGATAGATTAATTAAAATACTATCAACATCTAAAGAATATTTATTATTGAGTCCTGAAACAACCGACAATTATCGTTATACATTTTCAAAATTAGTTGATCAACGAACGCGAGCTATAAGTAAGCAATATTACGGGAGTGATGATGGAAAATTAGGAGTTTTTGTAGATATTTTTCCTATTGATGGTTTTCCAACCAATCCTAAGGAACGAAAAATATTGGGAGAGGAATGTGAACAATACCGTTCAAACATGTTGATGACGTTAAATTATTCATATGCAATCTCAAGGTCTTGGTGGAAAGCGCAGATTAAAAGAATCGTTTTGTATCCTAGGTACAAAAAAATATTAAAAAATGGTGATTACAATTTTTGGAAAATGAAGTATGAAGAGAATGTTACATGTTACTCCTTCGACGAATCAGATATTTGTGGTTACATGGAATTTATCAATGAGACTTGGGGAATTTTCCCAACTGAGTGGTTTCGGCATTATGAAGACGTTGAATTTGAAGGTCATATGTTTAGAGCGATAAAAAATAGAAAAGATTTTTTGACTTTAAGATACGGAGACTATTTAAAACTTCCTCCGAAAGAAGAAAGAGTGACACATCATCCATATGATTTTTATTTGATTGACTAACAAGATATAAAGAAGAGGTATTACAGATGGACTACAATAAAATTATGATTGTTACATTGGATGAGAATTCTGTTTTATTTAGTAGAGAAGGACAATCTCTCGGAGTTCGTATTGAAAGATATTTTAGTAAGAAAACAATTCTTCAAAGATTTTTCAGTAGAATTGATCGTTCAGTTGGGACAATGTTTTCTTATTTTTTTTGGGAAAAATGGAAAGAAGAATTACGTAGTATAGAAGTTGTAATATTGAATTCGCATACATATTCAAAACCATTAATAAAATATTTGAATAGATTTTTCCCAGAAATAAGAGTAATTATCTGGTATAGCAATCCTATATCTAAAGACACCCCTTTGAAGGTTTTCAAAGAGTTAAATTGTGAGATATGGAGTTTTGATAAGGAAGATTGTCAAAAGTATCATTTGAGAGAGAATAATCAATTCATTGATCGTGAGATGTTCAATTATCTAAGTAATGAAATTGAATATGATTTGTGTTTTGTCGGTTTAGATAAGGGGAGATTAGAGCAACTGCTTGATCTGGAGGCGATGTTTAATAAGAAGGAAATTTCAACTTATTTATATATTGTTGATTCCAATAAAAATTCTAGTAATTCTTATAGTTATAAAAATAGGATATCTTATAGCGAACTGTTAAGTATTGAATCGAAATCGAAGGCTTTACTAGATATTGTTCAACTAGATCAAAAAGGACAAAC
This sequence comes from Enterococcus sp. AZ128, assembly GCF_051714485.1. Taxonomy (NCBI): domain Bacteria; kingdom Bacillati; phylum Bacillota; class Bacilli; order Lactobacillales; family Enterococcaceae; genus Enterococcus; species Enterococcus sp. AZ128. Next base: position 582,000 of record NZ_JBIORZ010000001.1, read on the forward strand.
ATTAAGACCGATTGAAGCACTTTTTTTTAAGAAAAAGATCATTACCAATAATTATTCGATTTTTGAAACTGATTTTTATAGTCATGAAAATATTTTTATTCTCGGAAAAGACAATTTTGAAAACATTGAAGAATTCTTAAAATCGGATTATGAAGAGGTTCCTTCCGATATCTTGGAAAAATATACAGTAAAAGGTTGGATAAACAATTTTTTCCTTTAGAAAGTTGATGTGTGATAAATGAATCATAAAGCAAAAACAGTTATTAAAAACCTTTACTATACAGTTGCTGCAAATTTTGTGACATTGGCAATATCGATATTACTGAATTTATTTGTACCAAAGTTACTTGGAGTGAAAGAATATAGTTATTGGCAACTATATGTTTTTTATTCGTCGTACGTTGGATTTCTACATTTTGGTTGGGTAGATGGAATTTATTTGAAAATCGGTGGTAGCGAATATGAGGATTTAGATAAAAAAAGCTTAGGTTCACAGTTTTGGTATTTGATGATAATGGAAGTAATAATTTCTACTTTTGTAATCGTCGGATCCATTATATTCGGACCAACTTCAAACAAATCCATAATTCTAATTCTCACAGCCGTTGTTTCTGTTGTTACAATTGCAAAGACATTCATCCTATATATATTACAGTCTACTAATAGAATCAAAGAATATGCGCAATTATCTAGAGGTGATAGATATTTATATGTCTCTTTTATTGCGGTCTACTTTTTTCTAGGAGGAAGAAATTTCTATTGGTTAATTATTTTGGATATAATTTCTAAACTTATCATCACGGTTTGGGGCGTAATGAGAATTTCAGATATGATTTTTGTAAATAGGCTCAATAGGTTTAAAACAGAAATCTCTAAAATTTTAGAGAACATAAATATTGGCAGCAAGTTGATGTTAAGTAGCATAGCTGGAATGTTAATTATCGGATCGATTCGATTTTTTGTTGAAAAACGTTGGACAATTGAAACGTTCGGAAAACTATCATTTACTTTGAGTATCTCAAATATGTTTATGACTTTTATTAATGCAGTGGGAGTGGTAATGTTTCCGCTTTTGAGAAGGACTAATCAAAATAAGTTATCCCACTTATATGTTACTCTGAGAAGTTTATTTGTTCCTTTAACTTATTCTTTTCTATTGTTCTATGTACCATGTAAAATAATATTAGGAATTTGGCTTCCAGAGTATAATGAGAGTTTAATTTATATGGGGATTCTATTTCCTATGGTCATATATGAAGGTAGGATGTCCCTACTACTCAACACTTACTTAAAAACTTTAAGAAAAGAAAAAACTATATTAATTGTAAATGTCTCAACGCTGACGATCACTTTATTATTATCATTAGTTGTAGTCTTCTATGTGGGGAATTTGTACTTAACAGTTGGGTTGATAATTTTTTCTCTTGCAGTACGTTGTATTCTAGCTGAGACATTTTTAAATCTTTTTTTGGATGTGAAGTTATTTATATCTCAAATGTTAGAGACTATACTAACAATAGTGTTTATAATTAGTAATTTGTTGTTTAGTAACTGGGAAAGTTTCCTTGTATACTTTATCGCATTTACTGTGTATATTTTTATAAACAAAAGGAATATATTGAAATCATTTAGTGATTTTCGTAATTTATTAGCATCCTAATATTAAGGAGTGAAAATATGGAGAAATATTTAATCACTGGAGGCGCCGGATTCATCGGGTCTACACTAGCAAATTACCTATCTAAAGAAAATTCAGTAATCGTAATTGACGATCTATCTATGGGAAAAGAAGAGAACTTGACTAAGGGTTCAAACCTCAAATTTATTAATGGTTCTGTCACTGACGAAAAACTAATGGAAGACATTCTTTCTAACAATAAATTTGACTACATTTTCCATCTAGCAGCAATCGCTAGTGTAGCGGATTCAGTTGAACGACCAGTTGAAACGCACCGAATTAACTTTGAGAGTGTTTTGATATTGTTAGAATTAATCAGAAAATACCAAAAAGATTTGAAGCGTTTGGTTTTCAGTTCATCAGCAGCAGTATACGGAGATGAGCCAACATTACCTAAGAAAGAAGAATCAATCATTCGGCCGTTGACGCCATATGCGATTGATAAATTTGCGGCAGAGCAATATGTGCTGGATTACAATCATCTTTACGGGATAAATACGAGCGCGGTACGTTTTTTTAATGTGTATGGACCAAATCAGAATCCTGAATCTCCATACAGTGGAGTGATTTCGATTTTAGTTGATCGTTACAAGAGAATGCAACGAGGAGAAGAAGGAGCGTTTAAGCTGTTTGGCGACGGCTCACAATCTCGTGATTTCGTTTTTATTGAGGATGTCATTCAAGCACTCTTGCTTGTAGCTAACAAAGAAGAAGCTTTAGGAAAGCAATTTAATGTTGGTACAGGATACGCTATCAGGTTAAGCGAACTGATTCAGGTAATTGATAAGACACTAAAAATTAAACTTCCAATTGAATATCTGGCTGAAAGAGATGGTGACATCAAAGACTCCATTTCTGATATTTCTCGCTTAAAAGAACTAGGGTTTACATCTCACTTTACATTTGATGTGGGCATTAAAAAATATTTGATCTCTGAGGGTTTGCTAAGGTGAATTATTTCATTAACGAACAAAATACTGCTGTATCCGATTAGTAATTAGCGGAGTAGCAGTTTTTTTAGTTAATATCGAAAAATTACGTGAGATGTTTCATGTTATCAATTATTAATACAATATCTGTGGGTTATTAAAGCAATATAGAGACTGAATGTGGTTTGATATCATGGGAAATTTTGTTTGAATAGATTGGTTTTGAAATAATTTTTGATACTAAAATTTTGATTTAACAATATTTTTTTCGATACTAGTATAGTATTTAGTATAGAACGTAGAATCGAATAAAAGGTTGGTAATATTTTTTCGATTTTTATAGAAAAATTCTACTAACTCTTGTATTCTAGTATTAGTGTTTATTTTTAAGGAGAATAGTAAAATGACAGAAAAAATTGCTATATTGCTTCCTTGCTATAATGAGGCAATGACAATTAAAAAGGTAATTAGTGATTTTCAAAGAGAACTACCTGATGCAGATATTTATGTCTATGACAACAACTCAACAGATGCAACTTATCAGATTGCACTTGAAGCAGGTGCAATCGTAAGAAAAGAGCCGAGACAAGGAAAAGGGAATGTAATACGTCAGATGTTCTTTGATGTTGATGCAGATTTCTATCTAATGGTGGATGGAGATGATACTTATCCAGCTGAAGCTTGTCATGAATTGTTGAACGCTTTAAAAGAAAATCGTGCTGATATGGTTATTGGTGATAGATTATCAAATGGAACATACTTTAATGAAAATAAAAGAGCTTTTCATGACTTTGGAAATAATTTGGTTAAAAACTCAATAAATTGGCTTTATAAAGCTAATATAAATGATGTAATGACAGGCTATAGAGGGTTTAATAGATTATTTGTTAAAAGTTTTCCTGTAATGAGTAGTGGGTTCCAAATTGAGACTGAATTCACTATTCATACTTTGGATAAAAGATTTAAGTTAGTTGAAATACCGATAGATTATAGAGATCGGCCCGAAGGAAGTGAATCAAAGTTAGACACGTTTTCTGATGGATTTAAGGTATTGATTACCATTTTTAAAATGTGTAAAGATTATAAGCCGCTTTTCTTTTTCACCATGTGGTTTTCGTTATTTTTCATATTAGGCTTGTTAGTCGGAGTTCCAGTCATCTTTGAATTTGTAAGAACTGGTTATATTGACAAAATACCTTCCGCTATTCTGGCAACGGGTTTAATGACCTTTTCAATGTTGCTACTTGTTACGGGACTTATTTTGGATACAGTTGTTACTGCAGATAAAAAAATGTATGAGTTAAAACTATACGACGTTTATTCAAAAAAAGAATAAAGAGTTTTTGAACAACATGTATTGAAATTGAGTGCTTGAGGGTCTTAACTCTTTAGCACTTTTTTAGTAATAGAGTTGTCTGATTTTAGATTTTTTTCTTTAAAAAATCACCAAATGGGAGAGGATCGCAAATATGAGAGTTTCAAGTTATGCTTTTTTTGTATTGATTTCATTTTGTTCTACTTTTTTTTACTACCAAAAATCGATACTGTTATCAATTATACTTACTATTTTTTCATTGATTATTTTTCATTTTACAAGAAGACAAAAGATTAACAAAAAAATGGTCTATTTCCAAACTATCCCAGCAATTTTTTGGACTGTTAGTAGTTATCGATTTAATCATCAGCCATCAGTTGGACTTGTCATAATATTTTTTATATCCTTTATATATTGGTTAAGTATGTTTTGTTTAATCAGTAATTTTCTAATAGAAAAAGTATTTAAATTTCAGAGCAATTCAAAAAACCAAAAACTTTTAATTAGTATTTTTCTATTACTCTTTTTATCTTGGTCATTATACTTGTTTGTTTTTGATCCTGGAATAATGACAAACGATTCTTATAATCAATGGCGACAAGCAAATGGTTATTTACCGTTATCGGAATGGCATCCACTAATTCATACTTATTTAATAAAATTAGCAAGTTATTTTTATTATTCTCCATCTAGTTTTTTACTAGCCCAGATTTTTTTTGCATCCTTATTAGTGTCGTTTCTTATGAAAAAATTTTTGGATCGAGGAGTATCTCCCAAAATCATAGTATTCATTACTCTAATATATGCATTCTATCCAATTAATGGATTTTATTTTTCCACGTTATGGAAAGATATTCCTTATTCTATTTTACTTCTAGCTTTCTTTTACTATTTTAAAGAACTAATAGATAGTAAAGGCTTATTTTTGAATCAAAACAGATCTTTTTTACTATTTTTGAGCATTTCATTTCTAACTATAGAATTTAGGAAAAATGGAGCAATTGTAGTTATTCTTTGTCTTTTTTTAGCGTTATTATTTCTTCAAAATAGAAAACGAATCATTGTGACACTCTTTTTACTATTTATAATGATGAGTAGTTTTTCGTTTTACAATAAGAAAGTTGTTAAGGCTGAAGAGAGCCCGGTAGTAGAGGCTTTGAGTATTCCTATACAACAAATAGCATATGTTTATTCACATGATGGAAATACAAATAAGGCAGATGATGCATATTTTTATTCAATTCTTCCAGAAGAACAGTGGAAGAAAAACTATAAATCTATGACTGTGGATCCTATAAAATTTTCATCGCAGTTTAAAGGTGAAATAATCAATGAAAATTTTTCAGGGTTTTTAAAAAATTGGTTTAGTTTATTAAAAAAGAATTTTGTAAGTTTTGTAAAGGCATACCTTTTACAAACAGCTTCTATATGGAGATATTATACTCCTCATGGATACAGTGTATATTTAGATAGTCCGTATGAAATAGAAGAAAAAAATGGTATTTATCTTTCTCTTATAGCAACCAAAGAAAGAAGTAGTATAGTAAGGGAGGATTACAACTTATACAAGGCTGCTGCTAAATCGGCTGGACAGGATTATATTAGTTATTCTGAATACTATGAGAACAGAAAACATGGTGATTTCATATTATTGAAAAATCGAGATCAGCATCGTCAATTAAGGCATTTTTTTAGAAATATATTTCTGATTATGAATAAGGAGCAGAAATATGTTTTAAGAGGGGCTCTAGCAGTTTTGGTTCTCTTAATTTCAATTGGAATTTGTGGTTACAAAATAGGTATCTTAAAAAGCTTAATGATTTTTTCTCCATTTATGATTAATTTAGGTACTTTACTTATTTCTGTTCCCGCTACAGACTTTAGGTATATTTTTAGCTTGTATTTTTCTATTCCGTTCATAATGCTAACAGCATTTTCTTACAATGATTTAAAGAATAGTAATATTAAACCAAAATAGAGTAAGACAAGCATATAGAGAATAGTTCTCCTATTTATTGATTTCGTATATTTCCTTAACTAAATAAATTTTACATTTCACTCCTCTTTCATTTCATGTATAATGGTTTAAGTTATGACATGAAGTAAGGAGGAGTTGTTTTTGTCTGAGGATCAAAACCAACACTCGGAAGAAGGATCTTTTAAAGCGCAGATCATGCGGGCTTTAGAAGAGGGCCGAAAAAATCGTGAAACAGAACCAACGAAAAAAACGAGCTCGACATCCGCTGGACCTTCGAAAATGAAAAAGGATACTAGTGATGATGACGATTTGGCTTCGTCCTATGAGCGTTTATTTGGCAATAGACAAAAGAAAGAATCAACTGCCTCTGAGCAAAAGTCTAAGCCGATTGAAAAAGAAATGAAAAAAGAGGAACCGCCGAAAGAAGAAAAGACTTCGGAGAAAAAGGTCTCTGCTAATAGCAAGTCTAAAGCAAAGTCTGCGGAACAAAAAGAAACGAAGAAGCCCGCAGCAGAGAAAAAGAAGACTATAAAGAAAGAACCTTCAGCGATTCAGAATAAAAAAACAACATCCCGTCATTCAAGCTTAAGAGAATCAACTAAAGCTGTTCCACCTAAAACGGAGCCGAAAGCTGAGGTTGTAAAGGAACTCAAGCATGATGAGAATGTTGAAGAAGAACCATCGATTTTCCATCGTCTAGGTGAAAAATTTGATGAGCTTCGTCACATGGATGAGGAATTTGAAGGAGATTTAAGTGAGGAGAGCAACTTGAAACGAGCAGAACGTCGCAAAGAGGATCGAGTCGTCCGTAAAATTGTTTATATATTGACGATCGGTATTTTGATTGTCGCCGGTATTTTAGCTATCTCAGGGTACAATTATGTGAGTGCTGGATTAAAGCCGCTAGATAAAAATGATAAGAAATTAGTACAAGTAGAGGTGCCAAGCGGTTCTTCTAATCGTCAAATCGGCGATATCTTAGAAGAAGGAGATGTCATCCGTGATGGCATGGTCTTTAACTTCTATACAAAATTCAAAAATTTGACGAATTTCCAAGCTGGTTATTATCAATTTTCACCAAATATGACTTTGGATCAAATTGGTAAGGAATTACAACAGGGTGGAAGTGCGGAACCATTGGATGATGCTTCAAAATTAACTGTTCCAGAAGGGTATGATATTGATAAAATTGCTAGTCTAGTTGCTAAGAAAACGGACTTCACGAAAGAAGACTTCATCAAAGTAATGAAGGATGAAAAATTCTTTGATCAATTGAAAGCACAATATCCTGATTTATTAACAGATGCTAGCAATGCGAAAGATGTGCGTTATCGCTTGGAAGGATACTTGTTCCCGGCTACGTATAATGTTCATAAGAATAGAAGCTTGGAAGATTTAGTCACTCAGATGGTAGATACTACGAACCAAGTATTAACACCTTATTACAGTCAAATCAAAGAAAAAGGATTGACGGTTCAAGAAGTAATGACACTAGCTTCATTGGTCGAAAAAGAAGGTGTTACGCAATCCGATCGTAAGAAGATCGCACAAGTCTTCTTTAACCGAGTCAAAGCAGACATGCCTTTACAATCAGACATCTCGATTCTTTACGCGTTAGGTGAACATAAAGAAGTTGTAACAATCAAGGATACTGAAGTTGATTCACCATACAACTTGTATACAAATTCTGGTTATGGTCCTGGACCATTCGATAATCCGAGTCAGGAAGCGATTCTTGCGGTTCTTGATCCAACCGAAAATGACTATATTTATTTTGTTGCAGATATCTCAACCGGAAAAGTTTATTATGCGAAAACTTACGAAGAGCATATGGAGTTGGTTGAAAAATATGTCAATAAAGAGAAATAAACAATTTACATTACAGTAATTACGTGGTAATCTTTTGTGGATTAAATCTATAAAGGATTACCTTTCGTAATTTTGTTGATTGAAGGAGAAGAAAAATGGTAGAAAAAACATATCCGATGACTCTAGAAGGAAAAGAAAAATTAGAGCAGGAATTAGAACAATTAAAAACAGTAAAACGCGGAGAGATCATCGAACGAATCAAAATCGCCCGCAGCTTCGGCGATTTGTCTGAGAACTCTGAGTATGAATCTGCTAAAGATGAGCAGGCTTTTGTGGAAGGTCGTATTAGTACACTTGAAAATATGATTCGTTTCGCACAAATCATCGATAATGAGAATGTTGATTCTGATGAAATCTCAATTGGCAAAACAGTTACTTTCGTTGAGTTGCCTGACGATGAAGAGGAAGAATACACGATCGTAGGAAAAGCTGAAGCAGATCCGTTGACTGGAAAAATCTCAAATGATTCACCAATCGCTCAAGCACTGATTGGTAAAAGTGTTGGTGATGTCGTAACAATTGCGACACCAGGCGGAAACATGGAAGTTAAGATTACGAATGTGAAAAACAACTAGGAATACACAAAAGAGGCGCTGGTCGCCTCTTTTCTTAACATCAAAGTAAAGTAGCATTACTTTGTCTGGCTTCACGAACTAGCGTTAGCGACAATAAGCAAAAATTTGTCTAAATTTAAGAAGCAATTTTGACAAGTTTCAGTCTTATTGCTCAAAAGCTGAGCGGGTTCGCGAGGCCTTTCTTTTGTGTTCTAGGAAAGAGGTTGCGACTTTAGACCGATAGTATTTAGAACGTAAAGAAAGTAGAATAAGGTATAAATAAAAAGTTGGGAGGAAAGATAAAATGAAAAGTCCATGGCGCTTTTTCATTGTAATTGAAGCCTTACTTGCAATTTTCTTATTATGGCAATTATCTTCAAATCCAGCGATGTTGATCATGATGCTTTTTGGAGCACTGAATATATACTGGGCATTACGAAAACATCGTCGTCGAAAATTTCAATTGATCTTAGGTTCTGTGATTTTGATCATCTGTTTAGTGAATAGTCCAGCGACTTGGTTGATGCTGATTTTTGCGGTAATTTTTCTTGGCCTTAAAGGCTTTGAAATTGCGGGTATTTCAATGCCAAACCATTCCTTAAAGAATAAAAAGAGCATCGTGATGGTTGAGACAACGGATCCAACTAGTCATAATGGTGAGCGGAAAAAACAAAGTTGGATCGGTAACGATCGAATCGGTACACAAGTCTTTGAATGGGATGATATCAATGTAGCAATTCTGGCGGGCGATACGATCGTTGATTTAGGGAATACGTTACTACCAAAGGAAGACAGCATCGTGATCGTTCGTAAAGGATTTGGCCGGACGCGCATCTTAGTACCATATGGTATTGGGATTTTGTTCGAACACGCTACCTTATATGGTAAAGTTGAGTTTGATGAGGATACGCAAGTTTTGCGCAATGAAACAATCAAAGTATATAGTGAGGATTATGATGAGAGTCCTCGACGATTGAAAATAGTGACCAATACATTGGTCGGAGATGTCGAGGTGATTCGCGTATGATGGGGAAATATTCCCGTTTACAGATTTCGCTTTACTCTGGGTTAATCTCTTTTCTGTTGATTTTGACGACACTCTTTTTGTACATGTACGCGATTGGCAAAAAACAATTGCTGGCACAGTTATTTATTGCACGAATTTTCTATATCCCGTTATTTGTTCATATTATCGTGATTTCTTTGACGGTAAGTGCAGTGGTTTATTTTCTCGTGACCTTCTTGGAAAAGCGCCAATTGGGAAAAATTGAGGGGAAATTGCAAAGTCTTGCTTCAGGGAATTACGACCAGCCTTCCTTAGACGTGGCGATTTCACAAAATAAAGAAATGTTGTTGGTTGATCACGACATCAAACGGATCAAAGAGAAACTCGTGAGTATGTCGCGAGAATTGCAGCAATTGAGCAGTCAACCGCAGATGGTGGATGGTACAACGAAGGAAAAGATTTTAGAAGAAGAACGGCACCGGTTAGCTAGAGAGTTGCATGATTCAGTTTCGCAGCAGCTTTTTGCGGCGATGATGATGATGTCTGCGTTAAATGAGCAGTCCCAGCATTCGGAAGAGCTAGAGCCGTATAAAAAGCAATTAGCGATGGTTGCGGATATTATCAATGCAGCGCAATCAGAAATGCGTGCATTGCTGCTTCATTTGCGTCCAATCAGTTTGGAAGGAAAAAGCTTACGACAAGGCATTGAGCAATTATTGAATGAATTGCGAACAAAAATTCAGATACAGTTAAAATGGGACATACAGGATATCTGTGTTTCTGCTAGTATTGAAGATCAATTATTCCGAGTGGTACAGGAACTGTTATCCAATACGTTGCGTCATGCAAAAGCGAATGAGTTAGAGGTCTATCTAAAAATTGTTGGACAGAACATTTTATTGCGTGTGATTGATGACGGTGTCGGATTTGAATCGAAGGATGAACATGCTGGCAGCTACGGCTTGAGAAATATTCGCGAACGAATTGCTGGTGTGGGTGGCTCAACAAAGATAATCAGTTTCAAAGGACAAGGGACTAGCATCGAGATTAAGGTTCCCGTGGTGAAAGATACCAGCCCTGAAAATGACGATTCCTTGAGTATGAATGGGGTAGAATAGTCTAGTTGGATGGTATACGGCATGAGAATAAGACTTATTTTTTCTATAAAAAAATGATTACATTAATAGGAATTAGGATGCCAGTCCAACTCTTCGCAATGTAAATAAACAGGTAGCAAAAAGCGAAAGATTATCTAAGAGAATTTAGAATAGTCTAGTTGGATGGTATATGGCATGAAAATAAGACTTATTTTTTTTATAAGAAAAAATGATTACATTAATAGGAATTAGGATGCCAGTCCAACTCTTCGCAGTGTAAATAAACAGGTTGTAAAAAAGCGAAAGATTATCTAAGAGAATTTAGAATAGTCTAGTTGGATGGTATACGGCATGAGAATAAGACTTATTTTTTCTATAAGAAAAAATGATTACATTAATAGGAATTAGGAGGCAGAGGATGATACGAGTGTTATTAGTTGATGATCACGAAATGGTTCGTTTAGGGGTTTCTTCTTATCTATCGATTCAATCGGATGTAGAAGTTGTCGGCGAGGCTGAAAATGGTGAGGAAGGCTATGAGAAAGCCATGGACCTTCGACCTGATGTGATTTTGATGGATTTGGTAATGGAAGTAATGGACGGCATCGAGTCGACCAAGAAGATTTTAAAAGATTGGCCAGAAGCAAAAATTTTAATTGTTACTAGTTTTATTGATGATGAGAAAGTTTATCCAGCCATCGAAGCTGGGGCATCGGGCTATTTACTGAAGACATCTACGGCTCATGAAATCGCCAATGCCATTCGTAAAACCTATAATGGTGAACGAGTCTTGGAACCAGAAGTGACGACTAAGATGATGGAACAATTGTCTAATCGGAATCGTCATGTTCTTCATGAAGAATTGACAAATCGGGAGCAAGAGATCTTGTTGCTGATCGCTCAGGGAATGAGTAATCAAGAAATTGCAGACGAACTATTCATTACATTGAAAACAGTTAAGACACACGTATCGAATATATTAGCGAAATTAGAAGTCGAAGACCGCACACAAGCGGCGATTTATGCATTTAAACACGGGTTGATAAAATAGAGAGTCATTCTCTGTTTTATTAACCCGCTCTTTGTTATACTATGAATTGTAAGTTTTACTGATAATGAGAGTCATAGACTATTGTGGAAATTTAAGGAGAGATCATGAAACAAAGTTTTGTCATAATTGGTTTAGGAAGATTTGGCGGCAGTATTTGCCGTACTTTGGTCGAATCAGGTCAGGAAGTTTTGGCGATTGACAGCAGCGAAGATCGTGTAAACGAATATATGAATATCGCGACCCATGCGGTAGTTGCTAATGCACAAGATGAGATGACACTACGCTCACTAGGTATCCGTAATTTTGATCATGTAATTGTTGCAATCGGTGAAGATATCCAGGCGAGCATTTTAGTGACTTTGATGGTCAAAGAGATGGGCGTACCGAATATTCTGGCGAAAGCGCAAAATGAGTATCATGCTCGCGTGTTGGAGAAAATCGGTGCTGATCGTGTGGTTCACCCGGAACGTGATATGGGGCAGCGAATCGCACACAACCTCGTTTCAAAAAATATTTTGGATTATCTTGAACTTTCAGACGAATTTTCTTTGGCAGAGATCAATGTGACCAATCGAAAATTTTATGGCAAAACATTAGATGAGCTTGATTTCCGTCAACGATTTGGTTTGAACGTGGTGGCTATTCGCCGTGATAATCAAGATCCAATCGTTACACCGCCAGCGGAAGAGGTTGTTTTAAAAGACGACCATTTAGTAGTGATTGGCCGTGACGAAGATGTGGATTACTTAGATGAGAAAATGAACGGATAGGTGGTTTTCAAAATGAAATTAACGATAATGCCAAAGGCCCAGGAATGGTTCAAACGAGAACTTGAATTAGCTGAAGGTCAAGGAATAAAATTTTATGGCAAAGTATATGGCAAGACGCAAGTTCATGAGGGCTTTTCAGTGGGGATGTCGGTGGATACACCAGAAAGTCCGCTTACTGAAGCAATAATAGGTGACCAGTTTTTCTTTATTGAAGAAGCGGATGAATGGTTTTTTAAAGGCTATGATTTAGTTGTTGATTATGATCAGGAGCTGGACGAGCCTAAATATGAGTTTAAACAGGTTTAGGAGTGATTTGAATGATATCAGTGATTGTTCCTTGCTTTAATGAAGAGGAGGCTATTCCTCTTTTTTTTGCTGAGATGGAGAAAACAAAGAAAGTGATTTCTCATAACATTGAATATATTTTTATTAATGATGGCTCGAAGGATCGAACGCTAGAAGTTTTGCGCGAGTTGGCTAGCAATAATCCTTTTGTACGCTACATTTCATTTTCTAGAAATTTCGGGAAAGAGGCCGCTTTGTATGCAGGATTACAAGCAGCTAAAGGAGACTTGGTCACAGTCATGGATGTTGATCTGCAGGACCCGCCTGAATTGCTTCCAAAGATGATCGAAATGATTGAGACGACAGATATTGATTGCGTAGGGACTCGTCGTGCAGATCGTAAGGGAGAGCCGTTTATTCGCAATCTATTTGCAAAATTTTTTTACCATTTGATTAATCGAATCAGCGAAACCGAAATGGTGGATGGAGCGCGGGATTATCGTTTGATGACCCGTCAAATGGTAGATGCAGTGTTAGAATTGACTGAGCATAATCGTTTTTCTAAAGGCTTATTTAGCTGGGTGGGTTTTAAAACAGAGTATATCTCTTTTGAGAATCAAGAGAGAGTAGCGGGGAAAACGTCATGGTCATTTTGGGAACTATTTAACTATTCAATCGACGGAATCGTTAACTTCTCTGATGTTCCGCTAAATATCGCTTCTTTTGTCGGGGCTTTTTCTTGTGTGGCTTCGGGAATCGCGATGCTTTTCATTATTGTACGTGCCTTGATTTTTGGAGATCCGACGTCTGGATGGCCGTCGTTGGTGACAATCATTCTTTTCATTGGCGGTGTTCAATTACTGTGTATCGGTATTATTGGAAAATATATTGGCAAGATCTTTATGGAGACGAAAAAACGACCAGTCTATATTGTAAAAGAAACGGAAGAAAAGTTGGAGCAATAAGCTCCAACTTTTTTAGTACCCGCGTTTTAACTCAACTTGATTAACTGCTAGTTCATGATTGGAAACATAGCTTTTTAGATTTGCTAAAAAAATCTTCATTAACTTGTTTTGAAAATCGACAGTCAGACCGGAGATATGCGGCGTGATCAGCAGATTGTCCAATTCCCATAAAGAGCTTTCTTTAGAAAGCGGCTCCTCTTCAAAAACATCGAGAGCAGCGAATGCCAGTTCTTCGTTTTCAAGCGCCGCTACCAATTCTTTTGTATGGACCGTATCTCCTCGTCCAACATTTAGGAATAGGGCACTTTTTTTCATTTTTTCAAAAATATCGTTATTGAAGATATGAAAGGTTTCAGGTGTACCTGGCAAGATACCTACTACGATATCCATGTCAGAAACAATTTTTTTCATATTCTTGATTGAGTAAGTCTCTACAAAACCTTCCGCCGAGTGTCCCGTTGTATTGATTCCATAAACGTTCACACCTAGACTGCGAATTGATTTAGAAAGCTGCTGTCCGATGTGTCCGGTTCCCACTACTAACAAATTCTTTCCAGCTAGTTGATCATATCGGATTAAATCTTGGCCCCAAATCTTTTTTTCTTGATTTTTAACGGATTGATCGAGTCCACGATAATAGCCTAGTAACACACCGATGATGTGTTCGCTGATTGAGAGGGCATGAATACCGCTGCCATTGGATAATAAAATTTCTTGGTTGGAAAACTCATTCAAGGGAAGATAATCGACACCTGCGGATATGGCCTGCACCCATTTCAGCTGACTAGATTTTAGTAATTGTTCACAATATTTTTTTTGCCACCCAACAGTTACTTCCACTGCTGACAGGTCGGTGTCAGCTAGTTTAGTTTTGACTTCATAGTCTGGAGCAATGGCGTTGATCTTGTCGATGAATTCTTCGCGAAACTCACGTTGTAAGAAAATAATTGGTTTTGTCATAGAAATACCCTCGTTTCTTTTTTACTGGAAATCTCGGCTTTATTTTAACAAAAATACGAGAAAAAAACTGCTTACAGAATCGTAAGCAGCTAATTGGTCGGTAAGTCGATTTTCGGGAAATAATGCGTCACGCGAAGAAAAATGAATAGACTGATAAAGGTAATCAGAATACTTGAATCAAAATTTGGTTGGAATAGTAAGATAATTGTCGCTAGAATTGTTGGAATTGTCGCGCAAAAAATGATTGTTTTAAAACATTCAAAGAAGGTTATACGCCGCAATCTTAATTTTGCGACGATCATTCCTGCGATTCCCGCAAAAACTAACGTCACGAATAAATTGATAAAGGAAGGGTACATTCCGGCCAGCAGCATTACAAGAGGTGTCCAGATGGGAACCTCCAAATCTTCTAGGCCAGTTCTTAGTTTATCACCAGTCATACTTTTCAGCGGCTCTTGTTTGTAAGAAAACTTCAAGACATTATCGCCAAAAATAGCTGAACTTACACCGCCATAATCTGGTAATACGACAACGGCCCGATCTTTCAGTAATCCGACACTAAAATAATTGCCGATCAAATCTTTTTCAACATCTTGCTGTGTACGCTTGCCTTCAGGATCGAAGGTTAGAATAATTGAATTTGTTTGATAGATAAATCCTTTTTCAGGCTGAGCTGTTTTTATTTCCCCATTTTCAATTTTGAAATCGGGAATTTTTTTGACGATCTCGAGACTATCTGTCTTGATTTGATTCATTACTTGAAGTGCTTGATAAACACTTGGAATTGCTAAAAGCAAACTCAAACCGAGTAAATAAACAATCGACTTCCAGAATGGGGTATTTCTTGCTGATTTTAGATCTTCAAAACGAAAAAGAGATCCTTTGATTAATTGACGAAAAGTCATGTGATCGCTCCAATCTTTTTATACAACAGCCATTGTAGCGAAGTAGGGTTGAAATAACAAGGCGATCTGTAAAAATGTAAAAAGAAATCAAGAAAGAATTGACTATTATTTCAAGCTTCGCTATCTTACTTTAAGAAGAGAAGAATATGAAAGTGAGAAATCATGAAAATCTATCAGATGTTTCGAGACTATCTAGAAGAAAAAAAACTTTGGGAAGTATTTATTTACTTATTTTTTGGCGGACTGGCTACGGTTGTTAATATCATCACCTTTGCCTTGGCCTACCAAGCGTTTCATTTAAATTGGCCGGTTTCTAACGCTATTTCATGGATATGTTCAGTACTATTTGCTTTTGTGACAAACAAGTTATGGGTGTTTCAGTCAAAAACTAAAGGGTTTCAAGCGTTAGCTTGGGAATTTGGCAAATTCATTTTTTATCGTGTGCTTTCCTTTGGGATGGATATGGCATGCATGTACTTATTTATTGATATGCTGCATACAGGTAATTTATTCGCTAAAGTCATTACGCAAATCGTTGTTGTAGTTGCCAATTATGTTTTCAGCAAGCTCTTTATTTTCAAGAAGGTAGAGATTATCGAGGACGAGAAAACGAATTCTTCGCCAAGATAGGCATATACTTTGAAGATAGTTGGATTGTTTGTTACAGTAAATACACAAGGATATTTAAGGAGGAATTTGTACTATGGCTTATACTTTACCAGATCTACCTTATGGCTACGACGCGTTGGAGCCCTATATTGATGTTGAAACGATGCACTTGCATCATGACAAGCACCATAACACTTATGTAACCAATTTAAACGCTGCGATTGAAAAATACCCAGAATTGGGAGAACAATCAATCGAAGAATTAGTAACAAACTTAAACGAAGTCCCTGAAGATATTCGTACAGCTGTACGTAATAATGGCGGTGGACATGCGAACCACAGCTTCTTCTGGAAAATTATGGCACCAAATGCTGGCGGCGAACCAACAGGCGCGATCAAAGACGCAATTGATGAAGCATTCGGCAGCTTTGAAAAAATGAAAGAAGAATTCAAAACAGCTGCAACAGGACGTTTTGGTTCTGGCTGGGCTTGGCTAGTGTTAAACAATGGCAAATTGGAGATTACTTCAACTGCTAATCAAGACAACCCATTAACTGATGGAAAAACACCGATCATTGGGTTAGACGTTTGGGAACATGCCTATTACTTAAAATATAAAAATGTTCGTCCAGACTACATTGCAGCTTTCTGGGATGTTGTAAACTGGGAGCAAGCAAATGAAAATTTGGCAGCTGCTAAATAACCAAAAAGAGTTGTAAAGGAAAGATTGGTCATCCCAGTCTTTCCTTTTTTGTTTGCTCATTTTAGCTGAATTTTTGAGACCTTCCAAAAATCTTCATATTTTTATGGTATAAATCGAGTTTATAGGGCAGATTAGCAATTATTATTTTTTTAAGTTTCCATTATATAAAATTAATTATTTTTGGCTGTAGTTGAACAGACGCCCGATCTATGAGAAAATAAAACGAAAAAATCGTTGATAGAGGTGTGTTATGAGTCGTTGGAAGAAAGTTATTGTAGGAATATTGATCCTACTAAATTTATTTATAGGCGGGATTACCTACTACGCGGTCCAAGTGACAAATGATGCGAGTAAAATGGTTGAAAGCATTCGTCAAAATGTTAAGCGGACAAGTTTAAAACGAGAAGGCGATAAACCCAATATCGACAATGCAGAGCCATTTTCAATATTGCTTGCTGGAGTAGATACAGGGGACCTTGGGCGTTCGGACCAAGGCCGCTCAGACAGTATGATGGTGGTTACCATTAATCCAAAACAGAAAAAATCAACGATTGTCAGTCTTGATCGAGATATTTTAGCGAAGATCGTCGGCTATGGCACCAACGACAAACTGAATCATGCCTATGCATTCGGCGGAGTAAAGATGTCGATGGACACTATTGAAACACTATTAGACATTCCTTTGGATCATTATGTATCGATCAACATGCGGGGATTGAAAGATTTGATTGACGCAGTTGGCGGTATTGAAGTGAATAATAAAATCGATTTCACGTTGGATGGAATTCATGTAGCAAAAGGAAAACAAACTCTTGATGGTGAAAAGGGTCTAGCTTATGCACGGATGAGATACGAAGATCCGGAGGGCGATGTCGGCCGCCAAAGACGTCAACGTGAGGTTGTAACGAAGATTCTACGAAAAGCTATGTCGATCAATGGTGTCGGTAATTATAAGAAGATTTTAAAAGCAGTAGAAAAAAATATGACCACTGATTTGGATTGGGACGATATGATGGACATCGGAACAAACTATCTGTCCGCTTTTGATACAATCAAACAAAAACAATTAGTGGGCAAGAGTCAGATGATTGATGAAATTTACTATCAGATTTTAGGAACAACCGAGTTGCTGGATATTCAAAATACCTTGAAAAAACAGTTAGGACTTACAACAGCTGATACTTTACCTAATTTGAGTGAAACGGATGCGAACAGTTTGTTTTACGATGATTCAGATGGAAAAGCTAGTGAGGACACGAGTCAGTATGCTCCAGGGTATGATAATCCGAATAACTATGACGATAGTGGGATTTACGGGGATTCTTCAAGTACTAACAGCGGTTATCAGCAATATGACGATACCGCACAAAATGACCAAGGATATACAGATCCTAATCAAACTGATCAGGGATACGGCGGTGCGACTGATCCGAATGCGGCTTACGGACAGCCGGCAGCCGGGTACTAAAACAAGAGGCATGACCAATTCGGTCATGTCTTTTGTTTTGTCCGAAACAAATTAACCACCCATTTTCACGGGTGGTCCGGACTTTATTTCATCGATAATTTTACCACGACTTCACAGCGTGCAGTTTGAGGAAACATATCAACGGATTGCAGATAGTCGACACGGTATATTTTCGAAAGACTCACGAGATCACGAGCCAAGGTTGAGACATTGCAAGAAATATAGACCATTTGGGGACTAGGTGATTCTTGAATCGCCTGTAACAGCTGATTGTCTAACCCTGTTCTTGGAGGGTCAACTACGATCGCATCTGGAGAAAATCCGTCTTTCAACCATTTTGGTAATACACTTTCCGCCGTACCGACTTCATATTGTGTGTTAGTCAGATTCATCGCTTCGGCATTTTTCTTAGCATCATCAATCGCTTGCGGAATGATATCCATTCCCCGGACTTCTTTAGCCTGTTTCGCTAATGAAAGTCCAATCGTTCCAACACCGCAGTAGGCATCCACGACCGTTTTTGGAGTCGATAAGTCCAGAGCATTGATCGCTTCTTGGTAAAGAACCTTCGTTTGTTGAGGGTTCAATTGGAAAAAAGCTCTCGGCGAAAGTTCAAAGCTGACATCATTGATTTTTTCATTGATGACTTCTTTGCCCCAAAGATGGACCGTTTCATCGCCCATGATGACAGAGGTCTTTTTATCCTGCACATTTTGCATAATAGAAACGACCTCCGGTAAACGGTTCGTAATTTCACGAATCAACGCGTTTACTTGCGGCAGTTTTTTTGTTTTTGTGATCAGAACTAATTGAACCTCACCCGTTTCTATTCCGATCCGAACCATTAGTGTACGCATAATTCCTGAGTTTAAACGTTCATCATAAATCGGCATGTCATATTTTGTTAATAAGTTCGCAACAGTATTGATGACTTTTTGCGTTGTCGGTTCCTGGACTAAACAGTCCTTGATCGGTACCAACTGATGAGAATCCGCTTGATAGAGTCCCGCGTCGACTTGTTTGGTCTTTTTATTTTTGCGTAATTGGAATTGTGCCTTGTTGCGATAATGCCAAGGTTCATCCATTCCGATCGTGTCACGCAACTCAAATTTTTGATAGCCTTCAGGCTTATATTTTTCTAATGCCTGCCGCAATAAATCCTTTTTGAAGTCCAATTGTTTGTTATAGACTAGATGTTGCAATTGGCAGCCGCCGCATTCTTCGTAAACGGGACAAGGCGGAGTGATCCGATCAGGACTTTTTTTCGTAATTTTAACTAGACTGGCTTCAGCAAAACGCGGAGTTGCTTTAGTGATACGAGCAATCACGGTTTCTGTCGGTAAAGCTCCTGTCACGAAAATGATCAGGCGTTTGTAATAAGCGATACCTTCACCATTTATACCTAGCCGTTTTATTTTTAAGGTTAATGTTTGATTTGGTTTAAGTTGAACAGCCATAGAGAGCCTCTTTCTTAAATTTATAGTGTCAGCTTTTCAGCGCAATTCATTTTAGCATATTTTTATCGATTGGTTGATCATCTATGATAGAATTAATTTTTGCGAGGGAATAAGTCGTGAAATGATTATGTGTAAGATCGTAAACATTTATTCAAACAGGAGGGATAAATGATGTTAACAGTAGTAAAAATCAGTCAAGGCCGGGGACCCTTTTATAAAGTGGAATTTTCTAATGGCGAGAAATTACGCTTGTCAGAAGATACAGTCGTGCGCCATCGTTTACTGAAAGGTCAAGAGCTGGATGAAAAAACGTTAGAAGAAATCAAGCAAGAAGGAAAAGAAGACTTAGGCTTTCAGTTAGCGTTAAACTATTTAAGTTACCAATTGCGAACGGAGAAAGAAATTCGGACGTACTTGAAAGACAATGAGATTGAGAGTACTGACCGTCAAAAAATAGTTGATCGATTAAAAGAGATGAACTTGCTGGATGACCTTGTTTATGGGGAAAGCTATATTCGTACTCAAATGCGAATCGGGGATAAAGGACCGCGTGTGCTGCAGCAAAAATTGAAACAAAAAGGCTTGAAGGATAACGATATTCAGCAGGCACTTTATCTTTATGAAGCAGATGAACAATTTCAAGTAGCTTACCACACAGCTAAAAAGGCCTTGAAAAAATTCCATCATAATAGTCAACGGGAAGTTCGGCAAAAACTGCAGCAATTGCTTATGACGAAGGGATTCAACAGCGATATCAGCAAGAGTGTTTTAGCAGAGATCGATTTTTCTGAGATCGAAGAACAGGAGGATGATGCGCTAGACCTGCAAGGAGAAAAATTATGGCGCAAAAATCAACGTTTTGAACCGGCTAAACGGCGACAAAAGGTTAAACAGAGTTTATATCAAAAGGGCTTCCAGCTAGATCAAATCGATGCCTATATTCGTAGAAAAGAGGAAGCAGATGAGTAATGGCTGGGAAAAGTGGACAGACTCAGAGATAGCCAATTTCCAGCATGATTTTCTTGGATGGTATCAGCAGGAAAAACGAAATCTTCCTTGGCGATATAATCAAGACCCTTATCGAATTTGGATTTCAGAAATCATGTTGCAGCAAACTCGAGTAGATACAGTAATCGATTATTTTTATCGTTTTATGGAACAATTTCCAACGATTCAAGATTTAGCAAATGCGCAAGAAGATAAACTGCTAAAGGTTTGGGAAGGCTTAGGCTATTATTCACGAGCACGCAACCTGCAGGCGGCAGCAAAACAAATTATGGAGGAATTTAATGGTGATTTTCCTACCACGGTTGAGGAAATCCGCGAGTTAAAAGGGATTGGTCCATACACAGCGGGTGCGATCAGCAGTATTGCTTTTGAAATTCCTGAACCTGCGATTGACGGTAATGTGATGCGTGTAGTCAGCCGCTTGTTTTGTATTGAAGCAGATATTGCGAAAGCTAGCAGCCGCACTTTTTTTGATGCGGCAATGAGAAAAATCATCAGTCAAGAGCTTCCCGGAGACTTTAACCAGGCGATGATGGACTTAGGTTCTAGCATCTGTACACCAAAGAAACCACAATGTGAGATTTGTCCGATTCAGCAGTATTGCGAGGCTTATCGTGAAAACCGTCAAACGGATTTTCCAATTAAATCAAAAAAACAAAAACCCAAGGATATTTACTATGTTGCAGGGATCATCGAGAATAATCAACAAGAATTGTTTCTGCAACAACGGGCAGAAACAGGCTTGTTAGCAAATATGTGGCTATTTCCATTAGAGGAAATTTCTGAAAATCGTTTTAAAGAACTACAGGAGCAGTACAATCCTGAATCTTGGGATTTATTTTCTAGCTCCCAAGTTGCTGAAGCAAGTCCTGATTTTTTCGCAGAGCAAGCGATTATATGGCAGAAAAAAGTGCTCGGAGAAGTTAAACATGTCTTTAGTCATTTGCGGTGGCACATCTTAGTTTTTTATGGTCGAAGCGCTGCACCGCTAACTCTCGATGGGCATTGGGTGAAACCAAATGATTTTTCTCAATATGTTTTCCCGAAACCTCAGCAAAAAATGTTGGAAGTTTTTGAAAATAATTTAGCAGACGACAAAGATTAGTAGGCAATCTTAGATTTTATTGCTATAATAATTCTGATGTCGGTGTGATAACACCCAAACAAATGCGGAATCTTTTTCGCTGAGGGAAGGGTAGCTATGGGAGTTCCAAAAGAAGGAGAGTTTGTAACGATCAAAAGTTATAAACACGACGGCAGTTTGCATCGAACGTGGCGTGATACCATGGTATTAAAAACAAGCGAGTGTTCGCTGATCGGCTTGAATGACCACACGTTGGTCACTGAATCAGACGGCAGGAGATGGGTCACTCGCGAACCAGCGATCGTTTATTTTCATCAAAAGTACTGGTTCAACATAATAGCAATGATTCGAGAGAAGGGAGTTTCTTATTATTGTAATCTAGCATCACCTTATGTATTAGATGACGAGGCACTAAAGTACATTGATTATGATTTGGATGTCAAGGTTTTTCCGGATGGTGAAAAACGTCTATTAGACGTAGATGAATACGAAGCCCATAGTCAGCAGATGCATTACTCTAAAGAGATTGATTATATCTTAAAGGAGAACGTCAAGATCTTAGTGGACTGGATTAACAATGAAAAGGGGCCTTTTTCCCAGGGCTATATTGATATTTGGTATGATCGTTATAAGCAATTGTCGCGGAAGTAGAAAGAAAAGGCTATACCAAATAAACTTGGTATAGCCTTTTTTTGCGAGTCCAACTTATTGCAATTTACTAAAGCTCCTTCTTCATATGTACATGGTCAATCCCTGCGTCTTGAAAAACTTCGCCATAGGCCAAGTAGCCTAATTTCTGATAGAATTTTTCTGCGGTTAACTGTGCGCCTAGCTCAATGGTTTTGAAACCTTGCTGTCTGGCGAAGGATTCCGCTTCAGCGATGATCTCGGCCCCAAGACTGTTTCCTCGGTAGTCTTTCAATACCGCCATGCGCTGCAATTTAAACAGTTGATCATTTAATGGTAATAATCGCACAGTTGCGGCGGCCTTTTTGTCCTCTGTGTATAGAACGAAATGAACGCAGTAGGCTTTATTTTCATCGATTTCTAGATTGGCAGGTACACCTTGTTCTTGGACAAAAACTTTTTGGCGAATGCGAACAGCATCGAGATATATGTCGCTCATTGTATCTTTAGTAATTAAAATTTTCATAATGACACCTTCCTCAAGAGGATTTTTCTCCACATGATGTATACTATAAACTAAATCTGAAAAAAGGAGTAGATGGATGTTTGAGAAAATTAAAAATTCAAAATTAATGTTTTGGTCGGTCGAAATTTTGATCATTGCGACATTGATTTTGGTTTCATCAAAAATTGATTTCGTCTTTCAACCGATTGGAACATTTTTTACCACGTTGTTTGCACCGATCTTGATCGCTGGATTCTTGTATTATTTATTAAATCCATTAGTGAATCTTTTGATGAAAATGGGTGTAAAACGATTAATGGCGATCGCGCTGATTTTTATCCTATTGATTGGTATGATTGTAGTAATATTCATGAGTGTTATTCCGAATTTAGTGGAGCAGTTGGTATCTCTGGCGAGGAATATTCCTGGCTTTATTAGCAATATGCAGAATTGGTTGCAGGAAGCTGCGGATAATGCGACTCGCTTTCCGCTGTTTAAGGAGCTGGATGTCGACAAATATATCAGCAACTTGGATGTTTCAGCAGGAAGTATTATTCAAAAATCGCTTACGGGAGTAACAAACGGGTTAGGTTCAATCATTGGCAAAATCACGACTGTCGTCTTATTGTTAGTCACCGTACCGTTTATTCTATTTTATATGCTAAAAGACGGAGATAAGCTTGTTCCGAATGTTGAACGACTTTTCCCTGAGAAACAGCGAGGGAACATTAAAGGACTTTTGCAACAACTTAATAAGACATTGTCTGACTATATCAGTGGACAGGCAATTGAGTGTCTATTTGTCGGAACTTTTACTTTTCTAGGCTATTTATTAATAGGTGTTGATTATGCCTTTCTATTTGGTGTAATCGCTGGGTTAACGAACTTGATTCCTTATCTAGGGCCATATCTAGGTTTGGCTCCTGCGTTAGTTTATACCTTTTTTGATTCACCAACTAAAGCATTGTTATGTATTGTCATTGTGTTGATCGTGCAGCAGGTTGATGGAAACGTGATTTATCCCAACGTCATTGGGAAGTCACTAAATATCCATCCACTAACGATTATCTTGATTTTGCTGGTCGCTGGAAATCTTGCTGGTATCTTGGGTGTCTTTCTCGGTGTTCCAGTCTATGCGATCTTGCGGACTTTGGTTGTTTTTATTGTTAAAATTTTGAAGCAAAGCAAACAAGAAGAGCGAGAACAGGAGTTTTTGAATTAGCAAAGGGCTCTTCGTTCGGAAAAGATTGCATAAAAACAAGTGATGTGATACGATTTTATCGTGGCCTTTGTGCCACTTTTTTTACACTTTAAATTAAGGAGCGAATGCAATTATGAATGCTGACCCCGATAGTCAGTCGTTAATCTTACAACTAGGTTTATTAGTAATTTTGACGTTAATCAACGGATTTTTAGCTGCGGCTGAAATTGCGGTGGTATCGGTCAATAAAAACCGAGTGGAACAAAAAGCAGATGATGGTAACCAAAAATCCAAAAAATTACTGGAGGTTATTCAAAATCCGAATAACTTCTTATCAACGATCCAAGTGGGGATCACATTAGTCAATATCTTGTCAGGGGCTTCGTTGGCTAATAGCCTATCTGCTCGTTTAGCGCCTCTTTTGGGAGGTAGTGCAATTGCACGGACAATCGCTGCGGCGATCGTTATGGTTTTATTGACGTATGTTTCGATTGTATTTGGAGAATTATATCCCAAACGAATTGCTATGACCAAGACCGAAGAAGTGGCGCAATTTACTTCTGGTGTTGTTCGTAAATTAGGAATAATCACAAAACCATTCGTCTGGTTGTTAACGGCCTCAACGAACTTATTGGCAAGAATCACGCCAATGACGTTTGATGATGAGGATACAAAAATGACCCGTGACGAAATGCGATATATGTTAGAAAATGAAGGCGTATTGGACAATGATGAGATTGAAATGCTGCAAGGTGTCTTCTCGTTGGATACTAAAGTGGCTCGGGAAGTAATGGTCCCTCGGACAGATTCTTTCATGATCGATATCAATGATCCAGTATTAGAAAATATCGACGAGATCCTAAACGAAAGCTATTCAAGAATTCCAGTCTATGATGAGGATAAGGACAAAGTTGTTGGAATCCTGCATACTAAGACATTATTGAAAGCTGCACGTCAATTTGGTTTCGAAAATGTAGTATTACAGAAAATTTTGCAAGAACCATTATTTGTGCCAGAAACGATCTTCATTGACGACCTTCTTTATGAATTAAAGAAGACGCAAAACCAAATGTCGATTTTACTTGATGAATACGGCGGTATGGTAGGATTAGTTACGTTAGAAGATTTACTGGAAGAAATCGTCGGAGAAATCGATGACGAATCTGATGAAGTTGAGAAACTTTACGAAAAAGTTGGAGATAGTGAGTATTTAATCAATGGAAAAATGCTGATTGATGACTTTAATGAAGAGTTTGGCTTGAATCTCCATATGAGCGATGTTGATACGATGGCGGGATACTTAATCACCGCTTTAGGGACGATCCCTGATGAAGGTGAAAAACTGTCCTTTGATGTGGATGATTTGACTTTGATTTCTGAAGAAATGGAAGGCTCCCGTGTTTTGACACTGCGTGCGATTTTCCATCCGGATGAGCATGAAGATGTTCAACCAGAAGAAGAAAGACGTTTGTTCACGAAGGATTTCGAAGACGATGAACCACGTCGCTAATACCTGTTTATTTAGAAAACATTCTGCTTGTCAGAGTGTTTTCTTTTTGCCAGTTTTTATGTGGCATCTTGGGTGGAGAAGAAAATGTCACCAATCAAACGCATAAATAGTTTATGAAAATCTAAATAAATGTTGGAGCAATTCAACTTTCCATCAGAGTAAAATCCATGCTATACTGATTGGGTTGAAATTTGAAAGATACTAGATATATGAATGGAGCAATAGAATGAACAATCCTAATTTAAAACAACAAGTGGACAGCCGTCGAACATTTGCGATTATTTCCCATCCGGATGCGGGTAAGACGACGATCACTGAACAGTTATTACTATTTGGCGGAGCTATTCGTCAAGCCGGAACCGTGAAGGGGAAGAAAACTGGGAATTTTGCAAAATCTGACTGGATGGATATTGAGAAACAACGTGGTATCTCAGTAACAAGTTCTGTGATGCAGTTTGATTTTGACGGAAAACGTGTCAACATTTTGGATACCCCTGGGCATGAGGATTTCTCTGAAGATACCTATCGTACACTGATGGCAGTGGATAGTGCTGTGATGGTCATCGACAGCGCAAAAGGTATCGAAGCACAAACGAAAAAGCTATTCCAAGTTGTCAAACGTCGAGGTATTCCGATCTTTACTTTTATCAATAAACTGGACCGTGATGGTCGCGAACCTTTAGAGCTGTTAGAAGAATTGGAAGAATTGTTAGATATCGAATCGTATCCAATGAACTGGCCGATCGGCATGGGTAAAGGATTAGAAGGAATTTATGATATTCATAATGAACGTATCGAGTTTTACCGTCCAGAGCAATACGGAGGAGAACGGTATGTTGAATTAACCAATGGAGAAATTGTTGGTGAGCATCCATTAAAAGATAAATCAATCTACGAGGATGTCTTAAGTGAAGTAGAATTGGTCAGTGAAGCCGGAGATCAGTTTGATCCTGAAAAGGTTGAACGCGGCGATCAAACACCAGTCTTCTTTGGATCAGCATTGACAAATTTCGGTGTTGAAACATTTTTAGAAACATTTGTGGATCTAGCACCGAAACCACATGGACATAAAACAGAAGAAGGAGAGGCTATTTCTCCTTATGAGGAAGAGTTCTCTGGGTTTGTTTTCAAGATTCAAGCAAACATGAACCCAAATCATCGTGACCGTATCGCATTTGTCCGTGTATGTTCAGGAACCTTTGAACGCGGGATGGATGTTATGCTTGGTCGAACAGGTAAAAAGATGAAATTGAGCAACGTCACACAATTTATGGCGGATGCGCGTGAAAATGTTGAAGAAGCCGTTGCCGGGGATATTATCGGGGTCTACGATACAGGAAATTACCAAATCGGAGATACAATCTATGAAGGAAAATTAAAGGTCGCATATGAAGAATTGCCTTCATTTACACCAGAATTATTCATGAAAGTAACTGCAAAAAATGTGATGAAGCAAAAATCCTTCCATAAAGGAATCTATCAATTGGTTCAAGAAGGAGCAATTCAATTATATAAAACATACTTGACGGATGAATATATCATTGGAGCCGTTGGCCAGCTACAGTTTGAGGTTTTCCAACATCGTATGTTAAATGAATACAATGCGGAAGTTGTGATGACACCGATGGGGAATAAGATTGCTCGTTGGATCGATCCAGAACAATTAGACGAACGAATGAGTTCAAGCCGGAATATTTTGGCTAAAGACCGTTTCGATCAGCCGCTGTTCTTATTTGAAAATCAATTTGCGATGCGTTGGTTTGCGGATAAATATCCGGAAGTTGAGTTGAAGAGTTTGATGTAACAAAATAATCTTGCAAAAAAATAGTTGCAGCCAAAAGGGCCGCAACTATTTTTTTGTTATCGACATTTCAATGAGGCCGGGAGACTCCAAATAGGAGATATCTGAGAAATCGTAGGTGCCTTCATCTAATTTTCGTTTAAAGTATTTATGTACAAAATCAACTTCCGATGGCAAGATGTTTCGATTGTCGTTTTTTAAAACAATCTCCGCATGTTTGTAGGCATCGGTATAAATCACAGTAGTGTTACCGATTGTATAGACTTTTATCATATTTGCATCAGTATTTTCCAACTGATTATAAACCATTTGTGAATGGCTGTTCGTCACATTGACAAGTTTCATCCCGAAACACCCTCTTCCTAAAACTTACTTCATAGTGTAATTATATAAGAAAGATTAAGAAAAAAGAAGGATGTTGCTCATTTTAATTAGAATAATTAAAAAATTTGACTATAGAAAAAGGGCTCCCGTTTTAAACGAGAGTCCTAAAAATGTTAATTTTTATCTTCTTTAACTAGGCGTTCAGGCTTTGATGTGATAACAATACGATCTTCTTTATCGAGTTTTGCTTTCAGATCAGTAATCGTTGGATGATCCAAATAGAATTCCGCGATTCCATCCTCAATCGTTTCTTGAATAGTACGACGAAGTGGTCGAGCGCCCATAGCAGGATCATAACCTAAATCAACCAACTTCTCTTTGACATTAGTTGGAACATCAATGTGAAGCTTTTGCGAAGCCAACATTTCATTCACATCATCTAACATCAAGGATACGATGTTCATCAAGTTTTCTTTTGATAATGAACTGAACTCGATGATACCGTCAAAGCGATTCAAGAATTCTGGTGCAAAGAAATCCTTCAATTGACCTAAGACAGAACGAGTAACACCGTCTCTTGCAGCACCAAAGCCGACATTGGCTTCAATTTTACCTGTTCCAGCATTACTGGTCATGATGATAATAGTGTCCTTAAAGCTGACCGTTCGGCCTTGAGAATCAGTTAAGCGACCATCATCAAGAATTTGTAAGAACATATGAAGCACATCTGGATGGGCCTTTTCGATTTCATCCAGTAAAATCAAGCTGTATGGATGACGACGAACTTGTTCCGTTAGTTGTCCAGCTTCTTCATAGCCAACATAGCCTGGAGGAGAGCCGATCAATTTAGAAACACTATGTTTTTCCATGTATTCACTCATATCGAAACGAATCATCGAATCACTTGACCCAAATAATTCTTCGGCCAATTGACGAGCTAATTCTGTTTTGCCGACCCCCGTTGGTCCAACAAATAGGAAGGAGCCAATTGGACGGTTTTTCTTATTTAAACCAACACGGTTACGACGAATCGCTTTAGCCACTTTATCCACGGCTTCATCTTGTCCGATGACGTGTTGTTTCAAATCAACAGCAAGGTTTTTCAATTGTGTTTGTTCTTTCTCCTTCAATTCACCGACAGGGATACCCGTGCGTTTTTCAACGATTTTTTCCATATCTTTTTCGGTAATAACCGGTGTTTCTTCATCAGTTAATTGACGGTCTTTCATTTTTTGCAATTTATTGATTTGATCACGGTAGTAAGCCGCTTTTTCAAAGTCTTCTTCTTGAGAAGCTTGTGATTTTTGCTGTTCAGCTTCGGCTAATTTCTTATCGATTGTTTTTGGATCGACAATTTGGATCGTCAAGTTTTTCTTCGACCCTGTTTCATCTAACAAATCGATCGCTTTATCAGGTAAGAAGCGATCTTGGATATAACGATTTGAAAGTTCGGCGGCCGCTTTGATGGCATCATCTGTATATTTCACATGATGATAATCTTCATAACGTGGTTGCAACCCTTTCAAAATTTCGATCGTTTCTTGAACGGAAGGTTCCTCGACACGAACCGGCTGCATCCGGCGTTCTAATGCCGCATCTTTTTCAATAATACGGTACTCATTTAACGTTGTAGCACCAACCATTTGCAGCTCACCGCGAGCTAATGCTGGTTTCAAGATATTTCCAGCATCCATATTGCCATCTCCGGCAGCTCCAGCACCTACAATTTCATGAACTTCGTCAATGAATAGAACGATATTTTCTGCCTGACGAATTTCTTCAATCAGTTTTTGCATCCGTTCCTCAAATTGACCACGAATTCCAGTGCCTTGAACAAGGGAAGCGACATCTAAACGAATCACTTCCTTATCCATCAATTTTTGCGGTACATCACCATCGACGATTTTTTGAGCCAAGCCTTCAACTACGGCTGTTTTACCCACGCCGGGTTCACCGATCAAAACTGGGTTGTTTTTCGTCCGGCGATTTAAAATCTCAATCACACGCTGAATCTCGTCGTCTCGTCCAACAACTGGATCAATATTTCCTTCACGGGCCATTCCCGTAATATTGATGCCATACTCGTCTAATAACCCGCCGCCGCTATTTCCGCGAGGGGGTTGATTGTTAATACCATTTCCACCGCCGAATTGTGTCGGTGGTGTTTGCTCTGGGTTTCCTTGTCGTTGTTGCATTTGCTGCGACATCGAGCGGAATAAATCATCTAAACTTCCAAAACCAAAAGGATCATTTCCTGCCATTTGGGGCGCACCTCCAGCTTGATTCTTTAATTTTTGATAGCAACTCTGACAATAATCTAGTTGCTTTCGTTGACCGTTAACATTTGCATATAAATGAATCGTTGCTTCATTCTCATGACAATTTTGGCAAAGCATTTTTTTCACCCTTTCAATAGTTGATTGTTTCTTCCATTGTACATCGAGTAAGCGAATCTCGTAAAAAGATACGCTGATCAGTTGTTTGACTATCACTGACCTTAGAAATAATTATAGCGAGATTTTCAATAAAAGCAAACAGTTTGTTTTACTTTTTAGCAATCTAACAACGAGAGTGCTAAAAGAAACCTCCAATTGCTTTTTCAAGACGGTATTGTTATGTAAAAAAAATGAAAACAAGCGAAATCAAGAACTTAGTCCATAAAACTAGATATTTTAAGAAAGGGCATACATTTCACTACAATAAATCGACTAAAATTGTTGTATCCACCGCAAAAAAATGGTAATCTAAGAAAATGAAGGGCTCAAAATGATGGATGTTATCATTAAAGCCCTAACATAAAAAAACATTTTTTTTTATAAAGGAGAACGGTCAATATGGAAAAAAAAGATTTTCACGTAGTAGCAGAAACAGGGATTCATGCACGTCCCGCAACTTTATTGGTGCAAGCTGCAAGCAAATTTAACTCTGATATTAACTTAGAGTATAAAGGAAAATCAGTTAACCTTAAATCAATCATGGGCGTTATGTCTCTAGGTGTTGGCCAAGGGTCTGATGTTGTTATCTCTGCTGAAGGTGCTGACGAAAAAGAAGCAATGGAAGCTATCGTAGAAACAATGAAAAAGGAAGGATTATCTGAATAATGGTTGAATTACTAAAAGGTATTGCCGCAAGTGACGGAGTTGCCGTTGCAAAAGCTTATCTGCTAGTACAACCGGATTTATCTTTCAAACAAAATAATGTAGAAGATACTGCTGCCGAAGAAAAGCGTTTAGACGACGCTTTGGCGGCTTCTTCTGCTGAATTAGAAAAAATTCGGGATAAAGCAGCGAAAAGCTTAGGTGAAGAAGAAGCACAAGTTTTTGATGCTCATTTAATGGTTCTTTCAGATCCAGAAATGATTGGTCAAATCAAACAACATATTAATGATAATAAAGTGAACGCAGAAAGCTCACTTAAAGAAGTTACTGACATGTACATCGGCATGTTCGAGGCGATGGATGATAACGCTTATATGCAAGAGCGTGCGGCAGATATCCGTGATGTAACAAAACGTGTAATGGCACATTTGTTAGGAGTAACGTTACCGGATCCATCAATGATTGACGAAGAAGTTATCGTTGTAGCACATGACTTGACTCCAAGTGATACCGCTCAATTAGACAAAAACTTCGTAAAAGCTTTTGTTACTGATATTGGCGGACGTACGTCTCACTCAGCAATTATGGCTCGTTCATTAGAAATCCCAGCGATCGTTGGTACGAAAGAAATCACTTCTAAAGTAAAAGAAGGCGATGTACTGGCAGTCAACGGAATCATCGGTGAAACAATCGTGAACCCTACGGATGATCAAGCGGCTGAATACAAAAAAGCCGGCGAAGCTTACGCTACGCAAAAAGCCGAATGGGAAAAATTAAAAGATGCTGAAACAGTTACAGCTGATGGCAAGCATTTTGAATTAGCAGCAAACATCGGTACACCAAAAGATCTTGAAGGCGTTCATAACAACGGCGCTGAAGCGATTGGTTTGTATCGTACTGAATTCTTATACATGGACTCTTCTGATTTCCCTACAGAGGATGATCAATTTGAAGCCTATAAAGCCGTTCTAGAAGGCATGGGTGACAAACCGGTCGTTGTTCGTACGATGGATATCGGTGGAGACAAAGAGTTACCTTATTTAACTTTACCTCACGAAATGAATCCATTCTTGGGTTACCGTGCATTGCGTATTAGTTTATCAGAATTAGGCGATGACATGTTCCGTACACAATTACGTGCATTGTTGCGTGCCTCTGTTCATGGCAACTTGCGCATCATGTTCCCAATGGTTGCAACACTAAAAGAATTCCGTGCAGCGAAGAAAATGTTCAACGAAGAAAAAGAAAAACTTGTTAAAGAAGGCGTAAAAGTTTCTGACACGATTCAAGTCGGAATCATGATTGAAATTCCTGCTGCAGCTGTTTTAGCTGACAAGTTTGCTAAGGAAGTTGACTTCTTCAGTATTGGAACAAACGATTTGATTCAATACACAATGGCAGCTGACCGTATGAACGAACGCGTTTCATACTTATACCAACCATACAACCCATCAATTTTACGTTTGATCAAAAACGTGATCGATGCAGCACACGCTGAAGGTAAATGGGCTGGTATGTGTGGGGAAATGGCTGGCGATCAAACAGCAGTTCCATTACTGATGGGTATGGGATTAGATGAATTCTCTATGAGTGCAACGTCTGTTCTTAGAACTCGCAGCTTGATGAAACGTCTAACAACGACTGATATGGCTGAATTAGCTGAAAAAGCGTTGAAAGAATGCGACACAATGGAAGAAGTAGAAGAATTAGTTAATGAATATGTAAAATAGTTTTAAATTTTTAGACCGTTGTCTTTTTCGGACAACGGTCTTTTTTGTTTGATACGATCGATCTATATTGGGTAATTAAAAGATACCAGCTTAAAATCAGACTATAGGTCGAGATAAATCTCAAACGCTTGTGATATAATTGATTTGTTTTTAAGGAGG
Organism: Enterococcus sp. AZ128; assembly: GCF_051714485.1. Classification (NCBI taxonomy): domain Bacteria; kingdom Bacillati; phylum Bacillota; class Bacilli; order Lactobacillales; family Enterococcaceae; genus Enterococcus; species Enterococcus sp. AZ128. The sequence continues at coordinate 614,646 of NZ_JBIORZ010000001.1, forward strand.
CCGCATATGAAAATATTACTTTACTTTGAAGGTCAAAATGTTATTGGGAAATCTGGAATTGGCCGTGCATTAAGTCATCAAAAGAGAGCTTTATCCTCAATGGGGATTGACTACACGCTTGATCCGAGAGACACAGATTACGATATATTACATATTAATACGTATGGACCGAAGAGTCTTAGTCTGGTTAGAAAAGCGAAAAGACTTGGGAAAAAAGTCATTTTTCATGCACATTCGACTGAAGAGGATTTTCGTAATTCATTTGTTGGCTCGAATCAGTTGGCTCCATTGTTTAAGAAATGGCTGGTCGCCTTGTATCAACAAGCAGACCATTTAATTACGCCAACTCCTTATTCAAAGAAATTATTACGAGGCTATGGGCTAAAACAACCGATCGCAGCAATCTCCAATGGAATAGATTTGAGAAAATACTATCCAGATGAAAAAAAGGAAGCAGCTTTTCGTAAGCATTTCAAATTGACTGAAACACAAAAAGTCGTTATATGTGTGGGATTGTTTTTTGAGCGTAAAGGAATTCTTGATTTTGTAAAGATTGCAGAAGGTATGCCAGAATACACCTTTATTTGGTTTGGAGATGTTCCAATGCTCTCAATTCCAGCGAATATTCGTCGTGTTGTGAAAAAAGATCATCCTGAGAACGTCATTTTCCCTGGATACATTAATGGAGATCTAATTGAGGGAGCTTATTCAGGTGCAGACTTATTTTTCTTCCCTTCATACGAGGAAACGGAGGGGATTGTTGTATTGGAAGCTTTAGCAAGTCAACAACAAGTCCTGCTGAGAAATATCCCAGTCTATGAAGGTTGGTTAAAGGACCGCGAAAATTGTTATATGGGGAACGATAATCAAGAATTTAAAGAATTGATTCATCAGTTAGTGAACCATCGTTTGCCAAATCTTTCCATGGCTGGATTTAAAACTGCTCAGGAAAAGAGCATCACACAAGTTGGTGCAGAATTAAAATCTGTTTATCAAGCAGTTTTAGAGCTGCCTTACGATCATCAGGTTTATACAAAAGTTACAAAATAGTTTGGAGGAATAGACGTGCGGATCGGCTTTTTTACAGATACCTATTTCCCCCAGGTAAGCGGGGTAGCGACATCAATCAGAACATTAAAAAATGAACTTGAAAAGCAAGGTCATGAGGTCTATATTTTTACGACAACAGATCCCGATGCTGATGAGTTTGAGAAAGATATTGTACGGATGCCTAGTGTTCCATTCGTATCTTTTAAAGATCGTCGAATCGTTGTGCGGGGGATTTGGTTTGCTTATCAAATAGCCAAAGAATTAGAACTTGAAATTATCCATACTCATACAGAATTTGGATCTGGTTTTTTAGGGAAAATGGTGGCCAATCGTCTACGAATTCCTGTTGTTCACACGTATCATACGATGTATGAAGATTATCTTCACTATATTGCTAATGGAAAAGTCGTCAGACCTACTCACGTCAAACATTTCATTAAAATGTTTGTTAATCACTCCACGGGAGTAGTGTGTCCAAGTAAACGGGTAGTGGACACGTTGAAACGCTATGAAGTAGAAGTTCCGATGCGTATCATTCCGACTGGAATCGAAGTGACTCGCTTTGTGCGTTCAGATATTACTAAAGAAGATACGGATCGTTTGAGAAAGAAATTAGGGTTAGAGAAAGATGATTTGATGATATTGTCATTGAGTCGTATTTCTTATGAAAAGAATATTCATGTCATTGTGCAGCAATTTACCGAAATTCTTATGAGTTATCCTAATGCCCGCTTAGTGATCGTAGGAAAAGGGCCCTATCGGGAAGATTTAGAGGAATTGACACATGAATTAGGTATTGAAGAATATGTTCAGTTTACAGGAGAGGTGCCTCACGAAGAAGTAGCGTATTACTATCATGCTGCGGATTATTTTGTTAGTGCTTCGACTTCGGAAACGCAAGGACTGACATATGCCGAGGCAATTGCTTCTGGGACACAATGTATTGTTGAAGGAAATGACTATTTAGCTCAGTTGTTAAGTGACGAGTCTTTGGGGATTACTTTTGAACGAGATGAAGATTTTAGCGATAGCTTCGTTCGATACGTTCAGCAACAAATTCCAATCAATCCTGAAGTACAAAAAAATAAGTTGATCGAAATTTCAGCTGAACGTTTTGGTAGTGAAATTTTGAATTTTTATCAAGAAATGCTTGTTTATTATGATGAAAATCATACGGAAATAAGATCCCCTGCGCAAACAGTACGAAAAATGCGGGTACGAATAAATTCTCTCAGAAATAGCGAGGATAAATAAAGCTGAAATCCATCTCTTCATGTATACTGGAGATGGATTATTTTTTATTTTTGGAGGTTAATAGCATGAGAATAGGATTTATCGGAACTGGCGTAATGGGAAAATCTATCGTCAAACATTTTTTATCAGCAGGACATGAAGTAGCGGTATACAATCGTACAAAAAGTAAAACAGACGAGTTAATCGAATTGGGTGCTGCTTGGCAAGCTACTCCTGCCGAAGTTACTAGTGTTAGTGAAATTGTCTTTTCAATGGTAGGATATCCAAGTGATGTTGAAGAAATTTATTATGGATCAAACAGTATTTTTTCGGTAGAGGTTACAGGAAAGCTTTTAGTTGACTTGACGACTTCTACTCCAACATTAGCAGAGAGAATCTATCAAACTGCTAAAGAAAAAGGTGCTGACGCATTAGATGCTCCCGTTTCTGGCGGCGACTTAGGAGCTCAGAATGGTACATTAACAATTATGGTTGGCGGTGATCAAACTGCTTACAAACGAATAATACCTCTTTTTGAAATTATGGGGAAAAGTTTTTCGCTTCAAGGAGCAGCGGGCGCAGGGCAACACACAAAGATGGCTAATCAAATCATGATCGCAGGAACAATGACTGGAATGACTGAGATGTTAGTTTATGCGAAAGCTGCAAATTTAGATGTATCCAAAGTTTTAGAGACATTAGGCGGTGGTGCGGCCCAAAACTGGTCAATGACGAATTATGCACCTCGTATCCTAAAATCAGATTATTCTCCTGGATTTTTCGTCAAACACTTTATCAAAGACTTGAAAATTGCTTTAGATGAAGCAAAAAAAATGCAGCTTGATCTGCCTGCGACAAAATTAGCGACGGAACTTTATGAACGGTTAGCCGATCAAGGGTTCGAAAATGATGGGACTCAAGCGTTGATCAAATTATGGTGGACAGAATCTTAAGTTAGATTTAGTAAAAAAATCATAAATTAATTGATGAAAATCAATGCAAGATACGGTCGGATTTGATACAATAAGACAGAATTGAGAAGAAGGGGGGCACCTAGATGAAACATTCACAATTAGTTGCCATTATTAAACGCTTAGAAGCGATGACTGAATCGACTGATAATGAAGTACAATTGCGTCGTTTTGAAAAAGAAGGCGTAGAAAAATGTACTGTAACTTATGATAATACAACAGAGACATTTGAGTTGACTGAAAGCGACAGCAAACAATCTTATCAATTTGACAACATCGACATCGTTGCAATGGAAATTTATGATTTGATTCAATAAAACGGGGAGACCCGTTTTTTTTGTGCTCTTTTTTGTTAAGGGGTTTCATATAAATTTTGATTATATTTTTATGAGGAATTCCTATTTTTTCTCCCAACCTAGGGCATATCTTTTGAACTAATTAGGATTTAGTCAGAAGATAACTTGAGGGAGGCAATAATATGTTAGACAAAGAAGTATACAATCAATTATTTAAACCATCTTTTTCTCAAAAAACACAGGTAACTTTTTGGGATGGTTCGATTAAAGAGTATGGAAATCCTGAAGGAGAAGTCATCTTCAAAATTATTTTTAACGAGAAGATTCCCGTAAAAGAACTAATTAATAATGCTTCGTTAGCACTTGGAGAGGCATATATGGATAAGAAAATCGAGATTGAAGGTGATTTACAAGCTTTAATCTACGATGTTTACAATCAAGCAAACGGCTTTTTCCATAATAATAGCTTTAAAAAGTGGATGCCAAAGGAAAAACATACGAAAAAACAATCGGCTCACGATATTCATAGCCATTATGATTTAGGTAATGATTTTTATGAAATGTGGTTAGATCCTACATTGACGTATTCCTGTGCCTATTTTGAAACACCGGAAGATACACTGGAACAAGCGCAAATCAATAAAGTACATCACATCCTTAATAAATTGTTTATTCACCCCGGTGAGACATTATTAGATATTGGATGCGGCTGGGGAACGTTGATTTTGACTGCGGCGAAAGAATATAAGGTCAAAGCTAAAGGAATTACGTTGAGTGAAGAACAATATCATCATATCCAAGAGATCATTAAACAAGACCACCTAGAAGATACGGTTTCTGTTGAATTAATGGATTATCGTGATTTGAAGGGAACTTTCGATCATATTACGAGTGTTGGTATGTTTGAACACGTTGGCGGAGAGAATCTGCAAGAATACTTTAAGGTTGTCGAAAAGCATTTAGCGCCGAATGGAACTGCGTTGATTCATGGTATCAGTCGCCAACAGGGCGGAGCGAAGAACGCATGGATCAATCAATACATTTTTCCAGGCGGTTATATTCCAGGTGTAACTGAGTTGATCGGTCATATCACAGAGAGTGAGTTGCAATTAATTGATCTTGAAAGCTTACGTCGCGATTATCAATTAACGCTTGAACATTGGACGAAAAATTTTCATCAAGTGACAGATAAAATTATTGAGCAAAAAGACGAAGCCTTCTATCGAATGTGGGATCTATATTTGCAAGCCTGTGCCGCTTCTTTTCAAGCTAGCAATATTGATGTTATCCAATATTTATTGGTTCATCCAAACAATAATACAATTCCAATGCATCGGAACATATAATTAATAAGCGGGATTCCCGCTTATTTTTTTACTGTAAAAATCCTTTGATAACCAAAGTAATTTTATGATAGAGAAACTGGGGTAGATTCAACCGTGATCATTAATTTTTAGTTAATTGAAAAAAGAGTGTTGCATTCAGAAAAAAAATAAGATATAGTTTGAACATCAAATGATTTGATAATCAAACTAATTAGGTGAGGACATGGAAAGAAACTGGGAAGAATTAAATACCTATTTAGTTTCTATTTTCAACGACGTTCTGTCGATTGAAGAAAACGAACTAAAAAAATCACAATTTAGCGATCTGACGATTACAGAAATGCATACCATTGATGCCATCGGAATGTACAAGAAAAAAACGACAACTGAAGTTGCTAGAGAATTATTAGTAACTGTCGGGACTTTGACGACATCAATCAATCGCTTAGTGAAAAAGGGCTATGTAGAACGTATCCGTAGTGAAGATGACCGCCGTGTGGTAAAGCTGGGACTAACGAAAAAAGGACGATTAGTTTTTCGCATCCATCAGCATTTTCATCATGAAATGGTCAAAAGCGCAATTAAAGATCTTGATGCGGATGAACAAGAGGTTTTCTTAAAGGCACTAGTAAATCTATATAGTTATTTAGAGGAGATCAAATGAGTATGAGCTTCGGGAAAATAATCGCAACAGCACGCTATTTACCTGAGAAAGTCGTCACGAACGATGAGTTGGCCGAATGGATGGATACTTCGGATGAATGGATTCAATCACGGACAGGAATCAAGCAACGACATATCGCTGAAGCTGAAAATACTTCAGACATGTGCTTGCAGGTTGCCAAAAAATTGATCGATAAAGCAGCGATTGATCCTATGAGTTTAGATTTCGTTATCGTTGCTACAATGTCGCCAGATTATACGTCGCCTTCTGTTGCTTGTCAGGTTCAAGGACAACTTGGAGCAAAACAAGCGATGGCTTTTGATGTAACGGCTGCTTGTGCTGGATTTGTTTACGCGCTAGCAACAGCCGAAAATTTTGTGCGCAGTGGAATGAAACGCGGTATCGTTATTGGCGGTGAAAAAACGTCGAAGCTATTGAACTGGCAAGACCGTTCATCAGCCGTTCTTTTCGGTGATGGCGCTGCGGGAGTTTTACTAGAGGCGAATCAAGAACCTTCTATTATAAAACAAATGTTGCGAGCGGATGGTGAACGTGCCAATGCATTAACTTCTGGCTTCCGTAAAAACAGTAATATCTTCCATGAAGGATCGGAAACCATCACGGCTCTATCAATGGATGGTCGCGGAATCTGGAACTTTGCCTTAAATGATGTAACTAAAAGTTTGAAAGAATTTATCGGTGAAGAAGCAGTTGATTATTACCTGCTGCATCAAGCCAATAAACGAATCATTGAAAAAATCGCTCGTAAAATGAACGAGCCGATGGAAAAATTTCCTATGAACCTAATGAATTATGGAAATACTTCAGCAGCGAGCATTCCAATTTTATTGGATGAACTTGTTGAAGGGAAGGTATTATCTTTAAATAGTCATCAAAAAGTGGTATTGACAGGCTATGGCGGTGGATTAACGTGGGGAAACCTGCTGATTCAGCTGTAAGTTTGTTAAAAATATAAAAAACTAAAACTTAAAATTATCGGAGGAAACAACTTATGACATTCGAAAAAATCCAAGACATTATCGTAGAAGAACTAGGAGTAGAGAAAGAGGAAGTAAAATTAGAAACAAATATCCAAGAGGATCTTGAGGCAGATAGTTTGGACTTATTCCAAATCATCAACGAAATCGAAGACGAATTTGATGTGAAAATCGAAACTGAAGATGGCATCACAACTGTTAAAGATTTAGTTGAATATGTTGAAAAACAACAAAACGCTTAATTAATAAAATTCCGGGAAAAGGCTAGGCGTAAGGCCTGGCCTTTCCTGCTATTAGGAGACGATCATGAAAACAGCATTCTTGTTCAGCGGGCAGGGCGCTCAATATGTCGGAATGGGCAAAGAGTTGTACCAGCAAGAGAAAGTCGTAAAAGAAACATTTGAAGAAGCCAGTGATTTACTTGGTTTTTCGATGGAAGACTTGTGCTTCGAAGAAAACGTTCAGCTTAACGAAACGAAATATACGCAACCAGCAATTTTGACAGTCAGCACCGCTTTTTTACGTGTGTTAACAGCTAAAGGATTTCAGGCTGATGCAGTAGCAGGCTTGAGCCTAGGCGAGTATACTGCATTAGTCGCTTCTGGCGCATTAGCGTTTAGCGATGCCGTTCAGCTTGTTCACAAACGAGGACAGTTTATGAGTGAAGCGGCACCGACTGGTAGCGGAAAAATGGTAGCTGTGATGAATACTTCCGCAGAAATCATTGAAGACTGTTGCCAACAAGCTTCAGCTTTCGGAATTGTTTCGCCAGCAAACTATAATACTCCGCAACAAATCGTGATTGGCGGCGAAGTAGCCGCAGTCGAAAAAGCGGAAGAATTATTGCAAGCTGCTGGAACAAAGCGAATGATTCCGTTGAACGTAAGCGGCCCATTTCATACGGCTTTATTGGAGCCTGCAAGTAAACGATTGAATGACGTGTTACAGACAATTAATTTCGAAGATATGAATCTGCCAGTGATATCGAACACTACCGCAAAGATCATGCCGAATGACGAGGTCGTTTCGTTATTAACAAAACAAGTGATGTCGCCCGTGCGTTTTAGTGATAGCGTCGTAGCATTAAAAGAATTAGGTGTTTCACGCATGATAGAAATCGGTCCTGGAAAGACATTGACTGGCTTCATTAAAAAAATTGACCGCTCGTTAGCAACAAGTCGTGTGGAAGATGTTAAGACTTTAACAGAAACAGTCAGCTTTTTGGGATAATTATTTATTTTCATTTAAAAATATCCTTAAATTGAAGTAGGAGGTCCGAATGGAACTAACGAATAAAACAGTGTTTATAACCGGCAGCAGCCGTGGAATTGGTTGGGGTACTGCTAAAGCTTTTGCTCAAACTGGTGCGAATATCGTATTGAATGGCCGTAAAGCTATTCCCGCAGATAAAATCGCTGAGATCGAAGCCTTTGGGGTGAAATGCACCGCAATTTGCGGAGATATCAGCTCGTTTGATGATGCGGGGAAAATGATCAAGGAATGTGAAGATGTTTTAGGTTCTATCGATATCTTAATCAACAATGCGGGCATTACAAAGGATCAGTTATTATTGAGAATGAAACCAGAAGATTTTGATGCAGTCATGGATATAAATTTGAAGGGAACCTTCAATATGACTCAGCAGGTTCTGAAGAAAATGATGAAGAAACGTGCTGGCGCGATCATCAACCTTTCCAGTGTGGTCGGTCTGATCGGAAATGTTGGGCAAACCAACTATGCAGCGAGTAAAGCTGGTGTGATCGGCTTTACTAAAGCAGTAGCTAGAGAAGTTGCTCCACGGGGGATCACGTGTAATGCGATTGCTCCAGGATTCATCAAAACGGATATGACAGATGAACTGAATGATAAAGTCAAAGAACAGATGGAAGGTCAAATTCCGTTAAAATATTTTGGCAGCGTTGATGATGTGGCGAATGCTGCGGTATTCTTAGCACAAAACAGTTACATCACTGGTCAAGTATTGAACGTTGATGGCGGAATGGTCATGTAAAGAAAGGACGGAATAAAATGAATCGTGTCGTAATTACAGGCTTTGGTGTTGCCTCACCAATTGGTAATGATGAAGAAACATTTTTGAAGAATTTAAAAGAAGGAAATCATGGGTTTGGACCAATCACTCGGTTTGATGCAAGTGAAACAGGTATTACGGTCGCGGCTGAAGTAAAGGATTTCCCTTTGGAAAAATATTTTGTTAAAAAAGATACCAAACGGATGGAGACTTATTCATTATATGCTATCTATTCTGCGCTTGAGGCGTTAGAAATGAGCGGTATCAACACCGAAGAAGAAGATATGGAACGCTTTGGTGTAATGATTGGTTCTGGTGTTGGAGGTCTGGGAACGATCCAAGATCAAGTGATCAAAATGGATAAAAAAGGTCCAGCACGCGTATCGCCAATGTTCGTACCTTTAGCAATCGTGAACATGGCAGCAGGAAATGTTGCTTTGCGAATTGGAGCAAAAGGAATTTGTACTAGTACGGTAACTGCTTGTGCTAGTGGAACTCATTCCATTGGTGAAGCATTCCGTAATATTAAGCATGGCTATTCAGATGTCATCGTTGCAGGTGGTGCGGAATCTTGTATCAACAAGATTGGAATTTCAGGTTTTGCGGCATTAACAGCCTTAAGCACTTCAGAAGATCCAACTCGCGCATCAATTCCTTTTGATACAGATCGGAATGGTTTTGTTATGGGTGAAGGTGCCGGCATTTTAGTTTTAGAATCCTTGGAGCACGCACAAAAGCGTGGGGCAACCATTTTAGGCGAAATCGTAGGTTACGGAGCAACCTGTGATGCTTACCATATGACTGCACCATCTCCAGACGGTGAAGGAGCAGCTAGAGCGATCACTGAAGCGATTAAGGAAGCAGGTATCACACCAGCAGACGTTAATTATGTGAATGCTCATGGAACAAGTACGCAAGCAAATGATAAAGCAGAAAGTAAAGCAATTGAAGCGGCTTTAACTGATAACGCCTATGTCAGCAGTACAAAATCATTAACGGGTCATTTATTAGGCGGCGCTGGCGGTGTCGAAGCAGTAGCATCATTGATGGCTTTACAGCATCAATTTATTCCGCCAACTGCGAATATTCAAGAAGTAGATCCAGAGATCAAAGCAAATGTTGTTGTGAACGAAGCAAAAGAAACACCAGTCAATTACGCTGTAAGTAATTCTCTAGGTTTTGGCGGTCACAACGCTGTGATCTGTTTGAAACGCTGGGAGGCATAATTAATGGAAATCAATGAAGTCAAAGAACTGCTGAATCAATTTAATGATTCTAACCTAACCGAATTCGATTTACGGGAAGGCAGTTTTGAGTTATATATGAATAAGAATCAGACAAGTCGCCAAGCTGCAGCACCAGTCCAAGTTGAGCCAACTGGAGAATCGGTATCAGCGATACCTAATGCTCCAGCTGCACCGACTTTGAACTCAGAAAGTGTTTCAGTTGCAGAGGACAAAGGTGAGGGGAAAGTGATTACTTCACCGATTGTAGGAATCGTCTACTTACAGCCAACACCAGAACAAGACGCTTATAAAGCGGTCGGCGATACCGTGAAGCAAGGCGAAACCGTTTGTATTATCGAAGCAATGAAATTATTGAATGAAATCACTAGTGATTTTGATGGTACGATTAGTGAGGTTCTGGTGGAAAATGAAGATGTTGTTGAATATGGACAACCGTTATTCCGCATTAACTAGGAGGAAAATAAATGTTAACGATTGAAGAAATCAAAGAAATTATCCCGCATCGCTATCCAATGTTATTGATTGATCGGGTGGAAGAATTAGAAGCTGGAAAAAGCATTAAAGCCAAGAAAAATGTTTCTGTTAATGAACCATTTTTCCAAGGCCATTTTCCTCACGAACCAGTAATGCCTGGTGTGTTAATCGTAGAAGCAATGGCTCAAGCTGGCGCTGTCGCGTTATTGTCTATGGAAGATTTTAAAGGGAAAACAGCTTACTTTGGCGGGATCGACAAAGCAAAATTCCGCAAGAAAGTCGTTCCGGGAGATACTTTAGTGTTAGAAGTAGAATTAACAAAAGTTCGTTCTTCAGCTGGTTGCGGAAAAGGCATCGCCTATGTTGATGGAAAAAAAGTAGCCGAAGCAGAACTAACCTTTATGATTGGATAGATGTCTATGTTTTCAAAAATTTTGATCGCCAATCGTGGCGAAATCGCTGTACGAATCATCCGTGCCTGCCGTGAATTAGGAATTCAGACGGTCGCGGTTTATTCCGAAGCGGATAAAGAAGCTTTGCACACAGAAATGGCTGATGAAGCAATTTGTATCGGCCCAGCTCGTTCAAGCGAATCCTATTTAAACATGCAAGCGATCTTAAGTGCGGCGATCGTAACAAATGCTGAAGCGATCCATCCTGGCTTTGGGTTCTTGTCAGAAAATAGCCTATTTGCAACGATGTGTACGGAATGCAATATCAAGTTCATCGGACCAAGTGAAAAAACCATTGATGCGATGGGAAATAAAATTCACGCGCGTCAGTTGATGAAACAAGCAGGCGTTCCTGTTATCCCAGGTAGTGACGGGGCTATCGATACCTTGGAAGAAGCAGAAAAGTTAGCTGATAAAATCGGATATCCGGTCATGCTAAAGGCAGCTGCTGGCGGCGGGGGAAAAGGGATTCGTAAAGTTCCTATGAAGAGCGAACTTGAAAAGAATTTTCTATCTGCTAAGTCAGAGGCCAAAGCTGCTTTTGGCGATGATGCAATGTATATGGAGAAAATCATTTATCCAGCACGACATATCGAAGTACAGATTTTAGGTGATCAGCAAGGTAATGTGATTCATCTGGGAGAACGTGATTGCTCCTTACAGCGAAATAACCAAAAAGTTTTGGAAGAGGCCCCTTCAGTTGTGATCGGTGAAGAAAACCGTAAAATGCTGGGGGATATAGCTGTCAAAGCTGGAAAAGCTGTAAATTATGAAAGTGCTGGTACGATCGAATTTCTTCGCGATGAAGACGGCAGTTTCTACTTTATGGAAATGAATACTCGGATACAAGTTGAGCATCCAATCACAGAGATGGTTACAGGAATCGATATCGTGAAGAAGCAAATTAAAATTGCTGCCGGTGAACCTTTAGGACTAAGTCAATCAGACGTGAAGTTTCAAGGCCACTCTATTGAATGTCGAATTAACGCTGAAAATCCAGCGTTCAATTTTGCGCCTTCTCCTGGAAAGATCAAAACGCTGCTTTTACCTAGCGGTGGTTTAGGACTACGAGTAGACAGCGCAATGTATAGTGGAGTGACAATTCCGCCGTATTATGATTCAATGATTGCAAAGATCATTGTTCATGGTGAAGATCGCTTTGACGCTTTGATGAAGATGCAGCGTGCTCTTGGTGAGTTTGTTTCAGACGGAGTTATTACAAATGTTGAATTCCAAATGGACCTTATTAGTCATCCAAGTGTACTTTTTGGTGATTACGATACAAGTTTTTTACAAAAAACATTTTTACCTGAGTGGCAACAAAGCGAGTAGGAGGAATTTAGGTGGGACTTTTTAATAAGAAAAAAAACTACATTCGGATCAATCCTAACCGCGATAGTGTACCAACGACGAAGCCAACTGTGCCTGATGATATGTGGGCAAAATGTCCAAATTGCAAACGAACATTGTACAAAAAAGAAATCGGTGCTGAAAAAGTTTGTCCTCACTGTGGTTATAGTTTCCGGATTAGCGCTTGGGAACGATTAGCGCTAACAATAGATGAAAAAAGTTTTACTGATTGGGATAACCAACTAGAACAAAAAAATCCAATTGATTTTCCTGAGTACTTTGCTAAAATCGATAAGACCAAAGAAACGACTGGGTTAGATGAAGCGGTACTAACAGGAAAAGCAACAATCAATAATCAAACTGTTGCTATCGGTGTAATGGATGCTAATTTCATTATGGGAAGTATGGGGACGGTTGTTGGTGAGAAAATCACTCGACTCTTTGAAAAAGCCGTGATTGAAAAATTACCCGTGGTATTATTTACCGCTTCGGGTGGTGCCAGAATGCAAGAGGGAATTTTCTCATTGATGCAGATGGCAAAAATTTCCGCTGCAGTCAAACGTCATAGTAATGCAGGTTTGCTTTATATCACAGTTCTGACAGATCCAACAACAGGCGGTGTTACGGCCAGCTTTGCAATGGAAGGCGATATTATTTTAGCTGAGCCGCAAACTTTAGTCGGTTTTGCCGGTCGTCGAGTAATCGAGCAAACGATTCGTCAACAGTTGCCAGAGGATTTTCAAAAGGCTGAATTTCTTTTACAACATGGATTTATTGATCAAATTGTTCCAAGAATGACCTTGAAGGATCGTTTGTCGCAATTATTAGCATTTCATCAACAGAAGGGCTGGTGTGAAGAATGAGTCTAACTGCTGGAGAAATCGTAAAATTGGCAAGACATCAAGATCGTTTGACCAGTCTAGATTATTTCGAAAAGATTTTTACCGACTTTCAAGAATTTCATGGAGACCGCTTGTTTGGGGATGATCCTGCCATCGTTGGCGGTATCGCGAATCTTTCGGGTAAGCCGGTAACGGTAATTGGGATTCAAAAGGGGAATGATCTGAAAGAAAATATGGAGCGTAATTTTGGTCAGCCCAATCCTGAAGGTTATCGTAAGGCACTTCGTTTAATGAAGCAGGCTGAGAAATTTAATCGCCCAGTGATTTGCTTTGTCAACACGCCTGGAGCATTTTGCGGTGTTGAGGCAGAGGAACGTGGGGAAGGTGAGGCAATTGCCCGCAATCTTTTAGAGATGTCGGACTTAAAAGTTCCGATTATTTCGATTGTAACTGGAGAAGGTAGCAGTGGTGGTGCATTAGCATTAGCATTAGCTGATGAAGTCTGGATGATGGAATACAGCATCTATGCAATTCTTTCACCGGAAGGCTTTGCTTCGATTCTTTGGAAGGACGGGAAACGTGCGGATGAGGCAGCAGAATTGATGAAAATCACTGCGGCTGAATTACTGGAGCTTGATGTCATTGATCGTGTGATTCCAGAAACGCTGAAAGGTAAAAACCTCGGTGAAGACAAAATCATTCGTATGATGAAAAAAACATTGATTGAAAAAATAACCGAATTATCAAAGTACTCGACTGAAGAATTAATCGAGAAAAGATATCAACGATTTCGTAAATTTTAATTGTGTGATCAACGACGGCAAATGCCGTCGTTTTTTTATGCGTTAAATAAAACTAATAATAAATAAATATACACAAAAGGGTGGAAAATATGAAATAATATGCTATACTGAAAAAAAGAATTTTGGAGGCTAGGTTATGAAAAAAGGGTTGAAGGTTGTTTTAACGGGATTAAGTTTATTTGTATTCGCGGCATGTGGTAATACTGAAAAAAAGGACAAATTGGATACTATCAAAGAGAATGGGGTTCTCAAAGTAGCAACTTCGCCAGATTACGCGCCTTTTGGTTTTCATACAACGATAGATGGAAAAGATAAAATCGTGGGTGCCGACATTGAGATGATGGAAGCAATTGCAAAGAAAATGGATGTAAAAGTTGAGTGGTTAGATATGAGTTTTAATGCAGTTTTAGCAGCTGCAAAAGAAGGAAAAGCCGATGTTGCAGTTTCAGCGATTTCTGTTACTGATGAACGTGAGGAAAGTTTTGATTTTACCACAGATTACTATACATCACCTCAAGTAATCGTGATTAACAAACAACATGCAGATGAATTTACGTCAATTGATAATTTTTCCGGTAAACAGGTTGGCGCACAAAAAGGCACGATCCAAGAAAATATTGTGAAGGAACAAATGAAAGACGCAAAGCTAGTCTCAATCGAAAAGTTACCGAATATATTTGTGGAAGTAAAAAATGGTTCATTGGATGGGTTAGTGGTTGAAAAAACTGTAGCGGAAGCATATGTCAATAAAAATCCGGAACTAATGATTGCGAATATTTCATTGAAAAGTATGAAGGAGGACTCGTTGTGTATCGCAGTTCCGAAAGGCAATAAAAAATTGGTCAATGAACTTAATAAATATATTAAAGAAATGAAAGAAGAGAACTTGATAGAAAAGATGGTTGAAGAAAACAATCAGTTAGCACAAAAAGGTGGTGAATAAAAAATATATATTCATAGTAATTTGAATATATACATTCTAGAGCCGCTTATATAAAAAAATATTAATATTTATTCATAAAAACGCTTGTTTTATGAAATTTTCATGCTATAATAAATTCATTGAAAAAGCACTCAAAAGGTGGATACTAGTTCAACTGTTATATAGGAACAATCAAACTACTATACATACTATAACCATTTTTTCGAGAGTTAAGTAATAGTAATTATATTTTAGGAGGAAACAGGATGAAAAAGATTACCGGCTTAGTTATGACATTAGTAGCACTATTCACTTTAGCAGCTTGTGGAGGAGGCAGTGATAAAACTGCTGATTCATCAAATGCAAAATCTGAGGATCAATTAGCAGCAATAAAAAAGGCAGGCGTATTAAAAGTAGCAACATCAGCTGATTATGCACCGTTTGAATTCCATACAATGGTGGACGGAAAAGACAAAATCGTCGGTGCTGATATTGATTTAGTCAATGCGATCGCTGAGGAGTTAGGTGTGAAGGCAGAAGTATCCGATATGAGTTTCAATACAGTCTTAGCTTCATTAAAAGAAGGAAAATCAGATATCGCTATTTCTGCAATTTCTGCAACCAAAGAACGTCAAGAACAATTTGACTTTACAGACAATTACTACAATCCGCCACAAGTATTAATTATCAACAAAAAAAATCAAGACAAATTCACAAGTATTGATTCTTTAAAAGATAAGAATGTTGGGGCGCAAAAAGGTTCGATTCAAGAAGATATCGTTAAAACGCAATTAAAAGATTCAAAACCTGTTTCAATCGAAAAAGTTCCGAACATGGTAGTTGAAGTAAATAGCGGTTCATTGGATGCAATGGTGGTAGAAAAAACAATCGCTGAATCATATGTGCAGCAAAATTCTGATTTGATGATCGCTAATATTGATTTGAAAGCCTCAAAGGATGAAGCATTTGCGATAGCCTTACCTAAGGGTAGCGAAGAATTGCAAACAGAAATAAATAAAATTATTAAAAAGTTAAATGATGAAGGCAAGATTGATGAGTATGTTAAACAAAATCATGAACTAGCCGAAAAATCAGCAGAATAGAGGGACCCAGCATTGAACTTTTCATTTTTGGATAAATACTTATCTTACTTTGCATCAGGTGCTGGTATTACAGTAATTATTTCACTCGTAACAGTTGTTTTAGGAACATTTATCGGGCTAGTGATGGCCCTTCTAAAGCTCTCCAAACACAAACCGCTAAATTGGCTAGCTAATATTTACATCGAAGTACTTCGTGGCACTCCAATGTTATTGCAAATTATGATCGGTTTTCTAGTTCTTCAAGGATTATTTCCTTCAAAAGATTTAGAAGTCGGTGTTTTGACTGTTGATCTCGGACGTTTGATACCTGGGATGATCGTTTTGTCATTGAATTCTGGAGCTTATGTCGCTGAAATCATTCGGGGCGGGATAACAGCTGTCAATTATGGACAGACAGAAGCCGCTCACTCATTAGGGCTGCGTCCCGCACAGACGATGCGTTTTGTTATTTTGCCTCAAGCATTACGAAATATTTTACCGCCTTTAGGCAACGAGTTTATCACTTTGATAAAAGATTCCTCCTTATTAACTGCAATTGGAATCAATGAATTAATGGGCTCTGCTCAAATCGTTATCTCAAATTCTTATATTCCATTGGAACCCTATTTTGTAGCTGCGGCACTTTACTTCGTGATGACTTTTGTCACTTCGCGTCTACTTAATTTATGGGAGAAAAAACTTGGAAAAGGATACCAAAGATAAGTTTATCATTGTCAATTTCTAGAAATTACACTATGTTTAACATAAGAGGTTGTTTTTAAATGTTGGAAATGTAGTGAGCTATTGACCGAGATAAAAATGAATTCTTTGATATGAGATAGGAGCGCTAATAATGATGGAAGCATTGATTCAAATTGAACATTTAAATAAAAAATTTGGCGACAATGAGGTTCTCAAAGATATTTCCGCAGAGATTACGCCAGGAGAAGTGGTTGTAATCATCGGACCGTCTGGTTCAGGAAAAAGCACATTTTTACGTTGCGTCAATTTATTAGAAGTTCCTACATCTGGTACGATCAGATTTGAGGGAACAGATATTACAGATAAAAAAAATGATATTTTCAAAACACGGGAAAAAATGGGGATGGTATTCCAACAATTTAACCTATTTCCCAATATGACGGTTTTAGACAACATTACTTTATCGCCCATCAAGGTTAAAGGGATATCTAAAACCGATGCTGAAAAAATCGCCAAAGAATTACTAGAAAAAGTCGGCTTGTCAGAAAAGGCTGAGGCGTATCCACAATCTCTATCTGGCGGTCAGCAGCAACGGATTGCTATTGCTAGAGCATTAGCGATGCAACCAGATGTTATGCTATTTGATGAACCAACATCTGCTCTTGATCCTGAAATGGTCGGCGACGTGTTACAAGTTATGCAACAACTGGCAAAAGAAGGCATGACTATGATGATTGTGACTCATGAAATGGGTTTTGCCAAAGAAGTTGGCGACCGTGTCATTTTTATGGATGGTGGTGTGATTGTTGAAGAAGGTACCCCAGAAGAAGTTTTCGATCACACACAAAATTCTCGAACAATCGACTTTTTATCAAAAGTATTATAGAATTAATGGGACTAGGCGGATAAAGCCTAGTCTTTTTTTAAACCTTTGTACCCAAATGTAGAGTTTTCAAAAAATTTGCGTTATAATCAGGTTTTGTAGAAGTATAAATAAAGTTATAGGAGTTGCCATGTTAGATAAATTCAAACCAACGTGGATGGTCGAAGCCATTTATCAGATAACCCCGGAACAATTGAAAGCTCACGGATTTAAAGCGGTATTGACGGATTTAGATAATACTTTGATCGCTTGGAATAATCCCAATGGAACGAAAGAGTTGATTGATTGGTTAAAAATGATGGACGAGGCAGAGATCCCCGTGGTGGTCGTTTCGAATAATAAAGCCAGTCGCGTCGCTAAGGCATTAGAAAGTTTTGAACTGGATTTTGTGTCGCGAGCGATGAAGCCTTTTTCTGTTGGAATAATAAATGCACAAAAACGATTAGGTGTTTCAAAAGATGAGATAGTCATGATCGGAGACCAAGTTATGACGGATATTCGAGGGGCGAGTGCGGCAGGCATCCGCAGTATTCTTGTCCGTCCGATCCTTGACACCGATGGCTGGAACACACGAATCAATCGTTTCTTTGAACGTCGTGTGATGCATATTTTATTACGCAATGATCCTGAGATGAAATGGAAGAGTGAATTATAATGGAAGAAGAATTATTTTGTATCGGCTGTGGCGCAAAAATTCAAACGGAGCATCCGAATGAATTAGGCTATACTCCGCAATCAGCTTTAGAAAAAGGGTTAGCGAACGGCGAAGTATACTGTCAGCGTTGTTTCCGCCTTCGACATTACAACGAAATTCAAGATGTTGCTTTGACAGACGATGATTTTCTACGCTTGTTGAACGAACTGGGTAAAGCGGATGCGTTGATCGTAAATGTAGTAGATATCTTTGATTTTAATGGTTCATTGATTCCTGGATTGCATCGCTTTGTTGGAGATAATCCTGTACTTTTAGTCGGTAATAAGGTTGACTTACTTCCTAAATCGTTGAAGAGAGGTCGTTTAACTCAGTGGATGCGGGAACGCGCTCATGAGGAAGGCTTACGTCCAGTTGATATCTTACTGACTAGTGCCCGTAAGGCTAATGAAATGGCTGATTTATTAGAGAAGATAGAAGAATATCGTGATGGTCGCGATGTATACGTGGTGGGTGTGACTAATGTTGGGAAATCAACATTGATCAATCAAATCATTAAACAAACTGCAGGAGTACAAGACTTAATCACAACTTCGCAGTTTCCCGGCACGACTTTGGATAAAATTGAGATTCCACTAGATGATGGGAACTATCTCTTTGATACGCCAGGAATCATTCACCGTCATCAAATGGCACACTATCTAGGAAAAAAGGATTTGAAAATCATCGCGCCTCATAAAGAAATCAAACCAAAAGTTTACCAGTTGAATGCGGGACAAACTTTATTTTTAGGCGGATTAGCGCGTTTCGACTTTATCCAAGGAGAACGAGCATCTTTTGTTGCTTATGTATCCAATGATATCGAACCGCATCGGACAAAACTAGAAAAAGCTGATGCCTTTTATGAGAAACACGTTGGTGGTTTGTTGCAACCTCCACGACCGGATGAGGTGATAGATTTTCCTGAATTAGTTCGTTTTGAATTTTCAATTAAAGAAAAGAGCGATATTGTTTTTGCTGGACTAGGATGGGTAACGGTGTCAAAACCAGCAGTCGTTGCGGGTTGGGCACCAAAAGGTGTAGATGTATTGACCCGAAAGGCATTAGTTTAAAAAATTTTATCCGAATAAGGGGAGTATTAATGGAATTAAGAGGAAAACAAAAGCGTTTCTTACGTAGTCAAGCGCACCACTTACAACCGATTTTTCAAATCGGTAAGAATGGGATCAACGATGCAGTGATTGTTCAAATCGCTGAAGCATTGGAAAAAAGAGAGTTAATCAAGATTAATTTATTACAAAACACTGATGAGCTTGCTGAAGATGTGGCTCATGTTTTAGAAGAAAGAGTCCATTGTGAAATTGTTCAAATCATTGGACGTGTACTAGTTTTGTACAAAGCTTCAAACAAGGAAAAATATCAAAAAATATCAAAAGAAGTTCAAAGCATATAAACTTCGATATATCTAATAAAACAAGGGGGAATAACCGTTGTATCAAGATGTCTTAACGATTCCTAAAGTCAATCCAATGACTGACACTGCCATGCCTAAAAAGCAAGTAGGGCTGTTGGGAGGTAATTTTAATCCGATTCATCACGCGCATTTAATGATTGCGGAGCAAGTCGGGCAAAAAATGGGATTTGATGAAGTGCATCTGTTGCCGAGTTATTTGCCGCCGCATGTGGATGAAAAGAAGACAATCGATAGTAAGCATCGCTTGGCGATGGTTAAATTGGCTATTGAAGACAACTCTTTTTTATCAGTCGATACACGAGAACTAGTTCGTAAGGGTAAAAGTTATACAATTGATACGATGTTGGAATTAACTGCTGAAAATCCAGATACGGAGTACTATTTTATTATCGGTGGAGATGAAGTAGCGTATTTGCCAAAATGGCATCGAATTGATGAATTGGTTCGCGTTGTTAATTTTGTTGGTGTCAAACGAGCGGGTTACACCCTAGAAAGTCCTTATCCAATTATTTGGGTAGATGTCCCTGAGATTCAGTTATCTTCTTCGTACATCCGTAAACAGGTTAAGCAAGGGTGTTCGATTCGTTACCTCGTACCTGATCGTGTGTGTGAATATATTGTGGAAGAAGGTTTGTATCTTGATGAACTATAGTGACAGATATACAGCTATGGAGCGTGAAGGATTGATGCAAGCTGTTCAGATGCGAATGAGCGAAAAACGCTTTAAGCATGTTTTAGGTGTAGAAGAAACGGCGGTTGCATTGGCTGAACGATTTGGTGAATCCCCAGAAAAAGCAAGTATTGCAGCGTTAACACATGACTATGCGAAAGAACGCTCAGATGATGAATTTCAGCTTGCTATCGAACGGGGCAGCTATGAGAATAAAACCGAGCTGTTAAAATATGGAAATGCTATCTGGCATGGGCTTGTAGGTGCGGATTTCGTCGCTCGCGAGTTAAAGATTACTGACGAAGAAATTCTAAATGCTATCCGCCTGCATACCACAGGTGCAGCAAAGATGACTTTGTTAGATAAAATTATTTATGTGGCGGATTATATCGAACCGGGAAGAAATTTTCCGAGTGTGGCGGATGCACGGGTGATTGCATTTAGCGATTTAGATCAGGCTGTGGCGTTTGAAACCAAACATACACTGGCTCATTTAGTCGAGACAGAAAATCCAGTTTATCCCAAAACGATCGAAACTTATAATCGTTGGGTTGCTGGGATGCAATAAGAAAGAAAATCTAATCTTAACAACGGATTTTTGAGAGTGTAAGACAATTTGTTGATTGTTAAAGTTATTTAGATAAAATGTATAATGGTAAGAAATAAGGAGGAGAATTATCATAGATAGTAAAAATATGTTAGAAATCGCCGTGAAGGCAGCCGATTCAAAACGAGCGGTTGATGTCGTGGCCCTTGATGTTTCGCAGGTCTCGTTATTAGCAGATTATTTCATGATTTGTTCAGCCAATTCTGATCGTCAAATCAATGCGATCGTGGATGAGATTATCGATAAAGAAGAAGAAGCGCATGTTGAAGTAAAGCGTGTTGAAGGAAAAGATGGCGGTAAATGGGTCTTAATCGACTTAGGGGATTTGATCGTTCATGTTTTTAGTACTTCAGAGCGTGAATTTTATAATTTAGAAAAATTATGGTCAGATGCACCGCTTGAAAATATCGATACTTGGTTGGACTAATGGCTTATGAGACATTTGCTTTTGTCTACGATGAGGTAATGGATGATTCTTTGTATCAGCAGTGGTTGAATTTTTCATTACGTCATTTACCAAAAGCAGCAAATCAAGTTTTGGAGTTAGCTTGTGGAACAGGTGCGTTAGCAGTAGAATTTGCTAAAAAAGGTTTTGATGTGACTGGTTTGGATTTGTCTGAAGAAATGTTAACATTGGCTAGTGATCGTGCAATTCAAGAAGAGGTTTCCATTAACTGGGTTGCTGGAGATATGCTTGACTTAACAGATATCGGACTGTATCAAGCAGTGACTTGCTTTTCTGATTCGCTGTGCTATATGCAAGATGCAACACAAGTTCAGCAAGTTTTCAAGGGTGTTTATCAGTTGTTAAAAGAATCTGGAACATTCATTTTCGACGTTCATTCTATTTACCAAATGGAAGAAGTTTTTCCAAATTATAGTTTTCATGATCAAACTGAAGATTTTGCGTTTCTTTGGGATAGTTACTCAGGAGATTCCGACTATAGTATCGAACATTTTTTAACATTCTTTGTGAAAATGGATAGTGAAATGTTTGAGCGGTTTGATGAGTTGCATAAGGAAAGAACGTATCCTTTGGAAATGTATCAAAAAATGCTGACTGAAGTTGGTTTTAACGTTGAGGTTTTTGCGGACTTCACTGATGAGGGTCCGATTGAGACAAGTAAACGCTGGTTTTTTGTCTGTCAAAAATAGCCGAGAGTGATCTCGGTTTTTTTGTTCGTTTCATTTTTGCTACTGTCAATTGTTGGAGGGTACATGGATGGGCTGTTCAACAAAATTATATTGAACTTGTATAAGCACTAGTTATTTCTGGAAAGGAGGAAGAATATGAGAAGTTGCGGAATTGTTGTTGAGTATAATCCATTTCATAATGGGCATCGTTATCATGCCGAGAAGGCTAGAGAAATGAGTGATGCGGATGTTGTGGTTGCAGTGATGAGCGGAAATTTTTTACAGCGAGGAGAGCCTGCGATTCTTGATAAATGGGCACGAACTAATGCAGCATTGAAAAATGGTGTAGATCTTGTTGTTGAGCTACCGTTTTCTTGGGCCGTTCAATCTGCAGATTATTTTGCAAAGGGTAGTATTAAACTATTGCAGGCTTTGGGGTGTGACGCTCTGTGTTTTGGGACAGATAGTGATTCTAAATTTGACTATCTGGATTATGGTCGTTTTTTTATTGAAGAAAAAAATGCGATTGATCAATTATTTCATGAATTGCCTATCGGCTGGAGCTATCCTGAAAAAATGGCAGGAGTTGTTTCACGATTGTATCCAAAGGCGCAAGATTTTCCTCCAAATCATATTTTAGGCTTAAGCTATGCTAAAGAAAATGCCCTCTATGAGCGTCCAATGGAGATTTTCCCACTGCATAGAAAAGACCAAGGTTACCATGATCAATCATTGGTCGCTAATCAGTATGCTAGTGCTACAGGTATTCGACAGGCGGTTTTAGCTAATGAGGATGTGTCTTCTTTTGTTCCAAGAGAGACGCTGGAAGAATTGACTGAAATGTCCATCGCTTGGTCAGATTTTTGGCCTTTTTTAAATTATCAATTGAGAGCAAATTCTTTAGGGGAACTTCGAAAGATATATCAAATGCGGGAAGGAATAGAACACCGTATAATCGAACAGGACGCTGATAGTTTTTCGGAATATTTGCAGAGAATCAGCACTAAACGATATACGCAACCGCGATTACAGCGTTTATTGACCTATGTTCTATTGCAGATCAAGGAAGCAGAGATAAAAGAGGAGCAAGAAAATACGATGCTCCATATACTGGGTTTTACTGAAAAAGGCCAAACTTATTTGAATAAAAAGAAGAAGAAGTTTACTTTACCTATTGCTGCAAAAATCGGACAAAAGGAGAAGGAAAAGCATTTCTTAACGTATCGTGCCGATCAAGTGTATCAGCTGGTTCATCCACAAGAGCAAACAATTGGCCGATTTCCTATTCGAGTATAAAAAGTACTTTCCAAAGAGCAGGCGAGTCGTTATAATGGGAAAGTATAAAATTAACGAAAGAGAAGTGAAAACATGGGACGTAAATGGGCGAATATCGTAGCCAAGAAGACTGCGAAAGATGCAAACAACAGTAAAATTTACGCTAAATTTGGAATCGAGATTTATGCGGCGGCAAAATCAGGTGACCCTGATCCACATGCTAATCAAAAATTACGTTTCGTTATTGAACGTGCTAAAACGTACAATGTTCCAAAGCATATTATTGATCGAGCAATCGAAAAGGCCAAGGGCTCTGGTGATGAGACTTTCCAAGAACTACGTTACGAAGGATTTGGTCCAAATGGTTCGATGGTAATCGTCGATGCTTTGACAAACAACGTTAACCGAACGGCTTCAGATGTTCGGGCTGCTTTTGGTAAAAACGGAGGGAACATGGGTGTTTCCGGTGCGGTTGCTTATATGTTTGACAATACGGCGCTATTTGGTTTCACCGGAGAAGACGCGGACGAAATCTTAGAGTATTTGATGGATAAAGAGATTGATGTTCGCGATGTTGTGGACGAAGAGGGACAAATCATTGTATATGGAGAACCTGAAGACTTTAATGCGATTCAAGAAGCTTTAAAAGAAAAGGGTATTACTGAATTTTCAGTTGCTGAAATGCAAATGATTCCTCAAAGCGAAGTGACTTTAACAGGGGACGATTTAGAAAAATTTGAAAAAATGATTGACGTGTTAGATGAGTTGGAAGATGTACAACAAATTTACCACAATGTTGAACTAGACGATTAATACGTATAATAATAGCCGCCTAAATCTGCTTGGATTTGGGCGGCTATTTTCGGTTTATCGGTGAGATTTTTATCAAACCTATTTTACTGATTTTTGAACATAAAGACTTTCCGGCAGCATCTCCAATAATGGACTCCTTTTGCCAATAATTAAGAGATTTAGTTCATGCATAGCACGGGTGCAAACTGTATAAAGAATTAATTTATCTTGTTCAGTATGATAATTTTCAGGCGAGACATTCCAAGCAAAGACACGATCAAATTCTAATCCTTTGGCTAAATACGTAGGAATGATGATCAAACTTTTTTTCATAAAGTCTTCTTCATCGGTTAGTAATTGTACTTGGTCTTTTTGTTCAGGCGTCAATTGATCATAGAGTTCCTGACATTCTTCCACAGTTTTCGCAATAATGGCTGTTCGCCAATATTTTGCTAACTCTGTAGTTTCTTCAATTTGTTGAATCAATCCAGCAATCATCTGATGTGTCTCATTTGCATAATAAACCTTTGGCAGATCACCAACACGAGCGGTTAACTCGACGCGGTTTTCTTGGGTTAGGAACTGATTGGCGAAGTTAGTGATTTCTTCAGTTGAACGATAGCTGGTCGTCAATTCAAAATGAGTCAATGATTGATCTGGAAAAATTTCTTCTAAGGAATGAACCATACTTTCATTACCGAAGACCTTTTGATTCAAATCGCCGCATAGGGTGTATGTCGCCTTAGGATATAAATGACGTAACAAAGCTACTTGTGTGGGAGAGAAATCTTGCATTTCGTCGATAAAAATAAATCGTGCTTTTTGTTTCACATCTACTGGATGGATGGATTTCATTAAAAGAAACATCAAGGTACCATCTTCTAAACTGATATCCTTCTGCCTGAAATCATGTCGCAGCTCATCAAGCATCGTTTTCCAATGTTCTTCCGTTAGTTGGTACTGAGTCAACAAACGATTCGGTACACTTTGTAAAAAGTGTAAATATTGTTTGGCGTAGTTTATGAATCCAAAACGAGTTATTTGTCTTCGAATAGGCCGTAATTTTTTACGCACGACTTTTTGAGCCATTTGTCGACGTAAACGACGTTCGGCTTTTTCAGAATCTTCCATATCAGGATTATTGACAAATACGGCATCGACCAATTCGTCTGCGGCTTTTTTTGCCCAATCCTTTTTCATTTCATCTTTTTCCAATCCACCTAATTTTTTCAAGAGTTTCGTTTGCAGCAACTGCATTCGCTGATACATCGGTAACTCAGGATTGGCTTCTTGATACCAGTTACGAATTTGTTTTTTAGAGATCAGAACATCTTGTTTCAATTTAAGATCACGGAACAAGGGACCTAAGTCTGCGATTCGATCAACATATTTATAGAGTTCCTGAACGATTGCAAAACTACTTTTTGCTCGTAATACGCGATCATCCTGTCCAGAAAGGAAGACTTCTTCATGACTTTCTTCTGTATGAATCTGATACGCAGGCAATAAAGCACTCAAAAATGTTTTGAATGTCTCAGTAGGTATGCCGCTTTCACCAAGCGAAGGTAAGACTGTAGAAATATAATCTGAAAAAATATGGTTAGGTGAGAATAAAAGGACCTGTTCATTGTCTAACCATTTGCGATTATGATAGAGCAAGTAAGCAACCCGCTGAAGCAACGCGGAAGTTTTCCCGCTGCCCGCAATTCCCTCTACTACCAAAACTTTACTTCTCGTGTCGCGAATGATCTCATTTTGTGAACGCTGAATCGTCGCGACTATGTTTTTCATATGGTTAGAGGAGGCCTCATCCAAAATTTCTAATAAAAAATCATCATTGATGGCTTCGGAGGTATCGACCATTGATAATATCTGACCTTCACGAATCTTAAACTGACGTTTCAGTAATAATTCGATAGGGATGATTGCATCGTGGGCTTCATACTGTGTCTGTCCCAAAGTTCCTTCATAGTAGAGATTAGCAATCGGTGCGCGCCAGTCAATTACAACCGTTTCTTCTTCAGTATCTCGCAAAGAAGCGATTCCTAAATAAAGCGTTTCGGCTTCTTGGTCTTCTTTAAAATCAATTCTGGCAAAGTAAGGATTATCTCCCATCAATTTTAAAACTCTTTGTCGCTTTTCTTGAGAAGCGAATGTTTGATAGCGTACTAACAACTCTGCTTCGTGTTGTCGTGTATCCGCCATTGTTTCAGCCAAGGCTTCGAAGGAACCACCTTGTACTCTTTGACCGGCATTTTCTAGCATGTCGGTATCAAATTTTGATTTGGTTTCTTTCTTTTGGCTGTCTAAAAAAGCAATTTCTTGTTGGATCAAAGCGCTTGTCTGCTGGACGTGCTCTTGTTCGTACTCTCTTGGATTCATTGAGCATCCTCCTTTGTTTTTCCGTCAACTGTTCATAACAGCATAATAGTATAGCATATAAGGGTGAGGAGAAGCAAAAGGCTGATTCCAACAAAAAAAGAGATAAGATTTCTATCTCTTTCTATATTGAAATTAGATTAATCCATCATGCGCTCGTTGAATCTGTGCAAGGTTTATTTTTTTCATTTTATACATCTCTTGAGTTGCGCGACGAGCTTTTTCTGTATCAGGATCATTCGTCCATTCAAGTAGATCTTTATTGACCGTTTGCCAGTAAACACCATAGCGATCTTCCATCCAGCCGCAGGGCCATTCTTTTCCATCACTAGTAATTGCAGCCCAAGCATGATCGATGTCTGCTTGATCTTTAAAATAAAAGTAAAAAGAATTCCCCATAGAAAAATTAAAGTCGTGTTTCTCAGGGCTGTCCATAATTAGCAGATCATGTCCTCGTAGTTGAAAACCAGAGGCGCGCAAACGTTCTTCTTTCCCCTTAATCACAAAAGTCTGTTTTCCGCCAAAGACAGCAGTCCAATCATCAATCGCTGCTTGAGCTAGACCATAATTGTCGTTAGCAAACATGATACAAGGAATAATTGTTTGTAAGCTATCGCCTAAGCGAACTTGCCATGAAAAACCATAGCGATCATTTGTCCAACCGAATTTTCCGAGCTCTGGATAGGTGGTTAAGGGCATCAAGGTTTCCCCGTTCTGATTTAAACGATTCCAAACGTTAGTCAATTGCTCTTCATTTTCACAATTAACCACGTAAGAAACTGCAGGCGTAGGTTTAAAATCAGTGCCGCCATTAAGTAAAAGAAACTCACACCCGGCTAATTCCAAATTAATCGTCAATAGATCTCCAATTTTTCCGTGCTCATCGGTAATAAAATGTGTCTCATTCAACTTTTTACTATCTTCAAATGTCTCTAAATAAAAGTCGGCCGCTTCAGTCAAGCGATTGTCAAACCAAAGACAGCAGCCAAATTGCTGTTCCATGAGATTCCATCCTTTCGCTAATTAAGGTTGATATGCCAAATGACACCATATCGGTCTTTAACCATGCCATACAATTCTGCCCAAAATGTTTTTTCAAGAGGCAATAAAACAGTTCCGCCGTCTGCTAATAGTTGAAAAATTTCTGAGGCTTCATTTGCAGTTGCAGCATTAAAAACTAAAGCGACATTATTTCCGACGATTATTGGTGGGGCCATACCTTCAGGACTATCAGAAATCATGACATTTGTTTCGTTGATCTTCAAGTTAGAATTCATCACTAATCCTTTAATAGTTTCATCCACAGGATGTTCGTCGTCATGGGGCATATCTCCAAAAGTCATGATTTGTGCCGGTTCGGTTTTAAATACTTTTTCATAAAAGGCGATGGCTTCTGCTGCTTGGTTTTTGAAATGTAAATAAATATCCATGCTACTTCCTCCATTCTTGTTCCTATACTTTACCACGAAGAAAGGGCTATCAATAACGATTTGACTTGGAAAAGAGTTATCGAATGGGAACTACTTATACTTAATGTAAGGATTGATATCGGGACACGATATTGAGGCAAACGAGTATGATCGGAGCATGATGATTGCTAATGCTTCTATTCACTGACTAGCAGTATTATTCCTCGTCAAAGGAAACCATCTTGTATTCAAAAATGAAAAAACAGTTCCAATCCTCATTTTCTTCCCAACTATGATAAAATATGAAACGATAAAACTAAAAATCAAAGGAGCGATTCATTATGCCATTCGTACACATTGAGTTAGTGGAAGGAAGAACGGAAGAACAATTGACTAAAATGGTGGAGGAGGTAACTGAAGCAGTATCAAGAACAGCTGGGGCACCTAAGGAAAACATCCATGTCATTATCAACGAAATGCAAAAAGGAAAGTATGCTCAAGGCGGCAAATGGAAATAATAATTTATAATATACTTGCATTTCAAATCAATAAGTGTTTATAATGATTTTGTAATTGATTGATGAAGAAAGACACCTGAACTTGAAAGCTGTTTAACAGAGAGGGAAAGCACGGCTGAAACTTTTCCAGACAAGCGCAAGGGATGACCACTTTCTGAGACTTCTGCGAAAATGCAGAGGCGGACAGCGCCGTTATCGCTTGTGAGGGGCAGAAATTCTGCTCAAAGATTAGGTGGAACCACGTTTATTCGTCCTAGTACCGATTTCGGTGCTAGGGCTTTTTTTTATCAATCAAAACTAATAAGGGGGAACTACAGGATGGTAAAAATTTCATTTCCAGATGGATCAACAAAAGAATTTGATAATGGTATTACTGGCTTAGAGATCGCAAAAAGTATTTCTAGTTCATTGGCCAAAAAAGCACTAGCTGTCGTAGTAAACGGCGATCTAGAAGATTTAAATCGTGCAATCGAAGAAGATGCGGAATTAAAAATCGTGACTGATAAGGATGAAGAAGCTTTGCCACTTGTTCGTCATTCAAGCGCGCACTTAATGGCGCAAGCAATCCGCCGCTTATTTCCAAACATGCATTTTGGTGTAGGTCCAGCAATCGAATCCGGCTTTTATTATGATACAGACAATGGCGAAAACCAAATCAGTGAAGAGGATTTCCCAGCAATCGAAAAAGAAATGAAAAAGATCGTTAAGGAAAACTTGCCAATCGAACGTAAAGTTATGAATCGTCAAGAGGCATTGGATTTCTTTAGCTACGATCCTTATAAAGTAGAATTAATCACTGATCTTCCAGAGGATGAAGTCATTACTGCCTATACACAAGGCGAGTTTACTGACTTATGTCGCGGCCCGCACGTACCATCAACAGGAAAAATCAAAATCGTCAAATTATTATCTGTTGCGGGTGCTTACTGGCGCGGAAATTCTGATAATAAAATGATGCAGCGGGTATATGGTACTGCGTTCTTCAATCAAGCAGACTTGGATCATTTTTTAAAAATGCGTGAAGAAGCAAAAGAACGCGATCATCGTAAATTGGGTAAGGAACTAGACTTATTCATGGTATCGCAAGAAGTGGGATCAGGATTGCCATTCTGGTTACCAAAAGGCGCAACAATTCGACGTATCATTGAACGTTACATTGTTGATAAAGAAATTTCAATGGGCTATGAACATGTGTATACACCAGTTCTAGCTGACACTGGCTTATACAAAACTTCTGGTCACTGGGATCACTATAAGGAAGATATGTTCCCAATCATGGATATGGGTGATGGAGAAGAATCATTGGTATTGCGTCCGATGAACTGTCCGCACCACATGATGATTTATAAAAATCATATTCATTCGTATCGCGAATTGCCAATTCGTTTAGCTGAATTGGGGATGGATCATCGTTATGAAAAATCTGGTGCATTGTCAGGATTGCAGCGTGTTCGTGAAATGACAATGAACGATGCACATATCTTTGTTCGACCAGATCAAATCAAAGAGGAATTTCGTCGCACGTTAGATTTGATTTTAGAAGTTTATAAAGATTTTGGTTTCGAAGATTATCGTTTCCGTCTAAGCTACCGCGATCCTGAAAATACTGAAAAGTATTTTGATGACGATGAGATGTGGGAAACTTCTCAAGGGTTATTAAAAGAAGTAATGGATGAATCAGGCTTTGATTACTTTGAAGCGGATGGAGAAGCTGCTTTCTACGGACCTAAACTAGATGTCCAAGTTTTAACTGCTATTGGAACAGAAGAAACGTTATCTACTATTCAATTTGACTTCTTATTGCCAGAGCGTTTTGATCTAACTTATGTTGGTGAAGACGGGAAAGAACATCGTCCAGTTGTTGTTCACCGTAGTGTCGTTTCAACAATGGAACGCTTTACGGCCTACTTGATTGAACAATACAAAGGTGCTTTCCCAACTTGGCTGGCTCCAGAACAAGTTGCAATTTTACCTGTATCGCCAGAACATCATGGTGATTATGCGTATGAAGTGAAAGATCGCTTGGTTCGTGAAGGTGTTCGTGTCGAAGTTGATGATCGTAATGAAAAACTTGGATACAAGATTCGTCAGGCGCAAACACAAAAAATTCCTTACCTATTAGTTATTGGAGATAAGGAAGTCGAAAGTGCTTCAGTAAATGTTCGTCGCTATGGTAGTGAAGAACAAGAAGCGCAAGATTTGAATATATTTGTTGATGCAATCAAAGATGACATTGAAAACCTAAGTCGTAATTAAACAAAAAGCCGATGAGTTCGCTCATCGGCTTTTTGTTTCTGCTTTTGGCGTAATTAAGGAAATCAGATGCATAAGGACAGCCTCTTTCTAAGTCGAAACCATTTGTTTTAACATGCTTTGAAAAGATGGGAACAAGAAACATGAGTTAAAGCATTCATTTGTGGAAAACTTTTTAAAGAAAATGCGTAATATCCGCTTTTTAAAAAACCAAAGTTTTCCACAGGGAATTATAAAAAAGAATGTTTCACGAAAAATGAATTTCTCACTAGATAAGAATCCATATTTTACGCAAATTTTTCGTTTGGTTTGAAATTCCATTAAGTCGTTGTGAAACACTAAGGCGTTTTAACCGTAAAAGAAATAAAAGTTCTTAAACTATATTAAAGGTACTATGAATAATCCTTTTGAAAAAACACTTTTTCGGCTACAATAAGACAAGTAACTGTCAAAGTGGAAGGAACAGATGAATGAAATTAACGAATCCATTTAAAAAATTTTTTGAAAAATTAAAGCTTGCGGACGAAAGTGGCCGTAATCAAAATAAGAGCCATATACCTTTTAGATTAAATTTTCTATTTTTTGTGATTTTTGGCTTGTTTGTAGTTTTAGTTACACGATTAGGCTATTTGCAGATTGTTGAAGGCGATAAGATGAAAGCTGAAATGAAGGCTTCGACAACGATCACTGTAAAAGAAAATGCGCCTCGTGGAGAGATCTATGAAGCTAATGGCACAGTATTGGTAAAAAATACCTCGAATCGTGCGATTACTTTCACTCGCGGTAATAACGTCAAGGCTTCAGGTATTCTAAAGTTAGCCAACGAACTTAATAAATTGATTGATGTGCCTGCGGATGAGGATTTGAGTACTCGTGATAAAAAGGATTATTGGTTAGCTGATGAAGACCATTTAAAGGAGGCCGAAGATAGACTATCCTTTAAAGAAAAAAATCTTGATACTACAAATGAATATCAAAAATTAGTCGATAAAGTAAAAGACAGCGAAATTCAACTCAGTGACGAACAAATGAAGGTTGCAACGATCTTTAAACGAATGAACGCTGCGTCATCTCTCAGTACAGTCTTTGTGAAAAACGAGGGTGTGACTGACGAAGAGTTGGCAATTGTTGCGGAACGGGCTTCAGACTTACCGGGCGTATCGACCGGAATCGACTGGGATCGTTCTTATAATAGTGACCTAGAGGGTTCATTGAAAAGTATCTTAGGAACGATCACAACTGAAAAAGAAGGCTTGCCGGCTGAGGAAGCAGACGCTTTACTGAAAAAAGGTTACGCAAGTAATGACCGAGTTGGTAAGAGCTATTTAGAGAAACAATATGAAGAACAGCTTCAAGGTAAAAAAGGTGAATACAAAGTCACGTTGAATCAAAATGGAAACATCGAGAAACAAGAGGAAGTTAAAAAAGGAGAAAAAGGGTCGAACGTCGTACTGACCATTAACTCAGAGTTCCAGAAAAAAGTTGAAGATATTTTGAAGAAGCATTACCAAGGGTTAGTAGATAGCGGAGTTGCTAAGTACTCACCAGGTGCTTATGCAGTGGCAATGAATCCCAATACAGGTGAAGTTTTAGCTATGACTGGTTTCACCCATGATACGAGTAGTAAGGAAATAGAAGAAAACACCCTAGGAACGATCACTAGTGCTTTTGAGCCGGGGTCAGTTGTTAAAGCTGGAACGGTCACGGCAGGCTATCAAACTGGAGCGATAACGGGGAACGATGTTTTGATCGATCAGCCAATCAAACTGGCTGGGACTGCTTTAAAAGGATCAATCTATAACAAGACACTAGGAAATCAAATAGCACTGAACACAGTCAAAGCCTTAGAATGGTCTTCTAATGCATATATGATGCAGATTGTCTTGCGGATGTTAGGGGTTCAATATCAACAAAACATGTCCTTACCAGAAAGTGCATCTTCTAAAGAGATGTATGACAAGTTACGTAATGCGTTTGCCGCATATGGTATGGGTGTGAAGACGCAAATTGATTTGCCGAATGAATCTCCAGGGCTAGTTAATGAACAATTTGGGACGGAAAATGGACCTGGTGGCGGTAATTTACTCGATCTGTCATTTGGTCAGTATGATACCTATACACCAATGCAGTTGGCTCAGTATGCTTCGACAGTAGCAAACGGCGGAACTAGAATTGCTCCACATGTTGTTAAAGGAATATATGGAAACAATGACAGCGGTGGATTAGGAAAAATGCTGCAAGAGATTACCGGGAAAAAATTGGATCAAGTCGATATTACCGCTGAACAAATGGGAATCATTAAACAAGGGTTTTATCAAGCAGTTCATGGAACAGATGGCTATACTACGGCTAAGGATCTAGCTTCAGCAAAGCTAGATCCAGCTGCTAAAACCGGTACGGCTGAAACAGTTGTATCAGTTAATGGTCAAGCGGTGAACACTATCAATAGTAATATTGTGGCGTATGCACCGTATGATAATCCGCAAATAGCTATTAGCGTAATGTTGCCGAACTTGGATGAGGAGCATGATGATACTAACAAAGCGATTGCCAAAGACATAATTGATGCATTTGCAGACACATATGGCGTACAATAAAGCTAAGGAGCACAAGCTCCTTAGCTTTTCTCTTTAAGTAGCTTAGGTTATAAGACTTTTATAAGAGCTTATTCCTGTAGGATGTTCTAGTGGGAATATATAGGTAAAAAATATTTAAACATTTAAGGAGTGTTAAATATGTCAGTATACGATTTTAAAGTGAAACAAACTGATGGTAACGAAAAATCTTTATCTGATTATCAAGGAAAGGTTCTTTTGATTGTCAACACTGCAACTGGTTGTGGATTTACCCCGCAATATGAGGGCTTGCAAAATTTGTATGACCAATACAAAGAGAACGGATTTGAAATCCTAGATTTTCCTTGCAATCAATTTGGAAATCAAGCGCCTGGTACTAATGAAGAAGTAGCAGAATTTTGTCAGTTGAAATATCATACGACATTTCAAACGTTCGCTAAGATTGATGTAAACGGAGAAAATGAGAATCCATTATATAGTTACTTAAAGAGTGCGCAAGGTGGTTTACTTAACAAAGCAATCAAATGGAATTTTACAAAATTTCTAGTTGATCGTGAGGGAAACGTGATAAAGCGCTATGCATCACAAACGAAGCCGGAAGATATTGCGAAGGATATTGAAGCGCATCTTTAAAAACGTCAAGTAGAATTACTTAACGAAATTAGCAAAAAGACTAGTCAAAGAAATAAAAACATGATATGATATCAAAGTCTGAGAAATATCTTGGAAAACTTGTTTTTGCAGGGGAGGGAAAATCATGCGCGTAAATATCACTTTAGAATGTACTTCTTGTAAAGAACGTAACTACCTAACAAATAAAAACAAACGTAACAACCCTGATCGTTTGGAAAAAATGAAATATTGCCCACGCGAACGCAAAGTTACTTTGCATAAAGAAGTAAAATAAACGCACTTACGAGTCAGCAATCTATTTTGATTGCTGACTCTTTTGTTTTTTTTCGCAAAATCCAAATAACTTGCGAAACTTTTCAGAAATCTACATAAAATCTTCACAGAATCCTAAACAAAAGCTAACCTTCCAATGATAAAACTAGTTATTAAAGAAAATCATTAAGAGAAAGGAAGGATCAGATGCGCAAAGTTCCACCAA
Source organism: Enterococcus sp. AZ128 (assembly GCF_051714485.1). NCBI lineage: Bacteria > Bacillati > Bacillota > Bacilli > Lactobacillales > Enterococcaceae > Enterococcus > Enterococcus sp. AZ128. Next base: position 648,819 of record NZ_JBIORZ010000001.1, read on the forward strand.
TTTTGAAGCCAATTGCGCTTCTAACCCTGTCAATTTTGATCGCTACAACATCAGGAATTTTAAATAATTCCAGTTATCGTCAGGTAAAAGCAACTACTCCGACGACAGAATCAACTACCACAGGTACTACCGATTCTTCTCGTAATTCAAATAGCCTTACTAATGAGACAGGGACAACCAACGAACAGGCATCAAGTGAAGTACTTGATGGAAATAGCAACGTTCAACAGAGTACGATCGAAAATAATCAGAATCAAGAGACGCAATCTTCAATCGCTGACGATTCCGTTGCTCCGTCATCATCAACTGAAGAATCGCAAACGACACCGACACAACAGCAGCAACCAGCTAATGAACCAGCTGGATCAGAAACAGGTGATAATCAATGACCTTACTATTAGACATTATTAATGGATTAAATAAATTTTTGGGCTTTTTGGATATCAGTCCTAAATATTCGAATCGAGCATATACATTATTGAGCATAATACCAACTGTGTATATTTTACGAATCGTTTATGGACTTTGGCTTAACCAAAATTATCTGCAGCTAGTCATCTACAGCTTGGTTTTTATTGGATTGGTCTATTTCTTTGTTTTGAATTTCTTCTATTACTTCTTAGATAAAAATTTAAAAGGAGATATTACGCAGTTTTTCATTAAATATTTACCGGATGATGCGTTCAATATTCAAAATGAAAAGCCAAAAAAAGGGGAAAAAGTTTTTGAACAGGCAAAAGAAGTGGCTGTTGATTTTAATGAAGATTATCAGTTGATATTAGTTGAAAACATTCAGTCGTTAATTGATGGACAAGAAATTTCTACGCGCGATCTGACGAAAGAAGAAGGGTTCTTGATTGATGAAAACACGTTATATCCCTATTATTACGTTAAACAGATTGATACAGAGGTCTATCAATTGCAAATTGGAAAAAATTATCGTGATCTGGAAACGATTGGAACCATTCGCCAAACAGATCCGTTGAAACCTATCGGATTATTTATAGTTGGTGGGGATTTTGTTAAAGAAGGTATTCGTTATCATGAACCTTATCGTTTGAAATTTTTAGCAAAAAAAGAAGAAGCCGGGACTACACGAACCCGACGCAGCAAAAAAATAAAATGCCATCCGATCGAGATATTTCTTTACTTAGAAATAGTCTCGATCAGATTGGCATTTTTTATTTTAAAACATCTCGAATGCTTTCTACCATTTTGGTATAGGCGATTGGCCCATTGTATAACCAGCTTGAATTTCCGTCAAATTCGTATAAGTGATTGTTTTTTACTGCTGGGATATTGCTCCATAAAGGATCCTTAAACATCGCTGCACCAGAATCACTGTTAACTAGAAAAATATAATTCGCATCCAATTGAGACAAACTTTCCAACGAAACCTGAGAGAAGTCCGCAGTTGCCTTTTTACTGATGTCTTTCGTCAATTGTGGAACTTCAAATCCCAGCTCTTGATAAAGCAGTTGACCACTTGAACGATTGTCTGCCACCATAAACGCAGAATTATTTGTTACCCATAAAACGACTGCTGATTTGCCTTCGATCTTTTCTTTCATATCTTTTTTAGTCTGATTGACTAATTGATCATAGTCCTTTTCTACCTCTTTGGCTTTATCCTCTTTATCTAAAACTTTTCCGATATCTTCTAATTGATCGCGCCAAGTAACATTATCGCCATTTTTTACTACATAAGTCGGAGCGATCTTAGAATATTCTTTGTATTTTCCGCCCTCAAGAGAGCCATTTGAGCCGATTAGCAATAAGTCGGGTTCGAATTTCAGAACATCTTCATAAGGTAAGTCATAATTGATAGTTGGAATATCTTTCAGTTGGTCTTGTAAATAATTTTGGATTTTACCTTCTCCAACTGTCCATTGTGCAACAGGCTTTTCATCTAAAGCGACTAAATAATCTTCTAAATAAGAGGCGATGATTCGTTTAGGTTTATTTGGAATTTCAACCTTGTGATCTTGAGCGTCGGTCAAAGTACGAACATCATTTTTTGTATCTTTACTCTCATTGCTTTGACCACATGCAGCTAAGCTGAATAGTGCCAAAAGAGAGGCGGTTCCTAAAATTATTTTTTTGAACATAAAAAAACTCCTTCAAGTTTAATTGAGAAATATTCTCAATTGATATTATTACCGAAAGCACAAAGTGTGTCAACCGTGATTTTTCTTTATTTGACGGTTGACGATGATTGAAAAGAAGGGCATAATTGAGAACGATTATCAGAGAAATGAGGAAGATCTATGACAAAATTAAATACGACTGATCTTTCAATCGGATACGATAAAAAAATAGTTGTGAATGATATCACAGTGGAAATTCCCAAAGGACAGATTACTAGTTTGATTGGTCCGAATGGCAGCGGAAAGTCAACTTTTCTGAAAGCTTTAGCTCGGATTCTTGAACCGGCTAAAGGAGAAGTTTTTATTGATGGTGAAAACGTACAGCGATTGGAGACCAAAGCTGTTGCGAAAAAAATTGCTTCGTTGTCTCAAACAAGCAGTCTGATAAGTGGTTTGACGGTTGAAGAAATTGTTGCATATGGACGCTTTCCCTATCAGAAAGGCTTTTCAGGTTTGAAAGAAGAAGATCATCGATTAATCGGTTGGGCATTAGAAGCCACAAACTTGGAAACATTGAAAAAGCGCACATTGATAACCTTATCTGGAGGTCAACAACAGCGTGTTTGGATAGCGATGGCATTAGCACAAGATACAGACATTTTAATTTTGGACGAACCGATTACCTTTTTAGATCCAGCGCATCAATTGGAAATCTTGGAGTTACTGCAGGAAATCAATCGACATGGGAAAACCATACTAATGACGATCCATGATTTAAATCATGCATCTCGTTTTTCTGATTATTTATTAGGGATGAAAAACGGCGAATTAGTTTTTCAAGGAACACCCAAAGAAATATTCACAGCGGATAAATTATTAAATCTTTTTGATATCCAAGCGACCTTTGCTACATTGCCTAATAGTGATAAGCCATTAGTTATTGCTTATGACTTAGTAAAGGAGCACTGAGAAATGACTAAGCGAAACTATTTTTTTTCAGTTGTTTTCATATTACTTATAGCAGCGATGTTCTTATCTCTAAGATATGGAGCGGTTACTAGTAAATGGACAGATGTTTCTCAGGCCTTGTTCCACTTTGATCCTGCGAATCAAGGAGAACAATTGATTCGTTATTTACGTTTACCAAGAATGATAGGAGCCGTTTTAGTCGGAGCGGCATTTGCTATATCTGGTGCCTTGATACAAGGGATCACATCTAATCCAATTGCTGATTCAGGTTTATTAGGGATAAACTCTGGGGCAGGGCTAGGTTTGGCTATTGTTTTTGCAATCAGTGGCAATCCTTCGCCAACTGTGGGAATAGTTGGTTCGTTTCTTGGAGCATCAGTATCAATAGTATTGATCTATTTGGTTTCGAGCAAGGTTTCTTTTGGTCTATCACCAATAAGAATTGTTTTATTAGGAGCGGCACTAAGCTCATTTTTTGCGGCAATCAGTCAAAGTATCAGCTTGCTATTTGATTTGAATCAAGATATGACATTTTGGTTTGTCGGCGGAACAGCAAATCTTTCATGGGCGCAACTACAAACGATTTCTCCATTGATCTTATTGGGGGTTTTGGGAGCATTCCTGATCAGCCCGCAAATCACTTTGCTGAGTTTAGGAGATGATACAGCAATTTCATTAGGGAAAAAACCTAACCGGATCCGTCGGTTAAGTATGCTGATTGTCTTATTATTAGCTGGAAGCTCTGTAGCTCTAGTTGGAGCTATCAGTTTTATTGGATTAATGGTTCCCCATATAGTTAGTTTTTTTGTTGGACATGACTATCGCTATGTGATTCCGGCTTCCGGAATTTTTGGGGCCTTGTTTTTTGTTGTTGCTGATGTAGTATCGCGCTTAGTGGCGCCACCTTTAGAAACACCAACGGGAGTAATAATTACGCTCATTGGTGTTCCGTTTTTACTTTTACAAATTAGGAAGGGAAGCTTATGAAGAAGAGAATAGGTTGGCTTAGTTTGTTTCTCTTACTGATTACAGGGGGGATACTAAGTCTAACAGTAGGCACAATTCCTTTGAATTTAAATGATCTGCTGCACGTTTTTCAGGGAACCGCTACGACTAGTCAGCAATTGATTGTTTTTGATTTTCGTTTTCCTCGTTTACTAGTTTCGATAGTAGCAGGAATGGGGTTAGCGATATCTGGCTACTTGTTTCAAACAATCACACATAACGATTTGGCTGATCCAGGAATTTTAGGAATCAACGCAGGGGCAGGGCTGACAGTCCTGATTTATTTAGGTTTTTTTGCCACTGGTGAAAGTAGTTGGTATTTACCGTTGATCGCTTGTGGAGGTAGTTTTATTGCAACAGGGCTGGTTTATTATTTTGGCCGTCAATCTGAACGAATTACGCCGAATCGGTTACTGTTAGCGGGTGTCGCTGTCAACGCTGGTATTTCTGCATTGACGTTGATTGGAACCATCCGAGTGTCTAAAGATAATTATCAATTTGTCACAGCGTGGCTTGCTGGTACGATTTGGGGAACAACTTGGCAGCATGTTTTCTTGTTACTGCCGTGGGTCATCGTTTTGTTACCCTTGATTTTACTCCGAGGACGTTCACTGGAAGTATTGGAATTAGGAGATGAGGTAGCTGTTGGATTAGGAGTAAAGTTGAAGCGGACGCAGCTATTCTTCTTGGTCTGTGCAGTTTGTTTAGCGGCAGTGAGTGTTTCGATTGCCGGAAGCATCAGCTTTATCGGCTTAATCGCCCCGCATATTGCTCGTCAATTGACGGGAAGAAAAAATAATCAAACTTTAGTAATGTCTGCTCTGATTGGCGGGGTGTTATTGTTATTTAGTGATATTCTGGCCCGAATTATTTTACCTAGTGGTGAAATGGCAGCGGGAATTATTGTTTCACTAATTGGAGCACCATACTTTATTTTACAGTTGCTGAAAAAAAGTAATTGAGGGTTAGGAGGGACCTTGATGAAATGGACTACGATATGGAGTCATGCCCAACGGGGGATTGTTCATCATACTGATTCAAAAGGAGAAATTCAACTAACAATTCGACAAATTGTTCCTGTTGAAAAGATTCGTCTGGTTTTTGCGAATGAATACGGAATTCAAGAGCAATCAATTCAGAATCTATCTTTCAAGACAAATGACAATTGCCACACGATTCCTGATTTTTCTGTAATTCCAGGTGAAATTGTTAAAACGCCACCTATTATAATTGATCAAGAAGCAAAAAAATGGACGCTTACTTATCAGTCATCACCTATGGAAAGTGGTTTTTCTACTAATGATGCAGATTTTTTAGCAGCGGCACAAGTATCCGATTTTTGTTCTGGCTTAATAGCAATCGAGGCAGAAACTATAGGTCATTGTGTTATCGCGTTTGGTGATTCTTTAACTGAAGGAGCGACTTGGACGGCGCCACTGCAAAGAAAATTACGTAAACAAAATCTTTACTTGGTCAATCAAGGGATCAATGGCAGTTGTTTGTTGAAATCGACTAGTGATGTACCGGAAAATGGATCGCAGAATCTTTTTTATGGATATAATAGTCTGCAACGTTTGCAGGGGTGCTTTGCCAGTCATAACAATGTCAGCAAAGTTATATTATTTATCGGAATAAATGACTTAATTAATGGTGAACTCACATTGGAAAAATTTCAAACAGAAATTAAAAGACTGACTCAATTGTGCGAAAGACACAAAGTTGCTTATCAGCTATGCACGTTGACTCCATGTTTAGGGTATCCTGGGATGGATGAAGCAAAGGAAAAAGTGCGGAAGACAATAAATGCTTGGTTAGCAGAAAAATATGATAATCTATGGGATTTTTCTGCGTTCGTTGGGGAAGAAGGGGCTTTAAAAGCGAAGTTTGATAGTGGCGATCATTTACACATTAACGCAATTGCTGGATTGGCTATTGCTCGACATATTTCTAGTGATTTTGTTAAAGGGGAGTAATCCCCTTTTTATTTTGTTTCGATTTTGTTAGTATTTCTAGATAAGAAGGTGAATGAATGGAGAAACAAAAGCTTAGACAACTTGCAATCACTCGTTTACAGAAAATGGCTGATAGTGAAAATCGGCAAAATCAGGTTGAACTTATCCTTGGGAATTTTTTTGAAAGTAAAATTTGGGAAAATTCGACCAGTATTGGTGTGACAATGGCTACTCAGTTTGAATTTCCAACTGCTCAAGTGATTCAACGAGCATTTGAGATGGATAAAAAGATAGCTGTTCCGAAATCATTACCCAGAGGTGAAATGGTTTTTCATTGGATTGATTCAAGTACAGATTTTTATAAGACGAAATTTGGTGTTGAAGAGCCGGCGATCGAGAATACAGCTAGACCGAATGAACTGGACTTATTAGTTGTTCCTGGACTAGTATTTAATAGAGCAGGTTATCGTATCGGTTTTGGCGGTGGTTATTATGATCGTTATTTAGCGAATTATAATGGAAAAACATGCAGTTTTGTTTTTGCAGAACAATTAATGGAAGATTGGCAAACGGAAAGGTTTGATCAACCGATTCAGCAATTATTTCTATCGTAGATAATGACTGCTCTATCGAGTAGAACAACAAGAGAATTTAAAAGATGAGAGAGGTGGATATATGAAAAAAGATAAACCTTATGTAATGTATACAATTTTTGCTATCAATACGATTGTTTTTTTGATGCAATATTTATTACCGGGATTATCGATCGAAAATCAATTAGGTATGTTTTCACCAGCAGTTGTATGGCAGCATCAATATTGGCGATTTATTACACCGATGTTCATTCATTTTGGTTTAATGCATTTTGCTTTGAATGGTGTTGTCCTTTATTATATGGGACAACAGTGTGAAGCAATTTTTGGACATTGGCGTTTTGCACTCATTTATTTATTGAGTGGAGTGATGGGAAATTTTGCAAGCTTTGCTTTTAACCAGCCAACTACTTTATCTGGTGGGGCTAGTACGGCGATCTTTGGATTATTTGGAGCCTTTTTAGTAGTTGGTCTCCATTATCGTGATAATAGAGCAGTTCAAGCGTTGACTCGACAATTCGCATTGTTCATTTTGATGAATCTAGCTTTTGGAATGTTTGATTCAACAATTGATATATGGGGGCATCTAGGTGGTATTATCGGTGGTGCTTTGTCTGGTTGGGCCTTAGCAGTTCCTTATTCACAGGACCGCTTTTCTACTCGTGCTAGAGTCACTGCGGTTTTATTCTTTATCTTTGCGGTTGTGATTTTTATCATTTTTGGTTTAAGAAAATTTAGCATGTATCAATAAATCGCGGACAATTTGTCCGCTTTTTTTATGAGGGAGGAGAAAACGATGAGGTATCTAGCTTTATTTCGAGGAATCAATGTTGGCGGGAAAAATATCGTCAAAATGAAAGAGTTAAGAGAACTTTTTATTGAATTTGATTTTGAAGATGTCCGCAGTTATATCCAAAGTGGAAATATTTTGTTTACAAGTGACAAAGAAATAAACGAATTTTCTTTGGCAGTGAATGATGCTTTTACTGAAAAATTTGGTTTTTCAGTACAGATTATTTACCGAACCAAATCAGAAATGCTGGAAATGATAGACAATCTGCCATTTACTGCCGCTGAGATAGTCGAAGCAGAAAAAAAAGATCCGAAAATCGCACATCTTTACGCTTACTTTTCTGAGCAAGAGATAGAAAATCAAGAACTTTCACTTATAGGAGAGAGAGCGGTTGTGAGATCGAAAACCATTTTTTATCTTACAGAGAAAAGTATTCGTTTTTCAAAATTGATTTCTCAATTAAACAAACTATCTGATGGATTAACTGCACGAAACTGGAAGACAGTACTGAAGTTAGTTGCATTGCTAGAGGAATAATGCTGTTCAATTTGCGACTGTTGGAACAATACTATAAAATATGGAGTGGACTAAATACCTTTTCTAAAAAATAAACGAGGAAATAAAAATTGGGCTATAAAAAAGAAAAATTTTTCTGTATAATACTAGGGATGTGGTTTGATGGAAAGTTTATATGATGTACAGCAGTTATTGAAGCAATTCGGCATCTATGTCTACGTTGGAAAACGGATATACGATATCGAGTTGATGCAGATTGAATTGAAAAATTTGTATGAGAGTCGCGTGATCGATCGTGATACTTATCTGCAAGGTTGGGGCATTTTAAAACGAGAACATCACATTGAAGAAAGTCGAGAAGGTGACTAGAGTGGATAAAAAATTATTAGGTATTGACTTAGGCGGGACAACCGTGAAATTTGCTATTTTGACCGAAGCAGGTGAAATTCAGCAAAAGTGGAGTATTGAGACAAATATTTTAGATGATGGTTCACATATTGTGCCAGACATCATTGATTCAATCAATCATCATTTGTCTTTGTATGATATGAAGCCCGAACAATTTATCGGAATCGGCATGGGAACTCCTGGTAGTGTAGATATTGAGGCTGGAACAGTAATTGGCGCCTACAACTTGAACTGGACAACGTTGCAACAGGTCAAGTCAGAGATCGAAAAAGGAACGAAGATCAAATTTAGTATCGACAATGACGCAAACGTTGCTGCTTTAGGCGAACGCTGGAAGGGTGCCGGTGACAACGAACCAGATGTAGTCTTTATGACTTTAGGGACTGGTGTTGGCGGCGGAATCGTTATGAATGGTCAATTACTTCATGGAATAGCGGGGTGCGCCGGCGAAATTGGACATGTGACTGTTGATCCAACAGGTTTCGAATGTACATGCGGAAAACGCGGCTGTTTAGAAACAGTGGCTAGTGCTACTGGTGTTGTACGAGTAGCTCGTAAATTAGCTGAAGAATATGCTGGCGGATCAAAATTGAAGGCACGTTTGGATAACGGAGAAGACATCACAAGTAAAGATGTTTTTGAATTAGCAGAAGCTGAAGGCGATGATCTAGCTCTGATGGTTGTCGATAAAGTAACCTTCTATTTAGGACTGGCTTGTGGGAATCTCGGCAATACATTGAATCCATCAACAATTGTTATAGGTGGCGGTGTATCAGCGGCTGGCGAGTTTCTGCGTAGTCGCATTGAAAAGTATTTTAAAGAGTTTACCTTCCCGCAAGTACGGGAAAGTACAAAAATTAAGCTAGCTGAGTTAGGAAATGAAGCAGGTGTAATCGGCGCTGCTTCGTTGGCTAAATAGATTAAGGATTAGAGAGGAATCAGGTTATGTCAATTTGGTGGAAAATTAATATCGTACTAATTTCAGTGATCGTTCTGTTTGGTCTGTATGAGTTGGTTGTTCGGATCATGATGCGACGTTCTGCAAAAATCATTACTCAAGAAGAATTTCAAGCGGGGATGCGTAAAGCACAGATCATTGATGTTCGCGAACGTGATGAATTCAATGCGAAACACATTTTAGGGGCTCGCAGTTTCCCATTCAGTATGTTGAAAGAAACATATAGTTCTTTGCGAAAAGATCAACCAGTCTATATTTATGATCAAAATAAAGCAGTTAGTGCACGTGCAGCAAACTTGCTCCGTAAAAAAGGGTATACTGATCTGTATATTCTCAAAGGCGGTATGCAAGAATGGACTGGAAAAGTCAAACAGAAAAAAAATGATTAAGTATTATCGGCTGGATAGTTGTCTGGCCGATTTTATTTTATAGGTTTAATGAAAGAATAGGAATCAAACGATGTTAGATACTGTTTATGTTTCTTGTTCATTTAAGAAGAGAATCTGATAGGTAAAAAATTGACGAAAAATTGAAATACCTTTATTATAATAACTGTTGCTTTTTGTAGATTGCAATAAAGTTACGGTAGTAAAAATTGGATTATTATCCATGTCTGAAAGTTTTGGTTGATAGAGAAAAGAATGGACTAGCTTTCTCTAAAAAATATATATAAAAGAACTAGGAGAATTTTATGAGTATTAAATTAGTTGCCATTGATTTAGATGGAACATTGTTAAATGATCATCATGAGATCAATCAACCAGTCGTAGATTGTATTAAGGAAGCTCGTAAGGCGGGCGTGTATGTGGTTCTATCAACAGGTCGTCCGTTATCAGGGACTAAGTCACAATTAGAAATACTTGGTTTAGGCAATGAGGATGATTATATCATCACTTATAATGGTGCGTTAGTTTTGAACACGAAAACTTGGGATATTGTAGCGGAACATAGCTTAACAAGGGAAAATTATTTGGAGATCGATCATTTGGCTCGATTATTAGATGTTCATTTGCATGTTGCCGATAAAAAAGCGATGTATACAGCTAATCGCGACATTAGTCCTTATACAATTTTGGAATCTTATTTAGTCAACATGCCGCTCCACTATCGTACACCAGAAGAAATTGCTGAGAATGTATTGGCTGTTAAGATGATGATGATTGATGATCCAGAAATTTTAAATGAAGCCTTTAAGAAAATTCCAGCTGAGTATTTTGAAAAATATACGATTGTTCGCAGCACACCGTTTTTCCTAGAAGTATTAAATTCTAATGCAAGTAAGGGCTTAGCTTTGCAAGAGTTAAGTGAACATTTAGGCATTCAACAATCTGAGGTTATGGCGATTGGTGATGCGGAAAATGATCTTTCGATGATTGAATTTGCTGGAACTGGTGTAGCAATGGGCAATGCCAGTGAGACGGTCAAAGCTGCTGCTGACTACACTGTGGCTACAAACTTAGAAGACGGTGTAAAAGAAGCTTTTGAACGCTGGGTTCTCAAATAGTTTTTTGAGCTTCTGATGAAATAATCATCGGAGGCTTTTTTTAATTGCGTATTCCTCGATTATTCTCTACTCTTAAAGAGATGATACTATCAAAAAATGGGGAATGAGTATGAAAAGAATCGCGATTATTGGAGCTGGACCATTCGGGTTGATTGCATTGAATCGTCTTATTAAACAAGCACCCGCAACTGAAAAAATTGAGTTATTGCTTTTTGATCCTGATGGCCCAGGTGGTAGTATTTGGCGCAGAAATCAAAGTGATCAATTCATAATGAATACGGTTATGCAGCATGTTACGTTGTTCTCTCAAGATGAAGGACCGAATTTAGCCGAATGGAATCAATTAGAGGCCGCCAGGTACTTATCTTCACTAGATCTTAGAGAAGTTTTTTTATCAGAGACTAAATTAGGCAGAGACGACTATTGTCAAAGACGCTATTATGGCGTTTATCAGACATGGTTTTTCGATGAGCTATTAAAAAATTTACCAAAAAATGTCACCGTTGATTTGATTAAAGAAGAAGTTGTTGATTTGACTGTGACAGAAGACGGCAGTTTGATTCAAACTTCAAAGAACTATCAAGTAAGTGATGTAGTTTTGGCTACGGGCCATTCTGCAAACTATCTTACTGAGACTGAAGCGGAAAATCAAAAATATGCTGAAAAGTACAATCTTTTTTATCAAGGCCCTGGGAACCCTTCTAATGCACGTCTGAATCATTTAATTGAGGGAGATACAGTGCTAATTCGCGGATTGGGATTAAGTTTTTTTGATTATATCGCATTATTCATTGCTCGTTGGGGTGGGGAATTTACGGAGATAAACAACTGTTTAGTTTATGAACCCTCTGGAAAAGAACAGCTTTTAATTGTTGGTTCCGGAAGAGGACTGCCTTACCATGCCCGACCTAATAATCAAAATATACCTGGAGAAGACGCCAAGCCCCGAATATTGACGGAAGAATTTATGCAACAGTTCAAAGGCAGTGCAGATGATCTATTTGATTTATTAAAAAAAGAAGCTGAATTAGCATTCTATCAAATAAAGTTAACGAATGCAGCGATAGATTTAGATAGTTTTCTACAAGATTATCGGATTGGTGAGCGAGAAGAAGCCTTATGTAATTATCAAATTCCTATTGAAAATCGTTTAGATTGGTCAGTACTTTTTGATCCAGCAAAAGAAATCTCTTCAAAAGAATTTCCAGAATTTATTCAAAAATACTTAAGAAAAGATATTGTTGAAGCTGAGTTAGGTAATAAAACGGGTGCAATTGCTGCAGCTATTGATACGTACAAAGAATTGCAAGAACCGTTTAATTTTATGCTGGATCATGAAAGATTTACACCAAGAGAATATGTTGAGGATTTTTTTGGAACGTTTAATCGGAATTATAGTTTTTTGACGATCGGAGCACCAGTGATTCGACAAAAGCAATTGTTGGCATTGTTTGAAGCGGGAATTATCAAATTTTTAGCACCAGATATGGTAATTGAAAAAACTAATGGAACGTTTTTAGCTTATAGTAAAAAAAGCCCAAATCATTCTTTTATTGGAAAAAATTTAATTGAAGCACGTTTGCCTGAAACGAATCTTGAGCACACCGAAAATCCTTTGTTAATCCGAATGCGGCAAAAAGGATATCTAGCACCACACAGCATAATAGTTGAAGGCAAGGAATATCAAACAGGAGCTATTCATGTGACCCGCAAGTCTCATCAAGTTGTAGATCATAATGGGATTGTTTTACAACATATCTACTGTTATGGGATTCCATTAGAGGGGTTAGATTGGTTGAATGCTGCTTCGCCACGTCCAAAGAGCGAAGATCGTGTCTTTTATTTAGCGAATCAAATCGTCAGCACTATCTATAGATAAAAAAGAAAGCCGTGCGGCTTTCTTTTTTATCGTGCGATTCTTTTTCTACGAGCTTTTTTACGATTTTCATCGATTTTTGATTCTTTTTCTTCAATCGGATCGATGACTTTCTTTTTCACACCCATCACTACACCTGCAACTATTGCCGCAGCAGTTAAGGTACCAGTAACGAATCCTGAAGTAAATTTACGCATCGTTTCAACACTCCTTTCTCAGCCATAAGAAATAGATATCTTATCCCAAATGCGAGCTGTATAACATTTATTTCCTTATGTACTCATTATGAAGCAAAACCTTAAAAATGAAAAGTTTAACGAATGGGAAAAAGGCTTGCATTTATTTAGTAAACAAATTATAATTTGTTTACTAAATAAAATGTGAATGTTAGGAGTAGATTAAATGGCAATTTTAGTTCTAGGCGGCGCGGGATACATCGGTTCTCATACAGTAGATAAATTAATTTCTCAAAATTATGAGGTAGTTGTGGTGGATAATTTATTAACTGGCCATCGTAAGGCAGTTCATCCGAATGCAAAGTTTTATGAGGGCGATTGCCGTGACAAAGTCTTCATGACTGAGGTCTTCACAAAAGAAACAATTGAAGGTGTAGTGCATTTTGCGGCTAGTTCATTGGTTGGAGAGTCGGTAGCAAAACCTTTAAAATATTTCAATAATAATGTAGTTGGTATGGAAAGTTTGTTAGAGGTTATGGAAGAGTTTGGTGTAAAAAATATAGTCTTTTCTTCGACAGCCGCAACTTATGGGGAACCAGGGATTTCACCGATTACAGAAGAAGTTGCAACTAATCCGACTAATCCATATGGTGAGAGCAAGTTAATGATGGAAAAAATGATGAAATGGTGCGATAACGCTTATGGTATGCGATATGTAGCTTTACGTTATTTTAATGTTGCTGGGGCAAAAGCAGATGCAAGTATCGGGGAGGATCATGATCCTGAGACGCATTTAGTACCGATTATTTTACAAGTTGCTTTAGGACAAAGAGATCATTTGACCATTTTCGGTGATGATTATGATACACCAGATGGCACATGTATTCGTGATTACGTACAAGTAGAAGATTTAGCTGCTGCGCATATCCTCGCATTAGAATACTTGAAGGCAGGTAACCCGAGCAATTACTTTAATCTAGGCTCAAATAACGGTTACTCAGTGACAGAAATGCTTAATGCCGCTCGTGAAGTGACCGGAAAAGAAATCTCGGCAGAAATAGGACCTCGTCGTGCCGGTGACCCAAGCCGATTAGTCGCTTCAAGTGAAAAAGTCAAGAAAGCATTAGGCTGGAAACCTGAATATACAGATATCAAAGCAATTATTGAAACAGCGTGGAATTGGCATGTGAGTCATCCACATGGATATGAGGACTAGGAGGAAATGGCGTGTCAATCAGTCAAGTGATTAGAGATTTTATTACGTTAGCTATTCAATCTGGCGGTTGGATGGAGATGGATCGTTTATATTTAGAAAACCGCATCATTGCCATAATCGGTGAAGATTCATTAACAAAAGCTGAAATTCGAGGAGTGACTGAAAGCGCAGTAGATTTGGTTGAATATCTGTTGCTTCAAGCGGAAAAGAATAAAGTAATTACTGATCTACAAGCAGAAAAGGATATGTTAGAAGCCCAGTTGATGGACCTTATGACACCTCCGCCGTCAGTAGTTAATGCTTATTTTGCCCAATACTACTCAAAAGATCCTGTTCAGGCAACAAATTATTTCTTTAAACTAAGTAAAGAGAACGATTATATCAAAACCCGAGAAATTGCACGCAATATTATTTTTCCGGCTGAAACTGAATATGGTGATTTAGAGATTACGATTAATCTATCAAAACCGGAAAAAGATCCGAAGCAAATTGCAGCAGAACGACAAGTAGTAAAAGTCGATTATCCTGAATGTATGCTATGTATGGAAAATGAAGGATACAAAGGTCGATTAAACTACCCTGCGCGAACCAATCATCGAATTATTCGGATGAACCTTGATGGAGAAAGCTGGGGATTCCAGTATTCTCCCTACGCTTACTATAATGAACATTGCATTATTTTATCGGAAGAGCATCGTCCGATGAAAATCACAAAAGCAACCTTCCAGCGACTTTTGAAGATCACAGAAGTTTTGCCGCACTATTTTGTTGGTTCGAATGCAGATTTGCCAATTGTTGGAGGTTCAATCCTTTCGCACGATCATTATCAAGGAGGTCGACATACATTTCCGATGGCCGTCGCCGAAATGGAAAGAACTTTTGATTTAAAAGATTATCCTGCTATTAAAGCTGGAGTTGTAAAATGGCCGCTATCAGTTATTCGTCTACAAGGAAAAAATCAAAAAGATTTAATTGAAGCGTCAAACATGATCTTTAAAAAATGGCAATCTTATTCAGATAAAGAACTGCAAATTATTGCTCAAACAGAGGATGGCACGTCACATCATACCATCACGCCAATCGCTCGTCGAAAAGATGCCCTTTTTGAGTTGGATCTAGTTCTACGTGATAACAATGTCTCAGAAGAATTTCCTGATGGAATTTTTCATCCACATCCTGATGTACAGCATATCAAAAAAGAAAATATTGGTTTGATAGAAGTCATGGGTCTGGCTGTTTTACCCCCACGTTTGGAAAAAGAACTAAAGGAAGTCGAGAAATACGTATTGAGTGAAGAGAGTACTATTGCTGACTATCATGTGAAATGGGCAGATCAAGTGAAAGCTGATAATCAAATCACACATGAAAATGTGACACAGGTTCTTCAAAAAGAAGTAGGAGCTGTTTTTGCCCGTGTATTGGAAGACGCCGGTGTCTTCAAACGTGATGTTGAGGGACAAGAAGGGTTTACACGTTTCATTAAGACTTTGTAGAAAGGGGTAGCGATGGCAACTATTCGAGATATTGCAAAACGAGCAGGTGTTTCACCTGCAACGGTTTCCCGTGTGTTGAATTACGATCAAGAGTTATCGGTCGCTCAAGAAACAAAGCAGCGCATTTTTGAAGTGGCAGAAGAGCTAAACTATACTAAGCATAAACGCGCCAACAAGATTGGCAAAGCAGTGATCCGTCTGGTTCAATGGTATGATGAGGCTGAGGAATTAGCCGATCTTTACTATTTATCAATCCGTTTAGGAATCGAAAAAAAAGCAGAGGAGTTGAATGTCCAAATTCGCCGCGAAACGTTGAATGAGCTATCAGATACCCAGGTCAGCGGAACCATTGCTTTAGGGAAGTTTGACGCGGAGCAAATTCGGCAGCTAAAACAAATTGATGAAAATTTACTTTTTGTCGATTTTGATGGAATGAATATGGGACTGAATTCTTTGGTTGTCGATTTTGACCAAAGTGTGGATCTTGTAATCGACTATTTCATCCAACATGGACATCAAAAAATCGGAATTCTTTCAGGTGAAGAAAAAACTAAGCATAATTTGCAACCTATTGAAGATCCGCGATTAATAGCTTTTAAACGCAAAATGCAACAAATTAACCTGTATCGCCCGGAGTTCACGTTGACTGCGGCTTTTTCAATGGAAGCTGGGAAAATCGCGATGATGGAATTTTTGTCTAGTACACAGGATTTACCAAATGCTTTTTTTGCTTCAAGTGACGCATTAGCTGTGGGAGCAATGCAGGCGATTCAAGCTACTGGTCTACGAGTTCCAGAAGATATTTCGGTTATTGGATTCAACGATGTAAGTGTAGCGAAGTACGTATCACCCGCTTTGACAACAGTCAAAGTTGAAACTGAATGGATGGGTGAACTAGCTGTCTCAACGATTTTAGATTTAGCCAAGGAGTTTTCACCTGTTCCGAGAAAAATAATGTTGGGAACAAAACTGCTTCAACGAGAATCTACAAAATAACCTGGAGCAGCGAGATTCGCTGCTCTTTTTATACCGATAATTAGGGAAAGTTGAAATTCTTGGACAGTTAGTAGGAAAGCAAATATAGTTTGTGTTAAAATATTGCTATCTTAAATGCGAGGAAATGAACGTTTATGAAATTATTAGCGATGGATACATCTAATCAGACATTAGCGGTAGCTGTCTTAGAAAACGATACTGTGCTGGCTCATTTTCAGTTGAATCGAAAAATGAATCATAGCCTAACATTGATGCCGGCAGTTGAATCTGTAATGGAGGCCAGCGGATTGAAACCAGCGGATTTGGATCGGATCGTCGTAGCAAAGGGTCCAGGCTCTTATACGGGTATCCGCATCGCGATAACGACCGCGAAAACATTGGCGGAGACATTGAACATTGAATTGGCGGCGGTCTCTAGTTTGGCAGTAATTGCTGGGAATGCTCGTACAGATAAGTTGATAGTTCCCTTGATGGATGCGCGTAGGAATAATGTATATGCAGGAGTATATCGTTGGGAAAATCAGCAGTTAGTAACTGTTTTGGCGGATCAGCACATTGCGCTGACTGATTTATTGGCTCAAATCGAAGAACCTGTATTGTTTATTGGCGAGACAAGCAAATTCAAAGAGCAAATCGAGTCAGCTCAATTAATTGCGGATGTATCAGCGGCAGATGAGTTTAATTTACCTAATGGGATAGTTTTAGGTAAATTAGGATTTCTGGCAACCCCAATTGAAAATGTTCATGGATTGGTACCAGCTTATTTAAAACGGGTAGAGGCTGAAGAGAAATGGCTGGAAACGCATCAACCAGAGGACGATAACTATGTTGAAAAAATTTAGCGGATTAGTAAAGACGATTTTGTATGGGAAACAATATCCTTTTAACGCCAAGTATGTAAATTTAAGTGATGAAGAATATCTATTAAGAAAAATTGTAGACCAAGATATTAAAGAACTGATTGCATTGGAACGTGACGTTTACTTTGGGGAAACGCCTTGGACGAAAAGCGCTTTTCTCTCAGAGATCCATTCTCCGATTCCACACTTATATATTTGTATTGTAACTAAAAAAGAGGAAATTGCTGGTTTTATCGGCAGTCGCTTAATCGGTAACGACACGCATATTACTAATATTGCGGTAGGAACTGTTTTTCAGAATCATGGGATCGGCAATTTGTTGATTGACGAAGTAGAAAAATTCGCTATAATGAACGATTGTGAAACACTCTCATTGGAAGTCCGGCTCAGTAATACGGATGCTCAACGGTTATATCGTAGGCTAGGGTTCTCTGCGCGAAATATTCGCAAAAACTATTACACTGAGAACAATGAGGATGCTTTAGATATGATTAAACGTTTGGATGTGAGTTAAATTGGAAGACTTAGCAAGAAAATTCTGGGAAATCAGCCAGGCAGCATATGCTTATGATTCTCCGTGGACCGCTGACCAATTTGCCAGCGATATGAGCCAAGCTCACAGTCACTATTTCTTTGAAGAAAAAGAAATTATTGCTTTTTTAGGATTTCATCAAGTTTGTGATGAAATAGAAATTACTAATATTGCAGTCAAGATAAAAGGCCAAGGTCATGGCAGAAGACTAATGAATAGCTTGATTGGGCATGCTGAAACACAGAATATCGCTAATGTTTTTTTAGAGGTGCGTGCTTCGAATCGAGAGGCGCGTCTTTTTTATGAAAAGTTCGGCTTTCTAGAAATTGGAATACGAAAAAATTATTATCAGCACCCTCAAGAGGATGCTGTGTTGATGTCTTTGAAAGTAGGAAATACAAATGAATGAACCAGAACTTATTTTAGCAATTGAGAGCAGTTGCGACGAAACAAGCGTCGCGGTCATAGAAAATGGTCATATAATTC
This sequence comes from Enterococcus sp. AZ128, assembly GCF_051714485.1. Taxonomy (NCBI): domain Bacteria; kingdom Bacillati; phylum Bacillota; class Bacilli; order Lactobacillales; family Enterococcaceae; genus Enterococcus; species Enterococcus sp. AZ128. Next base: position 667,239 of record NZ_JBIORZ010000001.1, read on the forward strand.
TATCTAATATTGTTGCCTCGCAGATTAAAAGTCATATGCGGTTCGGTGGCGTTGTACCAGAAGTCGCTAGTCGCCATCATGTTGAACAAATTACAATTTGTATCGAAGAGGCGCTACTTGAAGCTAACGTAACTGCTAAAGATCTTCGAGCAGTGGCAGTAACTCATGGCCCCGGTCTCGTAGGAGCATTATTGATTGGCTTAAGTGCAGCTAAGGCGTTTGCCTGGGCGAATGCCTTACCATTGTTACCAATCAATCATATGGCGGGGCATATTTATGCAGCACGCTTAGTTGAGCCCTTGACGTTTCCATTGATGGCTCTGTTAGTGAGCGGAGGACATACTGAATTAGTCTATATGAGTGAAGATGGCTCCTTCGAGATTATCGGTGAAACTAGGGATGATGCTGCAGGTGAAGCGTATGATAAAGTTGGACGTGTGCTGGGACTAAGTTATCCGAGTGGAAAAGAAATTGATGAGTTGGCTCATCAAGGTGAAGATACTTATAATTTTCCTCGGGCAATGATTAAGGAAGATAATTTTGATTTTAGTTTTAGCGGTTTGAAGAGTGCTTTTATTAATCTAACTCATAATGCGGAACAGCGCGGAGAAGAATTAAATAAGAAGGATTTAGCCGCAAGTTTTCAAGCGAGTATTATTGATGTATTAGTTTCAAAAACGATCAGGGCTTGTAAAACTTATCCGGTTAAACAATTGATTATAGCTGGCGGAGTAGCAGCCAATCGAGGGTTACGTAAAAGAATGACCAAAGTAATCGAAAAGGAATTGCCTCAAGTTCAACTAATCGTACCACCGTTACGCTTATGTGGAGACAATGCAGCAATGATTGGAGCTGCAGCTCATGTAGAACTACAAAAACATCATTTCGCCAACATGAGCTTAAATGCTAATCCAAGTTTAGCTTTTCAACACATCTAACACTTTGTTATTATGAGTTGGAGGAGGCGTTTAGATGGATCAAAATTGGCAAGAGAAATTTTCGATAGATGAACAGCCAACGTTAGAGGATATGAAAGAATTTGCTGCAGGAACCTATTTTGAAAAATTGTTTGATTTTTTGACGGAAAATTATCACCCCAAATTCTCAATTGAGTACTCAAAGGAAAAAGGAGCATTTGGCGGGTGGAATTTAAAGGCTAAAAAGTATGGCGGTAACCTTGGTACAATTTACTTTCGAGAAGATTGTGTAAGAATGATGGTTGTTGTGTCTGAGCTTTTTGAAGAAGACCTATCAGCTACTATCTCCTCAATGTCTGAACAAATCCAAAAGACATATATGGAAAATAAACCTGTTATGGGAGGATTTTGGTTTGTCGTAGATATTACCTCCAGGAAAAATTTTGAGGATCTTAAATATTTAATTACTTTGCGTGTTCGAAAATTAAAAAAGAATTAATTAACCAGGCAGCTAAAAATTAGCTGCCTTTTTATTTTGCATTAACAGCATTAGAATATTAAATGATTGAGTGAATACTGTATTGCAATAAAATGCCCAATGATATTTTCTTTCAGCCAAGCAGTCGTCTGTTTAAAATGAACTGACATAATTTCCGTTCTTTTAAACTTAAGAATAAAAATCAATGAGTTCCAGTATTTAAGGAGGAGTGATTTTCAAAATAATTCCTAAATGAGGTTGATACTTCTCGTCCATTAAGTTATTATGAATAAAAATGAATTAATTGCATAAAAAAAGAATTAATATTCAAAAATGGAGGGTTTGAAATGACGAATATCTTTCAAGGAAAAAGTTTTTTAAAAGAAATAGATTTCACTAAAGAAGAGTTACTTTATTTAATTGACTTTGCAGCACATTTAAAAGAGTTAAAGCAGCAGAATATTTCGCATAAATATTTATCGGGTAAAAATATTGCTTTATTGTTTGAAAAAACGTCCACTCGTACACGTGCTGCATTCACTACAGCAACGATTGATCTTGGTGCCCATCCTGAATACTTAGGAAAAAATGATATCCAATTAGGAAAAAAGGAGTCTGTGGAAGATACAGCAAAAGTTCTTGGCAGTATGTTTGACGGAATTGAATATAGAGGTTTTTCTCAAACAGCAGTTGAAGCACTGGCAGAACACTCAGGCGTACCAGTCTGGAATGGGTTGACTGATGAATGGCACCCAACACAAATGTTGGCGGATTTTTTAACTATCAAAGAACACTTCGGAAAATTAGAAGATTTGACTTTAGCTTATGTCGGCGACGGTCGTAACAACGTGGCGAATTCACTATTAATCACCAGTGCGATTTTAGGTGTAAATATTTCCATCGTTACGCCGGAAGAACTTTATCCTGAACAAGACTTGATTGCTATGGCTGAAAAATATGCTGAAGCTTCACAGTCAAAAATAGTTGTTACAGATGATATTGATCAAGGTGTTGCTAAAGCGGATATTGTTTATACGGATGTCTGGGTTTCAATGGGTGAAGAAGATGCCTTTGAGGAGCGGATTAACTTATTGCTGCCCTATCAAGTGAATCAGGAATTGATGACAAAAACTAAAAAAGCTGAGACGATTTTTTTACATTGTCTGCCGGCTTTTCATGATCTAGAAACAGAAGTAGCTGAAGAGATCAAAGAAAAATACGGGTTGGCTGAAATGGAAGTTACAGATGAAGTCTTCCGTAGTGATCAGGCGTTGCAATTTCAACAAGCCGAAAATCGTATGCATACAATCAAGGCGGTGATGGCCGCGACGTTAGGAGATTTATTTATTCCCAAAGCATAAAGATTTTTCTCTCGTGACTAGTCAGATGACGATTTTTCTGTTACTATAAGTGCCAGATAATTATTTTCATCGATGAAAAAGAGAAGTCTATGATCTGTTTTGCAGCGAGTTCGGGCGGGTGAGAGCCGGATAAACAAAAATGGATGGCGCACTTTTGAGATGCAACGGCAGCTACCGTTATAGCCTTAAGCTGGTCGTTTACGACAATAAGAGTGGTACCGCGGGAATTCTCGTCTCTGATGTATTTATACATCAGGGGCTTTTTTTGTATTAAAAGGGAGGAAATTTGGATGAATAATAAAGAAATTGTTGCACAAGCTGTTTTGGAAGTAGTCAAAGAAAATCTTACATTACGAGAAGTAGAACGTCTGCTAGAAAACCCTAAATCAGTGGATCATGGGGACGTGGCATTCCCAGCTTTTGCTTTGGCAAAAATTTTTCGCAAAGCACCCCAACAAATTGCAGTGGAATTGGCAGAAAAAATCAATCCAGAAGCATTCGAAAAAATTGAAGTTGTAGGTCCATATTTAAATTTTTTCATGAAAAAAGAAGTGATTTCAAGTATGGTCTTAAAACAAATCGCAAAAGAGGAAAATCATTTTGGTGATAGCAATATTGGAAATGAAGGAAACGTAACAATTGATATGTCTTCGCCAAATATCGCAAAACCAATTTCAATGGGCCATTTACGTTCGACTGTGATTGGTAATTCAATCAGTCTAATATTGACTAAAATTGGCTATACTCCAATCAAAATCAATCATTTGGGTGACTGGGGAACTCAATTTGGTAAATTAATCGTTGCTTATAAAAAATGGGGTTCGGAAGAAAAGGTTAAAGCCGAGCCGATTAATGAGCTATTGCGTTTGTATGTGGAATTTCATGAAAAGGCTGAGGAAGAACCAGAATTAAATGATGAAGCACGTGCTTGGTTTAAGAAATTGGAAGAAAACGACGACGAAGCGTTAGCATTATGGAAGTGGTTCCGTAGTGAATCATTAAAAGAGTTCAGTAAAATTTACGGTATGTTGGAAGTTGATTTTGACTCGTACAATGGTGAAGCCTTTTATAATGACAAGATGGATGAAGTTGTGACGATGCTGGAAGAAAAACACCTTTTGCAAACAAATGAAGGGGCTGAAATCGTTGATCTTGAAAAATATGATTTGAATCCTGCTTTGATTAAAAAATCAGATGGTGCAACACTATATATTACTCGAGATTTGGCGGCAGCTCTTTATCGCAAGCGTGAGTACAATTTTGTTAAATCCTTGTATGTTGTCGGAAATGAACAAAGCGGACACTTTAAACAATTAAAAGCCGTTTTGAAGGAAATGAGTTTTGACTGGTCAGACGATATGGTTCATATTCCATTTGGGTTGATCACAAAAGATGGTAAGAAATTATCCACACGTAAAGGGAAAATTGTTTTATTGGAAGAAGTTTTAAACGAAGCGAAAGACTCTGCATTGACACAAATTCAAGAAAAAAATCCTGATCTACCCAACAAAGAAGAAGTTGCACATCAAGTTGGCGTTGGGGCAGTAGTTTTCCATGATTTAAAAAATGATCGTTTGAATAACTTTGATTTTAACTTGGAAGAAGTTGTTCGCTTTGAAGGCGAGACTGGGCCCTATGTTCAATACACCCACGCGCGTGCGATGACCATTTTGGAGAAGGCGGCATTTACTGTTGATCCTGAAGCAGTTTATTCATTAAACGATGCTGACAGTTGGGAAATTATCAAATTACTGCAAAACTATCCTGAAGTCGTGATGCAGGCGGCAGCTCAATATGAACCATCAGTGATTGCTAAACACTCGATCAAATTGGCGCAAGCCTTTAATAAATACTACGCACATACAAAAATATTAGTGGACGATGAACAAAAAGATGCACGTTTATCATTGGTTCACGCAGTAACAGTAATTTTAAAAGAAGATTTACGCTTGTTGGGTGTTCATGCACCAAATAAAATGTAAACAAAAACCGGAGAATTTTTTCTCCGGTTTTTTGTTAACTGAAAATAGAGACCTTTGTTGGATCTTGCAAAAATGCAGTAACTTGTTGTGCATCATCAGGTGTTCTTGAAATGATAATAATTGTATCGAAACTTGCCATTGTCGCGACGATAAGTTCACTAGAAAGATCATCTAAGACTGAAGCTAACAAATGCGCATTGTCTGGCAGGGTACTGACGATTGTCATAAACTGTACGGTATCGACTTTAACGATCACATCGGTTGTCATGCGGATTAAACGCTTAATATCATCATCTTCGGTAGGTGCTTGGTGCTCTTTGAATACCTCAAAACGAGGTTTACCTGTTTCATCAATGGTCTTGACAATTTTCAGATCACGAATATCTCTTGAGATGGTTGCTTGAGTGGCTGAAACTTGATACTGCTGTAAATAATCCATTAATTCATTTTGGTTTCGAATCGGATTTTCGGAAATAATTTGTTTAATTAATTCGTGTCGATCTTTTTTTCGCATAAAAAAACTCCTTATTTTTATATGTAATGAACTAACTTAGTCGAAGTGTCCGAAAAATTAGTTTGATCTTAATGTCATTGTATGATTACGGAGATTAGAATTGCTTCTTACTCTCTAGTAGGTTGGGATTGTTAAAATGATAATTATGCACTCAGTATAGCAGAAAAAGTTTTTTTAAACAGTATTCCTTTATAAATATTAATGTACTAAAGTGCAAGTGAAAAAAGATTGATTTATTAAAAAAACTCTTGTATAATAACTAATTGTGTGTGGGAAACCTTACGCAAAAATCCACATTCTGACTTGATTCATAAGGCGGTGCTGCTAGTCAGTTCCTTATGAAGAAGAGAGCAGGAGAGGAAAACAAAAAAACCAATTGGAGGAAACACAAATGTCAGTATTGTCTATGAAACAATTACTAGAAGCCGGCGTACATTTTGGCCACCAAACTCGTCGCTGGAACCCAAAAATGAAGAAATATATCTTCACAGAAAGAAACGGAATCTACATCATTGACTTGCAAAAAACAGTCAAATTGGTAGATGCGGCTTATGACTACATGAAAGATGTCGCTGAAGATGGCGGCGTTGCATTATTCGTAGGTACTAAGAAACAAGCTCAAGAAGCAATCAAAGAAGAAGCTATCCGCGCTGGTCAATACTATGTAAACCACCGTTGGTTAGGCGGAACTTTAACAAACTGGGACACAATTCAAAAACGTATCGCTCGTTTGAAAAATATCAACGCTATGGAAGCAGATGGTACTTTCGAAGTATTGCCTAAAAAAGAAGTTGTTGGTTTGAACAAAGAACGTGAACGCTTAGAAAAATTCTTAGGCGGTATCGCTGATATGCCTCGCATCCCTGATGTTATGTATATCGTTGATCCTCGTAAAGAACGCATTGCTGTTCAAGAAGCTCATAAATTGAACATTCCAATCGTTGCTATGGTTGATACAAACTGTGATCCAGATGAAATCGATGTAGTTATCCCTTCAAACGATGATGCTATTCGTGCTGTGAAATTAATCACTGCAAAAATGGCTGATGCTTTCATCGAAGGAAACCAAGGTGAAGATCAAGTAGCAGAAGAAGACTTCGTAGCTGAAGATGGCGGACAAGCAACTTCAATCGAAGAAATCGTTGATGTAGTGGAAGGCGGCAACGCTTCTACTGAATCAGCTGAATAATTTCGTAGCATATGCTGCTTCAAAGTAAATATATTCCTTTGAAGCAGCTTTTTTAGAAAAACTAAGGAGGCCCTTTAAATGGCAGATGTAACAGCTAAAATGGTAAAAGAACTACGCGACATGACTGGCGTAGGAATGATGGATGCTAAACGAGCATTAGTGGAAGTAGAAGGCGACATTGAAAAAGCTGTTGATCTTTTACGTGAAAAAGGTATGGCGAAAGCAGCTAAGAAAAATGATCGTATCGCTGCTGAAGGTTTAGCTTCAGTTGCCGTTAACGGAAATACTGCAGCAATCGTAGAAGTGAACTCTGAAACTGACTTCGTTTCTAAAAATGAAATGTTCCAAGATTTAGTTAAGGAAATCGCATCGTTAGTTGCTGAACATAAACCAGCGGATATGGATGCAGCAATGAAATTAACGAACGCTAAAGGTGAAACTTTAGAAGCAGCGTTAATCGAAGCTACACAAGTTATCGGCGAAAGAATTAACTTCCGTCGTTTTGAAGTTGTTGAAAAAGAAGATAACGCAGCATTTGGCGGCTACCTGCATATGGGTGGACGAATTGCTGTTTTAGCTCTATTAGATGGCACAACTGACGAAGCAGTTGCAAAAGATGTTGCGATGCATGTTGCTGCAATTAATCCTCGTTATGTAAATGAAAGTCAAATCCCAGAATCAGAATTAGAACATGAAAAGACTGTTCTTACTGAACAGGCATTAAATGAAGGTAAACCAGCTAATATCGTTGAGAAAATGGTTATTGGCCGTTTGAACAAATTTAAAGCAGAAATAGCTTTGGTTGACCAACCATTCGTTAAAGATCCTGATATGACTGTTGAAAAATATGTAGCTTCTAAAGGTGCTACAGTTGCGAGCTTCGTTCGTTTTGAAGTTGGCGAAGGTATCCAAAAACGTGAAGAAAACTTCGCGGAAGAAGTTATGAGTCAAATCAAAAAATAATTCTGCTTTTTAAGCAGTCGGGAACGCACGAAGATGTGCGCTCCCTTTTTTTAAGCAAATTCAAATAAGGCTAGCTTCAAAAGCAGAGTATGCTAAAATATCAATAGAGTGACAGTGGAGGTATTGAGATGAATGAACCAAAGTATAAACGTGTAGTATTAAAACTTAGTGGAGAAGCCTTGGCTGGCGATGAAAAGTTTGGTATAAATCCACCAGTGATCCAAGAAATTGTTGAAGAAATTAAAGAAGTTCATGATTTAGGTATTGAGATGGCAATTATCGTTGGTGGTGGGAATATCTGGCGGGGTCAAATCGGTGCTCAGATGGGGATGGAACGCGCACAAGCAGATTATATGGGGATGTTAGCAACAGTAATGAATGCATTGGCATTACAAGATGCACTAGAAAATATAGGTGTACCAACGCGTGTGCAAACATCAATTGAGATGCGTCAAATTGCTGAACCATATATTCGTCGAAAAGCGGAGCGTCATCTTGAAAAACGTCGCATCGTAATTTTTGCTGGCGGAACAGGGAATCCTTATTTCTCAACGGATACAACAGCTGCATTAAGAGCAGCTGAAGTAAATGCTGACGTAATCTTAATGGCGAAGAATAATGTCGATGGTGTTTATTCGGCTGATCCAAAGCTTGATGAAAATGCAGTGAAATATGAGGAACTGACTCATTTAGATGTGATTGCTAAAGGATTACAAGTCATGGACTCAACAGCAAGCTCATTAAGTATGGACAATGATATTCCACTTGTTGTCTTTAATTTAAACGAACCAGGAAATATTAAACGTGTCGTACTTGGTGAGAACATCGGGACGACTGTAAGGGGGAAATAAAATGGCAGATACAGTAATGAATGAAGCCAGAGACAAAATGAAAAAGGCACAGGAAGCCTTGCAACGCCAATTAGGGCAAATTCGTGCAGGACGTGCGAATGCAAGCTTGCTTGATCGCATCACAGTTGATTACTATGGTGTCCCAACACCTGTAAACCAAATGGCATCAATTACTATTCCAGAAGCACGCGTGCTAATGGTTACACCATTTGATAAAAATATGATCACTGATGTAGAAAAAGCGATTTTAGCTAGCGATATCGGTTTGAATCCAGCGAACGATGGAAATGTAATCCGTTTGGTGATTCCTCAACTAACTGAAGAACGCCGCAAAGAATTAGCTAAAGAAGTGAAGAAAGAATCAGAAGGTGCGAAGGTTGCTGTACGAAATATTCGACGTGACGCTATGGATGTTTATAAAAAGCAACAAAAAAATGGTGATTTGACAGAGGATGATCTGCGTAATATTGAAAAGGATATTCAATCATTAACAGATGACAATATCAAAGCTATTGACCAGATTGTTGCTGAGAAAGAAAAAGAATTATTAGAAGTTTAATTTACGAGAAAAGCCTGAAGATATGTTCTTCGGGTTTTTATTTTACTCAAAATTCATTGAAAAAGCCTAAAGGTATTTGTTTTTCATAGGAATACACGATTTTTATTGTTATAATGGCAGATGACTTTTCAAAAGTATTTCTTACTTTTGATTTCAATGGAGGAGGAAAAACATGGTATTGCGATTTTTTCCACAAAAACAAAAGTATACGCCAGAGGCAGCGCAATTCGATTTTGATCCTGAAGGTGCTGTTCCCAAACACATTGCAATCATTATGGACGGTAATGGCCGTTGGGCACAAAATCGTCGTTTGCCAAGAATTGCTGGACATAAAGAAGGTATGGAAACGGTCAAAAAGATCACGAAACATGCGAACCGTTTGGGTGTAAAAGTTTTGACACTGTACGCTTTCTCAACAGAAAATTGGAAACGACCTGAAGAAGAAGTGAATTTTTTGATGCAGTTGCCAGTAGATTTTTTTGATACCTTCGTGCCAGAACTGATCGAAGAGAATGTTCAAGTTCACGTAATGGGCTATGAAGAATATCTTCCCTCCCACACACAGGATGCGGTGAAACGAGCAATTGAACAGACGGCACAAAATGATGGACTCGTTTTGAATTTTGCATTGAACTATGGTAGCCGTGCTGAAATCATTACTGCAATTAAGCAAATGGCTCAAGAGGTCAAAAATGACGAACTTTCTGTTGAAACAATCAATGATGATATCGTTGGTGATCATTTAATGACAGGTTTTTTACCAAATGAGTTACGTGATCCTGAATTAGTGGTGCGAACAAGTGGAGAAGAACGGATTAGCAATTTTTTGCTATGGCAGTTAGCTTATAGTGAGTTGTATTTTACTAAAGCCTTATGGCCAGATTTTGACGGGAACCATTTAGAAGCGGCAATTGCTTCTTTCCAGCAGAGAAATCGGCGTTTTGGAGGCTTGAACAAGGAGGATAAAAAATGAGACAAAGAGTTATTACCGCAGTTGTCGCTTTAGCAATTTTTATTCCGATTCTTTATGTCGGTGGGATAGCAGTAGAATTAGCGGCAGCAGTATTAGCAGGGATTGGTGTTTATGAGTTGTTCCGTATGAAGGGTCTTGCGATTGTAAGCTTTGAAGGTGTACTTTCAATTTTAGGAGCAATTTTCTTAGTTTTGCCAGCGGAACGTTGGATGCCCTTTTTAAGTGGTGAGAACAGCAATTTTCTATTATTTTATTTGACCGTGATGATTATTCTTGGCTTTTCAGTGGTTTCTAAAAATACGTATACTATTGACGAAGCGGGATTTCCGGTTGTCGCCAGTTTATACGTAGGTGTTGGGTTTCAAAATTTAGTTACAGCTCGTGCAGACGGGTTGGCAATTTTACTTTTTGCTTTCTTTGTTGTTTGGGCAACGGATATCGGTGCTTATATGGTAGGACGGAAATTTGGGCAACATAAATTATGGCCAGATATTTCACCAAATAAAACAATCGAAGGTGCGTTAGGGGGAATTGCCAGCGCAGTTGTTGTGGCAGTTGTTTTTGTCTTAGTTCAACCAGCAGTTTTCCAGCATAATATAATTACGATGATTATCTTTACGATCGTTTTCTCAATTGTCGGACAATTTGGAGATTTAGTAGAATCGGCAATCAAACGTCACTATGATGTAAAGGATTCAGGAAAAATTTTACCTGGACATGGCGGTATTTTAGATCGTTTTGACAGTATGCTATTTGTTTTTCCAATGATGCACTTGTTAGGAGTATTTTAAAAAGAGCGGAAACGCTCTTTTTTTTCAGCTTTTTTAAATTTTCTATGAAATGATCGGTAAAGGAATATATTTTTTCGAGACTATGATAAACTGTTTTTAAGAAAACTAATGAAGGTAGGAGAATTATGCGTACGATTATTACGTTTTTAATCGTTTTTGGCGTACTTGTCATTGTTCATGAATTCGGGCATTTCTTTTTTGCGAAGCGTTCGGGAATTCTTGTTCGAGAATTTGCAATTGGCATGGGCCCAAAACTTATTGCTCATATGGGAAAAGATGGAACAACTTATACATTGCGTTTATTGCCAATTGGCGGATATGTCCGGATGGCTGGTTTAGAAGACGAAGAAACGGAACTAAGTCCAGGCATGCCCTTGTCCGTTGAACTGACTCCGAATAATGAAGTGAGTCGGATCAACACTAGTAAAAAAATACAGTTGCCAAATAGCATTCCAATGGAATTATTTTCTGCAGACCTTGTAGATGATTTAATTATTAGGGGATATGTGAATGGTGATGAAAGTCAAGAAACAATTTACAAAGTTCAACATAATGCTACCGTGATTGAGGAGAGCGGCACAGAGGTTCGGATTGCGCCGCGCGATGTTCAATTCCAATCGGCTAAACTAGGTTCACGTATTTTGACTAACTTTGCTGGCCCAATGAATAACTTTATTCTGACAATTATATTATTTATTGCCTTAGCTTTTTTACAAGGGGGCGTTGCGGATTATGATACAAATCAAATTGGAGCTGTTCAAGCTGGCAGCCCCGCGGCCGTTGCGGGTTTAAAAGATCATGACGCTATTGTTTCTGTTGACGGAAAAAAAATCTCTTCTTGGGATGATCTAACAAATACTGTTACAAAGAAACCAGGAGAAGAATTAAGTGTAGTAATCGAACAAGATGGTAAAGAAAAAACAGTCCAAATGACACCGAAAAGTGTTAAAAGCAATGGGGAAAAGGTTGGTCAAATTGGTGTAACACCTTATATGAAAACTGGTTTTGCTGATAAAATAGTCGGTGGCTTGACACAATCATGGGATATGGTTAAAAGAATTTTTGGTGCTTTAGGTTCGCTTTTCACTGGGTTCAGTCTAGACAAGCTTGGTGGACCTGTTATGATGTATCAGATGTCTGCTGAGGCATCACGAGCAGGAATCAAGACAGTCATTTACTTGATGGCACTGTTATCTGTCAATTTGGGAATTGTCAATCTGTTACCTATTCCAGCCTTCGACGGTGGTAAAATTTTACTGAATTTAATTGAAGGGGTACGAGGACGACCACTTGATCCAGATAAAGAAGGTATGATTACTATGATCGGTTTTGGATTTATCATGCTTTTAATGATCTTAGTCACATGGAATGATATCCAACGTTTCTTCTTTTAAAATGAAAGGATCGAAATTTTTCGATCCTTTTTCTAATGCAATCATAAAAAAAAACAGGTATACTGGAACATACTTGAAAAAGTGAAGGAGATGTCATTTTGTCTAAAAATCGTGAGTTGTTCGAAAATTTATTACGACAAATTGAATTAGCTGAGATAGAACAGCAACATCCAACGATCCAGGCTTCTGAGATCAAAGAAGTTGTTGTACATGAGAAATCACGAGTTTGGGAATTTTTTATTCAAACCCCAGAAATTTTACCAGCGAAATTATTTTATGCGTTTCATCAAAAGTTACAGCTTGCTTTTCAATCTATCGCAAAAGTGAAATTACATATCGTACCAGAAGAGAATCAATTTGACGAAACTCTTTTGCAAAATTACTGGCAATTAGCATTAGGTGAACAGGATTGTGATACCCCGTTAGTTAAGCAAGTTCTAAGCAAACCGCTGCCGGTTATTCAAGATAAACGAATTGTATTATTGATCGATAATGAGACGGTCATTCCTTTTTTGAAACAGCAATACCTACCGCTAATTGAGGAAAATTTAGTTTCGTATGGTTTCCCTCCATTACGGATTGATCCGGAAGTAGATAAAGAGCAGGCGGATAAGAAGTTGCAGGAGTTCGAAGTACGCAAGCAAGAACAAGCGCAAGCAATGCAAGAGCAAGCTGCTGCCAGTTTGGCGCAGTATGAGTCTAAGAAAAAAGAGAAGAAAGAAAGTGCCGCAAACTTTGATGGGCCTATTCAGCTGGGGCGCAATATTCCCGCAGATGAGGCTATCACTCCAATGGGGAATATCATTGAAGAAGAGCGGCGAATTACGATCGAGGGGTTCATCTTTGATAAAGAGGTTCGTGAGTTACGATCAAAACGTAAAATCTTAATTATTAAGATGACTGACTACACCTCATCATTTGTTGTAAAGAAATTCTCCAACGGTGAAAAGGATGAGGCCGTTTTTGATGCGATTTCAAGTAATAGTTGGATTCGTGTTCGCGGAAGTGTTCAGGAAGATACATTCATGCGGGACCTTGTTATGAATGCGCAGGATATTCAAGAAGTAAAACATCCAGAACGCAAAGATACGGCAACTGAAAAGCGTTCTGAGTTACATTTGCATACTAACATGAGTACAATGGATGCCATTACTAGTGCTAGTGAATTAGTTGCGCAAGCTGGAAAATGGGGACACAAAGCAATCGCTATTACTGATCATGGTGGAGCCCAATCATTTCCAGATGCTCATGCGGCTGGAAAGAAAGCTGGCGTGAAAATTTTATACGGTGTTGAAGCAAATGTTGTTTCTGATGGCGTTCCTATTGCTTATAATGATGCTCATGAAGCACTAACGGATGCAACATATGTAGTATTTGACGTGGAAACCACAGGGTTATCAGCGGTTTATGATACGATTATTGAGTTAGCGGCAGTCAAGATGCATAAAGGAAATGTAATCGAGACCTTTGAAGAATTTATTGATCCTGGACACCCGTTATCAGAGACTACTATCAACTTGACAGGAATAACCGATGAGATGGTACGTGGATCAAAACCTGAAAAGGAAGTCATGGAGTTGTTCGAGAAATTCTGTGAAGGAGCGATCCTAGTTGCCCACAACGCTACTTTTGATATAGGTTTTATCAATACGACTTATGTCCGTCATAATATGCCTGAAACACCAAATCCAGTCATTGATACTTTAGAATTGGCTCGTTTTCTTTATCCAGAGTTCAAACGTTTTGGCCTAGGTGTTTTGACTAAAAGGTTTGGGATTAATTTGGAGCAGCATCACCGGGCTGTTTATGATGCGGAAGCAACTGGACATTTGGCTTGGATATTTGTTAAGGAAGCTATCGAAAAACATGACATGAACTATCATGACCAATTGAATGATCATGTAGGAGAAGGCGATTCGTATAAACGTGCACGTCCATTCCACGCAACCATTTTAGCTAAAAATCAAGCGGGATTAAAAGATCTATTCAAATTAATTTCTATGTCGAATGTTGAATATTTCGAACGTGTACCGCGTATTCCACGCTCACAGTTAACTAAATTGAGAGAAAACCTTTTAATTGGATCAGCATGTTCTCAAGGCGAGATTTTTGAAGCGATGATGCAAAAAGGGGTAGAGGAAGCGAAAAATCGCGCAGCCTTCTATGATTACATTGAGATTATGCCCAAAGCGGTTTATGCGCCTCTTATCGAACAAGAGTTAGTCAAAAATGAATCTGATTTAGAAGATATTTTACGTAATTTGATTCAAATTGGAAAAGATTTAGACAAAACAGTAGTAGCAACTGGCGATGTTCATTATCTTAATAAAGAAGATGCGATTTATCGGAAGATTCTGATCAGTTCAATGGGTGGAGCGAATCCGCTGAATCGCCACAGTTTACCTGATGTGCATTTTCGTACAACAGATGAAATGCTGCAGGCCTTTAGTTTCTTAGGACCAGAGTTGGCTAAAGAAGTCGTTGTAGATGGGCCGGATAAAATCGTAGAAACCTGTGAAGAAATCGTTCCAGTTAAAGACGATTTATATACACCGAAAATTCCTGGTTCTGAAGAAGAAATTAAAGATTTGAGTTATAATCGTGCTCGAGAGTTATATGGGGATCCATTACCAGATATTATCGAGAAACGTTTAGAAAAAGAATTGACTTCAATCATTGGAAATGGGTTCTCCGTTATCTATTTGATCTCGCAGAAATTGGTACACAAGAGTAATGAAGACGGCTATTTAGTTGGTTCTCGGGGGTCGGTTGGATCGAGTTTCGTTGCTACGATGACTGGAATCACGGAAGTAAACCCTTTGCCGCCGCATTATTATTGCCCGGAATGTCAGTATTCTGAATTTTTTGAGGATGGCTCTTATGGATCTGGGTTTGATATGCCTGAAAAGGCGTGTCCTAAATGTGGTGCTCGCCTGAATAAAGACGGGCATGATATTCCATTTGAAACATTTTTAGGATTCCACGGTGACAAAGTTCCCGATATCGATTTAAATTTCTCTGGAGATTATCAAGCTGAAGCTCATAACTATACAAAGGTTCTATTTGGAGAAGACTATGTATTTCGTGCTGGAACAATAGGTACTGTTGCAGATAAGACTGCTTATGGATTTGTTAAGGGATATGAAAGAGATCATAATCTCCATTTTCGTAATGCTGAAGTGGATCGTTTAGCTAAAGGAGCAACTGGTGTTAAACGGACTACGGGACAGCACCCGGGTGGTATTATTGTTATTCCTGATTATATGGATGTTTATGATTTTACACCGATCCAGTTCCCTGCTGATGATCAAAACGCCGAATGGAAAACGACTCACTTTGATTTCCACTCCATTCATGACAATGTATTGAAGTTAGATATTCTGGGACACGATGATCCGACGGTAATCCGGATGCTGCAAGAGTTATCAGGGGTTGATCCTAAAACGATCCCAACTGATGACCCAGAAGTTATGAAAATATTTTCTGGACCACAGGTTCTCGGAGTAGAGCCTGATCAGATTTTTTCTAAGACGGGGACATTGGGGATTCCAGAATTTGGAACACGCTTTGTACGAGGAATGCTTGAGGAGACTGGCCCGACAACTTTTGCCGAGTTGTTGCAGATCTCTGGCTTGTCCCATGGTACGGATGTATGGTTAGGAAATGCAGAAGAGCTGATTAGCCGTGGTGAAGCCAACCTGGCGGAAGTAATTGGTTGTCGGGATGACATCATGGTTTACTTAATTCACGCAGGCCTTGATAGTGGCATGGCCTTCAAAATCATGGAGACTGTTCGTAAAGGTCAGTGGAATAAAATTGATGACGAATTACGTGAGACATACTTAACAGCTATGAAAGAAAATAATGTTCCAGATTGGTACATTGATTCATGTTCGAAGATCAAGTATATGTTTCCGAAAGCCCATGCGGCTGCTTATGTGTTGATGGCGTTGCGAGTGGCCTACTTTAAGGTCTATTTCCCAATACTTTATTATTGTGCATATTTTTCTGTACGTGCGGATGATTTTGATTTAGTTGCAATGGCTAAGGGGAAAGATGCGGTTAAGGCAGCGATGAAGGCTATCACAGATAAAGGAATGGATGCATCAACAAAAGAAAAAAACCAATTAACTGTCTTGGAATTGTGTAACGAAATGTTAGAGCGTGATTTCCATTTTGGTATGATTGATTTATACAAATCGGATGCTCAAGATTTTGTGATCGATGGGGATACATTGATTGCACCTTTCCGTGCTGTACCAGGACTTGGTCTAAACGTCGCAAAACAAATTGTAGAAGCACGTAAAGATGGCATCTTTTTATCGAAAGAAGATTTAGCTTCCCGCGGTAAAGTCTCGAAGACCTTAATTGAGTATATGGATACTCATGGTGTTTTGAAAGATTTGCCAGATGAGAATCAGCTTTCACTCTTTGATATGTAAAGAAAAAGATAAATTCAGCTTTAAAATGAAAGAAAAAGCCTTCATGAAAATGCTGAGGTTGAATTTTCAATGGATTTATGCTAGTATAACAATGTAATCATAGACTGATGGTGAGTGAGCGGATTTTTCGCTCACTCTTTTTAATGGAATAAAGGAGGCTGACAGTTTGAGCAGTGTAGTCGAAACAGTGACTGACTTAGTAACACCAATTTTGGATGAGCAAAATTTTGAATTGGTCGAAGTAGAATTTGTCAAAGAAGGAAAAAGCTGGTTTTTAAGAGTCTATATCGATAAAGAAGGTGGCATTGATATTGAAGAATGTGCCTTTGTTAGTGAGAAACTTAGCGATAAATTGGATTCGATCGATCCTGATCCGATCCCACAAGCCTATTTCCTTGAGGTTTCTTCGCCTGGGGCCGAACGTCCATTGAAAAAGGAAGAAGATTACCAAAAAGCGATAGGACAGTACATTAATGTTTCTCTCTATCAGAATATTGATGGTGAAAAGCAATATCAAGGTTTCTTGAAAGAACTAACTGAAGATGAATTGACATTGACAGTCAAAATCAAGACTCGTACCAAAGATATGGTCTTTGAACGTAAAAATATCGCGAAAGCACGCTTTGCAATCGAGTTTTAAACCATTGAAACCTAACCTATTTTTTCTTAGTAAATTGTTGTACGTGGTGGGAGCCAGATTATTTTTTACTCAGAAGAATAGATTCGTTAATATGAATTAGGAGGAAAGTTATAATGAGTAAAGAAATGCTGAATGCGTTGGATACTCTAGAAGCAGAAAAAGGTGTTTCGAAAGAAATCGTAATCGATGCATTGGAGGCAGCTTTAGTCTCTGCTTACAAGCGTCATTATGGGCAATCACAAAATGTTGAAGTGGAATTCAACGAAAAAAAAGGTGATATCCATGTGTATGCGGTGAAAGAAGTAACGGAAGAAGTTATGGATTCACAATTAGAGGTATCTTTAAAAGACGCGATGGGTATTAATCCAGCATATGAAATCGGTGATACAATTCGTTTTGAAGTAACACCAAAAGATTTTGGTCGGATTGCTGCTCAAACGGCAAAACAAGTTATCCTTCAACGGGTACGTGAAGCAGAGCGCAGCATCATCTACAACGAATACAGCGCCTACGAAAAGGACATCATGCAAGGTGTAGTTGAACGTCAGGATAATCGTTATATCTATGTCAATTTAGGCAAGATCGAAGCAGTTCTTTCTAAACAAGACCAAATGCCAAATGAACACTACAAGCCTCATGACCGAATCAAAGTTTATGTTTCACGAGTAGAAAATACATCAAAGGGACCACAAGTTTTTGTAAGTCGTAGTCATCCAGATTTATTACGGCGTTTATTTGAACAAGAAATTCCTGAAGTCTATGATGGTATCGTCGAAATTGTCAGTATTGCTCGTGAAGCTGGAGATCGTGCGAAAGTTGCCGTTCGTTCGACCGATCCTAATATCGATCCAGTCGGAACATGTGTTGGACCAAAGGGACAGCGTGT
Organism: Enterococcus sp. AZ128; assembly: GCF_051714485.1. Taxonomy (NCBI): domain Bacteria; kingdom Bacillati; phylum Bacillota; class Bacilli; order Lactobacillales; family Enterococcaceae; genus Enterococcus; species Enterococcus sp. AZ128. The sequence goes on from NZ_JBIORZ010000001.1 coordinate 685,179, forward strand.
GCAAGCAATCGTTAATGAATTAAAGGGCGAAAATATGGATATTGTTGAATGGGATGAAGATCCAGCGGTATTTATCGCGAACTCTTTAAACCCAGCACAAGTTGAAGATGTTATCTTCGCTATTGATAATCCTAAAGTTTGTACAGTAGTAGTACCTGATTACCAATTATCATTAGCAATTGGTAAACGTGGACAAAATGCTCGATTGGCCGCAAAATTAACGGCTCACAAGATTGACATCAAATCTGAATCTGATATGGAAGAGTTTTACGCAAGTTATGATGAATCAGAAGTTGATGAAGAAAATGAAGCTATTTTAGAGGAAGAAATACCAGAAATGACAGAGGACATTGAAAACAATGCTTCTGATCAAGATGAAGAATAACCAATCAGGAGGACAGCAAATGAAAAAAAGAAAAGTTCCTTTGCGCAAATCGGTCGTTTCCGGTGAAATGTTCCCTAAAAAAGAATTGATTCGTATCGCTAAGTCAAAAGAAGGAGAAGTTTCAATAGATCCTTCAGGAAAGAAACCAGGACGCGGTGCTTATGTTGCATTAGAACCGACTGAAGTTGAAGAAGCGTGGAAAAAACGTATCTTGGACCGAACCTTGGACACCGATTTAAGTGATGAATTTTATCAAGAACTACTTGATTATGTGAAACACCAAAAAGCCAGAAAAGAGCTCTTTGGCAATGAATAAACAGAAGGCCTTGAACATGTTAGGCCTTGCAATGCGTGCAGGCAAACTGATCACAGGAGAAGAACTGACAATTAATGAGATTCGTAAACACAAAGTGAAACTTGTGATTGTCACTACTGATGCGAGTGAAAACACTCAGAAAAAGGTATCAGATAAAAGTAAGTATTATCAGACGGCATATTTTGTCGAATTTACTCAAGGAGAGATTTTAGGCGCGATTGGTAAACCTAGAAAAGTTATCGGGGTTTTAGACCAGGGATTTGCCAACAAAATTATGACGTTAATAACAGGTTAGGAAGGTGATTGCATGGGAAAAAAGAGAGTATACGAATTTGCCAAAGAAGTGAATCAATCAAGTAAGGATGTTGTAGAAAAAGCACAAACTTTAGGTATTGATGTTAATAATCATATGGGTTCATTATCTGGGGATGACGAATCAAAATTAAAACAAGCTTTTTCTAGCAAGCCGACACAAACTACTCAAGCAAAACCATCAGCTAACCAGCACGAAAAACCAAAATTCCATGGAAAGAGCTCTAAGAACAACCCAAATTTCCAGAATAGAAAAGGAAATAAAGACTTGACACAAAATAATAGACAGAACAACTCAGCGAACGCAAACCGTTCAAACCAAGGACAACGTCCAACACAAGGAAACACAAATAGCACACAACGCCAAAACCAAGGACAACGTCCAGCACAAGGCGGCTCAAACAACAATGCGCAACGCCAAAATCAAGGACAACGTCCAGCACAAGGCGGCTCAAACAATAATGCGCAACGCCAAAATCAAGGACAACGTCCAGCACAAGGCGGTACAAGCAATAATGCGCAGCGTCAAAACCAAGGACAACGTCCAGCGCAAAGCGGTACAAACAATAATGCGCAGCGTCAAAACCAAGGACAACGTCCAGCGCAAGGCGGTACAAACAACAATACGCAACGCCAAAATCAAGGACAACGTCCGGCACAAGGCGGTACAAACAATAATGCGCAACGCCAAAATCAAGGACAACGTCCGGCACAAGGCGGTACAAACAACAATGCGCAACGTCAAAATCAAGGACAACGTCCAGCGCAAAGCGGTACAAACAATGCGCAACGTTCAAATCAAGGCGGCTCTTCAAATCAGAACAGCAATCAAAATCGCAATAAGAATAATTATGGTAACCAAAATCGTAACAATAGTTTCGGCGGTAATCAAAATCGCAATAAAAATAGATTTAACAAAAAAGGTAAAAAGGGTAAGCAGCAACAAAGTCAAAAACCTGCTGTACCACCACGTAAATTCCGTGAATTACCAGAAATTTTGGAATACACAGAAGGCATGAATGTAGCTGACATCGCGAAGAAAATCTATCGCGAACCAGCCGAAATTATCAAGAAGTTGTTTATGATGGGTGTTATGGTCAATCAAAACCAACCATTAGATAAAGACACAATCGAGCTTTTAGCTACGGATTATGGAATTGAACCACAAGAAAAAGTGACAATCGATATTGCTGACATTGATCGTTTCTTTGATGCAGAAGATGCAAATGAGGAGAACTTAGTTTCTCGACCTCCAGTTGTAACAATCATGGGGCACGTTGACCATGGTAAAACAACGTTACTAGATACGTTGCGTCATTCTCGTGTAACGAGTGGGGAAGCAGGCGGAATTACTCAGCATATAGGTGCGTACCAAATCGATATCAATGGAAAACCAATCACTTTCTTGGATACACCGGGACATGCTGCTTTCACAAGTATGCGGGCACGTGGAGCAAGTATCACAGATATCACGATTTTAGTGGTAGCTGCTGATGACGGTGTCATGCCTCAAACAATCGAAGCGATCAACCATGCGAAAGCGGCAAAAGTGCCGATCATCGTAGCGGTAAATAAAATCGATAAGCCTGGGGCAAATCCTCAACACGTGATGCAAGAATTAAGTGAGTATGAATTGATTCCTGAATCATGGGGCGGCGATACGATCTTTGTAGAAATCTCTGCGAAGTTCAATCAAAACATTGACGAACTATTAGAAATGATTCTATTAGTAGCTGAAGTGGAAGATTTGAAGGCTGATCCAACACAACATGGAATTGGAACAGTTATTGAGGCTCGTCTTGATAAGGGTAAAGGACCTGTTGCAACATTATTAGTACAACAGGGTACAATGAATGTTGGCGATCCGATCGTTGTTGGGAATACGTATGGTCGTGTTCGAGTGATGACAAATGATATTGGTCGTCGCGAAAAAACTGCTGGACCAGCAACACCGGTAGAAATCACAGGATTGAATGATGTTCCTCAAGCTGGTGATCGTTTTGCAATCTTTGATGATGAGAAAACCGCTCGTGCAGCTGGAGAAGAACGTGGAAAACGGGCAATGCTTGAGCACCGCAGTGCGAGTGCGCGCGTGACGTTAGACAACTTGTTCGAATCTCTTAAAGAGGGCGAATTGAAGGAAGTTAATGTCATCATAAAAGCAGATGTACAAGGTTCGGCTGAAGCATTGGCAGCTTCATTGAAAAAAATCGATGTTGAGGGTGTGCGTGTGAAGATCGTCCATTCAGCAGTTGGTGCTATCAATGAGAGTGATGTTACTTTGGCAGCAGCAAGTAATGCGATCATCATCGGATTTAATGTTCGTCCTACACCGCAGGCTAAACAACAAGCGTCAGCTGAAGAAGTAGATATTCGTTTACACCGTATTATTTACAAAGCAATCGAAGAAATCGAAACAGCGATGAAAGGATTGCTTGATCCTGAATACGAAGAAAAAATCACAGGTCAAATGACTGTACGTGAAACGTATAAGGTTTCTAAAGTTGGGACAATCGCAGGTTGTTATGTGAATGAAGGTTCTATCCAGCGTGATAGCGGTGTACGGATCATTCGTGATGGTATCGTTATTCTTGAAGGTAAGCTTGCCAGCTTGAAACGCTTCAAAGATGATGTGAAAGAAGTTAAGATGGGCTACGAATGTGGTGCTATGATTGAAAACTTTAATGATATCAAAGTTGATGATGTGATCGAAGGCTTTATTATGGAAGAAATTAAACCAAACTAATTATCAGTTCCTCTTCTTCTTAAGAGAAATGAAATCATTAGTATGAACAAGGAGGCAGTTGTTATGCCAAATTATCGCGATCGTCGTCTCGCTCAAGAGATTTTAAAAGAAGTCAATGACATCTTGCGAAAAAAAGTTCGTGATCCGCGAGTTCAAGATGTAAACATTACTGATGTACATGTTACAGGTGACTTGCAACAAGCGACGATTTATTACAGCCTACTATCTGATAAAGCTTCAGATAAGGAAAAGGCGCAAGAAGGCTTGAATAAAGCTAGCGGATTAATTCGTCGTGAATTGGGTCAGGCTTTGTCAATTTACAAGACACCAGAATTGTTTTTTGAACTAGATGAATCAGTTGAGTATGGTTCTAAGATTGATCAAATGATTCGTGACTTAAATAAAGAATAAATTCGTTAGAACCCGAGAAATTTTTCGGGTTCTTTTTTGCATTATTGGACAAATACTGTTAAAGTGTATGCAGTTTGTAAGTAATCCTTTTGCTGGATATTTTCAAGGAGGCATAGTCTAAAATGACTACAGAATTTGAAGAACGGATGAAGGCGCTCCATAAAGAATTTGAAAACTTGAGCCCTGAAGAACGCAAAGCCGTTAAACAAAAGATAAAGAGAATTAATGTCTTAACTTCTCGTAAATTAGAACGAATGAAGCATGACTTATTACGTATGGAAACCAAACGTGCACAACTTTCATTAGATGGTGAATCAAAAGAACTGTCTGATTTAGAAGATCGAATAATTAGTAAGAAAAGAGAATTCTTAAAACTATTATTCAAAGCAAAAGAGAACTGTTCCAAGAGGTGATTGAATGGGCTTAATCGAGATTATTATCATCTTAGCCATTGCCATTACCTTATCGAATGTTTTAGCAAAAGTTTTTCCTTCTTTTCCTATTTTTATGATTCAAATTATTACCGGCATCGTACTTGGATTGACTGAAGTGGGGAGTTCTATCACTTTTGAACCGGAAGTTTTTTTAGTAATGATTATTGCGCCACTACTGTTTCGTGAAGGGGAGACCGCAGATATCCCTTCGATTTTGAAGCATTTTGGATTGATTCTGCTGCTTGCTTTTGGCGGGGTGCTTTTCACGCTGCTTGGCTTAGGTTTTGTTCTGCATAGTATTTTGCCGACGATTCCGATTGCAGCTTGTTTGGCTTTCGGAGCTTCTTTAGGACCAACGGATGCTGTAGCGGTCAGTTCATTGGCAAAGCGATTGAACATTCCTGAATCAGTTATGCATGTCTTAGAAGGCGAGGGCCTGATCAATGATGCGACAGGTGTAACGGCCTTTCAGTTTGCTGTAGCAGCCTTGTTAACTGGACAATTCTCGGCGGCTGATGCGTCGGTTTCCTTGCTGGAATCGAGTATTGTCGGTGTGTTGGTTGGTTTAGCCATTATATGGATAAAAAATGAGATTATAAAAATCATTGAACGGATATCCGCTCAAGATGTATCAGCCTATTTGTTGATTGAATTAATTTTGCCATTTGCGGCTTATTTTATTGCCGAACTGTTTCATGCTTCGGGAATCATCGCGGCAGTCGTTACGGGCGTGCTTCAAGCAACTGGATTTCGGCGGGTCAACCTATTTGAGGCACAACTGTCCAGTGTGACTGAGAGCTCTTGGAGTACAATTAGTTTCATGTTAAATGCTTTAGTATTCATTTTCCTAGGAATTGAATTGTCTCAAGTCTTTTCTCCTGTATGGAATAGTCGAAATTATTCAAATATTCACCTTCTGGGGATTGTACTAATATTAACAGTCCTGCTGTTTGTTTTACGGTTTCTGTTTGTCAGCGGCTTTTACATTGTGACACAAGGCTGGAAAAAAAGTCATGGGCAATTAAGAGATCGTTTGTTGTTGACCTTTGGTGGTGTCAAAGGAACTGTCAGTATTGCAACGATCTTTATTTTACCAACAGCGATTAACGGGATTGAATTTCCTGAACGCTCATTGTTGTTGTTTATTACGGCCTGTGTGACCTTTCTAACATTAATTATTGGCATGGTTTTATTGCCGATTTTATCTGAGGGTGAGGTAGTACCACCAACTGATCCGAAATTGATGTTGATTTTACGTGAAGTTATTAGTGAGCTTTATGATGATTTGGACAACAAAAAGTTGAATGAAAAGGAGCGTTTTGCTCTGCTTGCAGTAATTGCGAATTATCAAGGGCGGATTCAAATGGTCTTTAATAATTCAATGCCGGAGAGTGCGCAACAAGAATTTCAAGAAATCCAAGCATTGATCATTTCTGTTGAGCGTGATGGATTAGATGAGAGTTTTAGAAGACACCAAATTGATTCAGGAGCTTATCGGTTGTATTCTCGATTCATTTCAAATGTATCCGAATCTGTGACGAAACAAATGTTATCATTGCTTAGTTTCTGGTTGATTTTTGTGCGACGGATTATACGTGTGATTATGCATCCAAAAATGTTTTGGCAGCGTAGGCAGAAGCGTAAGGAAACAGTCGATAATGAAGATATTTCTTCGCTTAGAAAGATTTTTATCCGTAACAGCGAAGCCATTCTTGATAGTTTGGAAAACTTACGAGATGTGTACGATGAAGACTTGATTGATTTCTTTATTGATGAACGTAAAAATTTGATGCATCAAGTAAGCGGTCATGGTCTATTTGGGACGTATTTGATTCAACAAGATCCGCTTTATGCTAAAGAATTGATTCGCGGATTTTACTTGGAGAGAAAAATTATTGATCGTTATGAAGTAAATGAGGATATTTCAAATTTCGCCGCAAATAATTATCGTCATCAAGTCAATCAATTAGAGTCTTACGCTATGCAGCAACCGTCAGATCCGAGTATTTCATTCGTGATCAATCGGCAACGTCGAAAGAAAAAAGCGAAAGAAAATAATTACTAAACCGTCATTTTTTAATGACGGTTTTTTAGCAACCCAAAGGCTTCATTACTTCTTGAATAGTAATTTCGGTAGTGACAATTTCTGCAGAACTATTCACCTGAATTAATTGGGGAATTATGATGCAGCGGGTGCGTAGTTGACTTGCCAATTCTCAGATAAGCTATGCTATAATGGGAACGTTGATTATAAAAGGAAATGAGGAAACAGCGATGGACGGTATTTTGCCGTTATGGAAGGAACGCGGCATGACGAGTCATGACTGTGTCTTTAAATTAAGAAAAATATTACAGACTAAAAAAGTTGGACATGGTGGAACTTTAGACCCCGATGTGGATGGTGTGTTGCCGATCTGTATTGGAAAAGGGACAAAAGTGATCGAATATTTGCAGGACAGTGGAAAGATTTATGAAGGTGAGATTACACTGGGGTTTTCTACAACGACAGAGGACCGCAGCGGGGATGTTGTCGAAACTAAATCAGTAACTACACCATTGTCAATTGAAGAGATTGATCAAATGATGGGGATATTTATCGGGACGATCAAACAAATACCGCCGATGTATTCAGCTGTCAAAGTTAATGGCAAACGCTTATATGAATATGCACGAGCCGGTGAAACTGTTGAACGGCCTGAGCGTGAAGCAGTGATTGAGAGTTTCCAACGAACGACTGCTCCTGTTTATAATGAAGAGAATAAAACACAGAGCTGGCGCTTTCAAGTTACTTGCGGCAAAGGGACTTACGTTCGGACATTAGCAGTGGATCTAGGTGAGAAACTCGGTTACCCTGCTCATATGTCTGACTTAACACGTTTAGCCAGTGGTGGTTTTTCGGTTGGTCAAGCTGTCACTTTGGCGCAAGTCAGTGAATTGATGGAAACAAATCAGATCGATCAGGCATTACAACCGATTGAAGAAGCTATGAAAGAATTTCCGCGAATTGATTTAACAACTGCTGATTGGCAAAAAGTAAAAAATGGGCAAGTATTGCCAATGAAGTCTTTTGGGATTGAAAAAATGCCAGAGGAGTTGCTTGCATTCTTCTACCAAAATCAATTAGTCAGTCTTTATGGACAGCATCCGGAAAAAAATTGGCTTTTGAAGCCTAGTAAAGTGATTCGAAACGATCTTAGTTAGGTTCTGTATCGTCTAGTTGGACAATCAAACATTAAATAAATTTATTGTTAGGATTCAGGAGGTATAGCAGATGGATATTATAAAACTACGCCATCCCTATAAAGCAGAAGAAATTCCTGTAGGGGATTGCGTGTTAGTTCTAGGTTTTTTTGATGGCGTCCACCGTGGTCATCAAGAAGTCATTAATACTGGTAAGAAAATTGCAAAAGAAAAAAAATTGAAGTTAGCGGTCATGACATTTAACCAACATCCTGCAGTTGTGTTTCAGCAAGTTCAAAGCAAACCAATTAAATATCTTTCTACTTTAAGACAGAAAGAGGAACGAATGGCTGAACTGGGTGTGGATTTACTCTATGAAGTAGCTTTCACCTCGTCATTTGCTGCGCTGAATCCGCAAGCGTTTGTTGATCAGTATATTGTTGATTTGCATGGGAAGGTGGCAGTTTCAGGGTTTGATTATAATTTTGGAAAAGATCAAACTGCCGATGCCAAGCACCTTCCTAAATATGCGAAAGATCGCTTTGAGGTCGTAATTGTTGATAAAAAAACCGAAGAACATGAAACAGAAAAAATCAGTTCTTCTCGAATTCGTCGTTTATTGTCAGAAGGCCGTTTAGACGAAGCCAATCATTTGTTAGGGTATATTTATGAAATTAGCGGAACAGTGATTCATGGTGAGGCTCGTGGAAGGTCATTAGGCTATCCAACAGCAAACATTCAAGTACCTGATGATATGAAATTGCCAAAAGAAGGGGTCTATGTGAATCAGATCAAAATTGGCGATGAGTGGTATCCGGCTATGGGATCGATCGGTCATAATGATACATTCGGTTCAAATCGTATGCTGACGGTTGAGATCAATATTTTGGATTTCAATCAGGAAATTTATGGTGAGAAGGTAAAGGTTCGCTGGTATCATATGCTGCGTGGACAAGTAGCTTTTGAATCGGTTGAGGGTTTAATTAAGCAGCTCGATGCTGATGAGCAAGCAACAAGAGAATATTTTAATCAGCTATAAGACATTCAGAAATGAGTGTCTTTTTTTGTCGGCAAATAATTAATTGAACTTCGAATAAACGAACGGAAGCAGAACTGACTGGTTTTTGCTATCATAAAAGGAAAAGGAGTTTTTCGAATGGGAAAGAGTTGGCACATTCGTCGGTATAAAAAAACGGATGAGAAGAACTTATTTGCGATGATGGCAAAAGAAGCGGAGTGGGGCGAGTATTGTGTTGGTCGGAATAGGGTAAAGTATGAGACTGCCTTGCAAACCTCTCTCACCTACTTGCTTTTTGAGGATGAAAAAATTTGCGGGTATGCACGTTGCCGCGAGGACGATGGTTTTGGTGTCTATGTTTACGATCTTTTAGTTGATGCGAATTGTCGTGGCAAAAACTATGGCCGCTACTTAATGGAGCAAGTTTATAAGGATTTTCCTGAGCAAACGACTTATGTGATGAGCGATGTTGATCCCTATTATGAAAAACAAGGGTATCAGAAAGAAGGCACAATTTTTATTGTAAAACCGCAATAAGTTTTCTTAAACGGTTGACTCTCCCTTAACAGGAGACACTATTCTGTTAATGAAAGGGGAGGATCATCGTGAATACAGCTATCGAAGCGAAACAATTAACAAAGGAAATCGGCGGAAAAAAGATCGTCAACCAACTATCCTTCACCATCAACAAAGGTGAAGTTTTTGGTCTCTTGGGACCAAACGGAGCAGGCAAAACGACGACCATCGAAACACTTTTGGGAATCAAGCGACCTGACCAAGGCTCTACTAGGATTCTAGGATTAGATCCACGAAAGCAGCGTCGAGAAGTATTTGAGAAAGTTGGGGTACAGTTGCAATCATCCAGCTATCAAAATAATATCCGCGTTGGCGAGCTGTGTCGAGAGCTTTCAAGTCTTTATAAACAGCCCAGAAATTATCAAGAACTGTTAAGTCTATTTAAGTTGGAGAGATTCGAGACTCAACTTGTTGAGAAACTATCTGGTGGAGAAAGACAAAAACTTTCGATCGTACTGGCATTGATCCCTGACCCGGAGATTATTTTTTTGGACGAATTGACGACAGGGTTAGATACGGAGGCACGCAGAAGTGTTTGGCAAACCTTGCTCAAATTAAAGGAGACGAAGCTAACAATCTTTTTGACCACACATTATATGGAAGAGGCTGAGATTCTTTGTGATCGTATCTATCTAATCAAGCGAGGAAACGTGGTAACGGAAGGAACGGTTTCCGAACTGCTGGCGGAGAGCGCCCAAAATAATTTGGAGGACGCTTATCTTTGGTTCTTAGGGGAGGATGACTATGAGTAAGGTGATCAGTTTAGCAAAAATTGAGGGGAAGCTAGCAATTCGATCAATTGATGGGATACTTTTCGGTATGGGGATGCCTTTAGGGGTGCTGCTATTGACGACGATGATCGCAGGAGATAAACAAGCGGGCAATGCTTCTTATACGTTTTTAGACAGCAGTTTTAGTTCATTGCTGGTAGTCGGTATATGCGCGACTGCATTCATGGGGATTCCTTTAACGATTTGTGATTATCGGGATAAGAAAATATTGAAGCACTTTTTCGTGACCCCAGCGTCACCTGCACATTTAATCGCTACTCAGGTATTGGTCGCGACGGTCACCGCTGTGATTTCTGCCAGCCTAGTAACATTTGTGTCAATTGTCTTTCTTGGTTATCGGATGCGAGGAAGCTGGCTGCTATTGATTGCGAGTTATTTTTTGGTTATGATTGCCATGTACAGCCTAGGACTACTGATTGCCAGTTTATGTAAAAATATGAAGATTGCTAATTTAGTTTGCAGCTTGGTCTACTTTCCGATGCTCTTTTTATCGGGAGCCGTGATTCCGTTTGAAATTTTTCCTAGTGGAATGCAAAAGGTTGCGAGTGTGCTTCCCCTAACTCAAGGGGTTCAGTTATTAAAAAGTGTTAGTCTCAATCAGCCGGTTGGACATCCGCAATTTGTTCTGATTCTTTTGAGTGTGATCACGATCGTAGGATTTGGTTTGGCAGCAAAATTCTTTCGTTGGGAATAAAAAATAAAAGGGGGAGATTTCATGGAACAGGACTGTCAAAAGGTGGAGGAAAAACTTTATCGAATTGGGATGTTCTCCAAAATGAACCAAGTTACGATCAAAACGTTGCGATATTATGATGAAGTGGGACTATTGCGGCCCCGTTTCATTGATCCAGATAACGGCTATCGCTATTATAGTTCAAGTCAGTTAGAACCACTGCATCGACTATTAGCGCTTCGTCGCATCGGCTATAGTATTGAGGAAATCAAACAGGTACAAGAGGGTGTAAGTGAGCAGCGTATCTTGCAACGAAAGAAACAACAGCTACTGAAAGAAATTTCCGAACGGATGTCCATGTTATCTCAGATCGAGGGATACCTGCAACAAGATGAAGAAAATTATCATATGGTAGTTAAAAAATTACCATCAGCTATCGTTGCATCGACGAGAAAAATTGTACCCAACTTTCAGGCGTTATTCTCAACAATTCCAGATATGGGTGAGCAGATGGAAAAAGCCGGTTGTGTCTGTGAGGTGCCAGAATATTGCTTTAATATTTATCATGACAATGAGTATAAAGAAGAGAATATTGATATTGAAGTTTGCGAAGCTGTCACTGAAATGAAAGAAGACGTTGGCAATTTGAAGTTTAAGCGGATTGAAGAAGTTCCGGAAGCGGTTTGCACGATGCATAAAGGATCGTATGGCAATATTCCTAAAGCTTATGCGGCAGCGATCAGGTTCGTTGAAAACAATGGCTACGAAATTATTGATTCAGCGCGCGAAAACTATATTGATGGCATTTGGAATAAGGATAAAGAAGAGGATTGGTTGACTGAGATCCAGCTTCCCGTAAGAAAAGTTTGAAACAAAAAAAGAAATCTTTGTAAAAAAGGTTTCTTTTTTTATGATTTTGTTGAAGGATAATGACATTATACGATTGTTTGCGGTAGTTTGTTATGCTACGCTAGATTTAGCTCCAATGAAAGCGTTATATAAAAACAGAAAGAAGGAATGAAAATGGCAAAGGAACGTTTTGTAAGGGTTTATTCTCAAGGGAAATTAGACGCGATTATGATTTTTGTCGATCGTGAGACTGGAGTCAACTACATTTTTAATAAGGTTGGCTATGCTGGTGGGTTAACCCCATTGTTGGATAAAGAGGGGAAACCAGTCATTACGCCGATTGAAGAATTAACCGAATAAGAAACAGCACTAGCAAACAAGCTTACGTTATACTCTTATGCTAAACTTTTAATATAGAGATATAGGATATCAGACCAACGAGCGTAATTAAGCAAAAAATAGTCAGTAATCAAGCTGAAAATACGAATTGCTGTGAGGTCAAAATTATCTTCTATACGCAAAGAAGCGAATTATTAATAGCAAGGAGTGCGTGTAATGCATGCTTGGGAAGCCATTCAAAAATCAGTAGATTATGTTGAAGAAAACATCAAAGAAGAATTAACGATTGAAAAATTAGCACAAGTGTCGTATTTGTCGCTGTATTATTTTCAAAAATTATTTAACCGATTAGTTGGTAAAACGGTGAATGAGTACATCAAAGCGAGGAGAGTCGCTAATGCGAAAGCGTTATTGAAATCCACGGATCAGAAAATCGTAGATATCGCTCTTGAATATGGTTTTAATAGCCATGAAACGTTTACGAAAGCATTTAAAGAGATTTATGGTGTTACTCCTGAGACCTATCGCAAAAATAACCTACTATTAACGGACTTCTTAAAACCAGATTTGTCAATGTACTATACGCTGGTGGATGAAGCTGTACCTCTGATGGTGGATGATATGGTATTAGAGGTAAATCGACGCAAAATAAGCACAATAGAGTACTATACAGGTATTTCTAGACAAATCAATTCTAGAGAAATGAACAAGGTTGGGGTCAATGTTTTAATCGAATTATGGAATGCGTTCCATGAAAAGAAAGAGACCATTCCCAATTTATTGAAAGATGGGCTTGAGATTGATTATTTTACATGTGACACTACTCCTGGAAAAGTTCAGTATTTTGTGGGCGGTCAATCCGATGATAACGAGGTAGCAGGCTTCACTCAGTTTGGTATAGAACCTGGTGATTTTTATGTCTGCACATTCGAAGCAGAGAATTTTAAATACTTAGTAGAGGATGCTTTATATAAAGCAAATAAATATTTCTTTGAAACGTGGCTGCCGAGACATGGCATTGAAATGACGGATATGGAACCATTCTTGATTCAAAAATATGTAAATGTGACGGACGAGCCCAAAATCGAAATATGGATTAAGCCTACAAAAAAATAGTAACTAACGGATAAGCAAAGCTTCAGGTCAATTAGATGATCTGAAGCTTTTTATGAAGAACTTCTGGCTGAAGCGGAACTACGTTAGTTCTTTTTTTCTTTACCAATTGAGAGTTCGGTTTCTTTATGAAGAACATATCCCCAAAAAATTCCAGTCAATTGTGTGATCAAAAAAAGCGCGATCAGCGGAATCGAAGCTACGAAGGGAGAGGATGTGTGATATAAACGAACTAACGGACTTTTTGAAAGAATAAGAGCGCAGCTCAGCAGTATATTGATGGCATTCCCAGATATCAATAAGGGAAGTTGTTGAGTGATTTTGGCATAAAATCCGATGATTACTGTGAGCACTAGGAATAGAAAAATTCCTACGATCGAATCAAAAAGGTAATCAATCGCTAATGAAAGATGGACATAAGGAATCAAATAGAAAATAAACGGTAATTGCATGATTCGTTTCTTGCTCATCACAGAGACCTCCCTGAAATATTTTTTTCTATGGTTATTTTATGACTGTTAAATAGTCAATACAACATAAAAGTCGAATTAAAACTTGATAATTAGGGTTATTTTATGTTGCTATCAACAAATCATTACCTGATTGGAACTAAATTTTTCTTTTTAAAGTAAGTTTTTCGATTCTAAAAAAGAAAAGAAAGTTAAACTATGAATTTTATAAAAAGTCGAGTGTTGAGGGGATCTAATGACTGAAATAGGCAGAAATCTTTGTAAAATGCGACTGCGAAGCAAATAATAGCGCGATAGTTTTGCTTTACTATCTGAGAGATTGTGATAATATGATTAAAAATGGAGGGGTTATATGAATAAATTGCAAGATCGGTTTAACAAAAATGTATACGAAATCGCTGTCTCATTGATTCGTCAATTTGATGAAAAGGTCTCTGGCATTCCTAATATGTTGAAGTTGACATTAGGCGAGCCGGATTTTAATACCCCTGAGCATGTCAAAGAAGCAGGGCAGCAAGCGATCAAAGATAATTTCAGCCATTATACCGGTATGTCTGGCTTGATTGACGTTCGAGAAGCAGCGAGCCGTTTTTTATCTGAAAAATATACAGTCAATTATGAACCGACTACCGAGGTTTTAGTAACGGTAGGAGCAACTGAGGCATTATCGGCCAGCTTATTGTCTATTTTAGAGCCTGGGGATAAAGTATTGCTTCCGGCACCAACTTATCCTGGATACGAACCATTGATTTTATTGGCGGGTGCAGAGCCGATTTACATTGATACTCGAGAAACGGGATTTGTTTTAACACCTGAGCAGATCGATCAAGCGATGGCAAAGCATGGAGATAGGGTCAAAGCGATCATCATCACATCGCCATCAAATCCAACGGGAGTAGCTTATAATGAAGCAGAGGTTTCTGCGTTGAGTGAGACGTTGAAAAAGTACTCGATTTTTGTGATCAGCGATGAAATTTATAGTGAATTAAATTATGAGACGAAGCACGTTTCGTTTGGAAAATATTTGAGGGAACAAACGATCTTAATCAATGGCTTATCCAAATCTCACGCTATGACCGGCTGGCGTATCGGCTTTATTTTTGCACCGGCAGAGTTGACGGAGCAAATTATAAAAGTCCATCAGTATTTGGTGACAGCTGCATCAACGATCTCACAAAAGGCGGCGGTTCGAGCGCTAGTTCAAGGAATCTCCGATGCTGAGGGAATGAGAGAAGAGTATCGCGAACGGCGCGATTATGTATATCAAGTGATGACCAGACTGGGATTTGAAGTGGCTCGTCCTTCTGGCGCCTTTTATATCTTCGCTAAAATACCAGCAGATCTAGAGCAAGACTCGATGGCCTTCTGTATTGATTTAGCTGAAAAAAATCAATTAGCTATTATTCCAGGTATTGACTTTGGTCCAGAAGGTGAAGGTTATGTTCGAATCAGTTATGCGGCTTCGATGGAAAATTTAATAGAAGCAATGAATCGCCTAACAGCATATGTAGAGAAATAGAAAGAAACGATCAAATCGAAAGGATTTGATCGTTTCTTTTATTTGTTCAAGTAATTGAATAGGCCACTGATTGTTTTGTCGGACAGGTTGAGTTCTTTACCATCAACCGTTGCACTCACCACACGATAATAGTCAGGCAGGTCTGGAACTTCTTTTAACTGTGCAGCAACAAAATCATTGGCAGCAGTATACGTTTTTTCTTTTTTTGAGTCATTCAATTCATAAGTGATTACTAACATTTTAATTCGCTTCTCTCGTTTGTAATTTTCATTGCATGGGTATTGTACAACAAAACTAATCATAAGTAAGTTATTTTGTCTTTACCAAATATTTACAGTTCTTTACGGATCATTTACATGCATTCAACATGATATTTACTTTTCATTGGTAAAGTAACCATGTATTAAAGATAAGGAATACGGCAAATAGAGTTGAGCCGATTTCTTAGAATGAATGCATTATCTATTATAAGGAGCGTACATGATGAAGAAAATTATTTTAGCATTAGCATTTTCAGGGATTATCTTAGCTGGATGTGGGACTGGTAGCGCAACGAAAGATTCTAGTTCAGCAAAAGAGGATACAGCGAAAATTACAGCAGTGGGTTCAACAGCCTTGCAGCCGTTAGTTGATGCGGCGCAAGAAAGCTACACTCAAGATCATCCAAATGTTCAAATCTCTGTTCAAGGGGGCGGCAGCGGCACTGGGTTAAGTCAAGTTGAGAGCGGCTCAGTAGAAATCGGCAACTCAGATGTTTTCGCTGAGGAAAAAGACGGTGTAGATGCTAGTAAATTAGTTGATCACAAAGTAGCAGTTGTTGGTTTTGTTCCAGTGGTTAATAAGGATGTTGGTGTAAAAGATATTACTAAACAGCAATTAATCGATATCTTTACAGGAAAAATCAAAAATTGGAAAGAGCTCGGCGGAAAAGATGAAGCAATTCAAGTAGTGAACCGTGCGTCAGGCAGCGGCACTCGTGCGACTTTTGAAAAATGGGGATTAGACGGGAAAGAAACAATTCAGTCACAAGAACAGGATTCATCGGGAACGGTGAAAAAAATCGTGGCGCAAACACCAGGTGCAATCAGTTACCTTGCGTTGTCTTATGTTGATGACAGCCTGCAAGCCTTGCAATTAGATGGTGTAACAGCGAATGACAAAAATATCACTACTAACAAATGGCCAATCTGGTCTTATGAACACATGTATACAAATGGGAAACCAGAAAAGGCATTAGCTGATTTCTTGAAATACATGACAAGCGATGACATACAATCGGGTCCAGTCAAAGAGTTAGGCTACTTGCCAATTACCTCAATGAAAGTAGAACGCTCTGCTGACGGTACAGTGAAATAAGAGTCTTCCAAGTGAAGAGAACATGATAGCTTCCCCAAATAAAAAAGGATCGCGGATTAGTCCGCGGTCCTTATTTGTTTGGCAATCTAATAGTAAAGGTCGATCCAAGTTTCGGATGACTTTCGACTTCGACAGTACCACCAAGAATTTCGCTGTATTCCTTGACGATAGCAAGACCTAGCCCGGTTCCGCCTGAGTGTCGGGCACGAGCCTTATCTACACGATAAAAACGCTCGAAAATACGTTTTTGATCCTCCTTTGACATACCGATGCCATGATCTGTGACAGTTATTTCCAATTGTTCTCCTAAACGATAACCTAACTCGATCAAACTCCCTTCAGGAGAATACTGAATCGCATTTTCTAGAAGATTTTTAAGGATCGGTTGGAAAAAGGTCAAGCGCGTTTGGTAGAAACAATTTTCAGCGCCGTCAATTGTGACAGTAATTTGTTTGTTCTTTAGTAAATGCTCATATAGATCAATTTGCTGATGCAGAAAATAATTTAGTTCGATCGTTTGTCGATCTTCAGCTAGATCATCACTGTCTTTTGATAGTTCAATAATATCTTGAATCAATCGTTGTAAACGTTTTGCGTCGTTTTGCATAATGGTCAAGAATTCATCTGTCAATTCGGGGTCGTCTTTGGCACCATCTAGTAAGGTTTCTGTAAACCCTAATAAAGATGTTACCGGTGTTTTTAATTCGTGAGAAACATTTCCGACAAAATCACGCTGAATTTTTTCTAAGCGTCGAACATGGGTCAGGTCATAGACAGTTCCCATAACTTGATCCCCTTTGATTTCATTTTCGATATAGCGCAAACGAATATCTAGGTTCATGGAGCTTGGCAGTTTTGCCGAAATTTCCCGATGAACTTGATTTTTGTCCACTAGGACTTGTTGGATTAATTGAATAAATTTATTGTCCTCAATGACTTGCCAATAATAATGCTGGCTAGCACCACCGATTTGCAATAATTCTTCCATCGCTGGATTGATCATGATAAAACGTCCTTCGGTATCGATAATGAAAACACCGATGGTCAGCTCATGGAAGAGTGTTGAAAATTGCTCTTCAGTGGAGGTATACGCAGCGTAAGTTTCATTCAACTGCTCACTGATCTGATTGACTGTGATATAGAGCTCTTGCCATTGCGGCGAGTTTTGCATAATGTAATTACTTTTTTCTGGTTCTTTTAACATGCGCTGCAAGACCGGCAACACGGTTTCGATTGGTCGATTTCGTTGATAGGTCAAATAACAGATGATTAAATAAATAAACGCGTAAAATAAGAATAAGATAATAAAAATCGACCGCTGAAAGTTCCGTGTTTTCGGTTGAAAGGCGGAAGTTCTCTTTGCGACACGCAGAATCCCTACCGTTTCATTACCAGAGCGGATTGGCTGAGCAGTATATAGCAGTTCAGTTTTTAACGTAGTGCTGTAGCGAACCGATGAGCCGACAGCGTTGCTGGCTAAAACGATTTTTACTTCCGGCCGGTTCTCACGACTGCCTGAGAGATTTGGCTCGGTGCTATCAAAAATAATATTCCCTTTAGCATCTAATAACGTGATTCGATCATTTGCTTCTTTAGAAAAGCTCTCGATTGCAGCTCGATTACTATCTGAGTCGAGCTGCTCTACATTGAGTCGATGAATCATAAGCTCTCCATTGCTGGACAAGAATTCTTCTTGTTGCTCCAATAATTCTTTGGTGTAAAAATGATTGGCTAGTTTCCAACTGCCAAAAAAGAGCAGACAGATCAGCAGAAAGGGAATGAGATAGTCTAAGTGCTTGCGTTTCATTGGGCTGGTACCTGAAATTTATAACCAAAGCCCCGAACTGTCTGTAAGTATTGGGGATGCTTTGGATCAACCTCAATTTTCTCCCGAAGATGTGAAACATGGACATCCACGATCCGGCTTTGCCCAGAAAAATCATATTGCCAAATTCGGTCAAGCAGGGTGTCGCGGTCAATTACTCGTTCTTTACGTTTCATGAAATAAACGAGCAGCTCAAATTCCTTCGGTGTTAATTCGATTTTTTCATCACGGACAGTCACTTGATAGTTAGAAAGATCCGCCTTGATTTCGCCGGCTGTCAGGAATTCATGTTCAACAACTTCTTGGCGTGGCTCCACTCGCCGGAAGATAGCTTTCATCCGAGCTAATACTTCTCGTGGAGAAAATGGTTTAGTCAAGTAATCATCAGCACCAATCTCCAACCCTAAAATGCGATCAATAGCATCGTCTTTAGCAGTGAGCATTAAAATAGGTGTATCAATTTTTTCCTGGCGCAATTTTTTGGCGATTTCCAGACCATCCATCGATGGCAGCATGACGTCTAAAATAATGAAATCAAATTTTTCATTCAAGGCCAATTCATAGCCTTCTTTTCCGTTCTCGGCGGTAGTAACAGCGTACCCCTCTTTTTCTAAATTAAAGCTTAATAACTTTACGATCGAAAGCTCGTCGTCTACGACTAATACACGTTTCATAAGTGTCTCCTTTTAAAAAAACTTTTCATTTGTGAAAGACTATTTCCGTACCTGAATAAATGGTATAATGGGAAGGCAGTTTTGTCACCTATTTTCTATTAATTTGATGGGAGAAATAACGATGCTGGGAATTAGTGCTTGTTTAGGCGGCATAGCTTGTCGTTATGACGGCGGATCAAATGAAATCACAGAGTTGAAACATTTAGTTGATATGGGGCAAGCAATCATGATTTGTCCAGAAGTTTTAGGCGGCCTTCCGACACCTCGTTATCCCGCAGAGATACAAAGCGGCGATGGCTTTGATGTATGGAGAGGACAAGCGCGGGTTCTGGACAATAGAGGAAATGACCTAACAGAAGCTTTTAAACAAGGTGCGATCAAGGCTTATGAAGAATTACGGAAAATGCAGGTTACAGGTTTGGTCCTAAAAGAAAGAAGCCCATCTTGCGGCAGCGGCCGGGTCTATGATGGCAGTTTCTCGGGCACGCGAATCAAAGGTGTAGGTGTAGCAACAGCGTATTTTATCCAAAAGGGATTAACCGTTTATTCTGAAGAAAATTGGCAAGAAATGAGGATAACGTAATGGAGATCGAAAAAACGAATCGCATGAATGCGTTGTTTGAATTCTATGCGACGCTATTAACTGAAAAGCAAATGAACTATATGGAGTTGTATTATGCGGATGATTTTTCTTTAGGAGAAATCGCCGAGGAATATCAGGTGAGTCGACAAGCAGTTTATGATAATATCAAAAGAACTGAAAAAATCTTAGAAGACTACGAGCGCAAATTACATTTGTTCTCCGACTATATTGTTAGAGAAGAACAGCTGGATAAATTAGCGCTGTATGTAACAGAACATTATCCCAAAGATGAATTTTTGGCTGAAACAATTACTAGCATACAAGACATCGATGAGTAGATAGGGTATCAGTTTTATTTTACAGGTTGTTCTTTTATGCAGTCTATAGAACCAGATGATGAAATGACTAAAAAGATTTTTCTTAGGAGAAACTTTTACCTCGATAGGAGAAAGGAAAATAAGCAATGGCATTTGAAAGTTTGACACAGCGTCTACAAGATGCGATGGGGAAATTACGTAGAAAAGGAAAAGTTACCGAATCAGATATCACTGAAATGATGCGAGAAATTCGTCTCGCTTTATTAGAAGCCGATGTCAATTTACAAGTCGTGAAGCAATTTACCAAAGAAGTACGTACGCGTGCTCTAGGTACGGAAGTTATGGAAAGCTTGACGCCGGCACAACAGATCGTAAAAATCGTTGATGAAGAATTAACGAAGACATTAGGATCAGAAGCTGTGGGTATCGAAAAATCACCAAAAATTCCGACCGTGATTATGATGGCTGGTCTGCAAGGGGCTGGTAAAACGACTTTTGCCGGAAAACTTGCTAACCAATTGATCAAAAATGAGAAAGCTCGTCCGTTAATGATCGCAGGCGATATTTACCGTCCAGCGGCTATTGACCAATTAAAAGTTTTAGGACAACAACTAAATGTTCCGGTCTTTGATATGGGGACAGAGGTTAGTCCAGTTGAGATTGTGCGTCAAGGGATGGAGCAAGCGCGCGAAAATAAAAATGACTATGTCTTGATCGATACAGCCGGTCGTTTGCATATTGATGAAGCTTTGATGGACGAATTGAAACAGATCAAAGAAATTGCACAGCCAAATGAGATTCTGTTAGTTGTTGATGCCATGACTGGTCAAGATGCGGTCAATGTAGCCCAAAGCTTTAATGAACAGTTGGGAATTACTGGTGTCGTTATTACTAAATTAGATGGCGATACACGTGGTGGTGCGGCGCTATCGATTCGTGCCGTGACTGGCGCACCAATTAAATTCATTGGTTCAGGTGAAAAGCTAACGGATCTAGAAGTCTTCCACCCAGATCGGATGTCTAGTCGAATCTTGGGCATGGGGGATATGCTGACCCTGATTGAAAAAGCGCAGCAAGATTATGACGAGAAAAAAGCAGAAGAACTTGCCCGCAAAATGAAGGAAAACAGTTTTGATTTCAATGACTTTATCGAGCAGTTGGATCAAGTAATGGGGATGGGACCAATCGAGGACCTTTTGAAAATGATCCCTGGAATGAGCCAAATGCCTGGTATTGAGAATGTCAAAGTTGATCCAAAGGATGTTGAGCGTAAAAAAGCGATGGTTTACTCGATGACACCAGCAGAACGGGAAAATCCCGATTTGTTGAATCCAAGCCGCCGTCGCCGTATTGCTGCCGGATCAGGAAACTCTGTGGTAGAGGTCAATCGCATGATCAAGCAGTTCAAGGAATCACGCAAAATGATGCAGCAAATGAGCAAAGGCAGTATGCCTGCGGGAATGGATCAAATGTTTGGCAATGGAATCAAAGGTAAGATGGGTAAGATGGCTATGAATCGTATGGTCAAGAAAAATAAGAAGAAGAAAAAGAAACGCAAATAGAAAAATGACGTCTGTCTCAAATAATGAGGCGGCGTCATTTTTTTGCTTTTTAGAAATAAGGGGTGACTATAGGAAGAATCGCCAATGGTAAAGAAAGAATACACTGGCAAGACTTAAAAATAGGTATATTTGCGGTTCTCGTTTAGAAAATGCATGGATTTCTCTAGGGACCTTATTGATAATTTTTTGACTAAACGTCCAAATGAGAAAACCAATGAGAGCGCCGAGTGTATTCATAAGTAGATCATCTACATCTGTTGCACGTCGGTTAAAAAGTTGGAGAATCTCGATCATTAATGAAAATTCGAAGCCTAACAATACGGTAACTTCTATTTTACGACATTGTTTCCAGATTAATGGCAATAAAAATCCTAATGGCGTGAACATGATGATATTAAGAATATTTAACATGCCGACACCTGATTGAAAAGGAATAAAATTGATTTCACCAGGCCGAATTAATTCTGGATAACTGAAAATATCTTCAAGGGTTCCAACGCCAGTAACATTTATGACCAAGTAGAGATAGAATAAAAAGATCCAGCGCCAAACCATGGATGAAATAAAAATCGTTTTATCTTTTCTTTTTAATGTGAAATATTGATAGATTAGACAAGGAAAAAAGACACAAGCGATAAGATAGAGCGGGAATAAAATATCTAAAGAATTCAAACTATCACCTCACTCTTTGATTTAATCGATTAAATCTGTTTGAAAGAACCGTAGTAATTTCTCGGAAGAAGACGATGAACAGACAACCACCTCCGACGATTAACAAGATAACAATAGTTGAAAAGATTGGCCCGCTGATCGGCTCACTTATATGATCGTAAATTCTTTTTTGCAAGAAGTATGACCAAGGATCAAAGAAATTAATCGTAAGGATAAATGAGGTGAAAAGAGTCATAATTCCCCAAATCGGCCAGCGTGATTTTTTGTTCAATAAATAGGCGTTATCCTCTTCTAATGAAAGGGTTTGATAATTCTTGTAGGCCCAAAAAATAAGCAGCGAACCTAGCAATAGGAAGAGAATGTTCAGCCACCAGAAACCGCCCATTTTTCCAACCGAATAAACAAACAACGTCTCAGGAAATTGTTTGTGCAGGATATTCTGTGCTGTGTAGATCAGATTTCCTAAGTGATAGATAGTAGATGGAACAGAAAGTGTCAGCCACCAATAAACCGCCCAAGTCAAAGGTCCAAAAACGCTATTTCCAACCAGGGCACCGATAAAGGCGCTGCTGCAAAACATTACGAACAACAGACAAAAGTTACTCACAACGGAAGTAAACAGCTGTCCTAAAGTAGCATTCATATAAGGAGCAGGAATCAGCGAATGAATCAGTAAAGCATAAAGTGATTGTCCAATTAAAATTGAAAGCAGAAATGGCAACGCAACATATAAGAGCTTCTTCTTAAATAGTTCTTCTCGCGAAAAGCTTAACGAAAACAGAAAGCGATTAAAGCCTGTCTTTTGATCGATAAAGAAGAGTAGAAATCCTGCAAAGGGAACAATGAATAATAAGATAGATCCTAAAAGGAAGCGACCGAAACTTGCACTATAAGGGATCTTGTCTGAATAGTTTTCCGCCTTCATCATAGTTTTGTAGGCAGGGGTTGAGTTATACAAGGAGAAAGAACTATAAAAAAGCAAGGTTGTATCACGATACTCCTCGTACGATTTATAGGGAACGTTATCCATTTTTTCTTCATCATAATAAGTATAGCTGTCAGGATCTGCCTCGAATTGGGCTTTGACTTCGGGATTATTGTAGAAATTTTTCCATTGGTTGTTTTGAGTGATTGCTGTGAAGGTGCAGATGGCGATCACTAACAAACATGCAGCAATCAAAACTTTCTTATACCGTTCTAAAATAATTGAACGAATCATTTCAGTATCCCCTTTCTATGTTGCTTTAAATTTGCTTCGAAAAGGTCTTCCAAGGATAGGGGAAGTTCTTCATAAACAAGCGGTTCAAATTCTTTGATTGCTGTTTCAAGTTCCTCTGAGAAGTCCTCAAAGACTACGGTGACAACTCTGCCTTGGAAATCCAGCATTTTAGAATAATCTTTTACGACAGCAGGAACTTTTTTTGTTTTGAACACAAGTTGAAGTTTTTTCGCGTTTTCACGCATATCTTCTAAACAATAATCCTTAATAATCGATTGGTCTTTTAAGAGTAAAACGCGCTCTACTAAATTTTCCAATTCTGATAAGTTATGCGAGGCGATTAAAGCAGTTCTTGAACGAACACCCAGATGGTCCATTAATAGCCCGATAACTTCTTTTTTTACGATGACATCTAATCCGTCAAAAGGTTCATCAAATAGTAAATATTGGGCATTTGAACAGATGGCTAAAATGATCTGAAATAAAGCTTGCTGACCTTTTGAGAGTTGACGATAGTTTTGATTTAATACAAATTCATATTGTTCAATGAAATCTAGAAACAACGATTGATCAAATTTCGGATAGGCTAATTGATAAAACCTGGCGATTTTTTGAATAGTATAAGTCCGTAAAAAGTTTTCTTTTTCATCAATAAAAAAAATATCTTGTTTAACAGCAGGATGTTCGAATACCGATTTTTCGTCAATTAGAATATCGCCGCTGTCAGGCAAAAAGTGACCGGCAAGTATTCTTAGTAATGTTGTTTTCCCCGAACCGTTTCGACCGACAAGTCCAACGATTTCATTATCAGATAAGGCAAGCTCAATATCTTTTAGGATAGAGCGTTGATCAATTGTTTTCACTAATTTTTTGACAATCAAGATGACTGACCCCCTAATTTTTTTTCTGCCTCTTGTATCCATTGCAGCAATTCTTCTTGCGTGACCTGCAAATGTCGTGCTTCAATGACTAATTCGTTTAACGTATTTTTAAGTTCCTGAACACGAATTTCATCTCTCGGTATTTCTTCAATCGCGCGAACAAAGGTACCCTTGCCTTTAACGGTGACTAAAACTTTTTCTGTTTCAAGTACTTTATAAGCCTTGCTTATTGTGTTTGGGTTCATCAATAGCTGCTTGGCCATCTCTCTGACTGAGGGAATTTTATCTCCTGGCTGCAAAATACCCTGTAAAATATCCTCTTTGATGCTTAATACTAATTGTTCATAGTAAGCTCGACTGCTGTTTTTATCGATCCGAACCATGTCATCACCACCCTATTAAGTTGTTCGCGTGTACTAGTATACATAGTACACTTGATTTAGGCAATGACTTTTTTTCGTTTTCTGCTATACTGAAGGGGAGCGTATGTTCGTTTATTGAAACTGAGATTAGGAGTGATAAAGATGTATCGTTGTCAATGGTCAGGAAATAATGAGAATATGCAAGTCTATCATGATACAGTGTGGGGCGTTCCGGAATATGATGATCAACGCCTTTTTAGAAAACTAGTTTTAGATATGAATCAAGCAGGATTGAGCTGGCAAACTATTTTGAATAAGATGGATAACTTTGATCAGGCGTATGAAGAGTTTGAGATTGAAAAGGTTGCCAGGTTTGATGAAGCAAAAGTAGAAGAATTGATGCAGAATGCGGGAATTATTCGCAATCGTCGAAAAATCGAGGCTGCGATCATCAATGCACAGAAGATCTTAGATATGCAGGCGGAAGGCTTAAGTTTTTCTGATTACTTATGGGGTTATACGAATCATGAGGTGTTAGATAATCAAATTAACTCTGCCTCAGAAGTGCCGGCAAAAACAGAGTTGTCGGATAACATTGCCAAAGACTTAAAGAAACGCGGGTTTAAATTCGTAGGCAGTACGACGATCTATGCCTTTTTACAAGCTGTTGGAATCGTTAACGATCACGAAGTAGCGTGCTTTCGTTATGAAGAATTGAACTAGTGCTCACTTTTATTCTGAGCAATAATCTTGAAGCGTTTTTCTTAATTGATAGAATTGAGTAACTAGCATAAAGAGGTGATTCAATGGCAAGAGCAGTATTTTATGGAGCGATTAGTTTAGATGGCTATTTGGCTGACAAAGAGGACCGGTTAGAATGGCTGTACAATCAAGAGGGGGGCGAGCTTGTTCCCTACGATACATTCTATCAATCGATTGATTACACGATGATGGGACGGCGAACCTACGAGGTTGTGAAGCGAGATGCAGCATTAGACCCCATTTATCCAGAAAAGAAGAATTTTTTATTTAGTCATTCTGATAGTAAAGTAAATGACAACATACAGGTTGTTCATGGAGATCCAGTCGAATTTATCAGAAATCTGCCTGCGGATAAAACTATTTGGGTGGTTGGCGGGGGCGCGCTATTGCAGCCAGTGATCGAAGCAGGGATAATCGAAGAATGGTGGATACAAATCGTACCTGTTTTATTAGGAGAGGGCGTTCCTTTATTTTTACCTCAAACCAATCAACAAAAACTACAATTATTGGAAACAGAGCAATTCGGCCAGTTTGCACAAATCCATTTAAAAAAATAAAAAAGCCAGATTTCTGGCTTTTTTTTAGTACTCATTATCGTCTATCTCACTAGCTGCAGCTTCAAATTTTGCTTGGCAAGGTAAAACGGTTTTTTCTTTATCTGGAAAAGTTTGGTCAAAGAGTTCTAAACCGTCAGGATCGGGATACAACCCAGGCGAAAAAATGATTTGACCATGGATATTATCCAGCGCGCCCTCCTTCAAAGGCAACGCCATAATTCCAGTATAGAATTTTCCATCGGGCATAGAAATACCATATTTCTTTGTACCAACAAATCCGTAGGGATGATAGTGATAAGGAAAGCCTCCAAGTACAATCGCGTCATAGCCTAAACGTTTTGCTTCAGCGATGGAGTGCTCGATCAACAGTCTGCCGTAGCCCTGACGGTGGTGTTCTGGAGCGATACTCACAGGTCCAAAGGAAATTACAGGGTACTCAGCGCCATTTTCAGCTGCTATTTTTGCTTTGCTATAGAAAATGCTGCCGATAATTTCCCCGTTAAGTTCGATGACAAAAGTCAGCTCTGGTAAAAAGTCAGAATGACTGCGAAGCGTGTGGGCAAGGTAGTGTTCTTCGGCTCCAGGAGTATATAAATTCCAAAAAGCATCACGCGTGATCTGTTCAACGATCCGATAATCATTTTCTTCTTCAAGTCTAATGTTAACAGTCAAATAAGTTCCTCCAATCTTTTATTTCAGTTAAGTATAGCATAGGAAAAGTTCAGCTGATGAAACCAAAAAAGCAATAGATATAATCCATAATGGGACTATATCTATTGCGGGTTATTGTTTCGTCTATTTTGTTAGCTTGTTAAAGAATTCAATGTATTTATCAGTAATCAACTTGAAGAAATCAACTGTGCCGTCAGCGATATGACCGTCGTTGTCAACTAAGTTCATAATGCCGCCGATGTAAGCTTCAGGTTGTTGTAAAGTTGGAACATCGAGAAATACCAATGATTGGCGTAAAGCGTGATTTGCACCAAATCCGCCAGGGCCGCCAGGAGATACAGTCACTACTAAACCAGGTTTGCCGCCCCAAACACTGTTGCCCATTGGACGAGAACCAACATCTAGAGCATTTTTCAATGCGGCTGGAACAGAACGATTATATTCAGGTGTTACGAAGAATAAGCCGTCGACTTCACTGACCTCTTTACGGAAACGGGACCAAGTTTCAGGGACAGAACCCTCAACATCTAGGTCTTCATTATAGAATGGAAGGTCTCCAATTTCGATAAATTTTGCTTCGAATCCATCAGGCAATAATTCTGCAAATTGTTTTGCAACTATTTTGTTGTAAGAATCTTTGCGTAAACTACCTACTAAAATACCAATTTTTTTTGTCATAATGACTCCTCCTAATCTGAAATAACATTACGTTTGTTATCCGATGTATTAATCTTACAAAAAATAAGTAAAAGGTGCAAAAGATATGCTTATAAAGAAAATTCAGCCTGTAAAGAAAAAACTCTTTACAGCTAACTAAAAGCGTGTTAGACTACATCTTGTGATTAATTATATGGAGGTGTAGTTATACAATGGCAGTTAAAATTCGCTTGAAACGTATGGGTTCTAAAAAGAAACCTTTCTACCGTATCGTTGTTGCTGATTCTCGTTCTCCTCGTGATGGACGTTTTATCGAAACTGTGGGTACTTACAATCCTTTGAAGAACCCTGCAGAAGTCGTATTAAAAGAAGAAGATGTTTTAAACTGGTTACAAAAAGGTGCACAACCTTCTGATACAGTTCGTAACATCCTTTCTAAAGAAGGCATCATGCAAAAACACCACGACGCTAAATTCGCTAAGAAATAAGGTGATCAAATATGCAAGATTTAACTAACCTTGTGTTGACCATTGTACACCCTTTGGTGACAAAACCTGAAGAAGTGAAATTAGAGATCGAAGAGTCTAAAGATTTCTTGGAGTATAACTTAACTGTTGCACCCGAAGATATCGGCAGAATTATTGGAAAACAAGGCCGAGTTGCAAAAGCGATCCGTACGATCGTGTATAGTGTTCGGACTAATGGACCGAAGAAAGTTCGTCTTAACATCGTGGATGGTAAATAAAGTAAAGCACTCGAGTCGGTTTGATTCGAGTGTTTTTTCGTTAGAAATACGTTAAACTATGGATGGAGGTGTTCCATCATGAAAAAATATTTGTTGTTGTTTAGTGCATTGTTTGTTTTGGCTGCCTGCAATTCAGGAAATAATGATTCAAAAGATAGCACCACGAAATCGACCGCAGCTGCGACAGAGAAAACCAGCTCGAAAAAAAGTACAACTAGTAGTTCAAGTAAAAATTCGTCAGATACAAAAGCGCAAACCAGTTCAACGAAAACTGATTCATCCCACGGCGATCATGCGATGTCGGCGATGGACGAACTGCAAGCCAACTATCCAAATGACAAGTTTCCTGATCCTGCTACTGTCAGTGAAGGAAAACAAATCGGTATCACCGCTTCTGAAGAGCAAGGGACATTGAAGGTTAATTACTATATCGTTAATGAAGAGACGCCTTTCAATGATCCAATCTTAAATGATCAAACACCAGTCGCTCAATTTCAACGCAAGACTTTTGATTCGAAAGAAATTGCACAAAATGAAGTTGGACAAACCTATGATCCAAATGGTCAACAGGTTGATCTAGGTCATAAGATTACTGGATATCGCAATGCAGGTGCCGGTTCCAGCTTTATTATGTGGAAGGAAGGCAATTGGAGTTTAGCTGTACAGGCTAATAATCTGGAACAAGAAGATCCGGTTCCATTGGCAAAACAGACGGTTGAATATCTGGAGGGGGCATTTTTACCAGCTCCTCACGATGCGGGACAAATTTCATTACGTGTAGCTTCAGGCGATTTTCAATCAAATAGCGTGGTTTGGCAAGACAATCAAACCGTTTATACAATTCTGAACAGCGATTCGATGAATAGCTTGAAGATGGCTGTCTCAATGGCAAAATAGACAAAACAGAAAGAGGAAAATACGTGACCAATTATTATAAAGTCGGAAAAATCGTTAATACGCACGGACTTCGCGGAGAAGTTCGTGTGATTTCTACTACTGATTTTACGGAAGAACGTTATCAAGTTGGAGAAAAGCTTTTCTTATTCCGCGATAAACAGGATGTTCTTTCTTTGACGATTGCAAGTTACCGCAGACATAAAAACTTTGATTTGCTGAGTTTTGAAGGCTATGAAAATATCAATCTGGTTGAACCTTTTCGCGATGGCATTTTAAAGATTTCTGAGAAGCAGCTTGGGGAACTTGACGAGCATGAATACTATTATCATGAGATTATCGGCCTAACGGTTGTTGATGAAGAGGACAAGGAAATCGGCAAGATTACTGAGATTTTATCTCCGGGGGCCAATGATGTTTGGGTAGTGAAACGCAAAGGGCAAAAAGATGCGTTGATTCCATACATTAAATCTGTAGTGAAGGACATTGATTTGACCGAAGGCATCGTTCACGCGGAAATTCCGGAAGGGTTGTTGGATGATGCGAATTGATGTATTGACGATTTTTCCTAAAATGATTGAGGGCCCATTAGGTGAGTCAATCATCGGAAAAGCCGTTGAGAAGAATCTATTGGAGATCAATGTTCATGATTTCCGCCAGTATTCGGATAACAAACACAAACAAGTAGACGATTATCCATATGGCGGCGGTGCAGGCATGCTGTTAAAGGTCCAACCGATTTATGATAATCTAAAAGCAATCGAAGCAGAAACTGGTCTTCAGAATAAGCGTGTGATTCTGCTTGATCCAGCGGGGAAACCCTTCAATCAAAAAATGGCGGAGACGTTTTCTCAAGAAGAGCAGTTAGTATTTATTTGCGGACATTACGAAGGCTACGACGAGCGAATTCGCTCATTAGTGACCGATGAGGTATCCTTGGGTGATTATGTATTGACTGGCGGCGAGCTCGGCGCGATGGTCATGATTGACGCGACTGTACGGTTATTGCCGGATGTTCTGGGGAATCAAACTTCGGCCCAAACAGATTCTCATTCCACTGGATTATTAGAACACCCGCAGTATACACGACCCGCAGAATTTGAGGGAATGGGTGTTCCAGAAGTTTTGATGAACGGAAATCACCGTTTGATTGAAGAATGGCAATTGAAGGAATCATTACGTCGTACGTATTTACGCCGACCGGATATGTTAGAAAAATTAGATTTGACTCCAGAGATGGAAAAATTTTTAACAGAAATTAAGCAAGAAGAAGAATAACTTATTGAGAGTCCTTGATTAGCAAGGGCTCTCTTTTTATAGCTAAATTCGGCTAAAATTAGACTTGCTACGATACGTAACAGCTTTGCTGAAAAAAGTTTATTATCATACGGGGTGAATAATTGTATGATTGAAGTAGAAATAACTATGGAGGAGAGGCAGATGCAATGTGGAGAAAAAATTCAGAGAATGAGATCCGAACAAAATTTAACGCAAAAAGATTTGGCTGAAAAATTGACTGTATCCAGACAAGCGATTGCTAAGTGGGAGACGAATCGTGGTATTCCAGATATTGAAAATTTGAAAAGACTCGCACAGCTTTTCAATATAAGTATCGATTATTTAGTCAACGAAGAAGAAGTGATCGAAAATCATATACTCAAAGTACCGATTGATCCTTCGAAATATACAATGCCAAAGGGAAATGCTTTATTAGAGGATCAAATCATTTTAGAAAAATTTCCAAATGCGGTAGCGATTCGTGAGTTATATCGTAAAAGAAAGATGAGTTCTAAGGAGAAAGTCGTGGATTTTCTGCTGCTTCCAGGAATCCATGAAGTTGAGGATCATTGGCGTGATCCTAGTAAGTATTATTTAATCAAAGAAAAGGGAGTCCATTATTTGGTCAATGTTACTAAAATGGAGCTTCTTATTCGTCGAATGTCTATCGATACGAGTGGTAAGTTCTTTGATTTTGCCGAGGATCAATTCATCAAGACACGCCGAAAATTAAAATAAGGGTTATCTGACAAGAATTTTATCTTTACAGATAGATAATCCTCTGTTAGAATGTTTAGGTGAGTGTAAAACTCATCTATTATACGATATTCCGCTGGGACAGCCGTCCTAAGAATGTTTGGAATAAGGAGAATGATAAAAATGAATCCATTGATTCAAGAACTAACTCAAGAACAATTACGTACTGACATCCCAGCATTCCGCCCTGGGGACACTGTTCGCGTTCACGCGAAAGTTGTCGAAGGAACTCGCGAACGTATCCAGTTATTCGAAGGCGTTGTAATCAAGCGTCGTGGAGCTGGTATCAGCGAAACATACACTGTACGTAAAATCTCTAATGGTGTTGGTGTGGAACGTACTTACCCACTACACACACCGCGTGTTGCTAAAATCGAAGTTGTTCGTTACGGTAAAGTGCGTCGTGCAAAACTTTACTACTTGCGTGCATTACACGGAAAAGCAGCTCGTATCAAAGAAATCAGAAGATAAGAAGACTGAAGCTGTCTTTCAATTTTCTAAATGTGAAAAGTCCTTGTATATCAAGGGCTTTTTCTATTGCTCTTTTTTATTCCTTAGGTAAAAATTAGGAATTTTGTCTGTCATTGTCCTAGATTGTCCCGTTTTGACTACCAATATCGTCAAAATATGGTAGTCACTCCAAATTCTTTGACGACTAAATCAATCCGATTTTACCAAAACGAATATTCGAATTTGGCGAGCTTGAGGTTGACTTGCTAAAATCTATAGCCGTTACCAATACACCAATTGCGATTGCTAAAAAGACTGATAGAACACGTCTCTACAATAAAATTGAGAGGTAGACGTAGATGATTTCTAAAGACGCAAGAGTAGTTTGGAAGGAGAAAAGTGATCTCTTTCTATTAACTCATATTCAACAATTTATAGGCGAAAACAATATTCACTCAGTTCGACAATATCAACAAAAATTGAAAGAATTTCCAAAGACAGCACCCAGCATCTGGTTTATTACTAAAAGATTTGGCTCTTGGGATAAGTTGCTAATCCAGCTAGGACAAGGAAAACCCGAGCGATACTGTTGGTCAAAAATGTCGAATGAAGAGTTATATACGATAGTAAGAGAGTATGTAAATCAGGAAGAAATTTACTCTCAGAAAAGGTATGAGCGAGAATCTGCCAATAATCCAAATGTTCCATCCTTATATACACTAAAGAAAAGATTTGAGAATCTAAAACCATTATTCAAAAAAGAGAAACAAGGTATTTCTGATACAGCACTTCTCGTGGAATTACATGCTGAGATTGTGCGTTTAGGATTAGAAGATAGTTTGTCTATGACTGAGTTTAGAAAGAGAACGACTTCTGAAAAATTACCCTCTGTCGATACTCTGATGAGAAGGACTGGAAAAAGCTGGGAAGAATTGATGGTCGAAATTGGATTTGACTATAGGAAAATCAAAGTGGAGAAGTTAATTAAAAATTTTAAGTGAATGAGTTTTATTGATCACTTTAAAAAAAAGTGGAAAATAATGTTTTTTCTTTAAAAATAGTGTATACTTGATTTGTTAAATTGAAGAAGGGAGATTGAGTATGTCAGAGTTGGAGTTAGATAAAGAGATTAGTAAAATCATTGTAGATGGTACGCTTAAAGGCTATTTACAATATTTAGAAGAAAGAAAAGAGAAGAAGGAAACCATGAATGTTAGTGGTGCCTATGCTTGGACTAAAGGAAATCATATAGATGATCAGGTTTCCAAATTAGGAGAAGAGAAAGGAGTTTCTTTCAAGATTGATAAAGCAGGTTATACTTGGGAATATTTACAATTCAGTGTTAGTGAAAATTCTGAAGAATATATGGTTATTGTAAAAAATTCTAGAAGAGTAAAAAAAACATTTGAAGATCAGAAGAAGAAAAAAGCTAATGATGATAATTATTTAGTAGAGTTAGCAGAATATAACTCACACTTATTTGAGGGGAAACAAAGAAATTATAAAGAACAGCCAGAGCAGATTCAATTGGAATTAAGTGATCCCCATGAAGTAAAGGCGGTTATAGATGGAACTTCTTTGAAAGTTAATCAGAAATACTCTCGCTTCTATATTGTTACTTATGAAATTGATGATGAAACGAAAATCATTACTTCAATTAGACTTACCATGCCAAATCGTGAAACAATGAATTTAGAATTGATTGAAGATTTAAGCTATCTAATTGGAGAAAGTGAATTTGAAATTACAGCTGATGATGTTGAGCCAATACTAAGTGAAAGTGCTTCTGATCAAACGATCTTTTCTGGCGACTCAGATTCATTCGGATATGCTATACCAGAAGAGGAAAAAGAGGCTAAGAGATAAATTTTTATATAAGTCAGGATGTGATTTAAAATGTTTTTCGGAGAGAAATTACAAAGTCTTAGGGAATTAAATGGTCTCTCCAGAAAGGAATTTGCTGATAAAATTGGGGTTACTGAACAAGCGGTTTGGCAATATGAGAACCAATATACTGTGCCAAAGTTTGAAGTAGTTAACGAGGTTAAGAAAATGTTTTCTGTAAGATCTCAATTTTTCTATACCCAACCATTTGTAAAGCAAGTTTCTAAAATAGAAAGTATTGCCTATAGAGCTGAAGATAGAGATTCAAGAAAGAAAGCGAAAATGGAGACAGCGTTTATCGATTTTTCAAGTTATTTCTTAGATAAGTTTGAAGAAAAACTAATTCCACCACTTAACACAATTTCTGTATTAAGAGAAGAAGTAATAAAGTTGTCTAACGCGAATAGTGATTTTTGCACTGATTCTTTTACTCTAGAGCAGATTGCTGAGTATGCTAGACAGAAATTGGATATACATGAAAATAAAGAACTTCTGTATAAGCTTGAAATGTCGGGTGTTTATATTCTAGAAAAGAATATGGGAGCATCTATTGATGCTTATAGCACATGGACAGAAAATGGGAAACCGTTTATTGTTTTGGGAAATAAGAAGAAATCTGCTGTACGTAGAAATTTTGATCTAGCACACGAGTTGGGTCATTTATTATTGCACTACAAAATTGACATGGATTCTTTATCTAAAGATGAACATAAAAAGATAGAAAAAGAAGCTAACGATTTTGCTTCATTTTTCTTGTTACCAAAAGAACAGTTTTTAGAAGACTTTTCAATGATCTCCAAAAAATCAAATCCAAAATCTTATTTAGATTTGAAATCAAAATACATGGTTTCTATTGGTGCTTTAGAGTATAGAGCTTATAAATTAGGTTTACTAACATTTGAAGAGAATCGTTATTTTTATGCTTCTTTGAATAGATACGGATATAGAAAAGAAGAACCATTAGATGAAGATATTCCGATTGTTCGTCCTGGGAAGATAAGGGCTCTTCTTGATATGGTCTTTAAAAATAAAATGTACGCATTATCGGATATATTGGATAAGTACAAAATTGATCGTGATTTTTTAGAGTCATTGTTCTGTTTAGAAAGAAATTTTCTTAGCAAATACGATAATGATATTGAAAGAGAATATTACTCAAATGACAAAATTGTATCTCTATTCCCAAATCTAGGCTAAATCTGAAAGTAAGACCTATAGTATGAAAAATTACTTAGGTCTTTTATATTAGACCGAATAAATTTTGATGATGCGAAGATAATTCATTTAATTTTAAATAAGGAGGAGATTTAGTGGCAGAATCAGCTATTTCTGAAATGTTGCCTAAGAAATTTGTATCTAGGCAGCAATTATTACTTTATTACAATGATCTAATAGTAGATATTTTGAAAAAGGCAGATGAGCTTAATTTATCTACA
Source organism: Enterococcus sp. AZ128 (assembly GCF_051714485.1). NCBI lineage: Bacteria > Bacillati > Bacillota > Bacilli > Lactobacillales > Enterococcaceae > Enterococcus > Enterococcus sp. AZ128. The sequence continues at coordinate 719,853 of NZ_JBIORZ010000001.1, forward strand.
ACAACTTTTTCATGGGAAAAAGAGGAAGCACATCCTGAAGAGAATGATGATCTTATTGATTGGTTATTGGAAAATGGGTTTGAAGAAAAGGCTTATTCTGCTTTAAAACCACATATATTTTTCAGTCTGTTAAAAGATTTTATACTGTATATGCATGAATCATTTGATTGCATAGAAAGAGGAAAAGTAACTGTTGCGTATACTTTATGCAGAAAGTCCCTAAAAGATACTCTCTTTTATATTTGTTGGTTACTGTCAGACGAAAAAGATATCATAAGCCGCCTACTTAAAGATGATCCCAAACAATATGATACTTCTGCCTTAAATGAAGCATTTAAGAAAAAGATACTAAAAGAGGCTTGCGAAAAGTCAGAAAATATTTTTGATGCTGAGCTTATTTATAATATAATCTATGACCGTAAGTGTAGTTATGGTCTAGCTGGTGTTTGGGACCAGTCAATACATCTAGTAACGACTAACAAAAACTACGCTACTGAAAAAGGTAATTTAAATTTTGTTTTTAGTGATGAGGAAAATTGGTATGAGTACTGGGAAAAGTATTATGATGCGATTCCATTGGTTATGAAATTTGCTGTCGAAGTAATAATATCTATTTTTGAATCAATTTTGAAATCAGATGAAACGATTGTCATTTTCAATAATTATTTACGTAATATGAAGTTTGTTCAGTCTACAGGAAGTGGAGATCAAACAATTAATAATTTGGTGAAGGAGCTACTTCAAGAATTGAGCTTTATCTGTGATAATTGCTCTTCAGAATACACACTAGTAGATACTGTGGCTAATGAAATAATTAACGACTATTTGTATACTTGTCCTAATTGCCATCATCTAGAGAGAGTTGGTCAGTATTTCTATTCTGAGAGTGAATAAAAAAGGTATTGGAGGTTATTTTTTGGTTAATAGTTTACCAACTACAGACAATCATTTTAAACTACTTGCGTTGAAAGATTATTGCTTTACTCAATTTCGAGATATAAATTTGATTCTTAGAGAGGATATTACAGAGAAAAAACACTTTGATAAAATATATCAAGAAATATATGGTGAGGGGACAACAACAGAATCAATGTATAATAGTTTTCTCCGGAATATTGATTTGATAGATGAATTGTTCTTAGAGTTAAGGAATAATTTTCAACTCAAAACTTATCGAAAGTTTTCAAAAGAAAAAATTCCTAATTTACGAATTGGTGATACTTATATTGATAAGGGTTTCGTATCAACTAGTGTACAGAAAGATAGTTTATCTGAGGTATTGCATAGCGATGTTTTATCGTATGATTCTGTTGCAAAGATCATAGTTCCCCCAAATACAGCCTGTGTATATATAGGTAGTACATTCGGAAGAAAAGAATCTGAGTTATTGTTGAATCGAGGATTATGTTTCAAATTATTATCTATAGATGAAAATGTTTTTACATTCAAAATCATCTGATCTTTGGGCACTTTTTTCGAAATAATTTCTTTTAGAGTAGTAAACGAAGTGAAAAAAGTTTTTTTGAGCTAAATTTTTATATACTATTTTTCAAAATCAAACATTTGATTTTAATATGACCTTTAGCGTGAAGATGCTAGAGGTCTTTTTATTTTGAATGGAGGTGAGTTGCAATTATTAAAAAAAGATGGACTAATATTAGCAAAATGAATTCAAACTAAAGTAGGAGGAAAACAAATGAATGAGAAGAAACGTCGAGCAATCACGCTGTTGAGTGTATTAACAGTGATGATTGCTTTTTTTATTGCCCCAATTATGGCTTTGGCTGCTACAATCAATTACACAAAAGTGGCTAACTATGTCTCTACCTGGCATATCAAATCTATGGGTGGGCTTCATTGGACAGATGATGGAGTCTATATGATCAAGGCGAATAACGAACCTGCTTTTTGTATTGAACATGGTGTGATGCTAAATGGAGGCTCTGATTTTACACCCTCTGAGATGACTTCCGCTGAAAGAGAGCGATTATCTTTGATTGCCTACTATGGTTATCAGGTGAACCCTTCAGTAGAAAATTACGGAATTACTCAAAGTATTATTTGGGAAGAATACGGAGATGAACTTCTATACACGCAACTACCAAACTATGCGAACCGTAAAAAAGAGATACTAGATCAGGTAAGTAGACATCATACAAAGCCGAGCTTCCATAACCAAACAATTGAGCTAAAGGTTGGAGAATCGGTTACTTTGACGGACTCTCAGAATGTATTGCCAAATTATGGACATTTATTATCGAATACGGCAAACCTTGAAGTGGAAAAAAATGGAAACACCTTGAAGTTAACTGCTACGAAAGACTCTAAGGAATCAGGAACACTCCAATATGGCATTGTGCCAAAAGATCAAGTTGGGCAAAGTTTTGTCTATAAGAAACCAGGTGAACAAACAGTTGCTACATTTAAATTATCAAATGCAGGGGAAATGAATTTGAACATTAAAGTCAATCTGAATGGTCATGTGAAAATTCAAAAGGTTGACGAAGATACAGGATTACCAATCCCTAATACCAAAATGAAATTGGAATATAACGGCTTAGAAAAAGAAGTAGTCACCGATAAAAACGGACAAGCTCTTTTAGAAGACATCCAAGCTGGAACAAGAGTGAAAATCACTGAGATCATTGCCAGTGATGGTTTTGTAAATAAGGGAGAAAGCAAGGAGGTCGTTGTTGAGCCTAATAAAACGATTGAAGTCATCTTTAACAATAAGGCACAACAAGGGTTACTAAAAATGAAAAAAACGGGTCTGAAAGCAAGTACTGTAACCGTTGAAGAGTCAGATTTTGGTGAGTTATATCAGATCCATTTTGACTTCAATCCTCTAGCCGATGTCGTTTTTGATATTCAAGCTGCTGAAGACATTAAAGTTGGCAGCCATATTCATGCAAAACAAGGCGAAGTAGTCGCAACTGTTAAAACAGATGATCATGGGTCTTTCAGTGACATGCCAAAACTCTATTTAGGTAAATATGAGGCCATTGAGAAAGAGGCGCCAGCAGGCTTTCTATTTGATGGTACGCCAATTCCATTTGAATTTACTTATGGTGGGCAAGAAATTGAACTAGTATCCGAATCGGTCGAAGTGAAAAATGAGTTTCAACGGCTAAATTTGCTCATTCATAAAAATGAGGAGTCCATTTCTGATTGGGAAGGAAATCAACCAATTATCGAAGAAGTACCTGCTGAAGAGAAAACGTTCGGACTATTTACCAATCAAGAGTTTCTATTAGAAGATGAGACGATTATTCCCGCTGATGTACTATTAGCATTGGATTCAGTTTTTGAAGGAAAACAACAATTTAACGATATGCATTTACCAGAGGGTCAATACTATGTTCAAGAACTTGTTTCAGGGGAGCGTCATATCTTAGATAATAAGAAATACGAGTTTGAGTTCCTTGCTACTGATCATGAAACAGAGAAAACAATTCATATCTATTCTTCAGATTCAGATGAAGAAGCTGCTATCTTGAATCAGTTGCATTTCAATCAGTTTGGGTTAAAGAAAGTCAATGAAGAAGCGACTTTGATTCCAAATGAAGGCTATGAGTTTCAGTGGACAGGTAATGGAGCAGGAGCTATTTTTACTTTAGAGACAGCTGAGAACCAAGTGATTCAAACCGTGAAGACTAGTGAAGGTTCCATTGCGCTCTTTGAAAATATTCCTGTAGGAACATTTTACTTGAAGGAAACACAACCATCCTCTGAAAAATATGTATTGTCTACAGAAACATTTACTATTCTCTCTACTAAGGAAGGGATTCAAATTTTTTCTGAAAGTGGAGAATTAGTTGGTTCGTCCATCTCTGAAGATGATGAAAATATTGACATTGAAGATGAGTTGATCGTTTTGTTCGAGGTGGAAAATCATTTGATTAAGGGAACGGCTGAACTGACGAAAAAGGATGCTACGACGGGTGAGCTTTTATCAAATGCAGGTATTCGTATTTTAGATGAGAATCATAAAGTCGTTTATGAAGGAAAAACGAATGAAAGTGGGATTATTCAAGCAAGTAAACTTCCAGCAGGTGAGTATTATTTCCAAGAATTTTTGGCACCTGATGGTTATCAACTAGATACAGAATTAATTGCGTTTGAAATTACGGAAGATGGTGAGGTTGTGAAAAAAGAGATGACAAATGCACAGAATCCAAAAGAGAAAATGAGTTTGCCTCAAACTGGTGAGAAGAATCAGAAGGCTGTAATTTTACTTGGAGGGTTATGCGTCATTGCTTCGGTAGGCTATGTTGTATACCGAAAATTAAAGGAAAAGAAGTATGTAGAAAAGTAATCACAACATTTAATAAGAGAAAGTAGGAAAAGAAATGGCAAATCGAGTAACAAGTATTACCTTGAAGGAAAAGCAGCTAGGAACGATTATTAAAGCAACTGTTAAAGAAGAACGTGAGATTTATGTTGATGGGAAACGTGTTCCTTGTCGTGTATTTATCGCTTCTTCTTCACTGCATCCAGACTTTGAAATCATTGTTCCCAATCTGAGAAATTCGATCCGCTTTGAAGGTAGAAAAACAGTTGAATTGAAAGAAGTCACATTGATCCCAAGCGCAAAGAGAAATAATATCGGGACAGCTAGTCGTTCACTAGAATTGCAAGTTTTAGCAAAACAGCTAGTTGTAGTAGGATAGGAGGAAAAAAGATGAGTTTAAAATTTGAAGATAATTTAGTCAAAGATTTTGATCTGCAACAAACTTTTGGGAAATTAAATTATTTAAGTACCCAAACGATTTATGAAAGTGACAGTGAAGGTGGACGTACGGAGATGGTGCGAGAACAACGAATCACAGTCTATTCTGAAGCCAAAGGAGATCAGATTGATATTACCCTACCAGCAGAAACGTCACTAAAAGAGATTCAATATGATGATGAGATTGAACTGACTGGTGAGGTGACTGCTCTGGCATGGCTATCTTCCTATACTGGTTACAATGATTCTATTCAGTCAGAGCAGGCTTTTAAGATTCGTGCTGAAGGAGTGAAAAAAAGAAAAATTTCTATCCCAAACAAACATGTAAAGGAAAAGCAGCCTCAGCACAATTAATGAATGAGAGGAAATGAATATGAAGAATTTTTTCGGCTATCGTGGTATTCGGATTCGACCTTTTCATTTGAACATTTATCGTGCATATCTTCTTTTGTTATGGTTGCCTTTTGTTATAGCTGCCGGAGGATATAGTTACTTGTTTTTGTATCCTCCGTTGTTTGAAATGAGGCAAGCCAATCATTTCAATTTTCTAGCTCTCTGTTTACCAAGCGGAGGGCTTTTTTTGTTGCTCATGATTCCACTTCTTTTGTTAATGATGATTCGTAGACACTCCTTTTTGAGAGGCGGTTTCTTTTATCGAGTGTATCAACGTCAAATGCTAGCAAGGCTTTTAGAAAGCAACGGACTCTATGAAAAAAAGAAGCGAAAATCGAAAGACCAAACAAGAGAGAAAATCATTTTCCCAAAGGTCTATTATCGAAGTACAAAGGAAATCCTGTATCTTACACTCCCAACTGATGGGATGAAGTGGCATGATCGCTTTCAGAAAATAGCGAAAACGTTTGAAGAAATGTATATCTCTGACTTTATTAGTGAGAAAAAAGAAATGGGTTTTACTACGTATTCATTGATGATTGATGTGATTAGTAAGCGAATTTCGATCGAAGATTGTATTGCAACAGATGGGAAGGTCAAGTTGATGGAAGGAGTTTCTTGGGATTATGCAGAGGTGCCTCATATGTTGGTAACCGGTGGAACAGGAGGCGGAAAGACCTACTTTCTTCTTACGCTGATCCAAGCTCTGGTGAAAGTAGGGACGGTTGATATTTGCGACCCAAAAGAAGCCGATTTGAAGGATCTACAAGATTTAGGACTTTTCAGAAGACATGTGTTTTATGGAACCAAATGGATTACTAAGTGCTTAAAAAATGCAGTAGCAGAAATGAATCAAAGATACGTGTATATGAAAGCTTTACCCACCTATAAAACAGGAAAGAATTTTGCGTATTATGATATACCGCCATATTTTGTCATTGTTGATGAGTGGGCAGCTTTTTACAGTACACTGAACTATAAAGAACAAGATGAAATATTAGGATATGTTAAGGAACTCGTACTAAAAGCACGTCAAGCAGGAGTCTTTCTAATTCTTGCAACACAGCGACCAGATGCAGAGTATTTTGGTGGTGGAATTCGAGATAATATTTTGTTTCGTGTCAGCCTTGGAAAGCTACAAGAGCAGGGTTATTATATGACTTTTGGAAATGATCAAAAAAATAAAGCTTTTGTCAATAAATCTATAAAAGGAAGAGGATATGTGGATGACGGTTCATCTGTACCTCGTGAGTTCTATGCTCCTTTTGTGCCGAAAAAATATGACTTCATTGCTGAGTTAAAGAAAATCCCTTCGATGAAAGTACTGGATACAAAAGAAGTGTATCCAACATTAAATGAGATAGAAGAAGCGTATGAAGAATTTGGTATAGACAACAACAATTCATAGCCACTTCGGGTATGAACAAGGTCTCCTTGTGAAAGCTGGGCGCCTATGCGCCCAGTGGTGGACGAAAAGGAGCTATTGAGGTTTCCTCAACACGACTGAGTGAGACTACGAAAGGCATGCCTTTCGTAGTCGTTACCCCCGATTAATAACATGGGGGTAACTTTTGTACAAAAGAATATAAGATATACATCAAAACCGTTTCATTTAGCTGCTTCCTTTTGATTTTTATGAGGCACACATTTAGGACAGGTTGGGCACAAGTAGGGAGAGATTGTTTGTATACAAATGAAATAAAACGATTACGTCAAAGATTGAAATTGAGTCAACAATATTTTGCGGATTCCTTAGGAATATCTAGGAGCCATTTATCAAAAGTGGAAAATGGAAAGAAAAGAATGAGCTTGGAACTAGTAAGCAATCTAAAGAAAACATTTCATTTGGATGGAGGGATACTTCCAATGGAAGCTAAGATAGACTTTCTGAGGATTCGTTTTAAAATTGACTCACCGGAACAAGTAATCGCTGAATTGTCAAATTAATTGCAACATTTCTTCTTGAAAGACTTCCCAACAATTTTTCCAGTTCAATGTTTTTTTAGGACGCATATTTATCTTGCGTAATGCTTCCTGTTTCTCCGTAGGGGGTACCTTTGAAAAATCAGTTCCCTTAGGGAAGAATTCTCTAAATAAACCATTCCCATTTTCGTTAGATCCGCGTTGCCATGGGGAGTATGGATCACAAAAATACATAGGTACGTCTAAATCTTTCTCAATTTCTTTCCAGCAAGAAAACTCTTTCCCACGGTCGACCGTAAAGCTTAAAAATGCCTTGTGACTCCCTAGGTCTTGCACAAAAGCTTTAATCGCTTGTGCCATTGACTTCGCGGTACGATCCCTCATTGAGATCGCCCAATAAAAGCGTGTTTTCCGTTCAATAAACGTTGCTTCGCAGGCTTTGCTTTCCCCTCTGCTAGAAACAACTGTGTCCAACTCCCAATGTCCAAATTCTTCTCGAGTTGACACAGAAGCTGGGCGTTCATCAATGGTATGCCCTACAGTCATTTTGCCTCGTGCCTCTTCTTGTTTTTCTTGTCTTCTGCCTTTATGTCTCAGACACTGTTTAGACACATTAAGAATACCGGCATAGAGCCAATTGTAAATGGTTTTGAATGAAACTATTTGACGATCATTCGCAATTTGTTCAGGGGACCAGCTGTCTTCAAGATCACATTCAATCTGATAAGCGAATTCAGAAGTCCATTTGGACTTCGCACCACAGGCACTGCGCTTCATTTCCGCATCTAATTGCGCATTGTCGGCATTATAGATCAAATCTTCGGGTACTCGTTTCAACTCACGATCAATCGTTGTTCGGCTAACACCAATTCTGTCCGCTATTTCTTGAATACTCTTGGCATCATAAATCATCGTCTCTATACATTTTCGATTATCTCGTGTAAGCTTTTTGTGTGAACCCATCAAAATCACTCCTAGTAGTTTGTTATCCTAAACTCATTTTACTAGAAATTTTTGATGGGTTCTTTGTTGCGATTAATATTACAATTCAGCAATCACCAAAATATTAAAAATGGAATCAGGTGTATTTGGCTATAAAGATTATGGGTTCAATCACTACACAGAAACCTATTTTTTTAGTGAGATATTTGTCTTCTCCAATCCCAATGATGTGGATATGGGAGTGATGATTGAACTAAGAGGGCAAGGATGTCGTGAATTTGAGTTAATACTAGAGGAACGAAATGAAACCTGGAATGATTTCTTTTGGAGCTTGTATGAAAATGATCTTTTTGGAAATGGCCGAGTAGTTGATACTAAAATCACACGAATTGATTTGGCTCTAGACGAAAAAATATCCGCAATCTATCCAAATTATGATCTCAAAGAATTGAAAAATAAGTGTGAAAGTGGCTTGATTGATACGACTTTTCGAAATTTTGATTATACTGGCGGCTTCACAATAAACAAGGGACAACTCATAAATAAAGGGTTGTCTCTTTATTTTGGTTCTAGACAATCGCACCTTTATTTTAATTTTTATCAGAAAGACTATGAAATAGCTAAGCAAAAGGAAATCTCAGTAGAAATGGCTAGGCAAAAGTATGGGATTAAAAATCGATATGAAGTTCGATTAGCGGATGAAAAAGCCTACCTTTTTGTTGAATATTTGCTTTCTACAGGGGAAACACTTGAATGGGTGACGAAGGAACTGATTGATACTTCACTCAAAGTATATGACTGTGATGAAGATGGTATACGGACAGGATACAGCGAAAACTGGCGGAATGTCATTGAAAGCATGCAAGAGCTTAAGCTTTCTATGAAAGGAGAAAAACCAAGTTATGAAAAATCTTTGCGTTGGTTGTCTAATTATCTTGCGCCAACATTAAAGAAGATTTGGCTAATTGATAAAGCTCTAGGTAAAAATGAATTGATGGATCGGATTGAAAATGCTGTGTTGAAGGATAAGGATGAAAGTGAAATTATCAAAATTACAACAAGTATCAAGGATTTATTGATTCAAGATAATTATGAAAATGGTGTCGAAAACCAGGTGTTATCAAGAAAAATTGAAATTAAGCAAAAGGAAGTAGAGCAATTGTTAGCTCAGTTTCTTTTTGATTAGGGGCTATCTATCCTAGGTAGCTTTTTTATTTTTGAAAGAGGTGAAAAAATGATTGAATTGTATATTGAAAATCCAGTATTGAAGACTGGTCGTTGGTTTGAATTACCTATTCACTTGGAAGAGGTTCAAGAAAGATTAGCTTTGGAGGAAGAACAAGAATATTTTATTACTGACTACATGGCTCCTTTCAAAATTTCAAAATACGAAGATTTTGATTTTATGAACGAATTAGCAGAAAAAATGGAAGAATATAGCGGTCACGATGCTATTAATTATTTGGATGAATTAGTCGAATATGGTTTTTATAACGATTTACTTGAAGCATTTGAACACAAAGATGACATTCATGTGTATACAGACTGTTACTCATATAAGGCGTATGCAGAAAATTATATTGAAGAGTGCGGTTATTTGTCAGGACTCCCAGATATTATTGCTTGGCATATTGATTATGAAGGGATTGGAAGAGATTTAAGTATGGATGGAAATCTCTATCAAGCAGATGATAGTGTCATTATTGAGGTATGTCATTGATGGTTATTGAAAATTCATTGCATAAAGAGTTGAAACCATATGGTTTTATTTATTTGGAAGGAGAAATCCCAGAACAACAGGCTAGGAGATTTTTATATGTTAAAAAAAAGTTGGCACGTAATGATTTAAAGTTTCAGCCAATGAGAGAAGTATGCTTTGAACGGGTGTTGTCAAAATATACGAGTTTATACATTGAAGGCTATGATCGTTATTCAGCAGCTGGAAACTATATTGGTTTTCGCTATGATTTCTACAAAGCCACCTATCTTTTTGATTCAAGTCCTGCCCGATTAAAAGTATATGGAACGGATTTAACTAGACGAGAACTTCTTTACATAGTAAAGGGGTTCTTTTTTTTTGAAAGTAATTCAGCAAAAGGAGTGAATATATGAAGTTTATAAAAGAGAAAAAATTAACTCGACCAGCCAAAATAGAGGAAGAGAAAACGATTCGGATAAAGATAGTCAGAAAACTATTTTTACTTTTGATCATCTTTCTGGTTGTGAGTGGACCAATTGGTTTCATTAAAGCAAGTAAGATGAACGTAGAAATGGCTAAACAGCAAGAATTGCTATCAAAAGAAATTCAGGAGTCATTAGCTATGAATCAAACCCATATGAATATTCCTTCTGAAATATATAAGCATTTTTTGGAACTTTTCATTGAGGTTTATATCAATATACCAACGGAACAAGCAGCTTTTGAAGAACGATTAACAACACTTCAAAAAAACTATTATAACTTTGAAATTGAAGATGAAAAAAATCATGGAGTCGAACAAAAGTTATTATCCAGTTCATTTTATCGGGTTGAAACGATTGCCGGTCGAAGAATCGCTACCTACAAGGTTTCGTATGAAAGTATTTCGCCTGTAACTAAGGAACGTGAAATCAAAACAAAAGAAGGCGACAAAGAGATCACTAAAAAAGAAAAATACACTGATTATGAAACGAATGAAACCACAGTATTTCTCTCGATTCCGTTTAAGGAATACAAAGACGGAACTTTTAAGATCAATCATTATCCGTATCTTTCTAATAAACAGGTATTGACAACAGAAGAAAAAATTGAAAAAAGAGATGAACCAACAAAATATGCTTCTCTTGAAAATACTCAGGATAAAGAAGTGACCAGTTTTATTGAGATGTTTCTTGATAAGTATGTGAGTAGTACAAAAGAAGAAATGGCTTATTTAATGAAAGATTCCGAAGTGCTGGAAGGGGAATATGAAATCAAAACTATCAACACTGAAAATCATTTGGCAGGCAAAAAAATACTTGTGTTTGCGACTTTTGAAGTTATAGATAAAAAAACGAAAGGGGTTCATGTAGAAGAAATGACACTTTCATTGAAGCAACGAGAAGGAACGTATTATGTTGAGCAACTAACACATTTTTTGGGAGGAATTGAATAAAATGAAAAATCACTTAGTAGAAATGATTTTTAAGATGAAAGAAAAGATTAAATCAAAAGTTGGATTGGTATTTGTTGGTATCATCAGTTCGTTCATGTATGCTACACCTGTATTTGCGGATGCAAACGCAAAGGGAGCAAGTAATTACATTTTAAACGATTGGATTGCACCAATCTTTGGTGTAGTAGTCGTGTATTTAGTTATTAAAGAATTTATGGATGCGAAATGGATTCAAGGTTTTGCTATTCTGTTCTTTGGTGGCATTATCTACGCGATCATTAAAGACCCAGAAGGGGTACTGACTTCATTATCTAACTTGAAGCAGTATTTTGGTATTTAGCTTATGAAAAGAAACAAGCAAATATTTGATTATCGAGAGCCATTTAATGCCCCGTATATGATTCGAGAAATTGCAAAAAATGTTCGTTTGCCTTTCGTTGTTTATGCACAGGATTTTACGATTGCTATGATTAGCTTTGGCTGTACTTTTAGCTTTTTGATAGGCTTAATTGGTTTTAACCAATTCACTTTGTTAGTTTCAGTCGGTGTTTCATATGGAATGGTTCAACTGTTCAATAAGGTGGAACCTGATGGGAAAAGGGTGGACATTTTTGTGAAGGATTATTTGAACTATCTGTTTCATTATGGACTAACAAAGAAAGTTGTGTATCATGAGCAGTTAGAGAAAATTAGACTAGAAAAATCTGTTTACCAAAAAGTAGTCATTAGATAGTAGCAATTGTTATCAGATGTTGGTGGATTTAATGTATTACAGTAATTTATAATGGAGTTGTGAACAATAACTGAAAAGGAAAGTGATCGATGAAATGGTAGAGTATATTTCCATTACTATATCTGTAATAGCTATAGTTTTTGCTGCTATAGGGATTTATCAAACAAAGAAAAGTATGAAACTAGCATCTAATCAATTTCTATTTAGTAAACGACTTGAAATTGTAAATTTGTATCGAGCGGTAACTTATGTAATGAACGGATTGGCTTTTATTGATCTTTCTGACAATGAAGAATATTATTGTGATATTCTCGAATATGAAAAAAGAAGTGAAAACCTGTTTAGCATAATAAAAAGTGAGTTCGCTCAAGTTACAAATCATGCTCTATTTCATGAACTATACAATCTATATGAAGCAGTCGGGAAAGAAAATTTTGAAGAAGAGAGAATAAAATTTCTCCTGTTTAGAAACACTTTCAAAGAAAAGATAACTACAACAAATTATCTCTTTTCTGAAGACAAGTTGGAAAATACAGTAATTGATGTACTAACAAGGTATGACAATATTTTACAGTTATACACGTCAATTTTTTTACAAATGAATAGTATTAGCTCATATGAATCAATCCGTGCAATATTGCTAGTATATAAGAAGTTGTATACGGAAGTAAAAGATTTGGAAAAGGCGATAGAAATGATAGATAAATCGAGTATTGAAAAGAAGATAAAAGTTGAAATGATGGTATTTTAACAATAATTAATTAAAGCTAAGAATTGTTGGAATAATGTTTACGTAGAGTAGCTCATACGAGCTGCTCTTTTTTTACATGAAAGGTGGAAAAAGATGAAATTAAAGCAACCCTTTGGTAAAGCCCACAAAAATCTGTTAATCACAACAGATAATGAAGTATGGGCTTATTTTACTTGTCCAGGTGAATATGTCATTGGGCAAAATAAGGAAAAACAAGAAAAGCATAAGCGAAATTGGAATCAGTTTTTACAAAGTTTAAGACGATTTGAAGACTTCGAATTATTCCTAAATCCAAACTCCTATGATTTAGAAGATCGATTGAAAGCTTTCTCAGATAGTTTTGATGCACAAGCAAAAGAGATCGGTGACGATATTGTGACAAGGACTTTAGAGAACTTGGAAAATCACCTTTCAGTATTAACCACAGAAAAGTTTTATATAGGTGTGAAGCTTTCCGGTCTTTCTTCTGCTTCTTCAATAAAAGGTAGAATGGGTGAGTTGACGGATCAAGTGGTTGGAAAATTATTGGCATTCAATCATTATCAACTTGAGGTAGATGATTCATTTCTAAAGCAGTATCAATTGTTGGAAGCTGAAGCTTTCCAATTAGTGGGAGCAGTAAGTGGTAGAAGATTAGTTGAAAAAGAAGTGATTCAATCCTTCCGCTATCATTATGTTCGAGGAATGAAAACTTCTTTCTCAAACGACTTTTCAGAAAAAGATCGCTATTCTTTAACAGATAGTATTTTAGATCCAGGAAAAGAACAAGGATTGATTGAAGTACGAAGTTTTGAAGGGACGAGCTATATTGCTCTTTTACCCATTCATAAGTTTGCTCCTAACTTAGCGTTAAATCATGTGGTTGAAATGGTGCAAAGTTTACCTTTCCCTGTGGAATTTCGATTGAAAGGACATTTTGAGCCACTCAAAGGAGGACGAGGGTTAAAAGGAAAATCCTCTAGAGCAGGAAAAAGATTAAAAAATAGCGCAAAGGAATCCTTATCCATGGGAGATTCTGAAATGAAGTCCAGTCAATTTAATCGTTATGCACTAACTGATTTAAACAATAAAATAGATTTGCGTGTCCCTATTCTTAAATGGTTAGGGATTTTTTGTGTCTTTGGACAAACGCCTGATGAGTGTAGACAACATGTTCGAACCGTTTTGTCACTATGTCAAACCAGAAATGTCGAAGTTGTTAAAGGACTAGCTGATCAAATCTTTCTTTTTCATCAGTTCCTACCAGGGAATAAGTTAGGAAGAGAAAAAAACTGGTTACATTACACAACCGTTGAGGGGATTACTGAAATGATGCTCAGTGTTGATAATCGGATTGGTGATAATGTTGGAATACCTATCGGAATGATCTCTGAGATTCGAAATACGCGAAATTTATCGCCAAAAGAAATCGCTAAATCTAGTCGAAAACCAGTCTTTCTCAATCCCTCTATTGGGAATCAAAACGATATTGCAGATAAGAAAGCCAATAGTCCGCACATTGCGATTACTGGTCCTACAGGAAATGGAAAATCATATCTAGCTAAATTCATTTTCTTTATCTATATCCTTATGAAGGGGAAAGGACTATATGTTGATCCAAAATCTGAATTCTTTGATTGGATAATTCAAGTCATTCAAAATCCGGAAAACGAGGAAAAGTTTCCTGCAACTTGCACTTTTGTCCAAGAACATTTTCATCAAGTTCGCTTAGATCCAGATAAGGAAGAAAATAAAGGTGTATTAGATCCTTTCTGTTTTATTAAAAATCGAGTGGCTGCTAAAGATATGGCACAAGATTTATTTGAAGAACTGTATGATTTTACGAATGCCAGAGAAAAGAAATCTCGTTTAGCCATGTTAGATGGGATTGAGCAAGTTCTTCATGATCGAGATCAGGGCAAACATGTAGGAATGCTGCATGTTGTGGATGAGATGCTTAAAAGTACACATGAAGAAGTCAGAGATACCGCCAATCTGATCAAAAAATCTGTTCAAGGTTCGTTGCTGGAACTAGCTTTCAGTTATGGTGAAAACGATGGATTGAATTTAGATAAGAAAGTAACGGTATTAGAAGTACTCGGTCTGGATATGCCTAAAGCAGAAACGCTGAGCATTGATTATAGTTCTACACAACGAAAATCAGTCATGTTGATGATGTGTATTGGGAAATACTGCGAATTATTTGGCTTGCGTGATCGAGAAGAAAGCACAGTCGTTCTATTTGATGAAGCCTGGATTTTCAACAGTTCTAGAAATGGTCGGGCGATTATTAAAGCAATGCGCCGTGTAGGTAGGAGTTTTAATAATACCTTAATCATCGTGACTCAATCCGTGAAAGATACTTCTGAAGCAGATGATACAGGAAATTTTGGACGTATCATTGCCTACGATGATAAGGATGAACGGGAAGAGATTCTAAAACACTTAGGATTGGAAGTGACCGAAGAAAATATTGATTGGCTAAAGAATCTCCCGAAATATCATTGTTTGTATCTTGATTTACGTGGCAGGGTCGGGAAAATGTTGGTCTATTGTCCATATGAAGAATTACATCAAATGTTGCAGACCGTTAAGCGAAATGACAGTGCTACAGCTGAAATGGCTTTTAGCAGTTAGATTGGAGGAAAGCGATGTTACTCAAGGAGGTTTATCATATGGATAGTTATCAGTCATTCTTTGAAAAGGGTGGCTGGTTTAATATTGGCGAAAATTTACAGAGTGTGTTGAATGCACTCATCAATCTTTTTTTTGGTCTAATCAAGTATTTAGTGTTGGCATTAGATTATGTGATTGATAAATTGTTTAGTTTGAATTTACTTGAAGGAGTGTTGCCTTCTTTGTTTTCAACAGCCAGTTCGATCTATTTGAAATTGTTTACCACGTTAGGGATTCTTCTATTTACCTTTGTGATTGTCATGATTGTTCGAGATTTCTTTGAGAAGGGAATCTCCAAAGCGCTCATTCGTTTAGGTGTTTTCTTATTGATCTATTTTGGCAGCCTTGCTTTTTTTCAAGAAGGAGCAACGAAAATTCAACAGGTCAACACGATTTCTCAAAATGTTCAAGGTCAGTTAGTTGATTTAAGTAGTGGGACCATTGACACGATTCATACCAGTAATTCGGATCGTTTATTAGGAAATACCAATCAATTGGATGGGACGACTAAAATCAGAAATTTGATCTTTGACGAATTTGTTTTAAAACCGTATGCCTTGTTAAATTTTGGCAAAACGGATATTAGTGTAGAGCAGTATAATGATTATCTCGTGAAATCAGAAGAGACTTACGATAAGGATAAATCAAAAGATATAGAAAAAAAGGTTAAAGAAGATTCGGATGATAATACTTATCTTACGTCAGACAGGATGACTGAGAAGGTTATTGTGCTCACAAATACGCTAATCATGTTGTTTGTGATTGGGTTAGCTGTATTGTTAATCGGGCTAGCGAATGTTTTAGTCCAACTACTAATTTATGCGTTGATTTTTGTCTTTCCCTCTTTATTATTTCTAGCATTGATTCCAAATATGCACCATCTTTTAAAGAATGGTTTTATGTTGTTAGGAACATTGTTTGCTTCAAAAGTTGCGTTAGGCTTTGGTTTTGGTTTATTATTTTCAATCCTTAATCTGATTGATTCTTTTTTTGTGGTTACGAATATTGTGACGATGTTAGTAGGTCTATTTGTCAAAGTATTGTTAGTTATGTTCATTTGGAAAAATAAAGGACAAATCGTTCGAACCTTAACCAAAGGGCAAGCAGAGCTGAAAGATTTTCGAAATCAATCAGGGAGAAATAAACCCAATCGTAAACAACGTAGGGAGGAAAAAAGACTTAGAAATAATCGCTTTGATGAACAAGTATATAGAACTGACACTTCTGAAAATGATTATTTGCGTTCAGAGATTGAACTTGAGCGAGCATATAAAAATGATGATATACAAGATCATATTTTAGCTCAAGCTGGAAAGGACGAATCAGATATATCAAACAATGAAGAAGATGAAGCCGTGTCAGCAGCTGATGTCACTCAAAAAGACCCTGTTAAGGAGGAACGTAGTGATACTACAGAAGAAAGGACTTCACACTTTTCAACTGAGTATCCAGATGATCAAGACGATTTAAGCAATGTGGACACAGATGATTTGACGACTTCAAATGAGGAGGTCCAAGAACACTTAAAAGAGCATTCAGAGGTAGTAATTGAAGACTGGCAAATGAGAAAAGACGTAACTTCAAAGGAAGAAAAAAATGAAAAAGATCAAACCACACAAGAAAATCCAGATATTATTTCGGAAGAACAAGCACAACAATTGGAACAAGAGTTGATGGAATTAAGAAATGATTATGCGGAAATAGAAGAGGATGATCCTAATGAAATCAATTAGGAAAGTAATTGCTATAGGCCTTTCTATTTTGTTGTTGTTCTTTGTTTTATTAACTGGTATGGATGACTTTGGAAACAGTAATGGGATAGCTGAGGTTGTTGGACTTCCAGAGATGGTATTACGATGGGAAAGTAAGGTAACAAAAGAAGCTGAGAAAAACGGTATTGTTGAAGCAGTTCCGTATCTGCTAGGAATAATTATGGTAGAAACCGGTGGAAATTCAGAAAAATATCCAGATGTCATGCAATGTTCTGAAAGCCAAGGAAAACCACCCAACAGCATCCAAGATCCAGATGAATCTATCGAAGTTGGTGTGAAATATTTTGCGGATATGTTTAAGGGATACCCAGAGTATGACCTATTGAATATTGTACAAGCTTATAATTTTGGCGGCGGCTTTTTATCTAGTTCTGGAAAAGAATACACACTTGAAAAAGCCATTCAGTTCTCTAAAAGTAAAGCTGGTGGAGAGAAAGTTTCATACCCGAATCCAATAGCGATTAACCTAGGATATGATTATCGCTTCAATTACGGAAATATGTTTTATAGTCAGTTGGTGAAGCAATACATTCAAACAGGAAATACAAGTAATTCTGGGAATTCGGATATTGTTAAAATGGCATTGAATGAATTGTCGGAAAGCCCTCATCAAGGAGGACAAAAATACTGGTCTTGGTATGGCTTTAATTCTAGGGTTGAATGGTGTGCTATTTTTGTATCTTACAATGCAGAGAAGGCAGGAGTATCTATGGAACGCTTTGCTTACTGTCCTACTGGTATTGAAAATTTTAAAGCAAAGAATCAATGGAAGAGTCGGGCTCAGAAACCAAAGGATGGAGATATTATCTTCTTTGATTGGAATGGTAACGGAGTTAGTGATCATGTTGGGATAGTAGAAAAAGTTGAAAATGGACGTGTGCATACAATTGAGGGCAATTCGGGAGATAAAATTGCACGGTTGTCGTATGAACAAAATAGTCAATATATTATGGGATATGGAAGTTTGTAAAAGTTCACGAATCTTTTGGACAGTTTTTTTATTCCTTTTGGGTTTTATAATGAAAAAAGGTTCTGAAAATTTCGTTCATACGTGTATATTTTCCCATAATCTTATAAGTGCAGTATACTATTTACTGAAGGAGGGATTATAAATGAAGTATTTGTTAGATAAGAAAACGTTGAAAAAAGTAGAGGTTATTGAAACAATTTTTGATTCTAAAAATCATATGTGCGCACAAAAGAAACTGTTGGAAAAAAATCAAATAACCTATCCAACCCTGTTAGCTATGGTAGATATTATTAATGATGATGTGAGAAGATTTGGCTATTCTGAAGTTGAAATTATACACATCTCTACAAACAAAATATTTGTTTTGAACATAAATGAGGATGCAAGTATTCAATTACTATTGCATGCATATATCAGAGAGTCTCCCAAATTTGAATTACTAAAGTTATTATTAACCTCCTCTTATCCAAATTTACAGTTAATCTCGGATAAGCTGAACATTTCTTATAGTGAACTAAGAAGGGGAATTAAAGAGCTGAATGATAGCTTAAAGACAAACGGTGTTCAGATTTCCACAAATAAAGGGGTAGCATTGGTTGGCGATGAATTAGGCATTAGATTATATTATACGTTTCTTTTTTTGCTAGTTTATGGTGGGGAGTCATGGCCGTTCACGTTCATTCAATATTTTGAGATTACAAAACTGCTGCAAAATTGTCCTAATGAAATCTATCGATCCGGTTCAATAGATAAGAGTGTATTAATACACTTTTATGTAGCTATTCATTTACTAAGAGACAGGAAAAATGAATTGGTACCAACTTCTAGAAAATTTGATATTTCTCTATATCATTCCTATTCGGAAGAAACTGAGATCTGTATCTCTAAATTCATCCTTAATATAAAATCCTACGTTCCTAATATGAATGATGAACATCTTAGGTTTACTTCAAAGCTTTTAATCAGTGTGTTACTTGCATTTGGCAGTTATGCATCAATCGAGAAAGTCCCTTCCTTTTTTTACTGTGAAACAGAATTTGAAAAGAATGGCTTTTTACAGATTGCCTATTTTATCTACGAGCAAGTCAATCAACATCTATATATCCCTTTTTCGAATAGTGAGAAAGAAAAATTTCTTTATACTATTATGAGCATCAATTATCGTTTCTTTCTGTTTAAGGGTCTAAATATAAATTTGGATTCAGTTATTGTTAGTTATGGAGATATTAAAAGAAACACAAGAAAACAACACAAAGTTGATCACTTAAGACCACTGATCCAACAGATGATGGACTTGCCTGAGCTGATTGATTTAGCTCCTTTTAAAGAGGTGTTAAGTAGTGAATACTTAACTGTGTTTGATAGGTGCATTGATTTTTCGAAGCATACGCGTTTGATAAAGGTGGCTATAATATCCATTGTGTCTAATAAGACTGCTACATTTGATTTCATGAGTTATTTTTCAAATTATTATAACGTTTGTGTAGTAGATGAGCTGGAACCTGGGATTGATCTTTTTATTAGTGATTTTCCTATGTCTCATAAAGTATTAACTGCTTTAAAAATTGATCAACCAATTGTTTATGTTAATACTAGATGGAATGAAGCAGATTTTGGAAAGGTTAATCAGATGTTAGCAACGATTGCAACTGATAATTTTATAAATGAGATTAACTAACTACGAGTTTTAGAATGTTTAATGTTCAATTTAGACAAAAATTTAACTTTTTTAAAGTAATTGACCAGATAGGTACCTCTTCTTTTAGTAGAATGCACTTAAAGAAACATTGATGATATGAAGTTAATTAACTGTTAAGCTTAAAGGGAGGAAAAATTTGAATCAAGAGATAGAAGAAAATTAGCTGAATCCTTAACTGCTACAACGCCTGAATTATTACCAATTTTATCCTTTTTATTACAAGATTTTTGGGAGTTGACTTGATGTCTAATTTCATTATTGAAGCAAAAAGAAAAGCAATTGAATGAGATGTTACAGAAAACTGTGAGTTTATCATGGCTGATATCAATGAGATCATAATGGAAGAAAAAGAGTATGATGTGGTCATTTTTGGAACCGCGGCAGATATTTTGGGAACGCTTGATGAGACGCAGAAAATTAGACCTAATGGATATATTATTATTGATGAAGCTTATTTACCAGATAACAGTACCAATAATTCTATTCAATATAGGAATTATGACTATTTGTCACGATAGCATTGGTTGAAGCTTTTTCAAGATAATCCGTTAAAATTGCTAGAAGAATTGCCGGATTATAGGGAAACAAATATCGAAGAAGAAAAGCAGTTTTTGGTTAAGAGAGTAAATGAAATAATAGAAAAATATCCTGAAAAAAGGGATCTATTACTGGCCTACAAGGACAGTCAGTTATGGGAATACAAATAAAAATACAATAATATTTCTAGTGTATAGAGTTTCTCTATGCACTTTTTATGTTGTAAATAAAAAAGTAAAAAGAATCATTTCTTTAAAAATGAGTACAGATTCCTCAAATACCATGGTGTTTAGGAGCATTTCTTAATAACGTGTTGAAAAATTTTAAAAAATTAAAAAAATAAATCAAATGTTTAGCGTTTTATCAATTATTATTAATCAAGTTGCAACGCGTGTTAAGAAAATCAAGCACGTTATTTTTAGGGGAGGGGCAATTTTGAAGAAATATATTTTAGGTGGTATTGTAATTTTATTGTCCAACAGTTTTATACCAGTGAGTTTTGCAGTAGAACAACCAATGAGTGAATCAACTATTGATGCTGATGAGGCAGTTACTGTTGAAGATACAGACCCATCTATAGATTTAATTGATGAACCCATCTTAGAAGTGAATGATCAAACAGTGCCAGAAGAAGCTTTTGATTTAGAAAAACAAGATGAGCCAGTCGAAATTGAAGATAATTCGATTTCTTTAGAGGAAGCCGATTCTGAAGAAAATGATGAAACGATTATTATAGATTCAGGTGAATTACCTGATGGTGGCTGGACATTGTATGAAGATGGAACATTGATCATAACAGGAACTATTAAAGCAAGTGATTTTGAGAAGTGGGCTAGTTATACAAGAATGATTCGGGCAATTAAAATTTCAGAAGCTACAATGGTAGGAAACTTTACTGGGGTTTTTCTGATAGGAGAGCAGGTAGCATTATACTCAGTTTTGGAATCATTTGAGGTCAAACATTCAGTATGGCAGGATGTTACTTCAATGAAAGGTTTTTTCAAATATTTATACACACTGAAACGCGTCACTTTTACAAATACTATTCTTGATACAGATTCTGATATCGATATGAAAGAGATGTTTTCATTGTGTTCTAGGTTGATAGAAGTAGATTTGAGTAGTTTTAATACAAACTCAGTGACCGATACGAGTTCCATGTTTAACGGCTGTAGCAGTTTAACGGGACTAGATCTGAGTGATCTCAACACGGGTTCAGTGACCGATATGAGTTCCATGTTTTACGGCTGTAGCAGTTTAACGGGACTAGATCTGAGTGATCTCAACACGGGTTCAGTGACCGATATGAGTTCCATGTTTAACGGCTGTAGCAGTTTAACGGGACTAGATGTGAGTAATCTCAACACGAGTTCAGTGACTGATATGAGTTATATGTTTTCCGGCTGTAGCAGTTTAACGGGACTAGATGTGAGTAATTTCAACACGAGTTCAGTGACTGATATGAGTTATATGTTTTCCGGCTGTAGCAGTTTAACGGGACTAGATGTGAGTAATTTCAACACGAGTTCAGTGACTGATATGAGTTATATGTTTTCCGGCTGTAGCAGTTTAACGGGACTAGATGTGAGTAATCTCAACACGAGTTCAGTGACCGATATGAGTTCCATGTTTTCCGGCTGTAGCAGTTTAACGGGACTAGATCTGAGTAATCTCAACACGGGTTCAGTGACCGATATGAGTTCCATGTTTTCCGGCTGTAGCAGTTTAACGGAACTAGATCTGAGTAATCTCAACACGGGTTCAGTGACCGATATGAGTTCCATGTTTAACAGGTGTAGCAGTTTAACGGAACTAGATGTGAGTAATCTCAACACAGGTTCAGTGACTGATATGAGTTATATGTTTTCCGGCTGTAGCAGTTTAACGGGACTAGATGTGAGTAATCTCAACACAGGTTCAGTGACCGATATGAGTTATATGTTTAACGGCTGTAGAAGTTTAACGGGACTAGATGTGAGTAATCTCAACACAGGTTCAGTGACCGATATGAGTTCTATGTTTAACGGCTGTAGAAGTTTAACGGAACTAGATGTGAGTAATCTCAACACAGGTTCAGTGACCGGTATGAGGTCTATGTTTAGTTCTTGTATGGAGTTAACAGAGCTGGATCTGAGTAATTTTGATACAAGTAAAGTGTCAGATATGAGTTATATGTTTTTTTTCTGTTACGGGTTAACAAAGTTGGATTTAAGTTCATTTAATAGAGGGGCAGCTACGCAGATGTTTCCTGACTTGTATGTTATGAATTTAACGTTGATAGTAAGTAAGGATTTTAAATTTACAACGAGAGATGGTCTGAGCGAGCTATATAGATCATCTGTTTGGCAGGAAGAAAACAATAAAGAATTGTTTTATAGCACTGATGATATGAAAAATTATCATAATGATAAGAGTGAAAAAAATACTTATCGAATAATGGATCTTTTCGAAATGAAAATGAATTCACAAGGTGGACATTTCGAAGATGGATCAGAAATAAGAACACAAGGGCAAATAATCGGTGAAAAGTGGGAAATGCTTATTCCAACTAAAGAAAATTTTCAGTTTGATGGCTGGTATCTTGATAAAGCCTATAAAAACAAATTTGATTTTGATCAACCAGCAAGCAAAAATGAAACGATTTATGCAAAATGGATCGAAAATTATACTGTAACAATTCCTGAAAAAATAGACTTAAATTCAGATAGTGATTTGCTGATATCAGGAATCAATAATGGTGATAAAAGCTTAAACGTAACTATCAAACATGAAGAAAGTCAGATCAACCAGTCTCGTATGCTTAAGTTAACAAATCAAATGGACGAGTCAATTTCAGCGAATGTGCAATTGGAGTGGGAAAACGAACTTTCTGATGAGTGGACTATTTTAACAATTCCAGCGGATTCAGTTCCTGTATCAAAAGATTCAGAGGTAAAAATGATAAAACCGAAAGATATACAAGCCGGAGATTACTCAGGACAGATATTCTTTTCGATTAGATATGAGTAAGGAGGTATAGTATGGATAAGAAAAAAATTACGATAACATCTATAGCAATGGTAGTTTTACTAGTAATTGCTTTAGCGGGTTATTCTCATTTTAAGAAAAAATCTGATTTATTAAATGTCGATTCTTCGGCCGTTGATTGGAATGGGAAAAAGAACAAAGAAGTTAATACTCAAGAAGCGACGATTGCAATTCCGGGATTCGAAAAAGTAACACTTAAAGCTGAAGAGACAAAACAAGAGGTTAATTTTCATAATCCTGAGATCAATGATTGCTATTTTAAACTGAGCCTGATTCACCCAGATGGTTCTATACTTTGGGCATCAGACTTAATTGAACCTGGAAAAGGGATGTATGCAATTGAATTAGAAGAAGCACTATCCGCAGGCGAATATGAAGATGCGGTTTTGAAATATGAATGTTTCTCTTTAACGGATCAGTCCCCCTTAAATGGGTCTGAAATAAATTTGAAATTAGTAGTCGTATAGACACAAATAGGAGGAAGTTTTTATGAAAAAATTAGTAGTAGGTACATTGGCATTGGCAACACTAGGAATGATGATTACGAATGGAAGTAATGCATATGCTGCAAATAAGCAAGAGGACACAGTAGTTGAATATTCAGTTGAAGGTGATTATACATTAGTGATCCCAGAAAAAGTTAACTTGTCATCTAAAAACTCTACGGAGATGTCTGTTAGTACAATCAATCGGAATTTAGAACCTGGAAAAGAAGTAGAAATCAAACTGACCACTGGTTTATCAGCGGATGGCGAAATTGAATTAGAACGAACAGGCTCAACATCAGATAAAGTGACAAGTAGTCTAAAAAGTAACAACAATGTTGTTACAGTAACTGACCCAGTAATAGGGAGCTTTACAGGTTACGCATTAGAAGAAACAGAAGTAAGTAAAATTGAATTTGGTATTCCTCAAGGTGAAAAAAAAGCGGGGGCTTATCAAGCAACGTTGACATTTGCAGCAGCTTATAAAGTAGATCCAGAGTAATGCATTTTATGAAGAAAATAATCGTTCTGATGATGCTCTTACTCAATACAATTGGAATGTTCACTTTATCTTCTGAACAGGCACACGCTAGTCAAACGAAGGTGGAGGTGTTCTTTTCAGAAGATGAAATCAATTCTAGTGAAGAATACGTTCGAGAGATTCCTAAAAGTGGTCTTGATAATGCTTCAGGAGATAATACAGGTGTATCATCATTACCAAGAACTAACGACAAAAGAGGCAGTATCTACGTGATATTGGGAGGCTTATTAATTGTATTTTCTTTTGTATTAAAAATGAAATCAAGAGAAGCTAACTAGTCATTAACAGGAAATGGTTTATATGTAGTTCTGTAGGATAAACACTTTTTTTTGGAGCCGAGAAGTAGAGGTAAAAATTAATGGATATGAAAGATAGTATTGTTCAAGATTTAGATAGCTTTGCCAGCCAGAATGATATATTGAGGTATAGCGATTTATATGAAGTATATCTAGATTTAAGAAGAAGTATAGAATGCATATTTCTGTTAAAAAGTGATAAGAATGCTGTAGAAACAACCCTTCATTGCTTGAGAATCGAATCAAAAGTTCAGTTATTTGTCTTCTACTTAGAACAAGTGAAAAACGGAGAGCTAAAAGAATTTGAGGCTGTAAAGGCTATTAATGATGACCAAGAAGTATATTGTATGGAAATGATAAATACAGATTTGATTGGAGAAATATCAATATTTTTTGAGAAGAATAAGGAAGCCGAAGAATCATAACTAAAAATGTACAAGTGCCAATGTCTAATTATTATTTGGAAATCTTTGTTCAGAATAAAAATAAGCATTACTATAATGATTGAAAGGAAGGACTTTAAACAGTAAAAGTTTAAAGTTTTTTCTTCTTTTTTGTGTCATTTTCTACACTAGATTTGTTGTTATTTTATGAAGGGGGCATTTGCAAAATGGATAATTTATCAGAGAAAAAATATTTATATGAACAAATGCAATCAATCATAGATGAAAGGAGAGTGTTGACAAAAATATATACAGAATTACAAGAACGATTAGCAATATTAGATGAGATTCCTATTGATCAACAAACACAATCTACAATGCTAAAAAGAGAAGCCGAGTATCAAAGATACATGTTATCAAAAAAGGAAAATCTAAACGGAAGAGTCCCTTATTCTATCATTAGTTTAAAAATTGCTTCTTTGCTGAAGGATGCTGGACGTCCGCTATCTAATAAAGAAATTTACGAACTGATAATGAGTAAAGATCAATTGAGTTTGACCTATAAAAATCTGACGATGAATATCTTACCAAGAATGAATAAAGACAGTGTGGTAAATGTTGAGAAAGCCTATCGAGGTTTTTGGCAATACCGAAGAAAATAAATATGAAATTATCTATTTAGTATGCGAACTTCCTTCATATCCTAGTGAGGAAGTGATTCATATGAACCATCTAAATAACAACAAAATGGAAGCGCAATTAACAAAGTATTTTCAAAAGGTTATTCATAATGCAGCAATTAATTATTATAAAAGAAAATCCAAACACTATGACCAAGAAATGCAAGATGAACAACTACTATCTTCTTTAGTAGATATAACTGATCCAGAGAACGAATATCTTTCAACGATTTCGTTAGGAGAATATTCATTAGTAATTCAAGATGAAAAACTAAATGAGATAGTATCTACATTGAACCAGAAAGAGCATCAATTTCTGATAGAGAAACTTGTTTTAGGAAAAACTGATCAAGAGATTGCTGTTGTTTTTGGAATTAGTAGACAAGGTGTAACAAATTATAAAAAACGGCTCTATGACAAACTCAAAAGAAAACTTAATAGTGTGCAATAAAGTCCTTTTGAAAGGAATGTTTAATATTGTCTATACGAAAAATTTATTTTGCTGCAAGACTAGGTGATGGGTATGCTTTAGAAAGTTTAGTTGTAAGGTTTCATCCATTAATGGTAAAGATGTCTACTAAACAAGGATATTTCGATGAGGATTGTTATCAGGAGTGTGCTATAGCAGTTATATTGGCAGTTCAGAAATTTGAGATTAGAGGATAAATCCAAGAATATCAACAAGTAGAGATTTTCATTCGCTGTAGATTTAGAAGTTCAACAATTAAGTTAAGGCTATACTCAGTATGAAGAAGTAAGAATATTTCTGCTTACTTCTTCATTATTCTTATCTAAAACGAAAACTATTGTGTTGATTCAAAGATTTTCGAACGTTATAATTAATTGAAAGCGTTATTTTTATTTATGTTAAAGTATAAAAAATGTTGATCGTATATGGCGAATAAGGAATGAAATAGAACAAACTATGAAAGATTTTAGAGTGATGTAAAGAGGAGAGGAAAAAGTTTTGGGTATAATTACTGATATTTTTGCGTTGGTTGTAGGTATAGCACTTCTATATTTGATTATTAAGTATGGGAAAAAGATATATACTGTTTTAATGACTGTAATAGGAGTTTCAATTTACTCCTTCGTTCAATTAGGATTGCTCTTTTTGTTAGAGATAATATGGCTTTATTGTGTAATATATGTTTTGAGCGAAATTGGTCAATTCTTTCGATATGGATTTAGTAGTTTCAATTGGATAGGTTTACTCGTTGCAATTGTAGTGTTTTATCTATCAACAAAAAAAATTAAGAATACATGTTTACCAGCTATAAAACAAATAATGAATTATGTAAAGAAACCCATAAATAAGCAAGTAAGTAATACGTTTAAAAAAACAAGCAGCCAGAAAACTAAAATTTATCCAAATTCTTCTGATATTTTGAAATATAAAATAGAAATAGTAGATTCTTATACTGGTTATGAGTTTGAAGAATATTTGGTTATTTTGCTAATAGCTTTAGGCTTTAAAAATGTGAAAAGAGTTGGAGGATCTGGCGATCGAGGCGTAGACATAATTGCTACTAGAAGCAATTTGAAGTATGGATTTCAAGCTAAAAGATACGATAAAAACTCTTTTGTTGGAAACAAAGCTGTACAAGAAATATATACAGGAGTAGCTGTTAGAGGCTTAGATAGAGGAATCGTTGTAGCGCCAGCAAAATATTCATCGGATGCCATTGGAACAGCTTTACAAACCAATATTGAACTATGGGATAGAGAAACATTGAGCCAACACCTTACTGACATTTATTCTAATATCGAATATAGAGACCATAGTCTTACTTCTAAAGTTGGTTATAAAGAAGAATCAACGGATAAAAAAAGTGATGTGTTAAGCAACGAACAAGTTCTAGCATTAAAACCATATTTAGAGATTTTAGACTTTACATGTAATGGAGAAATTAGTAAACAAGATATTAAAAATAGATATAAAAAGCTTGTTAAGATACATCATCCAGATAGCATTGATGGTAATGAAAAAATGTTTAAGTTGGTAAAGAATGCTTATACTGAAATAATGAGTAGTTTTAGCTAATTTAAGTACAACAATTCTATCCAACATCATATGACAAATTATAAACATATTTAGCTGGTAGGAAAAAAGTAGGACTTTTATGAAAATGAAATTTTAAAGTTTGAAATGATTTTTATTCTACCTAGTAAATTCTTTAAGGAGTGTGAAAAATGATAAGATACCCTCAATGGAATATGGTAGTGAATAGTTTGGATGAATATGCAGAGCAAATATTATCGAAAAATCATGAGATTGAAAATAGATTTAATTTGAATGTAAACGATGATGGAATGATTAGACTTTCTGGGAATCAGGATATCCGAAAGCATGCTCTTGTGATAGGGGACTCTTTGATATTTCCTCATGCATTTTTAAGAAGATATGGAAATAGTAATTTCGTTGATATCAATTGTCTTTTTTCAAAGTTTGTGAATTCAGGAAAAGAAGTCTTTGTGAAATTAGATCCATTTAAACAAGAAGAGAAATCAGAGTATCAAGAAATACTAGAAAGAGATATTTATTATGGTCCAAAATTTTCTGAAGATGTTCTTACGAGCAAAAAAAATTTTGCTCCTTCTCTTCATTATACAGATTTAGAGGCTCAAGATAATATTTTTAATTTAATTACATATCCAGTTAAATATACAATTTTTCGCCCATCTTGGTTAGATATAGAAAAACAAATTGTGCAATATTATGTTGAAGAGTTAATGGTTCCTATAGAAAAATATAAATATCAAAAGGAGAGATTCCCTCCGTATTCTGGAAATAAATATGTCGCTCAGAAATTTGTTCATTTTACCTTTGATAGAAAAAATAATTATTTCGAGCATATTGATGGCTCTGTAAGAATTTTTAAAAGAAACGAGTACTATGAAGTATTTTCAAGACTTGAATCAACTGGGAAAATTTATCCTCAGCACATTGAAGGGATTGATAGATATAAATTATTTAAAGTAAAGGGCGAATTAAAGAGAGAGGAAATTTCTTTATTGTTGAAGGAATTTTTAATGTATAATCCTCATATTAAGGAATATTTTGAAGATCGAATATGAGATTCTTTAAATGGCTATATAAATAATGGTAGTAGGATAACGAAAAGCCGAAAAGCTAAAAATCTTTTCGGTCTTTTTTTTGTTTATACTATGGATTTGTTATTATTCCAACTTTCATGGTCTGTTTCAAATTATCGATAATTTTTAAGCTGTTTATAAAGAGTTTGGTGTTCATCTTAAACTGAAAAATTTGAAATATAGATATTTCTAATTTCACTGTTAAAGTATTTTAAGTAAAAGTTATAAGTCATTGATGGTCTATTATATGAGTAAAAAAACAAAAGCAATAAGCATCTTACGCACTAAAGAGCTAAAACTATTTATAATGCTTCAGGTGGAGTGTAATCTTTTCTTTTTTTCATTTCATTTGTCCAACACGAACTAATATTATTTTCTTTGCAAAAAAGAAAAACAGATTCCCCTAAAATCTTCCTTGTCTTCTCAAAATTTTTTGCATTGTAGGGACTATCTTCTTTATACATTTTCCAACCACAGAAATATATTTTATCTGCCTCTGGAATATCCATAACTTTAAAAGGAATAATTTCATGAGGTTGAATATTAATACGACTATAGTTAGTCGGAATCCTAGTCGCCATGTATTTTAGAAATGCAAAAGAAGTAAATGTTTCTTTTCCGGGCTTTAGGTTTAATATTTCACAAAGTTTGAAAAATACAGAATCTGGAAGATTTTGTAATTGAAAACCTGGATAAAGATTTAGAATAAAGCTAAAGTTGTGACCGACTACACCAAATAGTAATTCAAAAGGCTTGCAGTCAATTAACACAATTACTTCGAACTTTACTTGATTATAAGAAAATGTAAATTTATCTTTTGTCACATTGTTTTTCCTCATGTCTGATAATAGCGGTTTAATTTCTTCAAGTTTCATGAAATCCCTCCTGATAATATTCTTTAATTTATTATATCAACTTATCATCTGAAGTTAAATGCTTTGCAAGTAGCAACGTTTTTGCTAAAACTATTTTACTTTTTTGTGTCTTTTTTAGCGACTTTTTTGTTGTTATTAGTGTAAGAAACATTTGATCTTTGAAAATTTAATAAATCTATTAGACACAAAAGACTTTACTAATGAGCTGATTTAGACACTACGCCATGAAATAGGACGAGCGATAGATAGTGTATGCCAAGACTTTCTAAAGTCATAATGATACTTCCGCAAGGCTCCCGAGGACTGAGGAGAGGTGAAATTCCTATGATGCATAAGCATGTCTAATAGATGTAGAAAAAGATTGAGGTGATTTTATGATTATTAAACCATCTGAGAAATTAAGAGATTTTAATCTATTGCAATTAATTGATTCTCATATTGATCAATATACTAAAAGTCTTCTTTCTATTAATCAACTTCCTTTGGTTTTGACAACGGAAGATTTGAAAAATGAATTTCAAATAAGTGATAGCACGTTAAATCGTTTAATTAAGCTAACAGATTTTCCAGCATGTTGGTATGGCATACGTGGGCACTACTCGAAGGATGAGGTTATTTCATGGTACAAGAAAAATGATTATCATCATTTCAGAGAGCAAATGAAGGCAATACGTTCTTTATAAGGAGAGGAGAGTATATTATAATGGTATATGTAGAGAAAAAATTAAGACAGCTTCAGTTTTTCAACCTCCTTCTTTGATTAAAAGGAGAGGGAGAAATGGAAACAAAAGATCGATTTAAAAAACATGTCAATGCGGCGGGTGAAGTCACTTGGTATTTTCAAGCATTTCGTACAACTCGGAGAGGCTTTAAAACAAAACGTGAAGCACAACTTGCGTATCTAGACATGAAAAAAATGCACCAAGCAAAAAAGAAGCTTACTGGTAGTAGAGAAACTTTTGCTGATGTTGCAGAAAAATGGTTCGCTTATTACAAATCTTTACAAGAGCAGAAGAAAAGCACTTATGTCAAAAGGTACGAAATGATTATTTCGCTTTCCAGATGGATCGGTGACAAGAAAATTAGTGATTTAACATCCGATTTCTTGCAAGATTTCTTTTTTGAATTAAAAGAAAAAGGGATTGATGGGGATTCTAAGGGGTACTCGAAAAACTCTCTAGAAGGATATAGACAAACACTAAATATGATATTTAACTATTGTGTAAGATATCATGTGTTGTCTCATAATCCGTTAAAAACCGTCAATCGTCCAAAGTATCAAAAGAGTGTAGCGGATTTGAAAGCTTCTTTAAATTCTTTGGATCAAAAATATCTGACCTTTGATGAAGTGAAACTTCTCTTGAATTATAGTTTAGTCAATGAGGAACTACCACTAGCTACTTTGTTTCACGTTTTATTCTATACAGGTTGTCGAATTAGTGAAGCACTAGCTTTACAACCAGATGATATAGATTTTAAAACAAATGAAATCCTATTTTATAAGCAGACTTCAGTAAGTGGTAAGCAAATCGATTTTACAATTGAAACTACAAAGAGTACAGCTTCTGCAAGAAGAGTAGTAGTTACGCCATTAGTCATTGAGAAATTAAAAGAGCTGATTGAAGTTCTTGAAGAATTTCGAAGTAGGTTCAAATTTCAAGTTGATGATTTTTATCTGTTTGTCTATCTTGAACCTAGTAAACGTGGTGTCCCATTCAGACGAGAGTATGTAAATGATCATATAAAAAAATGTGTTCAAAGATGCGGAATTACCAAACCATTTCATACCCATTTAACAAGACACACCATGGCGAGCTTAGTAGCTGATTATTGCAGTTGGGATGTTTTGAAAGCAAGACTTGGTCATGCTGACAAAACTACTTCTGAGATATATCGTCATCTAACCTCTGAAGAACGGCTAAAGCCATTGGAAGCTTTCAAATCTTTAGAGGGCTGACTACAAAAATAATTATTGCTCAAATCTGCGAAAACGCCGTGGAATTAGGAGTAGGAAAAGCTAAGCCAAAAATGGCATGTAGTCAATTGTCGTCAATTAAACATAAGAATACAGTAATACCAGTATATATAACGATTTTCGCATTCTACAAAGAAATTCGTCGTTAATCTTTCGTTATCTGATGAATCGAAGCCCTTGTTAATCAAGGGCTTTTTTTGTTTCTTTGAATTCTTTAAATTCGCAAAATCAGGTATTTTTGTGTGGTATTCAAAAAACGTACTATTGAGCACATAGCTTTAAGAAACAATCGGAATCAGATAAGCAATTGTTTCATTTAAAGCACTTGCAAGGCGCTCTCAAAGGAATTAGTTAGTACTGGATACTCAATTTTTTGAAAATAAACAACAGTGGAGTAAAAGAACAGATCCTACAAATTAATTATTTGTAAAGCCATACAGTCAGCTATTCTGTACGGTTTTTTTGCTGTGTTTAAT
Organism: Enterococcus sp. AZ128; assembly: GCF_051714485.1. Taxonomy (NCBI): domain Bacteria; kingdom Bacillati; phylum Bacillota; class Bacilli; order Lactobacillales; family Enterococcaceae; genus Enterococcus; species Enterococcus sp. AZ128. The sequence goes on from NZ_JBIORZ010000001.1 coordinate 751,925, forward strand.
CCTCGTAAAAATATTGCTTGATTTGCTGATAATCTTTCAACGATGAATTTCCTTTAGTTAAGTGCAATAGCTCAAAACGTGAACCCAAAACCTCTACGGTATCATTTTTACTTTCGAATCCATTCTGCAAATAGAATTTTTTTCTGCGGATGCGTTCTTCCATATTTTCTACACCATCAATTATTTCCTCAATTAACAACATAAAATTATGGTGAGCATATTGATGTTGCAATGCCAGCATCATCTTTTGTCCGCAGCCTTTTGAGCGAATGGACGGATCAATAGCAAAATAAAAAATGTAAACAATATCTTGAGTCACAGTAAAATAAGTCATGCCTACTAGGCGATTCTCACAAGAAAGTCCAGCAAAGTGTCCTTTTCCATGTTCGGCCATTTTGACCAGCCATTTAAAAGGGTGTTGTTCCTCTTTAGGGAAGGAGTTTAGATAGATTGACTCGATTTCGGATAATTTTTTTGAGTTTGTTAGAATCATTTCAAATGTTGTCACAGTGTTCATTCACCTCGACCTTTTTCTCCATGATACAAAAGAAGTCAATCAAAGGCCAATGATTCTTGTGGTTAGAACTTAATTTTAACTCGATTTCTTATATTGATATTTTTTTGAAAAGGATTTCATTATTTGTTGGAGCGGAATCCCTTGGGGTGGTAACGATTCGCTTCTGAGAATCATTATGGTTTATTTTTTATAAATTTTTTGGTGTGTAATTTGCTTGAAAAAAGAGGTATTTTGATTGTGTAGATATCTCATATAACAAAAACGAAATAAAAAATTGGAAAGGAGAAAAAGGTTTGGAAGACTACGGTTTAAACAAGAAAAAATTGTTTTCGCTTACACGAAAAACGTTAGAACGACGAATCAACAGCTTTTATCATGAAACAAACGATGGAACGGCCACCCTCGAAATGTTGATTACGCTGCAGGTTCGTGAAGAATTGTGTAAAGCGGGTTTCTCATATATTTTACGAAGCTTAGTGCAGCGGATCTTTTTACAAACAAGATCAACGAAAGCTATGCGACGCTATTATCTTTATTTTATTGATTATTTTGGAAAGAAAGAGTGGCGATTATTGTCAGTCAAGCTCTTTCCAGCACAAACATTTATCGCAGAAAAGTTGGAACACCTCTATAGCCAAGTCATCAATCCATCATTAGAAGGATTAGCGGAATCATGACGATGAGTGAAGGAAGGAGGCAAAAAAATACGAAAAAGAAAGTATAAAACCACCATGATAAGTACAGTTACATTAGATGCGGAATTTGAAAACAGCAACGGCAAATCCCATCATTTTTATTTTAAGAACTTTGATGCAAGTAAAACGGGGGAACAAATCCGCTCGGCATTAGAAAAATTAACTAAATTGAGTCTGTTTGAAAAGGACGGTGTGCAATTATTCAAAAAGGTGAAGCACGCGACTATTATCGAAGAAAGAGAAACGGAAGTATTTGATGAGTCCGCGAAATTTGAAAGCCAACCGAAAGCACCGAAGGATCCGTTGAGCACACTGATGAATAGTGTTGCGGCTGAACCAGCGCAAATTAAACCAGAGCTGGCGCCAATTGAACCAATAACTACAGAATCGGAAGAGGTCTTAGAACATGTTCGCATTCCAGAGGACTTGCGTATAACTGAAGAACGGCCAGCACCGGATCGGTTGATTCAAACGATTGAACTGCCGAGAGGGATAGATCCGTGGTCATTGAATGAAGAACAGGCGATCGCCGTGATATCGGCCTGTCTGCCTGAGCATGCGACACCGATCAATCTGGATGTCGATGATCAATCCGTACCGGCGAAGCTGCTCGTTACGGCGATGGTAGAGGCAGAGGAGCGGGCAGCACCTGCTTCAGTCCAAGAGTCGGCTCCAGAAGCAACTAAGTCGCCGCCAGTCCAGTCAAAGAAAAAGCGTAAGCGGTTACTCGATCGAATCCGCAAGCGAGAATAACTGACGAACGTTCCCTCATCAAAAATCCAACGTTGGTATGGGGTGAACGTGTCTGTTCGATGACATTCTAAGCAAAATTTTAACCCGCTGAATCGGCGGGTTATTTGTCCTACAACTAGGTAACATGAACAGAAGAGGTTCGATGGGTATCTGAAGAAGTACATGAAATTGAAGGATACGACCCACGATAAAGCTGAACAAGTTGGAGTAGGCTACTCGTTCAACTGAATTATCAGAGGTTAGTAAAAGAAACAGTTCTTAATAGGAACGCCATTTAGATTGGTTAGGCGGATGGTTTTTAACAGAACCGAATGATGAAATGGGCTTAAATAGATAGACTAGTCAAAAAATGATTTTCTATCCATTCCTTAAATCTGGTACAATAAACATATTAAGAAATAGTTAGTAATTATTCATTATTTGCTCATTTTCAAACGGCTGTCACTTTATTCGACATGAGAAGGGAAGTGAAGGGATAACCATTTGTGAATTTTTGAATAAATGGGATTCCCGAAGGTATGAATCGAAAAGCATTATGGATTACTCAAACGGGTGTATTATTGGCTTTATTGATTGTTGTTCAAGCGGTAACCTCTGGTTTAGGCAATACTTTGGTGACCGGTTCTTTGGTGAATCTGATTTTGATTGTTGCTGTTACCACTGGTGGCTTGGCTAGTGGGTTAACAATCGCGTTATTATCACCGATTTTTGCTTTTATGTTCGGGATTGGGCCGGCATTTCCACAAATCGTAGGTTGTATAGCAATTGGAAATGCAGTCTTAGTAATTATCTGGCATGTGATCTCAGGATTTAATAAAAAGCAAAGTATCATGACTTTTGTTCTGGCGACAGTAGTCGGTGCTGTGGCAAAATTCGGGGTGTTGTATCTATCCATTGTAAAGTTCGTAGTTCCTATTTTATTAAAAATGCCTGCGCCAAAAGCAGCGATGGTCTCTGGGGCCTTTTCAGTTCCTCAGCTGATCACAGCATTGGTCGGCGGCGGTTTATCAATTTTAGTAGTTCCAGTACTATCTAAAGCATTGAATCACCAAAGAGTGAGATAATTTACCCCAAAAAAAGGAGCCCCTATTCGATAGTTGATTAGGGGCTCCTTCATTGTATTACGCTTTAATTATTGTGCGGTCACGGTAACTGGTATGGAGAATGTGATGTGCTTTTAAGCTTCCTGGTTTTTCCAAAAATTCCTGATAGATTTTTTGGACGATCGGACTTTCGTTTGATTTGCGCAAGCCTTTGCCTTTATCCTCCGAGTAGAGAGCAGCTGCGCGTTTTGTCTTCAGATCAACGAAGTTGCGTACGGAAGCTGGCTGAACAGGTTGTCCCCCGCCATTGATACAGCCGCCAGGGCAGCCCATGATTTCTACGAAGTGATAAAATTTCTCGCCAGATTCGATTCGTTTAAGTAATTTCTTCGCATTGCCGATTCCAGATGCAACAGCTACATTGATCGTCGCGCCGCTCATTTCATAAGTTGCTTCTTTGATGCCTTTCATTCCTCGAACTTCTGTAAATTCTACTTGTTCTAATGAATGACCAGCTAACGTTTCTGCTGCAGTTCTCAATGCCGCCTCCATAACGCCTCCTGTAGCACCAAAGATGTAGCCTGCTCCAGTTGCCTCGCCAAGTGGATTATCGAAGTTCTCATCTTCTAATTCTACAAAACGAACGCCCGCTTTATCGATCATACGTGCTAATTCACGGGTAGTTAACGCTATGTCGCAGTCAGAATACCCCGCTGCCGCTTCATCCTCACGGGTTACTTCGAATTTTTTGGCAGTACAAGGCATGATACCGACTACAAAGATATCTTTGGGTTCGATGCCTTCTTTTTCTGCATACCAAGTTTTAGCCAAGGCACCAAACATTTGCTGCGGCGATTTACAAGTTGAAAGGTTAGGAATCAGTTCTGGATGATAGTGTTCACAATACTTGACCCAACCTGGTGAACACGAAGTGAACATAGGGAACGGTCCGTTGCTGCCAACGCGTTCTAAGAATTCATTTGCTTCCTCCATAATAGTGAAGTCTGCGGCAACATTCGTATCAAAAACCTTATCAAAGCCGATTTGACGTAATGCGGCGACCATTTTTCCTTCGACATTTGTACCGATCGGCATATTGAAGGCCTCACCTAAAGTAACCCGAATAGAAGGAGCGGTCTGCACAATTACATGTTTCGTTGGATCTTCCAAGGCCTCCCAAACCTCTTGCGTCTGGTCTTTTTCATGGATTGCTCCTGTCGGACAAACAACGATACATTGTCCACAAGAAATACACGGCACATCGCTTAAATTTTGCTCATAGGCACTTCCAATATGTGTATTGAATCCGCGATCGTTTGGTCCAATCACGCCAACGGCTTGCCACTTCGAGCATGCAGCGACACAGCGGCGGCAGAGGATACATTTATTATTGTTGCGAACCATGTGAACAGCACTGTCATCGAATTCGTACGCACAGTTTTCCCCGTTGAAATAGTCTTCATCCGCTACGTTAAACTCCTTACAGAGTTTTTGCAGCTCGCAGTTTCCGCTGCGAATACAAGAAAGACATTTTCGTTCATGAGTTGAGAGGATCAGCTCCAAAGTAGTTTTTCTTGATTCAAAAACTTTTTTCGAGTTGGTCTTGATATCCATGCCTTCACTGATCGGATAGACACAGGCAGTCACTAAACTGCGGGCACCTTTAACCTCTACCACGCACATGCGGCAGGCACCGATTTCGTTTATTTCTTTTAAGAAACACAAAGTAGGTATATCAATATTGTTGATTCGAGCTGCTTCGAGAATCGTCGATCCTTCTGGAGCAGTACAGATTTTTCCGTTGATTGTTATCATAACTTCTTTCACTTGCTCCACCTCCTATATGACCGTGATCGCTTCGTAGCGACAAGTATCAATGCATAAGCCACATTTCGTACAGATCGACTGATCAATTTCATGAACCTGTTTCACTTCACCACTGATGGCACTTACTGGGCAGCCTTTTGCGCAAGCCCGGCAGCCTGTACATTTATCTGGCAATATCCGATATTGAATTAGATTCTTACACACACCAGATGGGCAGCGTCGCTCTTCGACATGGGCCAGATATTCCTCTTTGAAATATCGGAAGGTGGAAAGTACAGGGTTAGGCGCTGTTTGACCGAGTCCGCAGAGTGAATTCTCTTGAATGTGGTGACAAAGTTCCTCCATTCGATCCAAGTCATCTAGCGTTGCTTTCCCCATAGTGATCTTCTCTAAAATTTCTAACAAACGTTTTGTTCCAACACGACAAGGGACACACTTACCGCAGCTTTCCTCTACGGTAAATTCTAGAAAGAACTTGGCGATGTCGACCATACAATTGTCCTCATCCATAACGATCAATCCGCCAGAGCCCATCATCGAACCAATACTTTTCAGGTTTTCATAATCAATAGGAACATCGTAATGCTCTTGTGGAATACAGCCGCCGGAAGGGCCGCCTGTTTGAGCCGCTTTAAATTTTTTCCCGTTTGGAATACCTCCGCCGATATCTTCAACGATTTCTCGTAACGTCGTACCCATGGGTATCTCTACCAATCCAGTGTTTTGAATTTTTCCGCCTAGTGCAAAAACCTTCGTTCCCTTTGATTTTTCTGTTCCAAAACTAGCAAACCATTCGGGGCCCTTAAGGATGATCTGAGGAATATTTGCCAGAGTCTCAACATTGTTTACGATGGTTGGTTTTCCAAATAATCCTTTGACTGCTGGGAAAGGCGGGCGTGGACGCGGCTCGCCGCGATGTCCTTCAATACTTTCTAGCAATGCAGTCTCTTCACCACAAACGAAAGCGCCAGCACCTAGACGTAAATCTAAATCAAAAGAAAAATCACTGCTGAAAATATGTTTTCCTAAAACACCTTTTTCGCGAGCTTGCTTAATTGCGATCCGTAAACGATTTACAGCAATAGGATATTCTGCTCGAACATAAATGTAACCTTGATTCGCTCCAATCGTGTAACCTGCGATAGCCATAGCTTCAATGACAGCATGCGGGTCGCCCTCTAAAACTGAACGATCCATAAAAGCTCCTGGATCACCTTCATCTGCGTTACAGATGACGTATTTCTGGTCAGATTGACTGGCTTTGGCAAAGGACCATTTCATAAAGGTGGGGAAACCAGCGCCGCCGCGGCCTCGCAAGCCGGATGTTTCCAACGTACTCAATACGTCATCGCGAGAATAGTCGTTCACTACTTTTGCTAAAGCTTGATAACCATCAAACGCGACATATTCTTCGATCTTTTCCGGGTTGATCCGTCCGCAATTGCGCAACGCGACACGCTTTTGCTTATGATAGAAAGGGGTATCCATCAATTTGTTGATAATCTCTTTGGTTTCATTGTCGTGGTACAATAGTTTTTCAACTAATTTTCCTTTAACTAAATGATCCGAAACAATCTTCTTGGCGTGTTTTGGCTGAACTTGATGGTAGAAGACAGCCTCTGGATAAATAATGACAATCGGACCTTGTGCACATAGACCAAAACATCCAGTTTTAACGATATTCACTTTGTCCGTTAAACCATTTTTAGCCAATTCCTCTTTTAACGTATCGACAAAATCACTGCTTTTAGATGAAATACAGCCCGTTCCCGCACAGACGAGTATTTCTTTTTCATAATGATTTTCTACATGCTCTTCATCTTCTAGGCGCATGGTGATCATTTGACGATGGGTATCCCGAAGCTCTTTTAACTCATTCCAATCTCTCATAGTAGTTTACTCCTGACTCTTGAGGTTTCCTTCAACAACAACAATCTCCCAAAAAAAGTATGTAATTAATAGGTATCAGTTTTTTTTGGAAAAGGTAGGAGCAGCAATCAGCTATTCTTTTTTTTGATATGTAACCAGCACTTTATCGGCCTTTTTCTTCGACAACCGGCCATAGACTTCTTCATTAACTGTTAGTACGGGGGCTAAACCGCAGGCGCCGATACAGCGGCACGATTCTAACGTAAATTTGCGATCACTCGTTGTTTCACCAGATTCGATGTTCAACTCAGTCTCAAAAGAATCTAAAATATCTCCAGCTCCTTTAACGTAGCAAGCGGTTCCCATACACACGCTAATCGTGTATTCTCCTTTAGGGACAAACGTGAATTGCGCGTAGAAGGTAGCTGTGCTATACAATTCTTCCATTGGGAGATCCAATTCTTTTGAAAGCCTTTTCATTATTTTGATAGGTAAATAGCCATAAATCCTTTGAGCCTCCTGTAAAGCGGGCATCTGTACACCACGTTGGCCTTGTAATTCCTCTATGCAGGTTTGTAATTCTTGTTGCTGACCTTCAGTTTCAACAAATTCAAATACTGTTTCTGGACTCATATGCTTTGTCTCCTCCTTTCTTAATAGTAAATCAAATTTTCCGTATGAACTTAACAAAAGAATGTCTAGAAAAGTTATTCTATATGAAATAAGTATATCAAAAATAAAGGTCGGTTTGTGATTAATTAGTCAAATGAGAATGAGAACTGTTCTCGAATGATTGAACTCCTAAGCACAAACGCAATTCAGCTGGGGTAAGAACTTATAAGGTTTTTTAAGATTCGGAAAATACTGTTATTAAAAATGTTGTAGTCCGTTTTGCTAAATTGCCTAAGAATAGATAATTATTGGGTAATGCATTTTTTAGTATTTCGTTTTGTTATTTAATCCTTTGTTTCAATTCGCATTGAATAAAAGATGCAAGGGGGGATAACATTGAAGGAGTCTTTTCAAAGTGATAATAATTTTACATTAGGATGATAATCATTCTAACTGCATAGCCTATTCGCAGCATAGATGAGGGGGAGAAACCTGATTAAACTAGAAAAAGGCCTTGAACGAGAAGTAGTCAACTATACTTAAAGCTGACTACTTCTGTCATGACCTCTTTTGTTCCGATAAATTATCTGCTCATTCTTTTTCTGTGGCAAAAGATCTCGCTGCTTCTGATGAAGGGATCGAAGTCTGGCCACCGATTTTCATAACGGATAGCGCAGCGGCGGCTGAAGAAATGGAAATCACCTCTTCGAGCGGGTATTTTTGATCGAGACAAAAGGTAAAAGCACCATGAAAGATCTCGCCCGCACCGGTAGTATCTATTGGCTTCACTTTAAACGCGGCAAAATGGTGGATCGATTCCTTAGTCTGCCAAAGACATCCACGATCTCCTAACGTGATTACTAATTGATTGTTGTTAAGTAGGTGTAATCGCTTGAACACTTCAGTAATTTGTTCTTTTTCATCAAGTTGAATTTTTATCCCAGTAGCTTGATATGCAAAATCCTCCGAACAAACTAAATAATCCACCGTTGAGATCAATTCAATTAATTCTGGTTTATATGTTCCGGCATCCATAATCGAGCGGGCATTTGGATATTTCTTGATCGCTTTTAATGCCACATCCAGCTCATGTCCATCTACAAGTAAGGTACTAGGGTCCTTTTGTGGCCAAGTAATCAGAAAATCCTGCTCCTTCATTGGTGAGTTCAAAATCGTTCGATTGCCGTTTTGTTTATTGACAACGATACTGCTTATGCTCGTTGCTTGATTGCGATCATAGTAAAGTAACGAGGTATCGACTTTTCCCATCTTTAACGTTCGAGCGATTTCTTGACCGAAGATATCTTTACCAACACGAGCGATCAAAGCCGTTTCTCCCCCCCATAACCCGCATAAATAAGCAGCATTTGCGGCAGGGGCCCCCATACATTCGTGCCGTTCATGAATTCGATATTTTTGATTTTCAACCAAGGTTTCGTTAACCGGAAAAGTCAAATCGTAGACAGCTTGACCAACACATAAAATACTCATATTTACTCCTTTCGCAGGACGAGGTCTACAGACCGATGTATTCAATAATGGTACGAGTAATCACCAGTAGAGGAATACGAGAATAGACCATTTGTTCACTGGCCTCCATAATTTTTTCAGAGTGACCGATCAACGTAATGTGAGAATATTTCTCAAGATCGGTGGGTGTTTTACAGCAAATGCTGATTACTTTTGCATCGCAGTCACGAGCGGCTTTAGCAGTTTGCGCTAATTCGGGAGTACTGTTTTTAAGTGAAAGAATGACTAACGTATCATTTGTTGTGATGATGCGATGGAATTTTTTCATCCACATAACATCCTTTACGATGATTGCGTTATACCCTAATAGTTGCAGATACATCTGTAACTCGTCAGCAATCAAAGCCGTGAATCCACGAGCACAAATGAAGATTCGATCCGCATTTTTTAGATACTCGATTGTTTGATAAATATCTGTAGAACTGATTGAATTGATTGTCTCGGTGCATTCGCGGTAAGACTTTGCCAAGATATTATTGACTACGTAAGGAGCATTGGCAGATTCTGCGGACTCTTTTTGCTGGGAAATTTTGTAACGCAGTTCATTGATACCTGAAAAACCGCATTTCTGAATAGTTCTTGAGATTGTCGCGGATGATGTGAATGTTTTTTCTGCGATTTTGGTGATTGACAGTTCAGGAATGAGCTGTTCATTTCGATTCAAGAAATCAATGACTTTCTTTTCTGATTCTGACAGACTTTGATAAACATCCTTCTTTATATCAATGATCATAATCTTCCTCCTAACTCATTTTCTCATAGTTTATCATGAATAGATTTTCAGGATTTCCCGAATTTGGAAAAAAGCTGTAAGGGTTTTCCTTTTTAGTCTATAGCTTTTCCAAATTTGACATTATATGATTAAGACGAATCAAACGTACGTATATTCTAACATTTTTATATTTGCAGAAGATATAAAAAGATGGCCATCTTTTTTGTTAGTGATTCAGATAATCTTAGGAGGAGTTCTTGATGTACGTTACTTTAAAAGATGTTTTGAAAGACGCAAATCAGTTAAATATGGCGATTGGAGCATTTAATACTCATAATTTGGAAATGCTGCCGGCAATCATCAAAGCGGCAGAAAAACAAAAGGCGCCTGTAATCATTCAAACAAGCTGTGGTACAGCAAATTACGTAGGTCATAAAAACCTTGTAGCAGTAAGCAAATCAATGGCTGAAGAATATGGTGTGGACGTAGTTCTACATTTAGACCATGCGAAGGATTTCGCTGAGATTCGCAAAGCAATCCGAGCGGGCTACAGTTCAGTCATGTTCGATGGTTCTTCACTTCCGTTTAAAGAGAACATTCTTGGAACGAAACAGGTGGTCAATTTTGCCAAAGAATATGGGGTGAGTGTGGAGGCAGAATTGGGAACAGTGGGCGGTACAGAAGATGGGATCGTGGTCAGCCAAGAGGACGTTTTCTACACAGATCCAAAAGATGCCGTCGAGTTTGTCAATGAGACCGGCATTGATGCTTTAGCTGTAGCGATTGGAACTAATCACGGTCAATACATGTCGAAAACGGATATTAGCTTTAATCAGTTAGAGAAAATTAAAGAGGCTGTGGCTATTCCTTTAGTTATTCATGGTGGAACAGGCGTGAAGGAAGATGATGTGAAGAAAGTCATTGATTTAGGGATTCGTAAATTTAATGTGGGGACAGAACTGCTAGTTGGCTGGAATCGGAAATCAAAAGAATGCTACGACATAAATAAGGAAAATGTCTCAAATCGCGACAATGTTGTTCCTTGTTTAGAGACAATTGAAGAAATCGTAGCTCGTAAAATCAATTTATTTAAAAATATGAGTGAATGAGGAATAAAAAATGAAAGCAGGATATTATGTAGGGGATTATACCTATGAAGTACGAGAGATTCCCGAACGAGAACCAATCAAAGATGAAATCAAAATTCGGGTAGCTTGGTGCGGATTATGCGGAACAGATGTCCATAAATTTCAAGGGAAAAACGGTGCTAGTGTAGTTGTACCGCCAATTATTCTAGGGCATGAATGCTCTGGGATTGTAACGGCAATTGGACCTGAGTGTAAGTATTTCAAACCTGGTGATCGTGTCGCATGCGATCCCAGCTACGGCTGCGGGAAATGCAACTGGTGTCAGCAAGGATTCCCCAATTTTTGTTTGGAACGACATGGGGTAGCCAAAGGTTTTTCGGAATATGTTTATCCGCCAGAACAAAACGTTTATCACATCGCTGATTCATTAGATTTAGAAACGGCAGCTTTCACTGAACCTTTATCCTGTGCGGTTCACGGCTTAGATCTGATCCAGATTGAAAGTGGTAAAACAGTTGCGATGTATGGTATGGGGGCGATCGGTTCCTTAATGCTGCAATTGATTAAATACAGCGGTGCCAGCGAGGTCATCGTGATCGAACGTGAAGCTGAAAAAAGAGCTTTGGCTTTAGAACTAGGGGCGACCTTAGCGGTAACTGATCAGGAAATCGAAGCAGTTGCTCAATCAAAGAACATTGATTATGTGGTGGAATGTATCGGGTTGAAATCAACGATGGAGCAGGCGATCAAGATTGCTGGCAAAAATGGCAAGGTCCTGTTGTTTGGTTTAGGTGATCCAGAAGAACCAGTCTCTTTTAATCAATTTGAAGCTTATACAAAAGAGTTAAGTATTTTTACTTCATATTTGAATCCCCACACATCAGAAAGAGCGATCAAACTTTTGGAAAGTGGATTGATTGATACGAAAAAAATTATCAGTGCTGAAATAAGTTTAGAGGAAATTGGCGAGGAGTTAGGTGCCTTAGAATATTCCCGCAAAGGAAAAGTGATGGTCTATTTAAGCAAAGAACATTAGGGAGGAAATGAAATGGTAGTATCAGCAATTTTGGTTGCAATATTGGCAACGATGGGTCAGTGGTGGTTCTTTGGTCCTGTAACAAAATGTTTAGTTTATCCATTAACCACGGGAACTTTGGTAGGTTTATTCATGGGCGATCCGATGCTTGGGATGATGGCGGGTGCCAATATCCAATTGATCTACTTAGGCTGGATTTCTGCTGGCGGAACGATGCCCAGTAATACCATCGTTGCCGGAGTCTTCGGGACGGCGATGACGATTCTATCTGGAGCAGATGCAAAAATGGCAGTTACTTTTGCAATTCCCTTCAGTATGTTGGGATTATTATTAAACCAAGTTTACATGACAGTTAACGCTGCTTGGATTCACCGCGCGGATAAATTACTTGATCAGGGTAATCTGCGGGGCGTCAGATTAATGAACTTTGTGCCATCGGCATGTATGGCTTTTATTTTATATGGTATACCCGCTTTCCTATTGGTTTATTCTGGCAGCGGATGGGCGCAGCAATTGATCGATATGGTACCAAAACATGTAATCAGTGCACTCGAAGTTGTTGGCGGAATCATGCCAGCACTGGGGATCGCTATGCTATTAAATTATTTAGGGAAGAAAAAGCTGATTCCGTGGTTCTTCGGCGGCTTCTTCTTAACTGTCTATTCTGGATTAGGGATGACCGCGATTTCGATTTTCTCAGCAATTATCGCTTTAGTGATGTATTTGAACAGCAATCATAAAGAAGAAAAGGTCGAAAAGAAAAAAGTCAAGCGCTTGTCTGTTAATAAGAAAATCGATGCTATTGAAGTTGCGAATGAAAGTACACAAATGGCGACTTCAGCGCCAGTCGTTGAATACACTAAAAAGTTGACGAAAAAAACATTGGTTAAAACATGGTTATGGACGACCAGTACGGAAGCTTGCTATAACTATGAGCGTTTGCAGGCTTTAGGTGCGGCGAATCTGATGATTACCCCTATTCGCGAACTCTATGATACGAATGAAAAACAAGTAGAAGAGCTAAGAAAGTATATGGTCTTTTATAATTCAGAGGTATTTACGATTGGACCGATCATCAATGGAATCGCTTGTTCAATGGAAGAAGCCCGAGCGAATGGCGAAGATATCGAAGCGAAAGACATCAATGCGGTTCGAACTGGATTGATGGGTCCGGTTGCCGGGATCGGCGACACGGTGATGCAGGGGATTCTATTTCCGATCATCTTTGGGATCGGTTGTTCGTTAGCGTTGGAAGGCAGTTTCTTAGGACCAATCTTATCCTTTGTCGTTTTTGAAGCGCTAATTTTTGGTTGCGGTTACTTTATGTTTATGACAGGATATAAGCAAGGAAAGACATCCCTTTTGAAGATCTTGAAGAACGGCACGATCGACCGGATTATCAACTCATTTAGTATCGTAGGATTGATGGTTGTTGGAGCGATGGCAGCGAGTCGAGTAACTGTCAATACACCTTTGGCGATTAAGGTTGGTCAAGGAACGACGAAAATTCAAGATGTTTTAGATTCATTGGCGCCAGGGTTAATTCCTCTAGGTTTGACTTTGCTGGTTTGGTGGATGTTGAAGAAAAAAGTTAACACGCTTTATATTATTGTTGCGATTTTTGTAGTAGGTATTTTGGCTTATTATTTGGGCATCCTAGGATATGTAGCCTAAAAAATGAATGAGGTGAAAGTATGGTCAATGTGGTCGTGATCAGTCATGGAGAATTTTGCGAAGGATTACTGAGCAGTTTGAAAATGATTGCGGGAGATACCTATGGAGTCAAGGCAGTACCTTTAATTCCCGGAGAAGCACCTGAAAGCTATCGTGAAAAATTAGCAGAGGTTTTGTCTAGTTATGAAGACAAAGAAAGCGGCTTTTTGATTCTTTCGGATATTGCGGGAGGTACACCGTTTCAAAGTGCGGCTTATTTATCCAAGAATTTCAAGATCGGACTGGTGTCGGGGATGAACATGCCGATGCTGCTGTCACTGACATTGGGAAAAACAGCAGAAGATACGCTGGATGTATTAGTGGAAAAAGCAACAACAGAAGATTGTATCGGTATCCAAGGCAAGGTATTTGGAAGAGGGGAGCGGAAAAAACGTGCAAAACTTAGTATTAACAAGAATTGATGACCGTTTGATCCATGGTCAAGTCATGACTGCTTGGATCAAAAATAAAGGCGCTAATCAAGTGGTCATCGTGGATGACGGTACAGCCAATGATGAATATATGATCGAAGTGTTGGAAATGGCAATCCCAGAAGAAATTGCCATTGGGATATTTACCAAAGAAGAAGGGGTTCAATTTTTCAGTCAAGGATTAGACGAACCGACGATTCTTTTAGTAAAAGGGCCTGAAGCACTTAATTATCTGGTTGATAATGGCATCCAAATCAAAGAAGTTGACGTAGGCGGTATGGGAACGAGACCAGATCGAAATGTTTTATATAAAAATATTTCAACTAGTCTGGACGAAAATCAACAATTCCAAGCATTACTTGATAAAAAGGTCAATGTCTTTATCCAAGTGATGCCACAAGACAAACCAGTCGGTGTAGATAAATATCTGAAATAGGAGTATAAAAATGGAAAAAATGGACGGAAAAGTCATCGTTATCACAGGCGGCAGCAGTGGGATGGGAGCCGCAATGGCAAGAGACTTTGCTATGCGTGGCGCAAAAATAGCCATCTTTGATTTAGACGAAGAAAAAGGGGAGAACTTGATTGCCGAAATAGGCGATGCGGCAACTTATTATAAAATTGATGTTACTGCAAAAGAAGACATTCACCGAGGAATATCAGCTGTCGAAGAAAAATATGGGCCGTTAACTACGTTAGTAAATTCAGCTGGTGTTTCTAAGATGGTACCGTTTCTGGAGAGTACCGAAGAATTATGGGATCTAACAATGGATGTTAATCTGAAAGCGACATTTTTATGCTGTCAGGCTGCTATTGAACGAATGCTTGAACATGGTGGAGGAGAAATTCTTAATATGTCCTCTTTATCTGGAAAAAAAGCTAGCTCTTGGCAAACCATTTATTGTGCTAGCAAGTTTGGGGTACAAGGATTGACGCAATCAATCGCAAAAGAGTTCGCGGATCAAAATATTCGAGTCAATTCGATTTGTCCTGGTATTGTCTATACCGAAATGTGGGAGAAATTGAAATATGAATATGCTCGAAAGCGGAACATTGATCCTGAAGCAGTTATGGATTATTTCAAAGGAAATATTCCGATGCATCGCTTGGTGGAAATGAAAGATGTAATAAATGCTGCGGTATTCTTATTGACAGAAAAAGCTAGTTACTTAACTGGACAATCAATCAATCTTGTTGGCGGAGAATGGATGGACTAAGAGAGTAGGAGGATGTTGTAGAATGACTTCGTTGGATTTCAGCGGCAGAGAACAACTGTATTATCAGCTGTATGACCGCTTGTTCCAAAAAATTATCAATGGGACCTATACGATCGGGGAGTGCATTCCTTCTGAGAGTGAATTGATGAAGACCTACCAAGTGAGTCGAGCAACTGCCAGGCGTTCAATGGAGATGCTCGCCAACGATGGTTTCGTAAAGAAGCAGCGCGGTCTTGGGACGGTTGTTATTTCTACACATCCAAAACATTCACCTCAACGTGTGGCGAAATATTCAAGAAAGAAAAGATTAGAGGATGTTATCGCAAAGAAAAAAATTATCGAATTCGGTGTGATCCATGCACCGGCTGAGGTTTCTGAAGCTTTGAACTTGAAGCCCGATACGGAAGTTATCTGTTTGAACCGGGTTCGTTATGGTGACACAGAACCTTACTATTTGGAAATCAATTACTTTGAAAAAAGCTATGTTCCAGAAATGTTGAACCGCAATTTTTCAGAAGAGTCACTGCGTGTCTTTCTTGATAAAACCTATAATATTCAGTGGTCATACGCTAGTCAGAAAATCTATTCAATTGCGGCTGCAGGACCTATTGCGGATCTCTTGAAAGTCGGAGCAGGAACCCCATTACTTCATATCAAAAGGGTCTCTTATGACGTAAAAGATACCCCACGAGAATATGTAGATAGTTACTATTTAGCCGATAAGTACCATTTGGAAATAGAACTAACGATATAAAGGAATGAACAGATTTGAAGAAAACTTTGATTTTATTAGCGGGATATCCTGGAACCGGAAAATCCTATTTAGCCAATTTGATTTTAGAAAAATTCCCGAGCATTCAATTTCTTTCACCAGATGATTTAAAAGAAAAAAATTGGGATCTGGATGGTTTTAACAATTTAAGTGAAAAAGAAGTGCTGATTCAAAAAAGCTGGAGTGAGTATTATCAAGAAATGGAAGCAGCATTTCGTGAAGGAAGCAGTTTGATTTCTGATTATCCCTTTAGCGAAAAGCAAAAAAGCCGCTTGAGGGAATTAACAAAGCTGTATGATTTTCAAGTTCTGACGATACGTTTGACGGCTGATTTAGATGTTCTTTATGAACGGCAAAAGATTCGAGATTTAGATCATTCAAGGCATTTAGGACATATCTTACTGCGTTATCATAAAGGAGAAACTAAGCTGAATCATGACGAGGCTGATAATTTGGTTGACTATGAGGAATTCATCAAACGTTGTACATCACGTGGCTATGGTGAATTTTCATTAGGAAAATTGATTGAAATAGACGTTACTGATTTTTCTCAAGTGGATTATCAACAATTATTAGAAGAGATTGGGAAGGCTCTAAACGGCTGAGTTACCTATTAAAAATGTTGAGTGGATGAAAAGTCTACTCTTTTTTTGCTTTTATGTACATAAAAGTGTTCTCGTTAAGCGCTGGTAGAAAGATGCTGGATTCCTTTGTATAATAGAAAAGAGATGGAGAAGATGAGGAGAAGGGATATTTTATGAGTAGGGAAGAGATTTTTTTCCAAAGAAAAAAATTGAATAATCAGAAATAACTGACTTATGGTTTTAGAAAAAATAATGATCATTATACCTATCAGACAACGATTATGGGCGGCGAATTCCAATTAACGGTCACAATCAAAAATTCTGGTAAGGTTACAACTCAATTAATTGAGATAATCAGCGGTGAAGAATACATACTTCATAAAACTTCGGCAGCCGGCTCTTTTGTCGGTTCCGTGAAGAACGAGTATCAAGCAATCCTGCAAGAAATTGCCGATCAGTGTTTTGAAACAGATGTTTTTAAAAATGAACAGACGAAAAGAGTCATCAACTATGTGCAGGACACGTATCAAAATGATTTGGAATTTTTATGGCCAAAAACACCTAGTAACGCTATTTTTAGAAGAACAGATAGTGGGAAATGGTACGGTGCCATATTAACTGTTCAAAAAAATAAGCTTGGTCTAGGCTCAGAAAAGATGATTGAAGTCTTAGATTTAAGAAATGAACCTGAGAAAATTGAAATGCTGGTAGATGGAGTAAACTATTTTCCTGGCTACCATATGAATAAGAAACATTGGTTTACGATTTGTTTAGATGGCTCCATCTCTTTTGAGAAGATAAAAGAACTAATTGACGAAAGCTTTCAACTGGCCGTTAAATAGACCACTATTTTAACAATAATGTGTTGACATGGGACGCGTCCCATAACATATAGTAATACTGTAAAATAAATAGGGAGGTGATAGTTTTGGCAAATATTCGAGATATCGCCGCAATGACAGGTGTGTCTAAAACGACGGTATCAAGAGTGATCAATAATCACCCGTATGTTTCAGAGGATATCAGAGCAAGAGTCCAAGCCGCTATGGAAGAAACAGGATATGTGGTCAACGGCAATGCAGTAAAATTGAGTAATGGGAAAAATTATACGTTAGGTGTAACACTGCCCTATAACAACTCCTGTTATGATCGTTTAGTCAATAGTTTGCTGTTTCATGCTAGAGAAAAAGGCTATCAAGTGTTGCTGTTGCCTACTTATTATGACGAGGAAACTGAAAATGAGTATTACTCACTATTAGAAAAAAGAATGATCGACGGTTTGGTTTTGACTTCTCGCGCCAGCAATTTGGATAATTGGACCAAACTTAAGTCGAAAGGGCGAATCGTCTCAACGGAAAAGGTTGCCAATCCAAAGATTCCGATGATTTTTCCAGATCGGAAAAAGGCTTATGATCGTTTATTTTGTGAATTGGCTGAACAAGGGGTAACCAAAGTCATTTTTACGAATAAGAGAGACCTTAGTCAGAGTACCAGTGCTAAGGATAAAGCGGAATGTTATCAGAAATACTTTGGCGAAGTGATTGAAGGGCAAAATTTCTTCACTGGAATTGAAGACTATGAGAGCGGCTATTCTTGGGCCAAAGAAACCTTCAAGAATTTACCGATTCCTGAAGTAATCTATGCGAATGCTGATGATACTGCCGCTGGAATCATTAGCGGTTTAGGCGAATTGGGGATGACGCATAAACAGGATTATCAGATTATTGGCGAAGGCAATCAATCGTATAGTCAGCTGTTAAACTTTTCTACGATTGATTTTCTGCCAACAGAAATCGGACCAGCAGTGATTGATTATATTTTATCGGATCAGGGAATGATAAACGTGGCTAAAGAACCGCGCTTTATTAAAAGATAGCGTTGTAAACAATTGGTTTTAGAAAGGAATAAAAAATATGCATATTGAACACGTAGCAATTTGGACCAAAGATCTAGAAAACATGAAGACGTTTTACGAGAAATATTTTAGTGTCAGCAGTACCGAGCTTTATCACAATAAGAAAACAGGCTTTAGATCCTATTTTCTAAGCTTCGATTCAGGCAGTCGCTTGGAATTGACGTCTAAGCAGCATTTATCGAACCGAGTGGCCGATAGTCTAGGCTATACTCATTTGGCGATCTCAGTTGGGACTAAAGAGGATGTAGATGCGTACGTTGAAAAATTCTTGGCTGATGGATTCCCGCTATTAAATGGTCCCAGAACGACAGGCGATGGGTATTATGAAGCGGTGATTCAAGATCCAGAAGGGAACTTGATCGAGCTTACCACAGACTAGAATGACCAAGCAGCAGTTGAGTGATCAGCTGCTGCTTTTCTTTTTGAAGTGGTTAAGAAACTTTTGTATGATTAAATGGCAGATAAAAAGGTGGTGAAAAGATTTGGAGAATAGCGGCGAAAGAAAACGCTATAATGAACGATTAGCGCAAGAGGATGAATTTTTTAAGAAGTTTGGTGCACTTGACGCGGAAACCTATCAAGCCAATGTTCTTGATAAGCGGCAAAAGGAACTAATTGGCTTAACCATTTCGATCATGTCAAAATGCGAAGAGTGTATTCTTTACCATTTGGAGGAATGCCAAGAAGCGGGAGTCTCACGTAGAGAAGTGATGGAAGTTGTCAAGATGACGGTAATTGGAGGCGGCTCGGTTCTCTATCCCCTTGCACGAAAGATTTTGAAGCTGTTGGATGAGATGGCATATGATCACAATTCAATTTAAGTTGATTTGTTTTGTCAGCATTTGCTATACTGATAGTGAAAATAAATCAAACACCTATTAACGAATGGAGTATGTTTTGTGAGTGTCACAGGTATCTAATCAATGAGCTGAATAGCCGAATAAGCCTAGCTTTATTTGGTGTGCTTGTGGAAGTGGTATCTGTCGAATGAATGAGAGGCGTGTATTCTCAAGACGATAGTATGACTATCGTCTTTTTTTGTCGTTCTTTTTATAGTCTTTTAGGTGAAGTGTTTATTTTCGCGGCAGGTATCGCTAAATGTTTATAGGGTCAAACAACGAGTTTTTAAAGGCGTAGTTGGATGACATCTGACAAGAATAATAGAAGGAGATCGATGTATGCTATCGGAAATAAAAAGTTCACTAAGAAGCAGAAAGAATAGGACGATAGGAGAAAAACAACTATATGAATACAAGAAGTATCGAAAATCACCCAGCTGAAATGATTGCCCAAATTACAGCTGTGCATAAAGATTTATTTGAGATCACTAGTTAAATGGGAACAGGTTTAGCTAGTGTGAAACGCAGCCGCTATGATAATGGCGAAGAGGTCTATCCGACCACTGGGGATTATGTGGCTGTCGATTGGCACGAAATGGATCACAGTATTATTATGCGAACCTTGCCGCGCACTTCGAATTTGTCGCGGTTGGATTCTTTCAAGGGCAACGAACAATTGATTGCTGCTAATTTTGATTACGTCTTTATTTTACAGTCGTTGAATCGTGATTTTAATCTGCGTCGTTTAGAACGTTATTTGACACTTGCTTGGCAATCTGGGGCGATCCCAATCATTCTATTAACAAAGATTGATCAAGCGGACAGCTATTCGGATCAACTTTTAGCCGCTCAAAATATCGCATTAGGGACTGAGGTTCATGCAATCAGCGCTCGAACTGGCGAAGCGATGGAAGAATTGACTCACTACCTTCAGCCAGATAAAACGGCTGTTTTGGTTGGCTCATCGGGTGTCGGAAAATCGACGTTGATTAATCGGTTATTAGGGAAAGAAGTCATGGAGACGCGAGAGATTCGTGAAAAAGATGGGCGTGGCCGTCATACGACGA
Source organism: Enterococcus sp. AZ128 (assembly GCF_051714485.1). NCBI lineage: Bacteria > Bacillati > Bacillota > Bacilli > Lactobacillales > Enterococcaceae > Enterococcus > Enterococcus sp. AZ128. The sequence continues at coordinate 772,145 of NZ_JBIORZ010000001.1, forward strand.
GCCATCGTCAATTATTCAAACTGGGCAATGGTGCAAAGCTGATTGATACACCAGGAATGCGGGAGCTTGGAATGTGGGATGTCAGTCAAGGCTTAGAGGAAAGTTTTGCAGATGTCGAAGCCTATTTTTGCAAATGCAAGTTCAAAGACTGTCATCATCAAAGCGAACCAAATTGTGCCATCAAGAAAGCTTTGCGCGATGGAGAATTGTCATCAGAGCGTTGGGAAAGTTACTTGAAGCTTCATGCGGAAGCTAAATATATTAATGATAAAACGGCCTATTTACGGAAGAAAGAAGCATGGCTGAAAGAGCTCAGCAAATCGGTTCGTCAATTGAAAAACAATTATCAGATTACGGCGTGTGCAGAGAGCTTTATTTGCCAAGAATGCGGGCTGCCAGCGAATCCAGAAAGCGCCGGCAGTCAACATCGAAATCATTGTCCGCACTGTTTAGTTAGTCTTCATGTAGATAACCGCCCAGGGGATCGTTCCTCCATGTGCAAGGGGCGGATGGAACCAATCAGCATTTGGTCAAAAGCGGACGGGGAATGGGCGATCATTCATCGCTGTCGAGCATGCGGTACATTGAAAACCAATCGTGTGGCCGCGGATGATAACCAGCAGCTCCTGATTGGGCTAGCAGAAAAAGCCCTGAAGCATCCACCATTTAAAATAAGTTAAGAACGGGCCGCTCAGAAAGAATGAGCGGCTCTTTCTATTCTACCGAATCATTCACAGCAGATGAGAAGACGATATGGGTTGAAGGGGTGCCAAAATGCATCGTCTCATCAATGAATCCTTCTAAAAGTGCCATGTTTTCCGCGACAACCTTAACTAGGTAGCTATAATGACCCGCGATACGATAGTATTTTATGACCATTTTCTGGTTGGAGCAAAATTCACGAAACGCTTTGCAATTGACTGTCTCAAATAAGATAAAGGCTGTAATACTTTTTCCCATCTTTTGATAGTTGATGTTGATCGTATATTTATCGATAATTCCTAATTCTTCCATCTTAGTGATCCGTTCTTTAACAGCGGGAGAACTAAGCGCAACCTGTTGAGCGATTTCGCTATAAGGCACTCGGGCGTTTTCTTTTAAAAGGTTCAATATTTTTTTATCCGTATCGTCCATCTTGTTCCTGCCTTTCTTTTATTAGGTAAAAGGGCCTAAATTCCTAATTATTTAAAGTAAATGGGTCTAAAAACTTTAAAAACAAACTGTAGATTGGAATAGTTATACCTTATCATAAATGAAACGAAAGGGAGGAACTCAAATGAAAAAAATTTTGCTATTATTAGCCAATGGTTTTGAATCCTATGAAGCCAGTGTGTTTACGGATGTATTTGGCTGGAACCTGTATGAAGGAAATCAGAAAACTGAACTGGTCTCGGTTGGTATACACCCTATTTTAGAGTGTACTTGGGGGTATTCCTGTATCCCCAAGTGTCAGTTAAAAGAAATCGATTTGAAGGAGTTTGATGCTTTAGCGATTCCTGGAAGTTTTGAAGAGGCGAACTTTTATGAAGATGCCTTTAGTGAAGAGTTCTTAGCGGTCATTCGAGAATTCGATCAGCAGAATAAACCGATTGCTGCTGTCTGTGTCGCCAGTCTAGCAGTTGCTAAAAGCGGCGTGTTAAAGGGGCGTACTGGAACAACTTATCGTTTCAAAAATAATCCCCGACAGGATCAAATGAGTGCAATGGGTGTTCAAGTGAAATCAGATGAACGGATTGTAGAAGACCAAAATATCATTACTTCTTCATCGCCTGAAACGGGCTTGGACGTGGCTTTTCGCCTATTAGAAAAATTGACTAGTGAAGAGAATACGCTCGAGGTAAAACGAAGAATGGGGTTTGCGGTCGATTAAACGAGTAAAACTCGCATAATCGGGCAAAGTTTGCGAGTATTCGAAATTCCCCTCATGATAAAATTAATAGGAACTCAAATTATTAGGGGGAAAACCGATGAAATTTAGAGGACCAATGTTAGTAGTAAAGGATATTGAACGGGCAAAGAAATTTTACACGGAAGTGACTGGTGTTCGAGTGATCGCTGATTTAGGAGAGAATGTCACTTTGACTGGCGGCTTAGCTTTACAGACTGAAAGCTCATGGACAACCTTTACAAATTGTACGAGTAATTTTTTCACTTACCACGGTAATGACGCAGAAATGTATTTTGAAGAAGAGGACTTCGATGGTTTTATCGAAAAAATTTCAGCATTAGAGGTAGACTGTGTAGGAGAAGACTTGGAGATGCCTTGGGGACAAAAAGTTGTCCGACTTTACGATCCAGATAAGCATATCATTGAAGTTGGCGAGGACATGAAGGTCATGATGAAACGACTGCACGCGACGGGCTTATCCATTGAACAGCTGTCTGAGAAGACTTTCATGTCGCCGAAGATGGTAGCACGGATGTTGAACTAGCAGGCTGTTCTGTTCAAAATTTCAGTATTATTCAGATAAAAAAGGAGCTATTTTTCAATAGTTCCTTTTTTATCTGAATCCATTAGATATAAACGCGCTTTAAATTTTTTAAACCATTCGATTTCAAATTTGGCTTTTTCAATCCCGAGATCCAACGTAGCATATTGAAAATGAGCGATGTCCTTAACATTCTCCAGATTCAAATAATCCACAGCACCGCCGCGTTCTTTTAACTCCATTATCACAGCATCGTCAAATTGATAGCGAGAACCGATAGAGTCATTGATCTGTTCTAAGGAAGCCAATTCTTCTTCCAACGTCTGAATGTATTTTTCTAACAGATCATCACGTTTGGTTTTATCAGTAAAACCCATAAAGAAGAACTTGCTCAGTTCCATATTCTTCTCTTTATAAAGCATGGGTTGAGCAATGGCTTGTTGAAAATACTCTATTCCATTATCTGTAATGAAATAGACTTTTTTGTTTAAGCCGCCTTCAACTTGTTCTTTAAAAGTAATCCTATCTTTATTCAATAACTTCTTTAGGGCAGCTTGGATACTGCCGGTGCTGTCGCTGCTGACGGTTGAAAGAGATTGTTTAATCGATTGTCGCAGCTCATAAATTGTAGAGGCTTGAATCATTAGAAAACCTAAAATAATAATGTCCATTCTTTCACTCCTCGAATTTGTTCTATTATAAGAATACCGTTGCAAAAAAGCAGATTGATCCTATCAAAGCTAATGGGGTCATCACATACTTTTCCTTTTTACTGAAAGACATCAGATTCATCCCAGTATTTAGCAATAAATAAATACCAAAGAAAATACAAACGCCGCGAGCAAGAGAAAGAGGAATGTTCAATGAAATAACTTCCCCGACATAGAGGACGCTGATAGCGGCAATTATTTGAAAGACAAACGCACTGCCGCTCATAAAACGCATATGAACGGGTAAAATCTTGTACTTGCCGCCCATTGTAAACTCACCTAATGGAAAACCGAGTGTTACTAAAAGTGTCAATACCGCCATCAAAGCAAAAATACTTGCCCCTATAATTGAAAAGAGAGTCATTTAGAATTCCTCCTAGTAGTTTGTATTACTAATAGTAACATTACTAAAAGTAATACACAAGGGTATTTGGATTTTTTTCAATTTTTTGATTGACTCCCACGTTACGTGTGACTCTATACTATAGGTAAGCTAGCAAAACAGACGAAGGAGAACTATATGTTTAAAATTGGAGAATTCTCAAAACTATCAAATACAACTGTTCGAACATTGGATCATTACACGGCGTTAGGCCTTCTAAAGCCGAAAGAGATCGATGATCAAACGAACTATCGTTATTATTCAGCCGATCAATTGTCACGCTTGAATCAAATCAAATTATTGCAGCAAACAGGGTTGCCATTGAAAACAATTAAGGAGATTCTTGATACCAATGATTTGGATTTTTTAGAACAGCATTACATTCTTCAAGAGGAGAAATTGCAGGAGGATTTGGATGAACTGTTAAAAAAACAACGAATGGTTTCCCTTCTTAAACAAAACATGAAAGAAGGACAGGACATGAATCAGTACAATGTTGTCGTAAAAGAGATTCCTGAAAGAAATGTTCTTAGTGTCCGCGGGATACTTGCGGATTATACTCTAGAGGGCGAGCTGTGGCAAAAGCTGCAGCAAAGCGTGAAAGAAACCGAAGCTAAAATGAAACAGCCGCCATTAAATATGACTCTTTTTCATAATGTAGAGTACGTTGAAAAAGACGCAGATGTAGAAGTTCAAACAAGTGTGATTGGGGAATATCCGAATACTGAAACGGCCGAATTTATAAAAGCACCGGCCTTTACGATGGCTTCGGTAGTATTCAGCGGCAGCTTCGATCAAATGCCGAAAATTACACAAACAATCGCGAATTGGCTGGAAGTCAACGAGTACAAAATCGTAGGTCCCATGATCAATATTGGTCATGTTTCGCCAGGTGAAGATCTGAATCCTGACAATTGGGTCACGGAATCAGGGTTTGTTGTAGCTAAATCAGCTTAGATTACACTGGTACAAATGGCAGTCATTTAGTGTCTTATTGTGACTGCTTATTTTATTGAGAGGAGCAACCGCCATGAGATATATCATTGAAGAGTTTCAACCTGCTGGTGGGAAACACTGTATTACAAATGCCTTGAAACAAGTTTTTACTTATTACGATTGTCCATTATCGGAGGCAATGTTATTTGGGATCGGGTCCGGTTTGGCCTTTACTTATATAAATTTGGCTAACTCGCCAATGGTATCAGGCAGATCAAAACCGATAGACTTTGAGAAGAAGCTTGCGGAACGTTTAATGATTAGAGCCGTTTGTCGGCAACCCAAAAATTATGAAATCAGTCTTTCGAAAACGAAAGAGCTGATCCAAGAAGGCCATCCTGTTCTGATTTATGCAGATATGCCCTTTATGAAATACTTAGGGTTGAATTCGAACAGCCATTTTGGCGGACACGCGGTCGTTCTATTTGGCTATGATGAAGAGCAAAAGGTTTTTTATGTGAGTGATCGAGATCATTCTGATTATGCGATTCGAACACCTAAAGGGCTGATCGCTAGTGATTATCATTTAGTAAGTTATCAGGAAATGGCGGAGGCACGCAGCAGCAACTTTCGGCCGTTTCCCGCAAATAATAAATATTTAGAATTTGATTTTTCAACGTATGAGCAACCAAATTCGGCAACAGTCATTGACGCGATCAAGGAGACTTGCCAGAGTATGCTGAATCCTCCAGCACAATTATTAGGCATCAATGGAATCGCGAAATTTTCGCGCGAAATTTTAAAATGGCGTTCTTTTGATCAAAAGAAATTAAAAACAGCGGGGATCACTAATTACTTTCAGATTAGTAAAGATGGTGGGACAGGCGGAGGTATTTTTCGCGAGATGTACGGTGAATTTCTGATTGAAGTTGATTCGATTATACCCAATAGGGGAGTTAAGATCGTCGGGGAAAATTTTATGCGATTGGCTGAAGAGTGGGATAGGCTGGCGGAGGATTTGTGGCGCTTAGGTAATACTGGTGATCAGGCTATGTTGAAGCCCATGAGTGATCAAATCATGAGCTTAGCAGAGACAGAGAAGACGCTATTGGAAGAGCTGGACGGTTTGGTTGCTAATTAACGGGACAAAGAAAAAAGTTGATTGAAGACGAGTTCTTCCAATCAACTTTTTTACTACTAATTTAAATAGGCCAGTTGTCTTATTAAGGTATTCATGCGGTATTCTTCAATTTTCCGACCTAATGCAGACAAGTTTTTTGCTGAAGGAACATCTTCCACAACAAATAATCTATCCTCAGGAATTGCAGGTGTTGAAAAATTTGTCACATAAAGATCGGATTCAAGTGAACCAGACGCAAGCTTCGTGTAGACTTTATCAGGTTGCACATCCAGCAGCACCTTCCCATGATAATTTTTATCTAAGTAATAAGCCAAAAGCTGGGCATGCTTTTCTCCTAAATCACTGCAAACCTCAGTTGCAACTGGTTTTCGCAAATTGTCTAATTGCTCTGGCAAATCCTCCCAATAGATGAAGAGTTCAAACAAAATCAAGTGAAAATACATAGAATACCAAGGGAAATGTGTTTTCGCTTCTTGATCCTTCAATGTTTTTTCTAGTACCTTACTGAAGACAGCAAAATCTCTTTGAACATTCAAACTATTATACAATTCACGATTGTAGGCGATATATCTTTCGTATGGGTAGGCCTTATTAGAGTTATAAACTGATTTTAGCAAAGCAATGCAGTTTTTGCGGCTAGCTTCGGACAGGCTGATCCCAAGCGCATTGGTGATTAAAGAAAGTGTTGTAGCACAAAAACGCTCCATGCGGGCCGCTTCTTCGGCATTGTCCCAGGCAAAATCATGCCAAAAAATTGTTTGAATCAGATCATTTCTATTTTGCTCATTTATAGGGATTGAAAAATAGTTCATCAGTTCTGTGATAGGAGCTTCATACTGATTTTCCCTTTCTACAGATAACGTGTTCCGTTTGGAGGCGCTTAAAAAGCCTTGTTCTTGTCGAATCATACTAACGGCCAATAAGAAAGCCAATTCAGTTTTTTGAAGAAAATTCAGATTCAAATCAAATTTTTCGTTTAAGCGATCAATCGTGTCAAAGATCATTTTTTGATCTAACTGGAACGGCCATTCGTAAATATCGTAAACTTCTAAAAAGTAACTGGACATGAATAATCGTACATGAAGTTCGCTCTCACCGTTCAATGTGAGTGTATTGCGATCAACTCTTAGTCCACGCATTTCCAAACCTTCATTCAGTTTGACGATTCGTCGATAGAGGCTTGAAGAACTAAGGAAAAGTTCCTTTTCCAAATCTGTTCGTAATTTTCCTGGTTCAAAAAAAAGAATTTCTAATAGTTGAAACGTAGGGGATTCTTTAAGGATATCGGAAAAAATTTCGCGTACAGTATGATTGTCTTTTTCAGTTAAGTGCAGATCACCAGCAGAATTTTTTTCTATTTGAACGATAGCATTCCATTGATCTTCAATTTCGATACAATCATTTAAAATGGTTTTTGGAACTGCGTCAACTTTTTTAGCTATTTTTTTTACAGATACATAGTTGTTTGATGTTCGAAGAAGCTCGATTATTTCTATTTGACGATTTTTAGTAGAAGATAAGGCATGTCTCATGTTAAACCTTCTTTCAATCGGTTGATACTTTTAGTATAAAGGAAAAATTCTTAACTGAAAATAATAAAGTTAGTTAATATACAAAGTATTTTCTAATATTTTTGCAAATACTGCGGGAATCGCAGTATAAACTATGGCATACTTAAATTACGAAGTAGTTGAGAGGTAGTGTGAAATGAACAAATCAATTGATGGTTTCAAATTGAAAATGATCGCCATTATAGCGATGTTACTAAATCATATCGGCAGTGGTTTTAGACTTTATGAACAGTCCCATGTACTTTATTTCTTTACCGAGTTTATCGGTAAATTGACGTTTCCTATTATGGCGTATCTTTTGGTGGAAGGCTTTTACTATACACATAATCGACGGAAATATGCAGGGAGGCTGACCGTTTTTTGGCTACTATCTATTTATCCTTTTCATCTGCTGTTTAGCGGCACCCGTCCCTTCAGCCCGATTGAATTGGTCAATAATATTTTCTTTACACTGTTAATGGGTCTTTTACTGCTGATTTTTTATGAGCAGCTAGAAAATCCTTTTATACGAAATATACTGGTACTCGTATTTTCACTAGCTACGATATCCTCGGACTGGCCTCTAATTGGAGTATTATTGATTTTTGGTTTTTATAGATGGCGGAATAACTCGAAGGGGATTTGGTGGCCGATTTTTTATACGACAGCTTTTTTAGTATGGGTATTAGCGACGATGTATTTCGCTGATCCGCAAAAATATCCTCTCTATCAAGTGTTCACAGGGCTAGGAACGCTATTAGTGATCCCGTTATTATCGGGTTATAATGGAGAGAGGGGCTATTCGCCACAATGGGTAAAATGGGGTTTTTACGGATTTTACCCGATGCATTTGATTGTTTTAGCGTTGATTCGAATAGTGATTCACTAAGTCAGGTGATAGGAGGAACATATGGAGTACATCATTCGAGAGTTACAGGTGTCAGAGTATCCGCTGCTGAAGGAATTTTTGTATCAGGCGATTTTTCAGCGTGACCCGAATCATCTTATTCCAAGATCGGTGCTTGATGATCCCGAGGTAAATGTCTATATTCAAAATTTTGGTAATTCCAAGGAAGATTATTGTTTATGTGCTGAGAGTGATAATCGCGTAATCGGGGCTGTTTGGGTCAGAAATATCGATGGATTTGGATCGATCGATGATCGAACACCTGAATTTGCGATTTCCATTGCTCCTGACTATCGCGGATTTGGAATCGGGACTGCTTTGATGCAGGAAATGTTAATAAAGCTGAAGAAAATTGGGTATACTAAAACCTCCTTGGCAGTTCAAAAGGATAATTACGCACTGAAGATGTATGAAAAAGTTGGATTTGAAATTATTGACGAAAATCAAGAGGAATACATCATGATTTGCAAGTTATAGAAATAGGTTGAGGACAGTAAAATCAGTGTTACATTGGCGGCTTAGACAAGTCATCAATGTGATTTTTTATTTGTCGAAAAATCAAAAAAAGGAGCATTGCTCCTTTTCCAATAGGTTAATCTATTACTAGGCGGTATCTATCCATTAAATAGAAGAATAGCCATGGGATGAAGCCAATAATGCTTGTGGCACCGAGCCAAGCAACTGTAAGCGGCTGGACAATATCCAGCACACCGGTCAAGCCAGAATCAAAATTCAAGATTACATTGATCAAGATGATCATTAAAAAGAATGCCGTCGATAAAATGGAAGAGGTAAAAAAGAAAACCTTTCCTCTTTTGGCTTTCAAGTCGGTTTGTGGCGTGGGTGATTTCTTTTTTTCTTCAAAGGATTCCTCCGTCAGAGGCGTCTCCACGATATGTGCACGCCCTTGTAAAAGTTCCTCTACCGTGGTTTCTAAGACAGAGGCAAGTAGTGGCAATGTATTGATTTCTGGACAGCCAAGTCCACGTTCCCATTTTGAAACGGCACTATTTGTAACAAAGATTTCTTCGGCCAATTCTTTTTGTGTGAGTCCCTTAGCGACCCGTAATTTTTTTATATAGTTTCCCATCGAATTTTCCAACATACACACTTCTCCACAAGGCTTTTCTACAGTTTAACGAAAGAGAATCCTTTTTTCGTCCAACTTAAGCATGATTTTTTGTTAAAATTCCATTTTTTCAATTTTTCTTAGGGATAGATAGTAAAAAAGAGCAGCAAAAATCAGGCTTAATCCGATGCCGAAGGGAATATCTTTAGCTAAAAGCTGCCTCCCATTATAGAGCGAAAAGGCATAGTTATAAAATAGAAAAGAAAAATTCGAAACAAAATCCGCCATAAACTGGTTCAATAAATTATCGATTAAAAGAATCAATAAACCGACACACATCGTGATTGCAACATTTTTTGTATAGAGACATAGAAGGACCATGCCGATGCAGGTAGTTATCAATGGAATAAGCGTTAAGAGGATACAGAAAAGTGATTCTGTTACTCCTTTAAGGACCGAACCGAACCCATTCAGCAAACCGCTTATTAAAAAAGCAAATAAAGCCAAGAAGACCACACTGCCAATCATTAGAATCACTAAATAAAGTAGTTTACTATGGAGAAGTTGTTTCTTGGAATGCTTGTTTATCAAGGGCAAATGAAATGTCCCTGTGCTTCTTTCCAGATTGATAGAAAAGGCGGCTAGTAAAAGAAAGAACAGAGGGCCAATCAAGGCGGATTGCAGCTGTAACGAATAAATTATGAACTTTCCGCCAGTGTAAGCTTGAGCAAAATCACTCTGGGGATTTTGCTGAAAAGAGACACCTTCGGAAAAAATGATAATCGTGTAGGCAAGCAGATAAAGTAAAAAGGCCTTTTGGCGAACGGCTGTTGTTAATTGGAAATATAATAAACGTGTCATTTGCAGCTCCTATCTATCAAAGTTTATTTTGTTGGAACGAGTGAGAATTAAGAAATAAAACAAGCTGGAATAAAAGAAAAAGTTCAGTAACCCTGGAAAAATGTCTGGCCAAGTCAATGCTTGAAAATCCTGATTGATAATCCATTGATAAGGATAATAGAGTGGGAATAAGCTGGCGGATTTTGGAAAACTCTGATTGAGAAAGACGAAAAATATCAAAAGTAAAAATGTTTCGCCAAGTACCATAATCGTATGTCTAGCGTGAAAGGCTAGCAAAATCAAAAACAGCTCCAACGGTATAAAAGAAAGTGCGACTAAAGCATATTTGCTCATGGTTTGATAGAAAACGGGGGTGCTAAAGATCTGTGTACCCCAGCACAAAAACGAAATGCCATAAACGATAATCGTAATAGCGATGATCATCGTTGTCGAAAAAAAGCAGAGCATCTTCATTTTTGCTGAAAGGACCTCCTTTTTAGTTCGCCCATGAAGTAACGGTTGGATTAACAGACCTGTCTGACGATCTTCACAGATAAAAAGTGCTGTGACCATCGCCATGAATAAGGCACCGATATTCGTTGAGTAGAACCGTAGCATAAACTCAGGAAAGTAAAGCCCTCCTAAAACTTTTTCATCTGCATTCACTAGATTTCGCAGTGCGAGAGAAGTTAGCAAACCGGAATAAGCAATGACTGCAAAAATAAATAATCCAAGAAAAAAATAGACTATCTTTTGTTGAAGTAATCGTTTAATCTCCATACGAGTTATGATATCCATCTCAATCCCACCCCTCAGTCAATTCAACAAAAAGGTCTTCCAAACGTTTTTCTCTAATACTTAATCGATGAACGATAAGACCGCTGGCTACCAATCGTTTCAAAAAGACATTAAAAGAAAGATCATTAATTCTTATTGTAAAATCCAACTTATCCTGTTCGATGATGTCAATTTGCATAGAAGATTGGAGACAGGTTGCCGCTTTTTCTGCATCATCAAGAGTTAGAGTAATCAATTCATTATTCGAGTGGATCAGTTCTTTAGTTTTTCCGTGTATGAGGGCTTTCCCTTTATTTAGAATCAGCACATCAGTACACAACTGTTCCATATCAGAAAGCTGATGAGAGGAAATGATGAAAGTCACCTGCTTTTCAGCAGCCATTGACCGGATCAGTTGATAAAGTTTTCGCATTCCTTGAGGGTCTAATCCATTTGCGGGTTCATCGAGAATGACAATCTTCGGATCATGAATCAGAGCTCTGGCTAAAGCGAGGCGCTGCTTCATTCCCAGCGAATAATATCTGACCTTTTTAGTTGTTTCTGATGAAAGTCCGACTAGTTCTATTAACTGATCGATTTTCTGATTGCTAATACTACCATGCAAATCAGCGATATAGCGCAAATTTTCTATTGCGGTAAAATCATTGTAGAAGGCGGGAGTATCTAGAGATGCTCCCACCATTTGAAGGGCCTGTTTTGGCTGTTCTGTTAAAGAAAGACCGTCAATTAGAATATCGCCGTCGGTTTTATTGATCAAATTTGTCAACATTTTTAAAGTCGTCGTTTTTCCGGCGCCGTTTGGACCAAGCAGTCCTAAGATACTGCCTTGCTCTATTTCAAAAGTAAGTGCGCTGACGACCGATTTATCTCTATAGTTTTTTGTTAAATTTCTGACTCTGATTGCTGGATGCATAATTTCCTCCATCTATTTTTTAACTAAGTTTATCCACGAAAAGAGAGAACAGCAATCGACGAATCGTCGAATAATCGCGAATGCTCGTTTTTTTTATTTCCGAAGACTCTTCATTAAATCCTGAGGGGTTTATATTGCATAAAATAAATAGGATGATAAAGTAGTTATAACAGGCCGTCAGATGGATTTACTTTGTGAATGGTTCTAAGATAAATAAAAAAGGGGAGAGTAATTGTGAAGAAAATAATTGTTTTAGCTTTGTCTGGAGTATTATTAGGAGGATTAGCAGGATGTGGTACAGATTCAGATGACTCAGCCAATTCAAGTTCTACTACACAAAAAACAAGCCAGAGCCAAACAAGCAGTGAGGCGACGACTGATTTCAAGGTTAGTGTAGCTGATGCGATCAAGGCATATCAAGAAGCATATCCAGATAGCGATATTACTTCGATTGATTTAGAAACATCTTTTGGAAATTATTTGTATAAAATCGAAGGCGTTGATGACAGTAAAGAATACGAAATACAGGTAGATGCTGATACGAAAGAAGTCTCTAAAGAACGCGAAGAAGCCTTAGATACAGAAGAGCAAGACGGCGTCAAAAGAAAAGAAGACAAGCTGGATCTGGAAAATCTTTTGAGTGTCGAAAAGGTCGCTGATATTGCTACAAAACAGGTTGGAAGCGGTAAAGCGACTGACTGGAGTTTAGACAAGGACATGGGCACTACTTATTGGGAGATCAAAGTCGAGGATGGTCATAAGGAGACCGAAGTTAAGATCGATGCTAAATCTGGTAAGGTACTAGAAACTGAAACGGATGACTGAGAACCACAGAATCTCATGCTCATGGTGAAAGTCTACCATGAGCCTTTTTTTGTTTTCTAGAAGGATCGTTTGTTCTGTTTGTAAAAGGATCATTTGACAAATATAAAAATCATTGTTGACAGCGCTTTTTTATTTTGCTATATTGAGCGTGTAAACAAATAGGGTGTAACTATTAAATTAGGCACGACCTGGGAAAACACTTTCCTTAGGTCGTTTTTTGTTGTTTTAAATATTATAATCCATTGGATTTAGAGTATTTTATAGAGAGGCTCGGTGCAACGATGAAGGTTGTTAAAAAGATCAATCATAATGTAGTACTAATTGATGATGAGGGAGTAGAAAAAATTGCGATGGGCAAAGGAATTGGGTTCTCCGCCGTCGTTAATCAAACGTTTGATCCAGCTCTTGCAGATAAATTTTTTACTTTAGATTCCAAAGAAAAAACAAAAATGTTTAGTGAGATGGCGGCAAAAATACCAATAGAGTTTATAGAATTTTCAGAAGAAATTATTCAGGTTATTTCAAAGAGAATTGCGTCACCGTTAGATTCAAATATTTATATCGCATTGACCGATCACATTTATTTTGCGATCCAGCGGCAAAAGGAAGATAGTCAGGTGACGGCTATTATGCTGCCGGAAATGAAGCTGTTGTATCCGGATGAGTATGAAACAGCTAATGAAGTTGTTGCTTTGATCAATCACCGTTATGATACAGAGCTGGGGGCAAATGAAGTCGGCTTCATCACAATGCATATCATCAATGCGGAGCTGGGGGAACGAAACAGTTTGAACAGTTTAAAAATTTTAGAGATGACCAAAACGATTTTAGAAGACTTAGAAAATACCTTTGGTTATCGGTTTGATAAAGATTCATTGACTTACCATCGGATGATGATCCACATCAAATTTTTAGTGAAGCGTTTGATCTATCAGGAGGAATCTCCGACTGAGAATATTGGCTTTTTTACAAGTACCTTTAAAGAAAGCAAACCGTATCAAACGGCAGTGGCGATCAAAAATATGATCGAAAAAAAATTTCAATTGGACGTTCAAGAGAACGAGGTCATTTATCTGGCGATTCACTTGGCAAGAATTCAATAAGCAGGGCGTAACTATCAGGTAGGCGCAACCTTTTGATACACAGAAGAAAAATCTGTGCTCATTGGGTTGTGCCTATTTTTAGTATAAAAAAGAAAGGAAGGAAAAAATGGGAAAAGTAATCTTCAATTCAGATGATTTCGGCTACAGCTATGGAGTGAACTACGGTATCGTGGATGCCTATCAACGAGGAATCTTGACATCAACTACTCTAATGGCGAATATGCCGGGATTTGAACACGCTGTAAAACTAAAAAATGAGCTTCCAGATTTAGGTGTAGGGGTTCATTTGACATTGACTTGCGGCAAACCGCTCTTGAAAAATGTGGATAGTTTGATGGAGGAAGACCGATTTAAGCACTTATCATATTATAAGCAACCTTTTGAAGTGGATGGGGATCAGCTTTATCAGGAATGGAACGCACAAATTCAAAAAGTTTATCGCGCTGGAGTTATTCCCACACACTTGGACAGCCATCATCATACACATACTTTTGGAATGAATCAGGAAGTAGTTGTTGCACTGGCGAAAAAATATGATTTGCCAGTTCGCGGAAATTTTGAGAGAAAAGCAGAAGTCCGACATACGGATTATTTTGAACCTTATTTCGATGATGTTGGAGAAACGATTGTCGAAAAACGGCAAATTGATTGTTCCATTCATGAGTATTTAGAACGCTTGATATCCGTTTTACGAGACAAGAAAACGATCGAGATTATGTGTCACACAGCTTATCTTGATCAAGAATTGCTGAATGGATCGAGTTTTGTCTATCCAAGAATTAATCAAGTGGAATTTTTGATCCATTCAGATTTTGCACAGCAGGTTAAAAGGGATAGTTTGATTGAGTTAGCGACCTATAAAGATATATAACTTAAGGAGGAGTAAAAATGTCAACTTTTAAAGCAAATATACAAAAATTGGGCAGAGCGATGCTGCTGCCTGTAGCTGCAATGCCATTGGCTGGGTTGATCATGCGTCTCTCAGCAGATGACATGCTGAATATTCCGGTGATCGGAGCAGCTGGAAATGCAGTATTTGGAAATTTGGATATTCTGTTTGCGATTGGTGTAACGATCGGTTTTGCGAAAACGAAGGATAAGGGCATTCCGGCGCTTACTGGTTTCCTAGCGATTGCTACGTTGAAAAAGGGTTTAGAAATTATGAATCCAGCCGTCAATATGGGGATATTCGGTGGGATTATTTCTGGTTTGATCGCAGCTTGGACGTATAATCGTTTTAAAGAACAGAAGCTGCCTATGGTGTTCTCATATTTTGCCGGCGAGAAATTTCCATTGACGATGGTGATGATTTTGCAAACAATTACTTCGGTTGTTTTTGGAATATTATGGCCGTTTGCCCAAGCTGGAATTGATAGCTTTGCTAGATTATTAGTGAATATGGGCGCATTAGGAGTCGGCATTTTCATGTTCTTGAATCGACTATTGATTCCATTTGGCCTTCATCATGTACTGAATACGTATGTTTACTACGACTTAGGAAGTTATACGGCACCGAATGGAGAAGTATTCCGAGGAGAAATGACTCGTTTTATTAATGGTGATCCACAGGCAGGGTTATTTTTGTCAGGTTTCTTTGTGGTCATGATGTTTGGTGTACCAGCAATCTGTTTAGCGATCTATCGTGCAGCGTTCAAAGAAAACAAAGCTATGGTCAAAGGGATTATGGGGAGCGGCGCAGCCACATCCTTCATCTCAAATATTACCGAACCAGTAGAATTCAGCTTCATGTTTCTTTCACCAATGCTCTATGTTGTGCACGCGGCTTTTGCGGGCTTAGCGGGGATTGTTTGCTATTTACTGAATATTCGGATCGGCTTCACTTTTGGCGCCTGTATCGTTGATTATTTGATCAATTTTAGAATAGCGACTAATGCCATCTTGATTATTCCAATTGGAATTGTTTTCTTTGCACTGTACTATTTTACCTTCTACTATCTGATCAAGAAGCGTAATATTCAAACTTTAGGAAGAGAAGTAGCAACGGAATACGGAGCAGAAGCAGTCGAAGAAGAAGAAAAAGAATTAGGTTTGGCAAGTAAAAACTATGAGTATATGGCGAAAAAAATGCTGCAGGCTTTTGGCGGATCAGAGAATATTTCCGATGCCTTTAGTTGTAACACTCGTTTGAGAGTTGAAGTTGAAAATCCAGCGATTGTTGACGAGCAGCGCATCAAGCAACTAGGTGTCAGCGGTGTGATCAAGCCGACAGAAAAAAATTACCAAGTCATTATTGGGCTGGAAGTAACTTATGTAATGGCAGAATTTAATAAATTATTGGAGCAATAGGAAGGACGTAAATCATGACAAACAAACAAATTATCACGATTGCCGGCGGAGGCAGTACGTATACACCAGGAATTATTCAAGCGGTTTTAAACAATGCGGATCGTTTGCCGCTTTCAGAAATTCGCTTATACGATATTGATGCTAAAAGAAATGCTGATATGTTTTTGATCATTCAGTATATGTTAAAAAAGGAAGGTTTTAAGGATGTTGTCATTTCTTCAACAGAAGATCCGGAAACGGCCTTTACAGGATGTGATTTTATCTTCTCGCAAATTCGAGTTGGTGGAATGAAGATGCGTGAGAAAGACGAGAAAATTCCGTTAAGTCACGGATTAGTTGGTCAGGAAACTTGCGGATTGGGCGGCTTTGCCTATGGAATGCGATCAATGAGCGGACTGTTGGAAATTGTTGGCTACGTACAACAGTATGCACCTGATGCATGGATTTTAAATTATACAAATCCAGAATCAATTGTTTCAGAAGCTGTTCGCAGACAATATCCAAAAGCGAAAATGATCAATGCTTGTGATATGACGATTTCTATTGAAGAAACGATTGCCGTCAATTATGGTTATGATCGGAAAAATTGGATTCCGACTTATTATGGGTTGAATCATTTCGGCTGGTACACTTCAATTTATGATAAAGAATTGAAAAAAGATATTATGCCAGAGATCATTGAAAAACTAACCACTCAGGAAATGCAGGTAGCTGATTTTAATGCAGGGGATAAGACGTGGCAGGAAGCCTTCAGTATGATGTCTGTAATCACAAAAAACTTCCCGCAAAATATTCCGAATAACTATTTAGAGTATTACTTGTATCCGGATATGGTCGTTGAACATTCAGATAAAAACTACACTCGGGCCAATATGGTGATGGAAGGCAGAGAAAAGAATACCAAAGAAATGGCTGAGAAAATTCGCGCTGGAGCGACAGAAGACGTTCTGAATTTCAACTTTGGTGAACATGGACAATACATTGTTGATATGGCAACATCGTTATTGAATGATGAACGTCGGCGCTTTATGCTGATCGTTCCTAATCAGGGGGCTATACCTAATTTGCGATCAGACGCTGTTGTAGAAGTGCCAGCCTATGTTGGAGCTACTGGAGTTGAGCCGATAGCACTAAGAGAGCCGATCTGCGATTTCCATAAAGGATTGATGGAGGCACAAGTGGCAGCTGAAAAATTATTAGTGGATGCTTATTTTGAAGGGTCGTATCAAAAAGCGTTGCAGGCTTTTACATTAAATCAAACGGTTCCGAATGCTCAAGTAGCAAAAAAAGTATTAGATGAAATGATTGAGGCCAATAAAGAGTTCTGGCCGAAATTAGTCTAGAGGTGATGAGAAAATGCTCTTTTTTAAAACAAAGAAAGTTCTGAAGTCTGTTGCGAATGGTCACGTTCTTCCTTTAGAGGCAGTAAAAGATGACGTTTTTTCCTCGAAGATGATGGGCGATGGGTATGCGATAAGCCAACATGATGGTAAGGTCTATGCACCGATAGAGGGAATTGTTGAGAGCATTTTCCCAACACTGCATGCTATAACAATTGAAAGTAAGACTGGGGAGAAATTATTGATCCATATGGGGTTGGATAC
Organism: Enterococcus sp. AZ128; assembly: GCF_051714485.1. Lineage (NCBI taxonomy): Bacteria > Bacillati > Bacillota > Bacilli > Lactobacillales > Enterococcaceae > Enterococcus > Enterococcus sp. AZ128. Next base: position 789,659 of record NZ_JBIORZ010000001.1, read on the forward strand.
TGTGGAACTAAAAGGAGTTCCTTTTTCAATCAAAGTAGCAGAAGGGCAGAACGTAAAAACAGGAACATTACTTGCCTTTATGGACTTACAGCAATTAGAGAATGCCCAAAAGGACGACACCATCATCGTGGTTTTCCCAGAAATGACCAAGGGCAAGCTGATGAAAGAAAATCAAGCAGTAACTTTGCAAGACGAACTATTCAAATTTTAGGTAGGAAGGGACTGGGTAGACATGCCCAGTCTTTTCTTAAGTGATTATTTTAGCTTTTTAGGAGAAATCAATGATTATTTTATATCTATTACCCGCATTAGGATGGGGCTTTATGCCGATCATCGCAAAACTGACAAAGGCAAAACCAATCAATCAGCTTTTAGGAACAACGACAGTAGCCCTTCTGATTGGAACGCTATTCACGATCATCGTTCGGCCACCGTATACTAGTGCCAGTTTTCTAGCAGCACTTTTTTCTGGGTGTTTTTGGTCGATCGGCCAATATCTGCAATTCTATTCATTTCAATTATTACCAGTATCTGAGGCTATGCCGATTTCCAATGGGACTCAATTAATCGGAACAACCTTCATTGCGGCTTTATTTTTTGGAGAATGGTCAAATATGAAAATGGCAGGTGTAGGAACAGGAGGAATTCTACTAATTATTGTCGGCATTATTTTCACCTCCTATTTAGAAAAAAAAGATGACGCATCGCTGTTAAAGACTAATAAAAGCAAAGCGCTTAGTTGTTTGCTGCTGTCTTCATTAGCTTTAACAATATATGTGACTTTGCCGCAAGCGTTTCAAGCCAGTGGAGCAGAGGTTCTATTTCCACAAGCAATCGGAATGTGGTTTTTATCGATAGTATTATCTTTTGCTAAACGTGACGAGACATGCTGGAAACAAGTGAGAAAAAACTTTGGGACCGGAATCGCTTGGAGTATAGCAAATATTAGTCTATTTCTTACTATACCAATGATCGGAGTCGCTAAAAGTTTCACCTTTTCACAGTTAGCAGTATTAATCTCGATTTATGCGGGATTGGTTCTTTTGAAGGTTCAGAAAACAAAAAAGGAATGGCGAATGATCAGTTTAGGTGCGGCGCTTATTGCAATAGGAATATTGTTGATTGGTTCGATCAAATAAAGAAATGTCTAGTCATCATTCGGTGATTAGACATTTTTTTATATAATAAGGACTCTGTTGACTTAAATAATAGACATACTGTCTATTATTTTGTACGATATGAACTATAAAGCGTGATGCAAGAAAGACCACTAAATAATGCTCACTATATCGAAGGGGGACCGGCAAAAATTGAAGGAAAAGGATCTGCGCTATTCTCGGACACGTAAAAGTATCCTATCTGCTATGACGAAATTGCTGAAAACAAAAAAATTTGAACAAATTACTGTGACGAATATCTGCGAAGAAGCAGAAATCAGCAGGAGCGGCTTCTATCTGCATTATGTAGATAAGTATGATTTGGTGGAAGTGAGCTTGAAGGAGTTTCGAGATCACGCCAATTATTTCGCACAAGAAAATGTCGGCAATGGTAAGACGGCATTATTTTCGAGTATGTTGACCTATCTGCAAAATGAGGGAGACTTGATTGCGGCATTTATTTCAGAAAATGGGTCGATTGAAGTTCAAAATTATATTAAACAAATGATGCAGGAAAATGCTCGAATAAATGTTTTTCCTCAATTGGATTTAAAAATCGAAAATGAGACTGAAGAGCATTATGTACTTCTATTTTTAAGTAATGCCTTATTTGGAGTATTACAGGATTGGATTGATCGAGGGCAAAAGGAATCACCAGATGAGCTTGTAAGAATAATCGATCGTTTGATTGCCTTTGATTTTAAGAAATAGCGAACCGGCAAAGTGACACAAGCAGTGTCCTTTTTGACGGTTCGCTTTTTTGATGTGACTTTTTTTAAAGTGGTAAAAAGCTTAATAAATAAAGTCGGAGGTGGCGCTGACTTTAAGAATGGAAAGAATGTTCAAGAAATCCTTTTCATTTTTAAAGTATCGGGAAAATGCTCATATGGTCATCCATTGACTTCTTCCTTCAAATTTTCCAAGGTGATCATCGTTTGTGTCTCACCAACCCCGCGAACTTGCTTTAATTTTTTTGATAGAAATTGTTCTAAATCAGGAATATCCGCTGCTGCGACTTTCAATAAATAATCGTATTCACCAGTTACTTTATGACATTCCAGCACACAGTGATAGTTTGAGATTGTGTTTTTAAAGTTGCTGGTATTTCCACTTCGATCTATTTTTACTGAAATAAATGCGAGGATAGGGAGACCGCAGCTTGTTCGATCCAATTTGATCGTATATTGCTGGATCACTCCGCTGCTTTTCAACTTCCGCAAACGCTCAATCACTGCTGGCGCGCTCAACCCGATTTTTTCACTGATAGCGCTGATAGATTCTCTGCTGTTTTTTTTCAGAATAGTAAGAATGGTTAAATCAATTTTATCCATATAGTTGCTCCTTTACTTTTTTAGAACTTGTTTCAATTAATATGCTATCAAACAAGCGAGAAGAGGTCGAACCCAATTTATGGCTAAAAAATTAAAAAAATCAATTTTTGGTTTATTAAGTAATTATCAAAAAAACTTGTCATTTGAAAAGAGAAACTCAAAAAAAGTTAATGATTATTAAGTCGACGAAGTGTTTGACGTTTTTTTAAAGAAAACAAAACTTTAATACTAGGTTAATATTCTGTGTACATTAGGGAAAGACTCCTTCTTTATAGTGAAGATAGAACGAATGAAGAAGGGGTAGGAGTGAAGGATTATGTATCGAAAAATTATAAAAAATGATGTAAGAGACAGTAAGGTGATCACGCTAATCACCACGTTGTTCATTACTGTAGCCGCGTTGTTAGTGGCACTGGCGACAATTTTGAGTGTCAATTTGGCGGGCTCTATTGATACTCTGATGGAAAAAGCGCAATCGCCGCATTACATGCAAATGCATACAGGTGGTGTAGATCAAGATCGTTTAGCAAAATTTGTAAAAACCAATGGAAATGTGGCGTCCTACGAGGTGTCGGAGTTTTTGAATCTTAATGGATCAGATATTCAGCTTGGAGATCACAGCTTCGCGGATAGTGTGGAAGATAATGGCTTAGCGGTTCAGAATAAAAACCTGGATTATTTCTTGGATATGGAAAATCAGCCGATTCAACCGAAGCGTGGAGAGCTGTATGTTCCAGTTGCCTTCAAGAAACAAGGATTTGCAAAGATTGGCGACAAGGCAAAAATCGCGGGCAAATCATTCAGAATCACGGGTTTTTTACGGGATGGCACAATGAACTCGCAGATGGCAGGCTCAAAACGCCTCTTGCTGCATCAAAAAGACTACGACGAACTTTTTTCTAAGGGAAAGCTAGAATATATCATTGAGTTTCGTTTGAAAGATCCAAGTAAGCTGAATCAATTTGAAGCCGCTTATAAAAAAGCTGGTCTAGAGGTCAATGGACCAAGTGGGACTCATCGTCTGTTTAAGCTGGGAAACGCGATGTCTGATGGAATCATGATCGGTATTCTTTTATTAATCAGCTTACTAGTAGTCTTGATGACATTTATGTGTATTCGTTTTACATTGCTGGCAAAAATTGAGGAGGACTATAAAGAGATTGGTGTGATGAAAGCAATTGGCTTGCAGCTAAAAGAGATCAAGAAAATTTATCTGGCAAAGTATGCGGCTATTTCGGTCATTGGCAGTTTGGTTGGTTATTTGATGTCAATTCCTCTGAGCTATCTATTATTAAAGAATATCAAACTTTTTATGGGTGAAAGCAATAATGAAGGACTCAGTTGGCTTTTAGCTGTTGCAGGCGTGTTTGTAGTAATGCTTTTAATGATCATTTATGTATACCGCCTACTAAATCGTTTCAAAAAGATCTCAGCAGTCGAGGCGATTCGTTTCAGCGGAGCCAATGAGAAGGTTAATACTAGGACCCGCTTTAATCTTCGCCGCTTGGCGTTTTTCTCAGTCGACACTCGGATCGGGATCATTGATATTATGAATCGGAAAAAGATTTATCTAACTATGTTGCTTGTTTTTATGATATCAACCTTTATTATGATCGTTCCTGCACTGGTCCATCATACATCTTCCTCTGAAGAATTCGTAGACAGTATTGGTTTTAGCCGTAAGATTGACATAGCAGCCAGCCTTTACCAATCCACCAACAGTGTCGAGAATCAGGCTAAGATCGAAGACTATTTAGCGAATGATCCAGATGTTGAACTGTTTAGTAAAATATCGACCAAAAATTTTGATGTTAAGGAAACGGGAGCTGCTGACAGTGTGCTGTCCGTTGAATTAGGAAACCATCAAAAATTTCCCGTAGATTATTTGGAAGGACAAGCACCACGTAAAATCAATGAGATGGCTTTATCGACCATCAATGCAGAAGAATACAATAAAAAAATTGGTGATTCGATCGTTATGATTTGTGAGGGGCACGAGGAGAAATTTATTGTTTGCGGGATTTATGCCAATCTTTTCAATGGCGGAAAAACGGCTAAAGCAATTTTTAAAGATACAACCGCTCCGCTCATTTGGACAGATATTTCAATCAAATTAAAAGACTCTAGCAAAGCAGCCGAAAAAATGAAGCAATACAAGAAAGAGCTGCCGTTTGCCAAGATGAACAATGCAGAAAAATTTCGCGATCAAACGTTTGGTTCGACGATACAGTCGATACGGATCATTTCAATCGGTGCGATAGTAGTCGCGCTAGTGATTACCAGCTTAATCACGTCTTTATTCATGAAACTGCTCTTAGTGAAGGATAAAAAAGAGATTGCTACATTAAAAGCGGTTGGTCTCACCAATCAGGAAATTAGAAATCAGTATCTTTCAAGAAGTTTAACCGTTTTAGTGATTGGATTAGGGATTGGTACTTTGTTGGCCATGACTTTAGGGAAGACAATGTCGGGATTAGTATCAGCGGCTTTAGGAGGAGTCAGCGTGCAGTTAACAGGAAGTTTATTGATTTACCTAGGCTGTCCGCTTTTAATGCTGATCGTTACTTATTTGACAACTAGAATCGTAACAGCCCAAGCAGGAAAAATTAAAATAGCCGAAAATCTTAAAGACTAGAAAAGGATGGGAAAACAGATGGAGACAATGATAAATGGATCAAATATTATTAAACGTTTTGGTGTGGGAGAAGAGCAGGTTACCGTTTTAAATCAAGTGACTATTCAGGTGGAAAAAGGACAATTCGTCGCAATTATGGGTCCTTCTGGTTCAGGCAAGTCTACATTGCTTTATGCAATCAGTGGAATGGATCAGGTAGATTCTGGGGAAATAAGTTTTAATAATCAGCAAATAGAACAAATGTCTGAAAAGCAATTAGCGGATATTCGCAGAGAGCAAATGGGATTTGTTTTTCAGCAACCGACCCTTTTGAAAAATCTTTCATTAATTGACAATATTATTCTGCCGAGTTTGAAAGGCAAGAAACAAATTGCTCAGCAAGAAAAGCGGGCAGAGAGCTTGATGAAAAAAGTGGGCATACCAGAATTGAGAGATCGTAAAATTACACAGGTATCTGGAGGCCAGCTGCAAAGAGCCGGTATCTGTCGTGCATTGATGAGTCAGCCTGAGATTATTTTCGGCGATGAACCAACTGGTGCGTTGAACTCTAAAGCCGCCCAAGAAATCATGAATATCTTGTTGAAAATAAATGAAGAAGGAACAACTGTGGTTATCGTTACTCACGATGCCAAAGTGGCCGCACAAAGTGAGCAGGTTTTCTTTATGGAAGATGGGCAAATTACGGAAGAGTTGTATTTAGGGAATTATACTGGTCAAAATCTCGAATCTCGCATGGAAAAGATCAATGAGCAGATTTTAGCTGTCGAAATCTAAAAATAGATTTAAAGCCTGCATCCTCACTATGGTAAAATTAATAGTGATGATACAGGCAGGAAGCAGGGATGGTTGATGGTATACAATATTTTACATGTGGACGATGAAAAGGAAATCATCAAACTATTAAAGATGTACTTGAAAAGTGAAAATATCAACCATTATGAGGCTGCCGATGGTCGTGCAGCATTAGCGATTTTGGCCGAAAAGAAAATCGATCTGCTGATCGTTGATATCATGATGCCGGAAGTCGATGGTTTTGAACTGATTCGTACGGTTAGAAAGACCAGTAATCTGCCGATTATGGTAATTTCAGCTCGAGTTGAGGCATCTGATCGGATTTTTGGTTTAGAGATCGGTGCGGACGACTATTTGACGAAGCCTTTTGATCCTCACGAAGCGATTGCCAGAGTGAATGCTTTACTACGGAGGTATTATTCATTAGGTGTCGCCAATGAACGAACCTCTGATCGATTGAATGTCGGTAATTTGTTTTTAGACACTCAAGCCTGTACAGCTTATGTTGACGAAAGGCTGATCAATTTAACAGCTGTCGAGTTTCGTGTCTTGAAGCTGCTGATGGAGCAGCCGGGACGGGTATTTACTAAAGAGCAGATTTACGAACATGGCTGGCAAGATCCGTTGGCAGGTGATAACAACGTACGGGTCATGATGAGCAAGCTGAGAGAAAAAATCGGCAATGAACGAATTAAAACGATTCGCGGCTTAGGCTATCGTATGGAGGTCATACATGAAACAGCTTAGAAATGCAATTTTACGCTCCTTTATCCTCTATTTCTTTGGACTTTCAATTGTGGGCGGATTAATTGAAGAATTCTTTGCTTCCTTGGAAACACTGGTTTTTGAGCCAGAGTATCAAGTGATTTTCATGATTATGAGTGCGCTCTTTCAATTGGTAGCGATCTTTGGCTTTTCCTATTCCTTTTATCGGAATTTAGATAAGAAAATCGCGCAGCAGAGTCAAAAAATCGCAAAGCAGCAGAATACGTTATTTGCGAATATCGCTCACGATCTGAAAACTCCGTTAACCAGCATCACAGGCTTCTCCAAGGCACTGAGTGAAGATATCGTTGAACCAGAAGAACGAGGAGAGGTCTCCTCGATTATTTATCAAAAATCGCTGGCGGCTAATGAATTGCTAGATTTGATGTTTCAATACACAAAACTGAACTCAGCGGAATACGATTTAAACCGACAGGAATGTGCAGTGAATTATTTGTTGAAAGAGGCTGTAGCAGATAATTACGATTTGATCGAGCAGCAGGAGATTGAGTTGTTTTTAGACTTGCCCGAAGAACCAGTCATCAAAAATATTGATAAAATCGAGATGCGAAGGGTATTCAATAATTTGTTGATTAACGCATGCAAGCACAATCCCCCAGAGAGTAAATTGATCATTTCAATGATCCAGCGAAACAGTCAGGCAGAAATTAGTTTTGCCGATAATGGTACGGCGATCCCGTTGAAGGATCGAGAAAAACTTTTTCAACCATTTGTCAGTGAAAACGAATCGGAGCGCAATTTCCAAGGCAGCGGTCTGGGTTTAGCGATTATCAAGACGATTATTGAAAAACATGGATATAAAATTGACTTACTAGATGACGAAAAATATACGAAGAAATTTGTGATCACTCTTTAAAATCGAGTAGTCTGCTAACCTAGAGACTAACAATAAAAAGGAGGTTTCATATGTTAAAAGCAGCGTTTATTTTTGTAGCAGAAGGTGCAGATGGTCAAAAGGATCGTTCAGTAGTCACTACGCCCTCGGTTGAACTGATTACAGTTGGCGTAGTAGATTATGCAGAAGCGGTGGTAATTTCAAAACAATTAGTTGAAGAGGGAGTCCAGGCAATCGAACTATGCGGAGGCTTCGGTCATCTTGGAACAGCAAAGATTGTTGAAGCAGTGGGTGATAAAGCAGTTGTTGGTGTAGTAAGGTTTGATACCCACCCGGGATTAGGAAACCAATCCGGGGATACATTCTATTTGTAAAAGGTTTAAAGCAGAAGTTTTCGCTTCTGCTTTTTTTTTGACAGTAAGGAAAATATAAAAATTTCATATAAATAAATCGCTTAGCAGCAGTGATATCCATGGCCGGCTTCACGAACCTGTTTTTCTACACAAGCTACGCATGCAGTTACTGCTAAACTACATTAAGCAGAACTAACATACTGGCAATAACCTAAACGAGTTCGCGAAGCCTTTCTTATGCTCACTGCCGTATCTTTTTTCTTGTATGGATAAAAAAATATAAAAATATTGAAAGAGAGAAAAGTACACGTAATGCTATACTGGAGATAATAAAAATGGAGGAGGGATTTGATGGTAGAGTATGTAAATTTAACAGAAGAAAATATTGCTGATGAACATCTTTGTTGCGCGATTTCAGGTATGAAACACCAGGCAGGTGTCGATACAAAAAGAGCATGGATCAAGGACCGATTGTCTGAAGGACATGTCTTTCGTAAACTGAATGCAAAGGGAAAAGTCTTTATCGAATATGCCCCATTGGAAACGGCCTGGGTACCTGTAATCGGCGAGAACTATTTGTATATTTACTGTTTATGGGTATCTGGCAGTTTTAAAGGACAGGGCCACGGAAAAAATCTGTTGAATTATTGCATTGAGGATGCTAAGCGCCAAAATAAATCTGGTGTATGTGTCATTAGTTCGAAAAAGAAAACGCCCTTTTTGACAGATAAAAAATTTGTTGAAAAAAATGGATTTAAAGTCGTTGATCAAATCGCTGACGGATTTGAACTTATGGCCTTATCTTTTGACGGAACTGTACCGGTCTTTTCGGAAACGGCTAGAAAGCAAACGATCGATAATCAAGAATTGACGATTTTCTACGGTCGTCAATGCCCGTTCATTCCAAATGGTCTAAAAGAGGTTCAGGAATATTGCGACGAAGAAAAAATATCATTACGTCTAGTTCCGGTGGACAGCCTCGAAAAAGCCAAAAAAATGTCAGGAATATTCAATAATTGGGCAGTCTATTATCAAGGAAAATTTTTAACGGTTCATATGCTGAACAAGAATGTGTTAAAAAAATTATTGGCTGCTGCGTGAGGTGAGAAATTGAAAAAATATATCGCTTTTTTGCGAGGGATCAATATCAGCGGTAAAAATAAAGTGGCTATGCCATTATTGAAAGCGGCATTTGAAGAAATTGGTTTTACCGATGTCGTGACTTATATCAACAGCGGCAATGTGATTTTTTCTAGCGAAAGTGCAGATAAGTCAGAATTGATTCAAAAATGCGAAGCTGTGATTACTGCTAAATTTGATTTGAAGATTCCAGTAACCGTTGCAGGTGTTGACGATTTGGCTGAGACGGTCAAGCATGCGCCTGATTGGTGGAATCAGGAGAAGGAAACGGTCCACTACGCTATTTTTATGATCGCTCCCATTACAGTATCAGAAGTTTTTGCGGCTGTCGGTGAAATAAAACCAGAATATGAAAAAATCGCTTATCATGACGAAGTGATTTTCTGGTCAGCGCCTCGTAAAACCTTCAATAAAACTCGCTGGTCTAAAATCGCCAGTTCTTCGGTCAATAATCATGTGACGATTCGCACGGCAAATACAGTCAGTAAATTATTAGCAATGGGATAGTAACGAAAAAAATCAAGCAGCCGTGAAACTGCTTGATTTTTTTATTATATTAGTGGTAAAATCTCGCGTTGAATAAAATCAATGCGATCGTAGACATTTTCTTTGAATAAGGCGGTAATTGCAACTACAAGCTCTTGCTCGTGATCAATATAGATGATATTTCCACCGTCTCCCATCGCCGCAATAATTGGTTTGGACGGGTCAATAATCCACCATAGATAACCGTAATCAAGTCCCTCTTGGTCCCAATGGCTATGTTTCTTCTGCATCGCATTTATCCAGCTTTTCGGAACAATCTGTTGGCCCTCCCAGCTGCCTTGATTTAAGATCAGTCTGCCGATTTTTGTCAATTCTCGTGTTGTAAGTGTCAATCCCCAACCACCCGCATTCAAACCAGTATCATCTGCGACCCAGCCATTTGAAGTAGTCGACTTATTAAAAGCCATTTGATCTTTAGCCGATTTTAATTGGATCGTTTTCTCAACAACGATCTCTAACGGTTCAAATAATTTTTTACGTGCGAAATCTAATACATTTTGATCCGTAGTACGAGTGAGGATAGCCGATAAGAGATCCGGGCCAATCAAGGGGGTATAATTAAACTCGCCGATCAGCTGCTTCCCGCCGAGTTTCTTTAAAGTAAACTTGGTCCAATCTTTACTAGAAAAATACTTAATATAGGTGAGCGGTCCTGATTTATAGTTGTAAGGTGCGGTCATCGTCAGCAGATTTCTCAGAGTAATGTTTTTTATTGTCATGTCCTTTGGTCGATGCTCTGGGAAATATTCTAAAATAGGCCGATCTATGTCATTGAGATATCCTTGTTCTTGGGCAATGCCTAACAGTAATGACAAAATACTTTTAGTGATTGAATAGACATGAGTCTTACTGGATTCATCACAACTATTGAAATAGTCTTCGTAAAGCAGCTGATCATTTTTTTGCACAATGATCCCCGTAATATTTTCGTGATCTGTCGCGATTTTGTGTTGTATCGCTTTGAATTTTTGGTTGTTCATCATTTTCCTCCATTTCCGAAGGCGCCTTCTATACTTAGAGTAAATGCATTAAAAATCATAATCAAGCGTTATTTTAAAAAAGTTTATTGCTTACGACTTTAGGCTGATTTCCTGAAGAAGGAATCATGCTATTCTAATATAGTAATTATAATGACTAAATTCGAGAAGGAGTATTTGATTATGGTGAAGAAAATTGGGTTGATTAGTTTAGGGTTGGTGGCTTTCGTAGTGATCGCAGGTTTCTTTTTAGTATTTTTTAACAGTCCGGGAAAATTAACTAGCTTGAAAAACGAAGACGGAGAAACGATTCAAGGGAGCATTAGTGAGAAAAAATTTATTAAGATTGGCGGAATTAAGCAAGGAATGTTCATTCGAGGGGAAGATCAAACTAAACCTGTCTTACTGTTTTTACATGGAGGTCCCGGTACACCGGAATTTGCGATGTCGGAAGCTTGGGAGACGCAAGAGCGTTTGGAAAAGGAATTTGTCGTGTGCTATTGGGATCAACGAGGAACCGGTATGTCGAATACAAAGGAGTTAGATAGCAATACCCTGACGAAGGATCAAGTATTAACGGATACGATCGAAGTTACAAATTATTTGCGAGAACGATTCAAACAAGAAAAAATTTATTTGATGGGACATTCTTGGGGAGCGTATGTCGGAATTCATGCTGTAGAAAAAAGACCAGAGCTTTATTCGTCATATATGGGTGTGGGCCAACCTATCTATCAGAAAAAGGGACAAAAGCTTGCTTACGCTTATCTGCGTAAACACGCGAGCGAGATCGGCGATGAAAAATCATTGAAGAAATTGGCCAATTTTGATCCCGAAGCACCGGCATATAACCTGCTTTTAGAAAAATATGGTGTTGGGATTCGCCATGAAGGGCCGTCATTAACAACGATGCTCAAGCATCTGATGTTTTTCAAAGGATATACGTTGAAAGAGAAATTGAATGCAGTCAAAGGAATGGTATTATCGAATGAAAAATTGGATACGGAAGATTACTCAAATGACAACTTATTGAAGTCTTTACCAAAACTGCAAGTGCCTGTATATGGTTTGCATGGGAAATATGATTACCAGGTGTCGTATCAGCTGGCAAAAGAATACTTTGCTGAAGTGGCTGCTCCTGATAAAAAGTTTTATACATTCAATAATTCTGCCCATAGTCCAAATTTTGAAGAGTCTAAAGCATTCTATCAAGCAGTTATTGAGATTAAGCATCGCATAGAAAACCAATAGTTAGCTGCATATGGTACTATTGCTCTAGAGGAGTGTGATTGAATGAGTAATGAAGATCGTCTATTTCTAATTTCTCAAACCTACGCCACTTTATTTTCGGTAACGAATAAACTGCAGGCAGCTGGCGACGAAACAATGGAGGAGTTGACTTCTAGGCAATTAATGGCATTAATTGCAATTGCTCATATTCCAGAGGGCGAGGTCAGTCTAAATGCGATTGCTTCAAAACTGGGCGCAACAAAACAAAGTACGGCACAGATTATTAATAACCTGAAAACTAGAGGCTATCTGAAATCGGAAAAAAGCAGAACGGATGCTCGTTCAGTAAATATTGTGGTCACCGAAAATGGGAAAAAAGTTTTTAAACAGGCCAATGTACAAGGCTGGATTTTTTTACAAAATGCTTTTCAAGCTTTTTCCGAAGAAGAATTGGAACAGCTTTGGGGATTGTTGAAGAAACTTTATCAATTTGATGGAGAGCAACAAGATGGCTTTGAAGCAGATGGAAGAAAAATATAAGTTGAACAGAGAAAGACCGATCTATTTATCAGATCCTGTCTTTCTCTTTTTCTGTTTCAAAAAGGATAAAAGAATTCTCCATTGGCTTTGCTATAGTAAAGAAAAGAAAGCGAGGGAATGATTTATGGAACATCGAATTGTTGAATTAGAGAGCTTCAAATTGGTTGGGTTTAAGCAAGTATCGACGAATGCCAACCGTCAAGGAATGAAGGATTGTCCGGCATTTTGGAATGCGATCGTTTCTACCGGCAAGCAGGAAAAACTTTTGCCGTTGATCAATCATGAACCATTTGGTTTGATAGGTGCCAGTTTTTATAATGTAGATGAGACAGATGCTCAAAAATTTGATTATTATATTGCTGTTGCTACTACAAATGAAACACCAGAAGGGGTATCCGAGGTTGAGGTACCCGCCAATACGTGGGCGGTTTTTCCATGTACAAGAGAAACTTCAGGAAAAACACAATTTGCGATTGTCTCTAACTGGGCACCGCAATCAAAAGAGTATGAATTATTGAACGATGGCTATATGACTGAAGAAATGACTTCTGGCGGACCAGATCTAGAAGTTTACGGACAAGGTGAAGAAATTGAAGTTTGGGTACCGGTAAGAAGAAAGTAAAAAAGTGATATAAGTTTAGAAAAGATTAGAAACTTTTCCTCATTATGCTATTCTTAAGAAAGAAAGTTTAGAGGAGGAGAAGCATGTCAAAAGACCTTGAACGTTTTTCGGCTACGTTGGCTTATATCGAAAATCATTTATTTGAAGCTGTTTCGTTGAAGCAGTTAGCGAAGCAGGCTTTACTTTCGGAATATACTTTCCATCGTTTTTTTACCTATTTGACGGGTTATTCCTTTTCAAATTATTTGCGTAATCGCCGCCTTTCAGAAGCGGTTGAGTTATTGCGAACAGGTCATTCGATTGATGAACTATCAGAATTATGCGGTTACGCGAATCGATCAGCTTTCAATCGGGCTTTTTCTAAATTTCATGGAATCGCGCCAAGCCAAGCAAAAGACATTCAGGCGGCGATTAATTTTTTTCCGCCGATTCGACTAGATATTCAAATCAATGGCGGAAAAACTTTGAATTATCATATCGAACAGTTACCTAGCTTCACTATCGTTGGTAAAATGGCTGCGTATCAATTGGAGGATGACCTGTTTAGCAAGACGGGCAAGCAGTGGGAGAATTTCTTTATGGATCAAGAGCTGCGAGAATTTGCCGAAAGTGAGGCAACGCAAAAGAATTTTTTTGGACTAAAGCGTGCTCCGTATTTTGCTGTTGCCAATCCTATTAAACCTCAATCAGGGTTGCTGAATTATTTTACAGGATTTGTTTTGAATCAAAAGACGTCGTCGGACTATTTGACGCTGGAAATTCCTAAACAGACATATGCTGTTTTTGTTAGCGACCCTTACGATTATCGTAAAACAGAGAATGTTTCCAATGCCTATTTCCAGCTACAGCAGCAAATATTCAATACCTGGCTGCCGCAAACAGAGTATCAAAAAATTGACGGGCCGGAACTCGAAACCTATTTAACACTAGAGGATCGTGCTTGTTTAGAAATTTGGCTGCCGATTAAAAAATAAGAACGATGTAAGACAAGAATGGGTGAGCATTCTTGTCTTTTTTATCTATCCCTCAGAAAAGATAGCAAGTAGGATCAAGCGCACGACCATTTTTTATTTATAATAAAATAGAGAGCTGAAGAAGAAATGGAGGAAAAAAATGAATACTGCAACATGTTTGTGTGGAAAGATCGCGATTGATGTACAGAATTTTCATTCTGAGGTAGGCGCCTGTCATTGCTCAATGTGTCGAAAATGGGGTTCAGGTCCGCTTTTGACGATTGAAGCAGGGGCGGTGGAGAATATCACTATTAGAAATGAACAGCTAGTCTCAAGATACCAGGCATCTGAATGGGCGGAAAGAGGTTTTTGTTCACATTGCGGATCAAATCTTTTTTACCACTTATTACCAACAGATGCGTACAGTATTCCGATCGATTTATTCGAGAATCAAGGAGATGCGGTATTGTCAGTGGAAGTCTATTATGATCAAAAGCCCGCTTATTATGAGTTTGCGAATGAAACAAAAAAAATATCGGAAACGGAAATTTTGAAAATGGTCCAAGAGAAATATTTTGCTGAAAGTGATTGAGAGAAATAGTTTTAAAAGGATCATTTAGTGCATCACTTTTATTTGTCCTACCTGTTGAAAAGTCTTCATTCAGAATGCGAGAAACAAACGCATATTGAAAGCGCTTCTTAATCTGTGTACAATGTCACTAATAAAGGAGGTTGGGAGTAATGGGGAGAAAGGACAGTGTTTTTACTTTTTTATGTGAGCAAACAGAAATATTTATTTCTGGAAGTGGGTCGCCTAAAATAGATTCTACTAGTATTTCAGATGAAATTGGAATAGCACGCTACAATGTTAGTCGTGATTTAAATCGTTTAGTAGAAGAGGAACAAGTAATCAAATTAGCCGGTCGTCCAGTTTGTTTTCTTGGAAAACATTTGATTGAGAAAGAAATTGGGAAAGAAGTCGAATCTAAGAAGCCGCTAACTGTTCAGGAATTGGAGGAACTTTTATCTACCCAAGATAATAACTATCCTAGTGATTATCCCTTCACTGAATTGATCGGCTATGATGGATCTCTAGAAAATGCAATAAGACAGGCAAAAGCCGCGTTACTCTATCCGCCGTTCGGGTTGCATTCTTTATTGACGGGTCCCTCTGGCTCAGGTAAAACAACTTTTGCCCGATTCATGTACCAATATGCCAAGCATGCAGGAAAATTGAAAGAAGATTCTCCTTATGTGGTTTTTAATTGCGCTGATTATTCTAACAACCAGCATTTACTATTAGATCACCTATTTGGTCATGTAAAACATGCCTTTACAGGAGCGGAGTCAGATAAGGATGGACTAATCGCAGCAGCCAACAACGGCATTCTTTTTCTAGATGAAATTCATCGACTACCGCCGGAAGGTCAAGAAATGTTATTTTCGATAATGGATCGAGGAGAGTATTATCGTTTAGGTGAATCATCAAATCCCAGAAAAGTTCGGGTGTTGATTATAGGTGCAACAACAGAGGAAATCGAAGGCAATATTTTATCGACTTTTTTAAGGCGCATTCCGTTAAAAATCTTTATGCCTAGTGTAAAAGAACGCGGGTTGGCTGAAAAAATTAAGTTGATTTATTTTTGCTTCAAGCAAGAGGCAAAGAAGATTGAACGTAAGCTGCAGGTGAATGAGGATGTGATCCGTTTCTTTTTACAGTATGATCCTGTAGGCAATATTGGACAGCTGAAAAATGATATTCAACTGTTATGTGCTAACGCTTTAGTTGACAGTATTTCTAGCAATTCAGACATTATTCAAGTGAAACTGTCACATCTTTCAACGTATTTGATCGATCAGTTTTACTATACACATTCTTCTGAGATCAACGGTGAGCTGAGAGAAAAACTTAAATTGCTGCAAATCGATGAATTTGTTTTCACTCCTGAAGAAGAGCGAGATTACGATCCGTTTCTTTTAGTTGACGAGGAGGAAAGTGTTTCTCATGATGTGTTAGAAACCTATCACAAATATTTAGATGGCAAAGGCTCTTTGTCACCGTTAAAGTCAATCATTCATGGAAAAGCACAGGAATTGGCAGAAAAACAAGGGAATCAGCAGCAGGCAATCTTTAAAATTGTTTCTCGTAAAAATTATGAAGTTACTGTCAATATTTTAAAAAGAATCGCTTCTAAAGAACGTTATCACTTAGAGGAGAGTAATATCAAAAGTCTAGCGTTGCATTTAGATACTTTGATCGAAAAAATTACTGAAGGTTATTCCTTTAGAGACAATTCTTTTTTAGAACACAAACGACCTAATGAAATGGCATTGGAAAAAGAACTTGAAGTTGCTGAACAAATCTGTCGTGAGATTTCCAATCAACTTGAGGTGCAATTACCTGAAAGTGAAAAATATTTTATCTCGTTGTATTTGAAGGCGATGAATGAAAAGTACACTGAAAAAAAAATCGGAGTTTTGATTCTGATGCACGGAACAAGTGCTGCTACTGATTTAGCAAACACGGCCAATCAATTACTGAATGTCGATCATGCAGTCGGATTGAATATGCCTTTATCTCAATCGGTTGGTGATACGCTGGAAAAGGCCACAGAGTTGATCCAAAAAGTTGACCAAGGAAAAGGCGTTGTGATTCTAAGTGATATGGGTTCACTGAACATGTTCGGAGATATTATCACAAAAAAGACTGGTATTCCAACGAAGACGATTAAAATGGTGACGACGCCAATGGTCATCGAAGCGACTAGAAAATCATTGTTGCCGAAAATGTCGATCACAGAGCTTTCGGAAGATATTGTCGAACAAAGTGCCTACATTGGTAATAGTGTTGAAGACTTTCAAGTAAAAACAATGGAAGAAAGAGGTATAGTGTTTACAGATGATCGCCGTAGCAAAATTATTTGTATCCTAGAAGAGAGCTTGATCTTTTTAGATGGTGCCACCATTTATGATTTGTTAGAAATCGAAGCGAAAAAGATCACCACGACTTTTCAGATTGATCACTTCGAAGATTTTTGGATCAAATTCCTATTTCATACCAGCAATATGATTGAACGAGCGATTCGTAAAGAACAATTTTTACGAGAAGATACTGCCGTGATTGTTGAAAGTAATCGCGAGTTGTATCGGTATCTTAAAGACTTATTGACGCCTTTAGAAAATCGTTATGCAATTGTGGTCGAGGATAGTGAAATTAGCTATTTAATGGAGTTGATCGAAGTAAATACAGAGTTAATTTACTAATCGACACACTATATGAAAGAACAGCAGCACACTATTTTTATTTGGACAGCACACTAATAAAATAAATTGTTCATTGGAAAGTATCAACTACGTTTTATCGTCAAAGCGTTGATTTGATGCTTTCTTTTTGTTTGTTCATAAAGTTGGCATGCTTATTGCTTTATAGAGAGTGAGGAGGTGAAAGGATGATCGGTGTATTAATACTAACCCATGGGGAGCTTGCTGCTGGTTATCTTTCAGCATTGAAATTAATTACAGGAGAGGCAGAAAATATTGATACGTTAGGTTTGTATCATGAAACAAGTATTGAAGGCTATAAAGAAGAGGTTGCTGCCAAAATGCTGAAAATGGAACAAGGTAAAGGAGTCATCGTTTTTTGCGATATCTTTGGTGCAAGTCCTTATAATGTGACGGCTCAGAATTATCAAGTATTAAAAGACAAGGTAAACTATCGCTCAATTACTGGTGTAAATCTACCGATGGTGATCGAAGCGGTATGCAGCAGAGAAACAATGGAGTTAAATGAATTAGCAAAATATATTCAAACAGTTGGAAAAGATGGGATTAAAGAACTTTTTGAAAATTATGGGAAGGATGAATAAAAATGAGTGAAATCGTATTAACCAGAATCGATGATCGGCTGATTCACGGACAAGTAATGACAGCATGGGTAAAGAAAACACGAGCGAACCAGATTTTGATTATTGATGATGAGGTTGCAAAAGATGATTTTATGAGTGAGATTTTAAAAATGTCGGCACCTGCAGGAATCGATATTGTAGTAAAAGGTTTAGAGGAGGCTGTAACTTTTCTAAATGAACAAGAAAAAGAAAATAAACGGTTGATCATTTTAGTTAAAGCACCGATCACTATCGACGTGATAGTGGAAAAAGGAATTATGATTGATAAGTTGGTTGTTGGTGGGATGGGCGCTAAAGCAAACCGACGAGTGTTGTACAAGAATATTTCTGCCTCCGATGAGGAGCGCGCCACATTCAAAAAATTAATCGATCGTGGTATTCCTGTTGTGATCCACATTATTCCAGATCAAAAGGAAATAGATCTTTCCAAATATCTATAAATAGTTTTAATGAAAAAAGGATATCAGTTCCACTTTTTGCAGTTTGTAACGTGATAAAAACAAATCAAATCAAATTTGTCATAACAATTTATAGTTCAAACAACTAGTGGAATGATATACGGCATGAAGATTGGACTAATTTTTTAATATGAATAAGGAGGAAGAAAAATGCTTTTATCTGCAATATTAGTTGCTATTATTTCAACGGTCTGTAATTGGTGGCCCAGTCATTTAATCACTCGTTCATGGCTTTATCCGATTTGGTCAGGGTTTCTCGTGGCATTAGCAATGGGCGAACCGATGGTGGGGATGCAAGCGGCTGCATATATCAACTTGGCTTATCTTGGTTGGATCACTGCTGGAGGAACAATGCCGGGAAACTTGCCCGTTGCCGCAGTATTTGGCACGGCGATGACGATTTTATCAGGGGCAGATCCAAGTTTAGCGGTCACCTTTGCTGTACCATTCAGTTTGTTCGGAATTTTAACCTTCCAATTAACAATGTCCATCAATGCACTGTGGGTCCATCGGGCGGAAAAATTCTTAGACAATGGAAACATTCGAGCAATGCGCATGATGAATTATGTTCCATCGGGAATTTTAAATTTCCTTGTTACAGGTGTTCCGGCTTTTATCCTCGTATATTTTGGGGCAGAACCTATGAAGAATCTGTTGAATATGATTCCGGATTCTTTTGTTGATGCGATGCAAGTGGTTGGAGCAATCATGCCTGCATTAGGAATTGCGATGCTGATCAGCTTTATGGGAAATAAAAAGATTATGCCATTCTTCTTCTTTGGTTTCATTCTGGCAGTCTACTTGAAATTGGATGTCATGGCGGTAACAGCCGTTGCTGCAATCATGGGCTTTGTGTTCTATAATACTGGATTTCTTGATATGAAACCTGCTGGAAAGGAGCAATCATAAATGGAAGCAAAATTAACGAGGAAAGAATTATTAAAAAATTGGGCGCTGACTTATTCGAGTGAGACCGCGTATAACTATGAACGTCTACAAGCTTTGGGGCAAGCAAATGCCATGGTGCCAGTCATTCGGAAACTCTATCCTGAAGATAAAGATCGCCAGGTACAAGAATTGAAGAAGTATTTTGTGTTTTATAACACTGAACCTTCTTTCATTGGAACAATGATCCCGGGAGTTGCGGCGGCAATGGAGGAACAACGTGCCAATGGTGCTGAGGATATCACGGATGAAACGATTAACTCTTTACGGACAGGCCTGATGGGACCGATCGCAGGGATTGGGGATACAGTCAGTCAAGGGATTGTTTATCCAATCTTAGCGGGTATCGCGTGTTCATTAGCAATTGATGGTAGTTATGTCGGACCGCTCTTTTTTGAAATCGCCTACAAGATTTGCTTGATTGGTTTTGGCTGGAATATGTACCGTTTGGGCTATCAAAAGGGAAAATCCTTTATTTTAACGATGCTGCGTGAAGGAACAATTGCTCGCTTAACAGAGATTTTCAGTATGGTCGGTTTGATGGTTGTCGGCTGTATGACGGCTTCCCGAGTAAACATTGAGATTCCAATGATTTTGAACATTAAGGGTGTCAAGTTAGGTATTCAGGAACAGGTGATTGATGCGTTAATGCCTGGGCTAGTTCCATTAGCGATCACAATGCTGGTTTATTGGTTGGTACGTAAAAAAGTAAATATCAATTTAATCATTCTGATTATCTTTGTTTTAGGGATTTCATTATCTTATTTAGGTATTTTGGGAATTCCGAAATAAGTAGGGGGAAATAGCGTATGAAAGCAGTCGATTTAAAAGCAATCAATCATTTAGAATTAGTAGAAAAAGAGAAACCTGTACCCAAAAGAGGGGAAGTATTGATTCACGTCATGGCCTGTGGAATCTGCGGATCGGATATTCCACGGGTTTATGTTACTGGTTCATATCATTTTCCAACTGTATTGGGGCATGAGTTTTCTGGAGAAATCGTAGAAGTCGCTGATGATGTCAGTTCAGAATATTTAGGCAAGAAAGCCGCCGTTTTTCCGCTCTTACCTTGTAATGAGTGTGACTATTGTCAGTCCGGTTATTATGCCCAATGTAAAAATTATAATTATTTTGGTTCGAGAACAGATGGCGGGTTTGAGGAATACTTGGCGGTTCCCTTATTCAATCTGGTTCTTTTAGAAGATCAGGTGAGTTATGAAGAAGGGGCGATGGTCGAACCAGCTACTGTAGCACAACATGTCATCAATAAGGCCGAATTAACTGTTGGCGATAGCGTAGCCATTTATGGTGCGGGGCCGATTGGTGTCATGGTGGCACAATGGGCTCAAATCAATGGTGCGGGGAAAGTCTTATTGATTGATATTGATCCAACAAAAGTGGCTTTCGCACGAGAATTAGGCTTTGAACATGTCTGTAATAGTCAGGAAAATGCTGCGGAAGCTTTTATTTTAGAAACTTTAGGCGGAAAATTAGCGGATGTTGCAATCGAGGCCACCGGTTCTAGCACAGCTTTTGATCAATGTGCGCAATCCATTCGTACCTTTGGACGAGTGGTCTTGTTGGGGAATCCTCATTCGGATATGATCCTTAAGCAGAAAACGTATGATCAATTCATGCGAAAAGAAGGCACGATCGTCGGGATGTTCAATAGTGTCTATGAACATTTCCCTAAAAACGAATGGCAAGTGACTGCTCAAGCAATCGCTAATAAGCAGTTAAATTTGAAACCGTTAGTGACCCATAAAGTTCAAATCGAAGAGCTGATCAGTGCGTTTGACATGATTCATGAGAAAAAAGAATTTTACAATAAGGTGTTGATGGTTAATGAAAAATTATTATGAGAATAGTCAATCAGTAATGGAAGAGTTGGATCATTTATTGGAAAAAATTTCTAGTGAAGAGATTGATCAATATGTAAAAGCATTATTGGAAGCTCGAGAAGTCTTTTTTATCGGTGTTGGCCGAGTACGTTTGTCATTAGAAGCGGCGGTTAAGAGATTGACACATTTGGAGATCAGCTGTCACATGGTTGGTGATTTAAATGAACCACCGATTACTGAAAAGGATCTTTTAGTTGTGGGCAGTGGCTCAGGGGAATCAGTGATTCCTCTGGAGATTGCAAAAAAAGCAAAATCGTATGGCGCGAGAGTGGTCCATTTGACATCAAATCCCAATAGTTCGATTGCCAGATTGGCCGACCATATTGTCAAATTTGATAGTCCTTCTAAAAGCAATCAAACCTTTACTTCGATCCAACCGATGACAACAGTGTTTGAACAAGGATTGCTTATTTTTCATGATGTATTAGCTTTACGTTTGATGAATGAAAAGCAGATGACCATGAATGATCTGAAGAGTCGTCACGCGAATTTAGAATAGCTGTCAGTTTTAATTTTCATAGTTAGATTATTTTAAAAGGGGTTTAAGAAATGGACAATGAAAAGAAAGTTGCTTTTATCACTGGTGCTGCCGGCGGTCTAGGCACAGCAGTAGTCGGAAAGTTACTAGACAGGGATTTTATCGTTTTGGTCAATGACAACAATCAAGAGAATGTACAAACGTTATTGGACAAATTCAAAGGACATGAAATACATGCATTCTGCTTCGATGCGACAGATGAAACAGCTTGGGAAGAGGCCGCCAATGGAATTAAAGAGCAATTTGGTAAAGTAGATGTGCTGTTCAATAATGCTGGGATTTTCAAAATCGAAACGATTGAAGAAACGAGTGTAGAACTTTGGAAGAAAACGATGGATGTGAATGCGTTAAGTATTTTCTTAGGAATAAAAACGATGTCGCCATTACTGGGCGAAGGCAGCAGTATCATTAATACCAGTTCGATCGCATCATTTTTAGGGTCAAAAAATCGCATTGCTTATGCGGCTTCAAAAGGTGCTGTTTCTGCTTTGACTAAAGCTACAGCTATCGAGTTCGCACCTCGAGGCATTCGAGCGAATTCTGTTCACCCTGCTTATATTAAAACTCAGATGGCTAAACATGCAGCGGAGGCTACTGAACGGACGATGGAAGAAATGGGCAGCCGAATTCCTTTATATCAGCGAATCAGTACAGCCGATGAAGTAGCCGATGTCGTTGCCTTTTTAGCATCAGATGCGTCACGTTTTATGACGGGTTCTGAAGTGGTCGTTGATGGTGGACAATCTGTTAATTAAAAGGCTAAAAGGAAAGAGGATCAAAAAATGGTAAAAATATCTCCATCGCTGATGTGTATGGACATCAGCAAATTTGAGGAACAAATCAATTGTTTGAACCAGACCGTTGATTACTATCATATTGATATTATGGATGGTCATTACGTTAGCAACATGACCTTATCTCCTTGGTTTATTGAACAACTTAAGGATCATACCGCGATTCCTCTAGATGCGCATTTGATGGTGACAAATCCGATTGAGTATGTTGATCAATTACTAAATTTAGGGGTAGAAGTGATTAGTATTCATGCAGAATATTTGAACGGTCATGCTTTTCGATTAATCGAAAAGATTAAACAACAGGGAAAGAAAATGGGCGTGGTTCTAAATCCTGAAACACCGTTGAATGTGATTACTGATTATCTCCATTTGATTGATATTGTGACAGTAATGACGGTGGACCCTGGTTTTGCCGGACAGACATTCATCTCAGAAAGCTTAGACAAAGTACGAAAACTAAAAGCTTATCGTGAAGAGCACGACTTGGTGTTTGACATTCAAATCGATGGGTCCTGTAATGAAAAAACGTATCGTACGATGATCGAGGCCGGAGCAGATATTTTAATTGTAGGAACAAGTGGTTTATTTAATTTGGATGACTCCATTGAGAAATCGGTAGAACTAATGTATGAACACCTTACAGCAGTGATAAGTTAATTCCTAGAAATTTTGACGATTAATCGTTTTCATGATATTGTGAAAATATAAGAAAGTGAGGGATCCATATGATTGATTCATCAGTGAAGTAGAGAAGCTGCATTAAGACTGTACCTCTTAAGACTAAGGGAGCAGTGTGCAGATTTTCGAAAAATTGGTGGATGATCATAGGGATCTTTTTTATGAAAAGAAGGTTTATTTGTCGTAAGCCTGACTGTCTAAAAATAGCTCTGTGATCCAGTTTTTCGAAAATAACTGGGTCTTTTTTTGGCTTCATTTGAAGTCAAAGCGAGGTGTTTATTATGACAAATATAAAAATCGATCATTTAACGTTTGGTTACGATCAATTAGGAACATTACTATTTGATGATGCCCAATTAAATATCGCGGATGATTGGAAACTTGGATTAGTGGGAAGGAATGGGCGTGGAAAAACAACACTGTTGAATGTGCTGCGTGGAGAATTGCCTTATCAAGGGGAAATTACTCATCAATTGGAAATGAAATATTTTCCGAAAAAAGTTGAGGACCCAACCCAATTAACCTACTATGCGTTATCTGAAGACGAAGAATTAGAAATCTGGAAACTCGAGCGAGAGTTAACCTTGTTAAATTGTGATTTGGATGTTCTATGGCGAACGTATTCGACCTTATCTGGCGGAGAGCAGACCAAAGTTCTTTTAGCACTTTTATTTTTAGAAAAACATTCTTTCCCGCTGATTGATGAGCCGACCAATCATTTGGATAGGCATGGGCGGCAGCAGGTCGCGAAATATCTCGGACATAAAAAACAGGGATACATCTTAGTTAGTCATGATCGAACTTTTTTGGATCAGACGGTTAATCACATTTTAGCGATTGAAAAGAATCAATTGATACTTTATCAGGGGAATTTCTCAACCTATGAGGAACAAAAAGCACAACGTGATGCTTATGAGCAAGCTCAAAACAGTAAGCTGAAAAAAGAAATCAATCGTCTGCAAAAAACTGCCCAAGAAAAAGCTGAATGGTCTAAGTCTAGGGAGAAGGATAAGACAAACAAGTCAAAAGGTTTCATTGACACAGAATACCGCCGAGTCAGTCCAGGTGCTATTGGTGCAGATGCTGCTCGCATGATGAAACGATCGAAGGCTATTATTCAACGAGTGGAAGGACAAATTGGCGAGAAAGAGAAGCTGTTGAAAAATATTGAAACGGTTGATACTTTAAAAATATCCTATGAAGAAAATTATCATCGACGAATTCTGCAAGTAGAAGACTTAGCTTTACGTTATGCTGATAAACCCTTATTCGATCGAAAAAGCTTTGAGCTATTCCGAGGGGAGTGCCTTACGATCACCGGGGAAAATGGCAGTGGAAAAACGTCGATGGTCCAAGCGTTATTAGGAGAATTTTTGGGTGAGATCGAAGGCTCGATTCAACGAGCGAATGGGCTGAAGATCAGTCGAATACGTCAAAATTATGAGAACAATCAAGGAACACTCGAAGATTTCGCGGAAAAAGAAGGACTCGACTATTCGCAATTTTTGAATAATCTAAGAAAACTTGGCATGGAGCGTCGTGTTTTTGGCAACAAAATCCAAAACATGAGTATGGGTCAGCGCAAAAAAGTGGAGCTGGCTAAATCATTGTCACAAACCGCGAATCTATATATATGGGATGAACCGCTAAACTACCTTGATGTGTTCAATCAAAAGCAAATCTTAGAGCTGTTACTGCGGACCAAACCTACAATGATTTTGATTGAACATGATGACTATTTTGTTAATAGAGTCAGTGATAAAATTGTTCAGTTATAGAAATACTTAATAAAATAAAGTTAAACACCTTGATTACTTTAAAAATGAAAGCAATCAGGGTGTTTAGCTTTATAAATAGTTTGCTCCGCTTCAATTGAAGTTTCTTTATTTTTTAAATGTGCAACGTTTTACTTAATCATTCATATGCAATGAACTCGAAGAAGCATTGGATGATTATCAGGAGATTTAGCCTGTCACTATTTCTATCTATCTCTTCTCTTCGAAAACTTGAAAAAGAGTGAAATATGCGATGACATTCGAAATAGCACGCAAAAAAACAGCTGGAAAATGAAGTCCAGCTGTTTGTTGCATTTATCTTTTTATAAAATGATGGGGGATACAGATTTTTTCATGCTTATAGTGATAAAAAGCTTCAAAGGCTTTTTTACCACATTCTGCTAAATGATGATCGATGGTAGAAAAAACCATCACTTCACTGATTAACTGATTTTCTCGTCCAATAATCAACGGTTTCTCTGTCTTGTATTGCTGTAATATCGTTGCCGCGATATCATCACCAAATGCTAAAATGCCATCTACCTGTCTCTTTTTAAAAAAGCTGGCAGCTTGGACACCGTCATCTGCAACGATACAATCCCAAAAAATATTATCTTCCTCAAAATCAGGATAGACTTCTTTTGCTTTTTGGATAGAAAACTCTGAGTTGTGACTAATATTCTTACTTCGTCCTAGAGTCATCCCTGGATGTATAACGCCTTTTTCTTTCATATAGGAGAAGGCTTCTTTTATTGATTTTTTTAGATTGATATAGACGCAGCTTACATCCGCATTTGGAATTTCTTCGCAAAAAATAATCGGTCCATACTGTAAATAGTCTAGGAAAACTTTGATCGAATTAGCCTTTGTGGTAACGATCAAACCATCAAACGCTCGTTTGGAAAATTCCGCTAAATAGCGTTTCTCTAATTCTTGATCATAGTTAGTCGGAAGCAAACTAATTTGATAGCCATGGTCAAAAGCCGCCTGCATAATACCGCTGAGCATCTGATCATAATATTCATGATTAACAAAAGGCAGAATCACACCAATATTCTTGGTTCTGCCATAACTCAGATTTTGTGCAGTTCGATTGGGCACGTAGTTAAGCTCAGCCATTACCTCCAGTACTTTCGCTCGCTTTTTATCATCAACATAGGGATGGTTGTTGATGACACGAGAAATCGTGGAGACCGAGTAGCCAGTGAGTTTTGCGATATCGCGGATATTTGCCATGGAAACACCTCATCTAAAATTTTACGCCGCTAAATGTTCTTTCAAATATTCAATAACTGCAGGACCGAATTGGTAAAACGTATAACGGCGGTCTTGATAAAAGAAACTGACAATAGGACAGCCGAACAAATCATTGATAAATAAATGTTTGATTTCAGCCAATTGAAGTTTTTGGATAATTGGTCGTTTGAACCCACGGCTTCTGACAAGTCTCAATTGGTCTTCAGAAAAATGCAGGGAAACTTGAAAATGTTCTTGTGTATTGTCATGTTGAACCTTCACATACGTATCCATAAAAAATTCCTCCTTTTTTCTTTACAAGGGAAGTATAATTTATGAAACGAGTTTCATAGCAAGAGTTTTATTCTATTTTATTTAGAATAAGGACAACTGTTCACGCTTATCTTCAAATTCATGCAGGTAGCCAAACACTTCTTCTGTCTTCCAAAGGATACCATGTTTTTGACAAGTTTCGATAAAAATCTCCATTAAGTGATCATTATTTGGGCTGTTGCAGACGTAGTTTTCACCAAATGCGTACATATATTTTTTCTTCATGCCAGGAAAGTATTTATCCAATTGCTGGTAAAAGTACTCGCGATTACCTGCCCGCATGGTCACACCAAACCCAAAGCAAAGAATCCCTTTAACGTCAGCTTGAATACAGTAATCTAGAATGCCGCGTAAATTTTCTTCGCTGTCGTTGATAAAAGGCAGAATAGGGGTCAGCCAAACAACGGTAGGAACGCCAGCTTCTTTGAATTTCATCAAAGTTTCAAAACGCTCTCTAGTAGTGGAGACATAAGGTTCTAAGATTTTACAAAGCGCTTCATCATAAGTGGTCAGAGTCATTTCGACAACTGTCTTAGTTTTTTGATTAATAGACTTTAAGATATCCAAATCCCTTAAAATTCGAGAGGATTTGGTTTGGATGGCCACACCAAATTCATATTTATCGATCAGTTCTAGCGCACCTCGTGTAATTTTTAATCGTGGTTCCAATTGGATATAGGGATCGGTCATTGCTCCTGTACCGATCATACAGGATTTTCGACGCCTTTGTAATTCTTGTTCAAAAATTTCTAATGCGTTCGCCTTCACTTCGATATCCTCAAAGGTATGATTGAATTGATAACAATCGCTGCGGCTGTCGCAGTAGATACAGCCATGTGTACATCCGCGAAAGAGGTTTAATCCATTTTTCGCGGAGAGAATGGTTTTATATTCTTTGTAATGCATAGCATACCGTCTTTCTTAAGGAGTTTATATTTCAGGGGCACAGAACAAACGTTCGTTTTTATTATCTCATAAATTCGTGCTGATAACAATCAAAAGTAACGGTATAATAGGCTATGGAGGTGTTCTTTTATTGCTGAAAATCGGTGAATTTTCCCAACTGGGACAAGTATCCATCCGAACATTGCGTCATTATGATGAGATTGATCTGCTCCATCCCAAATTGGTTGATGAAGAATCGGGTTATCGCTATTATTCCGTGAGACAGTTAGAAGTCTTGGCGCAAATCGTCTTACTCAGAGAATTGAAATTTTCCTTAAAGGAAATCAAAAGCTTGATTCAACAAGATTCGAAAATATTTACGGCTACCTTACTAAAAAAAGATCGAGAGATCGAAAAAGAAATTCAACAGGATCGCTACCGTCAGCAGCAGATCCACCAAATGATTCAGCGAATGCAGCATACAGGAAAATTTCAAGTAACGATCAAAATGATTCCAGCTTTTTCAGTTGTCAGTTTACGAAAAAAAATCAAGAGCTTTTATCATGAAGGGTTGTTATGGGAAGAATTTAAAGCATTACTGAAAAAACAAACCATTGCTTTTCCACCTGAACCGAATCAAAATTTGACAATTTTTCATGATAAGGAATATTTGGAGGAGGGCGTAGATGTAGAGGTAGCTATTATTTCTAATGCTAAAGCAGCCGAACCGTTGCAGGTGAGACAGCTCCCGAAACTTGACCATGCTGCGGTCATGTATGTGGAAGGAAATTATCATCAACTTCCCGAAGCGTATCAGTCATTTGCTCGCTGGCTGGATGCTCATCCTGAGTTTCGAATGGTGAAGGCGACTCGACAAATCTGCCATGTAGGTCCAGAGCATACGAATAATCCTGAGGAATATCTGACAGAATTACAAATTCCATTAATTCCCTTGACTCTCACGCAACGTGAGGATTTATCTTCTAATTAGAGGTCGCGACTCAAAAAATATTTAGGGGATATACGCTGAGAGCCGCGATTATATCCCTAGACAGGAGATATTATGGAAATTAAAGAAATCGGTAAAGTAAAACAAACGGATACAGAGGGTTATTTAGAAATTTTACCTGAATACCAAGATGGATTGATTGGTTTGGAGGATTTTAGCCATCTCTATGTCCTCTATTGGTTTCATCACTTAGATATTCCTGAACTTAGAGGAACCACCGTCAGTAAACCCTATACCAATGGACCAGAAGAATTAGGAACATTTGCAACGCGTGGACCGGTTAGGCCGAATCCAATCGCATTGTCAGCTGCGAAAATCATTGAGATTAAAGGAAACAAAGTTTATCTTGAATATCTTGATGCAGAAGATGGGAGTCCGATTTTGGATATTAAGCCTTATACAGCGAGTTCGGATGTTCTAGAAACGTTCAAGGGCCCTGAGTGGAGTGCGCATTGGCCGCAAAGCTTTGAAGCATCCGGCGACTTTGATTGGGGAGCAGAATTTAATTTTCCAGAATAAAACTAGAAGTCTCAGAAATGAGGCTTCTTTTTTTGATTTTTGATAAAACAATTTTTTCTGATGTTTCATTGTTGATAAATAAACGTAATGATGCTATATTGTGTTTTGTAAGTGATACAGATTTTAAGGAGATGTAATACAGTGAGTAGTAAAGGTTCAGAAATCATTGTTAATAGTTTAGAAAATCATAACGTACCATTCATTTTTGGAATTCCTGGTGCCAAAATCGATGGTGTATTTGATACATTAGAAGACCATGGCCCGCAATTAATTCTAGCGCGTCATGAACAAAATGCGGCTTTTATGGCCCAAGCGATTGGTCGTTTAACTGGGGAACCAGGTGTAGTGATTGCGACGAGCGGACCCGGTGCCAGTAATTTAGCAACAGGTTTGGTAACTGCGACTGCGGAAGGCGATCCTGTTTTAGCATTAGCTGGCCAAGTAAAACGTTCAGACCTTTCAAAATTGACTCATCAAAGTATGGATAATGCGGCGTTGTTTGCGCCAATCACAAAATATAGTTCAGAAATTCAAGATTCAGAAACACTATCAGAAAGTATCGCAAACGCCTATCGAATCGCGAAGACTGCTAAAAAAGGGGCGAGCTTTTTATCAATTCCTCAAGATGTTACTGATGGAGAAGTAAAAGGCGAAGCCATCAAGCCATTGTCTGCACCAATTCTAGGTTCAGCCTCTGATGAAGATATCGCAGATTTAGTTAAGCGAATCAGCGAGGCAAAATTACCGACATTATTAGTTGGAATGCGGGCATCAGGCAAAAAGGAAACAGCGGCTATTCGTAAGTTAGTTGAGAAAACAGGTTTGCCTGTGGTTGAAACTTTCCAAGGTGCTGGAATTATTTCTCGTAAATTAGAAAAGCATTTCTTTGGCCGAGTGGGATTGTTCCGGAACCAACCGGGAGATATGCTATTGAAACGCAGTGATTTAGTTTTAGCGATCGGCTATGACCCAATCGAGTACGAAGCTCGAAACTGGAATGCAGAAAAAGATGCACGCATTGTCGTTCTAGACGAAGTGCCAATGGAAATCGATCAATACATGCAGCCCGAGGCAGAGTTAATCGGCAGCATCGCAAAAACGATCGAAAAATTGAGTGATTCGATCGATACGTATCAATTATCAGCAGATGCTGAAAAATATCTTTCTATACTGCAAGAAAAACTGTCAAATGGGAAACAAGAAAGTAAGACTGTTGAAGGGCGAGTACATCCTTTAGAAGTGATCGACACGCTGCAAAAAAATGTGACAGATGAAATGACCGTAACTGTTGATATCGGCAGCCATTATATTTGGATGGCTCGTCATTTCCGTAGCTATGAACCACGTCATTTATTATTCAGTAATGGGATGCAAACGTTAGGTGTTGCGCTACCTTGGGCAATTTCTTCAGCATTAGTACGACCAGATACTCAAATTTTTTCTATTTCGGGAGATGGCGGGTTCCTATTTTCCGCACAGGAACTAGAAACAGCTGTCCGCTTGAAACAAAAAATCATTCATTTAATTTGGAATGACGGCAGCTACAATATGGTTGAGTTTCAGGAAGAGATGAAGTATGATCGTTCTTCAGGTGTTCATTTTGGCCCAGTTGATTTTGTAAAGTATGCCGAAGCATTTGGAGCAAAAGGTTTGCGGGCAACATCAAAAGCAGAGTTAGAAACAGCGATCCAAGAAGGACTAGCAACAGATGGACCTGTAATCATCGATATTCCAATCGATTACTCTGATAACAAAGAATTAGGCAAGACGATTTTACCGGATCAATTTTATTAAGAGAACAGCTTTACATTATTTTTAGACTAAGATAGTAGTCGTCTTTTCTCTAAAAAGAATCAGTGAATTTGAAACAGGAGGGACTACTCATGACAGTGAAAACAAAAAGTTATATCTACCAGCATGGAACACTGGGTGGATTGATGCAAGATCTAATGGACGGCACAGAAAAGATCGGCACCTTATCCAATTACGGAGATTTTGGATTAGGGACATTAGAAGGATCAAATGGGGAAGTTATTTTCTTAGATGGTGTCATTTACCATGCTGATGAAGAGGGGAATATTAATCAGTTAGCTGGTGATGAGATGACACCTTACGCAGCGGTGACGAATTTTGAATCAGATGAACAATTTTCTTTGATCGCTGCTTCTGATGTCGTCGTGAAAAGAGCGGTTTTAGAAAAAATCAGTCATAATTTATTTGCGGCTGTAAAAATAGAAGGGCTATTCAACCATATGCATGTGCGGGTAGCACCAAAACAAGTAAAGCCCTATCCGCGTTTTGTAGAGATCGCACGAAATCAGCCAGAGTTTGAAGCAGACAATATTTCTGGAACGATTGTTGGTTTCTTTACGCCAGGATTATTTCACGGAGCAGCAGCAGCGGGATTTCATTTGCATTTTATCAGCGATGATCGAAAATTCGGCGGCCATGTGTTGGATTTTGAATTAGCAGAAGGAAAAATTGATTTGATGGAGTTGGCAGAATTTCGGCAGCATTTTCCGATCGAAAGCACAGACTATTTGGAAAATGAAATTAAACTCGATGAAATCGCAAAAGATATCGAAGAAGCAGAATAGTAGAATAGAAGCTAAAAAAATTAACCGACCTCAAAAATTTCTAACTTTTTGAGGTCGGTATTTTTAAACAGTAAGGAAAGTATAAAAGTTCATATAAATAAGGCGCTTAACAACGGTGATATCCATGTCAGGCTTTACGAACTAGCTTTTCTACGCAAGCTACGCATGCAGTTACAGCTAAACGTCATTAAGCAGAACTGATGTGGAACAGTACTTAATTGGTGCTCAAAAGCTGTGCGAGTTCGCGAAGCCTTTCTTAACTTCTTTTCCCATTTTTGAATTTGAGGAGATAAGACGTGATCGGCCAGGTGCTTGAATTAAAAGTGTCAGTTCTTTTAATGCATCTTTAGCAACCCATTGCTTCGCTTTTGATTTTTGAATTTGCATTATTTCCGCCGTTTTAATCGCTAGTTCTTTTGCTTCTGCATGAGTTTTCCCCAGTTCTCTCAATGACCAAGAAGCCGACTTCTTTACTAATAAGCGATCATCATCCGAATGCATGTCAATTAAATCTAAATAGTCTTTAATTTCCTCAGTTGTTAAAGAAGCATGGGTAGAGGTGCTAGCAATCAGACTAAAAGCCGCTCGCTTGTAAAACAAATTTTCTGAGTTCATCCATTTTTGAATAAAGCGGTCAAAATTTGCTTGTTTGATTAAAACACTTTTGCAAAATAAATCGCAAAGATCCCACGAAAGAATCCCATTCATAAAATAGTCGATCTCTTCATCCGTAACGTCTTTAGGATTGATCGCCAATACAGTGAGTATTTTACATTCATGATATTCTGTTTGCCATAGATTCATTAGAAAGGTCTTTTCAACAGGTATTCGTTTAGCTAGTTTTCGTAATTCAGAGGTTGGCACTCCGATGGTGTGTTCAGCGGGAATTCCTAACTTGATGATATTTTTTTTGAATTTCTCAGATGAGGACTCTGTTAAACTAGTGATGATCTCTTCAACAGTCATGATAAACTCCTTTTCTTTTTACAAATAAAAAGTGTAAAACAATGATCAGAGATATTCTGATTATTGTTCTACACTTTTTTTTTATCGTCTTTAAATTCCCAGTAATGGGGCAGGGTTAACAAAGCCAGACCATAAAGCAGTAGATACACCAAAGTGCAAATGAACCCCTGTTGAGTTACCAGTTGTTCCCATACCACCTAATACTTGACCAGCGCTGACTTCTGAGCCAACACCCACACTTGGTGTTGAAACCATATGCATATAATAAGAGTAATAGCCATCAGAATGTTGGATAACAACATGGTTACCAGCAGACCAATGGAAGCCTGCTTCAACAACAGTACCGCCTTTAGACGCCATGATCGGAGTACCAGCTGAGCCAGCAAAGTCGATCCCGTCATGCTGAGTACCTGAAGCTCCAGTCGGATCTTGACGTGGTCCAAACGGACTTGTCACGGTTAATCCAATTGATAGAGGTGATGCCCAACCACTGCTGTTTGTTGCCGGTTTTGATTCATTTGCTGCTGGAGTAGTTGGGTTAGTCGTAACTTGACTAGCTCCTGTATCAGTGACTGTTTGAGCTTGCTCTTGTTGTTGTTTTGCTTGTTGTTCTTGCTGTTGTGCTTCAAGTTGAGCAATTTCAGCTTCTTGCTTTTGTTTAGCTGTTTCAGCCGCCGCCGCTTGTTTTTCAGCTTCTTCTGCTGCTTTTTGAGCCTCTTCCGCCGCTTTTTTGGCTTGCTTTTCAGCTTCAGCCTGAGCTTTTTCACGAGCTTCTTCTTCTTTTTTACGTTGCTCTTCTAAAGCTTTCAACGCTTCTTGACGTTTCTTCTCAGCTTCTTCTTTTTGTTTCTCATATTTTTCTTTTTGACCTTTTTCAGTTGCAATGTTTGCTTGAATCTCGTTGATTTTCACTTGCTGATCCAATTTTGTTTGCACTAATTGATCTTGTTTTTCTTTTAATTCGGCTGTTTTCTTGTTGATTACTTCTAAGCGTTGCTCCGCTTCCTTTTCAAGCTTCTCAAGTTCAGCCTTATCTTTTGTTTGTTGTTCCATGATATTCTTACTGGCTGTAAGGATAGTAGAGACAGCCATAGTCTTTTTAACTGCTTCACCAACAGATTTAGAGTTGATTACAACATCAACGATAGAAGTAGCATCGTGATTCGTTTGCACATCACGAGCTTGTTTGCGAATCTGCTCCTCACGCTTTTGAATTTTTTCTTGAAGAACACCAATTTTAGCAGTTAAGTCGCTCATTTTCTTCTCTTCATTGGTCTTTTCTTTCAAGACATCACTAACTTCTTTTTCTACAGCGGCCACTTGCTGATCTACAGCAGCCTTTTGATCTTCTGCAGATTGTTCTGTTTGCTGAAGTTCAGAGATTTTTTTATCTTGATCGGCAATCTTTTGATCGTACTCATCTGCCAAAGCGCTTAATGGGGTAATGGTTGCGGTTAATGTTAAGGCACACAAAGTTAGTGCCGTATATTTTTTCAACTTAATCAATGGATTCCCTCACTTTTTTCATCTTTCGAATTCAATTATATAAGAAGATATGAATAAAAACTTTAAAGTATTTGAATTTTTATCTAACCGTATAGTTTGTAATGATAATGAAATATTTAATGAGGGAAAATAAGTGATAAATCACTTGACAAACCGTTGAATTGTTGAGACATACCGCATAGTTTGACTTAAAAAAGTAATTTCTAAATAAATGGAGTTATTCTCATAGTTAGGGTAGAATAGACCAAAAGTTTTCAATTTTCTCATATTTCAGGATATTAGGAAATGGTGTATCAAAATAAATTTACTTTATGGAGGAATCTTAATGAGTTGGAATAATCCAGAAGCCAAAGAAGAAGCGTATAAATTATTGCTATTACAGCAAAAGTCATTATTGGAGGGCGAGACAGACCTGATTGCAAATCTGGCAAATTCATCAGCATTATTAAATCAAACTTTGCAGGAAACAGTTTTCGCTGGTTACTATTTGTTTAAAAACGATGAATTAATTTTAGGACCATTTCAAGGAAATGTTTCATGTGTTCACATCACGATGGGCAAAGGTGTCTGTGGGGAAGCAGCTGAGAAAAATCAAACGTTGATCGTTGAAAATGTATTAGAACATAAGAATTATATTGCTTGTGATTCCGCAGCACGTTCAGAAATCGTGGTGCCGATGAAAAAAGGGGACCAATTAGTCGGTGTACTAGATCTTGATAGTTCAGAAATTGGTATGTATGATCAGATCGATCAATTCTACTTAGAGCAATATGTCTCGTTATTACTAGAAAACATCGGATGATTTTCTATTTTTTGCCTAAAAAATCGCGTATTCGTTAAATAACACGCTTAATGTGGTTTTTTAATCCACTTAATGCTACTATATAAGTGTAGTATAAAACATTAATGAGGTGGTTGAATGAATAAAGAAGCGATTATTGTAGGGGAAAGCTATGAGTGCCGTAAAACTGATTTTGCTCGGCCGATCATTGGAGAGGTGATCCGTAAAGAAAATAATGGCTGCATCGTAAATGTTGAGCGCTTTTACGGATTAGATGCGGATAAGATTGATCAAGTAAATGGTCAAGTATTGATCAAATATAGTGAAATAGCAGGGATTATCTCTAAGGAATGTTTCTTTAGTTAAAAGACCGTCCTGTTTAAAAAGTCCATTCGGAAAACTTTTCTGAGTGGACTTTTTTGTGTGAGTGACTAGGATATTTAAAACTCTGAATATTAAATAACGCCGTCTTTTTTCTTATGTTTTATCAAAAAAATAGTTTATTTATTTTATTATTAGTTAGAATAAACGCATAAAATCCCATAGCAAGATTTTATGCCATGGGATTTTTTATCAATTATTTCGAATGAAATCACTTAAACAGTCAGCAAAGCCAGTTGTTGATAGTTCTTCAATAGCTAACATATGAGCGAAATCATGAGTCATTTGATTATTTTGAAGGGCTTGTTCAATGGCTTTCATAATTTTTTTACTAGCTTCGAACCAGCCAAGATGATCCAACATCATAGTCGCTGAAAGGAGCAATGAACAGGGATTAGCCCAACCTTTTCCAGCAATATCTGGAGCGGTTCCGTGAGTCGCCTCAAAAATGGCGTGTCCAGTTTCATAATTGATATTTGCCCCTGGAGCAATACCTATACCGCCAACTTGGGCTGCTAAGGCATCAGAAATATAGTCGCCATTCAAATTAGTAGTAGCAACAACTTGATACTTTTCTGGATATAAAAGTATCTGTTGTAAAAAATTATCTGCGATTACATCATCAACGATAATTTTTCCAGCAGCTCGAGCTTCAGCTAGTGCTGTATTTGCATTTTCAATCGTTGAATCAGCTGAAATCATTTTATATTGATTCATTGTGAAAGCTTGAGGGTAGTTTTGTTCGATATAGTCGTATCCCCAATTTTTGAACCCGCCTTCAGTGAACTTCATGATATTTCCTTTATGGATCAATGTTACACGTGTTTTTCCTTGCTCAATGGCATAGTCTAAAGCGGCAGCAATCAGGCGTTCGCTTCCTTCTTGAGAAATCGGTTTGATCCCCAAAGCGCTTGTTGCCGGGAAACGAACTTTAGTGACCGATAATTGATCTGTCAAAAAGTTCAAAAGCTGTTCAACTTCTTCGGAGTCTTTGGCAAACTCGATGCCTGCGTAAACATCTTCAGTATTTTCACGAAAAATAGTCATTTCTGTTTTTTCCGGTTCTTTCAAAGGAGAAGGGACGCCTTCAAAATAGCGGACTGGTCGAACACAAGCGTAAAGATCTAATTCTTGACGCAAGGTAACATTTAATGAACGAAAACCTTCTCCGATAGGGGTAGTCAGGGGACCTTTAATAGCAATTTTATGCTCTTTGATGGCCTCCAGTGTTTCGTCAGGAAGCCAAGTACCAGTTTGATTGAAGGCTTTTTCTCCAGCAAGAATTTCAGACCAGTTAATTTTTCGTTCATTCTTATATGCTGAGGAGACGGCTGTATCGACAACTTGTTTTGTCGCCTGCCAGATTTCTGGTCCGATGCCATCACCCTCTATATAGGGGATGACTGGATTTAACGTGTTTGTCATTAAGCTTGCTCCTTTTGCATTTTTTTATTGATAACTAAAGGTAAAATACCTTGATTTTTCCAATAGGCAATATCAGCGTCAGAATCAAAACGTAGTTTCGCTTGGAAGTGGATTTCTTTCTCTCCCGCAGCAGTTACGTCAATAATCTGGTTGATCGTAGGCTCGGCCGGAAACTTAAAACTGTAGCTTTCTAGGCCGGTCAAACCTAATGAGTCAGCTGTTTCGCCAGGAAGGTATTCAAAAGGGATAACCCCCATCATCACCAAATTGCTACGATGAATCCGTTCGTAACTTTCTGCCAACACAGCCTTGACACCTAAGAGATTTGTTCCTTTAGCAGCCCAGTCGCGAGAAGAGCCCATGCCATAGTCTTTTCCTGCAAGAATGATGGTGCCAATTTCTTCTTTCTGATAGTGCATTGCCGCATCGTAAATCGATAATTCTTCTCCTGAAGTAGCCAGTTTTGTATAGCCACCAGTCGTTTCAGGAGTCAATTGATTTTGGATACGAATATTTCCGAAGGTTCCGCGCATCATTACTTCATGGTTTCCTCGTCTTGATCCAAATGAATTGAAATCTTTATACGTCAACCCACGATCCTTCAAATATTTTCCTGCTGGCGACTGAAGTCCGATGTTACCTGCTGGAGAAATATGGTCAGTGGTTACTGAATCACCAAATTTGGCTAAGACTTGCAAATTTTCTAATGGGTTTTCTTTATCGTTCGTTAGTCCAAGATTTGTAAAGAAAGGCGGATTTGCAATATAGGTCGATGAATCGTCCCAATCGTAGCAATTACCCTCAGATGTTTCGATTCTATTCCAACGCTCGTTTGATTGATAAACGTTCTTATATGCCTCCTGGAAGTCTTCAGGATTCAGAAAATCGTTGATGTAGCTATTTACTTCTTCTTGAGAAGGCCACAAGTCTGATAAATAGATTGCCTTTCCATTGACTTCAGCAAGTGCTTCTTTTGTTAAATCCTTTTTGATCGAGCCAGCTAAAGCATAAGCGATTACTAATGGCGGTGAAGCCAGATAGTTGGCTTTAATCAGTGGATGGATGCGTCCTTCAAAATTTCGATTACCAGATAAGACCGCAGAAACGACAAGTTCGCTCTCTTTTAGCGTCGTTTCGATTTCGGCATCCAACGGTCCAGAATTTCCAATACAAGTTGTGCAGCCATAACCAACAATATCAAATCCCAGTTCTGCTAAAGGCTCTAATAAATTTCCTTTTTCTAGATATTGCGTCACGATTTTTGAACCTGGAGCTAAAGAAGTTTTGATAGTCGATGGAACCTTTAGACCTAATTTGACTGCTTTTTTAGCTAACAGTCCAGCGGCGACCATGACTGAAGGATTACTAGTATTTGTACAACTAGTAATGGCGGCTAAAGCCAAATCTCCTGTTTCGATTGAATCCTCTGTCCCTTGAATCGCTTCTTTTCGGTTGATTTCTTCCGATTGTAACCCAAAACCTTTAGGCCCGCTGGGACTAATTAATGAAGCCGCGAAATTTTCAGCGACATCCGCCAACGGAATTCGATCTTGAGGTCGCTTCGGACCAGCGACAGAAGAGTGGACAGTCGATAGATCTAATTTGATCACGCGTGTGTATGTTGGGGTTTCATCCCCAGCATAAAAGAGTTTATTTTGTTTCGCATAGGCTTCAACTAATTTTACTTGCTTCTCAGAACGACCAGTTAAACGAAGATAGCTGAGTGTCTCTTCATCAATTGGGCAGAAGCCGCAAGTTGCACCATATTCTGGAGCCATATTTGCGATCGTTGCTCGATCAGAGAGACTTAAGGTTTTGTAGCCAGATCCGAAATATTCCACAAATTTACCGACGACTTTCTCGTTACGTAAAAGTTCAGTTAGATAAAGTGCTAAGTCTGTTGCGGTCGCACCAGGGCTCAATGTTCCGGTCAATTCTACACCAATAACTTCAGGTGTAGGAAAGTAAGAGGCTTCTCCTAAAATGGCAGCTTCAGCTTCGATACCGCCAACCCCCCAACCAAGTACACCTAATCCATTGATCATTGTTGTATGGGAATCAGTTCCCTCTAAAGAATCGGGAAAAAGCAAATTCTCATCATTTTTTAGAATGACATCTGATAAATATTCAAGATTGACCTGATGAATGATTCCCGTTTCAGGCGGTACAACTTCAAAGTTATCGAAGGCCTGCTGCGCCCATTTGAGAAATTGATAGCGCTCGTGGTTCCGCTCAAACTCCTTCTCAGTGTTATATGCCAAACTATCTTCCGTACCTGCGCAGTCAACCTGTACAGAATGGTCAACGACTAAAGTAACGGGAATTTCAGGATTGATCACTCTAGGATCTCCGCCTAGTTTGACTACGGCATCCCTCATAGCGGCAAGATCGACTACAGCTGGGACACCGGTAAAATCTTGTAGAACAACGCGTGATGGGCGAAATGGAACCACACCGGACGGCTGTTTTGCGTCAAATGCAATCAAATTCTCTAAATCAGATAATTCTTGATGACGTGCCAAGCTTTCTAATAGTATTCGTATGCTGAATGGATAATCAGCGATTTCTTTTTGGTACGTATTGACAATTGATGAAAGATCAAAGTATGTATAATGTTCGTCATTGACGAAAAGCTC
The DNA here is from genome assembly GCF_051714485.1 of Enterococcus sp. AZ128. NCBI lineage: Bacteria > Bacillati > Bacillota > Bacilli > Lactobacillales > Enterococcaceae > Enterococcus > Enterococcus sp. AZ128. Next base: position 828,827 of record NZ_JBIORZ010000001.1, read on the forward strand.
TTTTTTCCAGTTCAATACAAAATCCCTCCTGAATACGTTATCGTTTAAAATCAGATGGGTTCATTATACGAAGAAAAAAAAAGAAAGTAAATGAAATTATTAAAAGTATTTCATTTTACGCCAATGGTGTTATAATGTTTCTTAACCCGATTGTAAAATAAAAATGATAAGGAGGACACAGAGATGTTAGATTTGGACCAAATGGCTGATGTATGCCGAAAAGAGGATTATTTAGAGGCTTCTTTATATAGGAAACATAACGTAAAAAAAGGTTTGCGTGACCTCGACGGCAAAGGTGTTTTAGCTGGTTTAACCAATATTTCCACGATTCATCCGCAAATTATGGATGGTGATAAGGTTATCTCTAAATATGGTGAATTACGTTATCGCGGAATCGATATTAATGAACTAGTAAATGGTTTTGTCTCAGAAGGACGTTTGGGTTTCGAAGAAGTCAGTTATTTGTTATTGTTTGGTTCCTTGCCGACACAAGCAGAGTTAACTGATTTCAGGACTTTGATTAGTAAAAGACGAACGCTTCCTACAAACTTTGTGCGTGATGTTATTATGAAGGCGCCATCACACAATATCATGAATATGATTTCCCGCAGTGTACTAACATTGGGATGTTACGATAAAAAAACTGACGATATCAGTATTGAAAATGTTTTGGATCAAAGTTTATCATTGATCGCTACTTTTCCGATGATTGCAGTCTACTCCTACCATGCGTATAATCATTATACCAAAGGGGAAAGTATGTATATTCATCGGCCAGCTGAAAATCTTAGTACTGCGGAAGCAATACTGACGATGTTGCGTCCAGACAAAAAGTATACTTTCCAAGAAGCGCAGACTTTAGATATGGCATTAGTTTTACATATGGAACATGGCGGAGGGAACAATTCGACCTTCACGACTCGGGTTGTTACATCTAGTGGTACAGATACTTATTCGACAATTGCAGCTGCACTGGGTTCTTTGAAGGGCCCTAAGCACGGAGGCGCCAATATCAAGGTGACACAAATGATGGAGGACCTGAAAGCGACTGTTAGTGATTGTGAAGATGAGAACGAGATTCGAGAATACTTAGAGAAAATCTTGAATAAAGAGGCTTTTGATAAGCAGGGATTGATCTACGGTATGGGACATGCCATTTATGCCGAATCTGATCCGCGTGCGGAGATTTTCAAACGCTATGTAGAAAAGTTAGCTGAAGAAAAGGGTTCAGAGGCATCTGCAGAATTCAGTTTATATCGGAAAGTTGAACGTTTAGCTCCAGAAATCATTTCAGAAAGACGCAAAGTCTATAAGGGCGTGAGTGCGAATATTGACTTCTTTAGCGGTTTTGTTTATCACATGTTAGATTTACCGCAAGAGCTGTACACCCCAATGTTTGCGATTGCTCGTATTGTTGGCTGGTCTGCTCATCGGATCGAAGAATTGGTGAATGTTCAAAAAATCATTCGACCGGCTTATATGGAAGTTTCAGAAGATCGTGAGTATCAAGAGATTTCTGAACGCTAAAAAAATTCCGTCAGAAGAATATTCCTCTGACGGAATTTTTCTATTCAGATATCAGACCGAGATCAATACAGGCATTCCAAATTCCATCATTGGAAACACTAGTTGTCACATGCGCGGCCTTTTTCTTTAAGGCGGGTGCAGCATTTCCCATTGCGACGGGGAAACCTACTACATCAAACATTGTAAAATCATTTTCTTCATCGCCAAAGGCTAGTGTCTGTTTTGCGGTAATCGTCATCTCTTCACAAATTTTGTGAATACCTTCCGCTTTAGTACCGGTTTTTAAATGAATGTTTGCGGCTACGGGAGCGACTTTTTCTGCGATCAGTAGAGAATCCGCTCCTAACTTAAATTCGCTGGCTTCATCCCAAGGAACAATCAATTGAAGAACATTTTTAGGTAAGGGATCATTTACCTTTAAAACAATCTTGTCTGACAGAGGATCACCGTGATACTCATTATTATCAAAACAATAGATTGCTTGAGAGGTTTCAATCAAAAATTCAGTCTGCTGATTTTCTAAATGCTTCACTAAGTTCTCTAGCAATTTTGGTGGAATAACATTTTGATGAATCATTTCTCCATGATAGTGTACACAGTTGCCGTTGGAAGAAATAATACTGTTTACCCCCAAAGATTTTGCTAAACTCGTTAAAGTTTGGTAGTGGCGACCAGAAGCAATAACCGGTTCGATTCCGTTTTCTTTCAATTTTCGAAGGGCTAGTTTTGCAGAGCCCGGGACTCGTTCCGAGAAGGATAAGTTGCGGGGCAAATGATTATCAGCTAAAGTTCCATCAATATCAAAAAACGCTGCGCGGTAATTTTCCATATCAATCCTCCTAAATCAATTCAATTACCATAAGTATAAAAGAAATGAATCAAAACATCATTATAATTTTTGATAGAACGGTATGCGTTCATTAACAACCTGTTCAATAATTAGAAGCAGCTGAGTGGCTAACTTTGCAATCAATCTAAAATTCGCTACAATAATAAAAAAGATAGTTGGAGAAGACAAGATGAAAAAAATTACAATCAAAGAGGTCGCAGAAGAGGCAGGCGTTTCTAAAACAACGATCTCGCGATTTTTAAACAATAATTACGGGAATATGTCTAAAGAAACGAAACAAAAGATTGCGGAAGTGATCGAACGCTTAAATTATCGGCCGAGTAAACAGGCACAAGCGTTGAAATCGAAGCATAGTTATTTGATTGGTGTAGTGGTAGCAGATATCTCCAATCTTTATTCTTCATTGTTGCTTAAGGGAATCGGATCTGTACTCGAACAGAGCGGATACCAAATGATCATTGTGGATGCTGCAAATTCTATAGCCCAGGAAAAGGAACTATTGGAGAAATTACTGGATCAGAATGTCGAAGGAATCATTCTGCAGCCATCATCACGACAAACGGCTAACTATGAGTTCATTACCGAACGAAATATCCCGCTTTTACTTGTCGATCGACAAACTGAACCGGAAAAATGGTCATCGGTAATGACGAATAACATTGCCGCAACACAAGAAGTGGTGGAAAAGGCTCTAAACAAGGGGTACGAGAATGTAGTAGTTGTAAGTGAACCAGTAAAAGATGTAAGTACGAGGGATCTACGTTTTCAGACGGTCAAAAAGACAGTGAAGAAAGCCGGAAAGAGCTGTACGTTGATTGAAGTTACTGATGAAAATCAGTTAACTGAATTCTTGCAGCCAATTATCGCTGAGTCGAAAAAAAGTTTGCTTTTTGCTTCCAATGGTCGAGTTCTGATGGATGTTTTGGCATGGTTAATCAAGCAGGAGGTTGAGATACCAGAAAAAATTGGTGTGACTGGTTTTGATGATTGGAATCTGACAGAGTTGGTTGGACCAGGGATTACCAGTATTGAACAACCATCGAAAAGGATTGGTAAAATTGCTGGTCAACAATTGATGGAGCTGCTAAAAGAACCCATGGAGAAACAAGAAATTATTGTGCCATCAGATATCCGCTGGCGTAAATCTGTTTAGATCAGTTATTTTTAAGAATTTAGAATGTAAAATAAGCCACGCTTGGGAACCGGTTTCCAAGCGTGGCTTATTTTTATGGAACTAAAGAATGTTTTTTAATAGTGAAACCGTTGACATTTTTTGGAAACCGGTTTACTATACTTATGTAGAAACCGGTTAACTAATTGGAAGGATGCGAATTTAAGATGGATGAGATACTAGTACTAAACTTTCTAGTTTTTGCCGACAGAGTAGCGAATGGAGAATTGCAAGCGGATTTATTACAGGAGATAGCCGACCTAGGGTTTAATCAAGTTGAACTTAGAAGGGAATACTTTAGAGATATTAATGAAGAGATACCTGTTATTGAATCAGAAGCAAAGCGTTTGGGTCTGCAATTGTTCTATAGTGTCCCTGATGAAGTTTATGTTGATGGAACGGTTAATCCTAAGCTTGAACATTATTTAGTAGAAGCGAAAAAAATGGGTGTGAAACACATCAAATGGAATATTGGCGATTTTGACGGGGAACTTCATATTAAACAATTGAAAGAGCTCCTTGATGAAGGTGTAGAAATATCAATTGAAAATGACCAGACTCAAACATCTGGAACGATCAAGGCAATCGATACTTATATGAAGGCAGTGAAGAATGCTGGATTGACTATTGGATATGTTTATGATCTTGGCAATTGGCGATTTGTTGAAGAAGACGAAGTAACCGCGGCTAAGTTGTTGAAGAGTTACGTCCACTATATCCATGTGAAAGATGTTCGATATGAAAACCAACAACCGCAAGCTGCGGGGCTTGATCATGGAGAATTACCTTGGCGCAAGGTTCTGCAAATTCTGCCGCAGGATGTACCTGTTGCAATTGAATATCCGACGACTACAAATGTTGAAATACAAACGGCCAAGAAATTATTGGAGGATGAAATCTAATGACTGAACAGCAAACCAAAATCGATCCAGAAAAATTTGCTTATCATTTTATGGAAACGATTCACCGACCTGAAATTGATAAAGAAGACATGGAAGGTGCAGCAAAAGAAGCATTGGCAGCTTATCTGACAGGCTATTATTTGATCCAAAAATTCAATCATATGGAGAATGATTTCTTTGTGGAAGATCATGGGAAACCAATTTCAAAATATCAACGTATTTTAAGTGAGCTAAACAACTATTAGGAGGTGAATTAGCATGAGTAGCGCAATAACTGGAATACTATTAGCTGTAACCTTTATCATCTTTGTCCTTTATGCCATGAAAGGTGGGAATTTAACAGTCGGTTTCTTCGTAATGGCAATTTTGTGGACGATTATCGGAATGGTTCCATTTAACATAGCAGTGAAGGAAATATTTACAGAACCCGTTTTAAATTATGGGAAGACGGCTGCATATATCATCTTTGGTTCTTGGTTTGGTCGAGTACTAGTTGATACCGGGATAGCTGGCAGTATAAGCCGGCGAACAGAAAAGGTTGGGAAGAAGAGTCCCGTTTTAGCCACGATTCTGATTGCACTTGTAATCGCTTTAATCTTCACGAGCTCCTATGGTGTTGGTTCTGCAATTGCTGTCGGTGTAATTCTTTTTCCAATCATGTTTTCGATCGGTGTTCCCAAAAATATAGCAGTCTCCATTTTTACAATGGCGATTGGTGCAGCAATGTATGTCAATAACGTACTGTTTGTTCAATTTCAAGTGTTTTTCCCTAAGGTAGCGTGGGGGCCGCATTATCAACGTTTTGGCTTTGTTGCGATGGGTGTTCAAATGGTGATTCTTATACTATTCATCCTATTTAATTCGAAGAAAATACGTAATGGAAAACCCGAAATTGTTGAGAGTGACACGGAGGAGGAAGTTGTTGAAGTTCCAGTTTGGACTTATGTGCTGCCAGTTTTACCAGTAGCATTGAGTATTTTTGCAAAATGGGATGCTGTTCCAGCACTTTTGCTTTCTACAATTATTGCTTTTGCTGCAACAGGGAACATGAAACGCTACAGCAAATTCGTCACGATGATGAATGAAACCGCTAAACATGCAATCAGTGATATCGCAGGTCTATTGATTATGTTGTTTGTTTTGACGATGTTCCAGTCGGCAGCGGTTCATGCAATGTCCGGCTTTACCAGTGTGTTCCAGGAGATCATTCCAAATAGCAAGCTTGTCTTGATTATCATTGTTGCTATCATTGCGCCGCTTTCTTACTTCCGCGGTCCATTGATGTTGTATGGTGCCGGTGCTGCAACTGCGGCTATATTAGTAGGCACGGGAATGTTTGATCAATATTTCTTGTATGGTCTACTAGTTGTACCTTCTATGATGGGTGTCTCAGCCTGTATTACCCAATCATGGAATTTGTGGTCAGTGCAATATGCCGGTTTAGATACAAAAACGTTCTTGCTGACAGGCATGCCGTGGGCTTGGGCGGCTACTGTTCTGAATTTGATTGCTGCATATATCTTACTTTAAAAGAAAAGGGGAAATAAACATGAGTGAATTTTTAACGATTGGTGAACCAATTGCGTTGTTCGGATCGGAAGAGGTTGATAAATCTTTGAAGGATACTTGCCACTTCCAGAAATTTTTAGCTGGGGCGGAAGTAAACGTCGCTGTCGGTGTATCTCGTTTAGGTCATAGTAGTGAGTACATTACTCAAGTAGGAAAGGATCCTTTTGGCGAGTTTATTATCGACCGTTTGCATGAAAATCAAATCGGAACAGACTATATTTCAGAAACCGCTGATTTTTGGACCGCTTTTCAATTAAAGGATCGTGTTAGTCAGGGGGATCCAAGTATTTTCTATTTTCGTAAGGGTTCGGCAGCTGCCCATTTTGACCAAGCTGTTCTAGATAAAATTGATTTTTCAAACGTGAAAATGGCGCATTTATCGGGTATCTTCCCAGCAATTTCAACAGAAGCACAAAAGGCATTCCGCTATTTAATCAGCTTATTGGAAAAAAATCAGATTCGTACAACCTTTGATCCAAATTTGCGTCCACAACTTTGGGCGAGCCAAGAAGAGATGGTGACGACAATCAATGACTTAGCTTCTCATGCAGAGATTGTACTGCCAGGAATCAATGAAGGTGAAATATTAATGGGCAGTCGTGAACCAGAAGCAATCGCGGATTTCTATTTGAATAATGGGGACGCAACACAAACAGTAATTGTTAAATTAGGTACAGACGGGGCTTATGTAAAACAAAAGGATGGGTCAAGCTTTACTGTTTCAGGTTTTAAAGTGGCAGAGGTCGTGGATACTGTCGGTGCCGGAGACGGATTTGCAGTTGGGTTGATTACTGCTTTAATAGAAGAAAAATCTTTAAAAGAAGCGGTCATTCGAGCAAATGCGATCGGTGCAATGGCTGTTCAATCACCTGGAGACAATGACGGGTATCCAACACCACAAGAATTGAAAGAATTTTTAAAAAAACAGGAAGTGGAAGCATGAAATTACAAACAGCGATTGACCGCGTTTCTTTAACAGACGCAGTAACATTAGCGAAACAATTAGATGGTAAAACCGATATTTTGGAAATGGGCACCTCTTTGGTAAAAGATTATGGTAATGCAGCAATAGAAAAGTTAAGAGAGGCTTTGCCGCAAACTAATCTGCTAATCGATAGTAAAACGATTGATGAGGGGGCTTACGAGTTTAATCAAGCTTTTCGTCATGGGGGCGATATTGTTACCGCTATGGGAGCTGCCTCAGTAGCTACTTTAGAAGCTTGTTATGATGTGGCTCAAAAAGAAAACAAAACTATGATGATCGATCTTTTGGAAGTTTCAGATGAAAAAATTGCAAAGATCAAACACTTTCCAAATGCAATCTATGCACTACATCATTCCGTTGATCGTAACGATTATTTCGACGCAGCGGCAAGCGTTGAAGTATTCCGTCAAAAATTTCCTGAAATCAAACGACTGGCAATTGCTGGTGGGATTGATTTGAAACAAGCGCAAATTTTAGCAGAACAAGGAATTATTGAAGTCATCATCGTCGGGTCAAAAATTGCGAAAGCCGCGGATTCGATGAAAGCAGTAAATGAATTTATGGGAGCTGTTCACAAATGAAAACAATCGAAACGATTATGCAAGAAATTAATCAAGTAATGGAGATGGTGGATGTGCGGGAACTTGACCAAGCAATGCCGCTATTCCAAAAGAACAAACGAATTTTTGTGATCGGAGCAGGACGCAGCGGTTTTCAAGCAAAAGGATTTGCAATGCGCTTAATGCATATTGGTTATACAGATTATGTAATGGGCGAGACGATTACGCCTTCCATTCAGAAAGGTGATACTTGGGTGGCGATTTCCGGATCAGGTACAACTAAAGGAATCGTAGCAGATACTGAAGCGGCCAAAAAAAGAGGTCTTGATATCGTTGTTTTAACGAGTGATAAGGACTCACAGTTGGCTAAACTAGCGGATCAGGTAATCGTTGTACCAGGGGCAACAAAGACAGGAGCAGGCATAAAATCTGAGCAGCTTTTATCAAGTCTTTTCGATCAAACAGTGCATATCACTTTGGATGCATTAACTTTGAAATTGGCTAAACGTGATCAAACATCTAATGAAGATGCACTTCACGAACATGTGAATGTGGAGTAGGTGAGATTAATGAAAAGAGTTGAAGTATTAACACGCGTTGAACAAGCTGGTGTAGTGGCTGTTGTTAGAGAGCGTTCTAGTAAACAGGCTTTTGAAGCGGCTAAAGCAGTTGTCAAAGGCGGTATAAAGGGCATCGAAGTAACCTTTTCTGTTCCGCAGGCGGATCAAGTTATCGCGGATTTGAAGATAGAATATGGGAATGATTTAAGCGTAGTTATCGGCGCAGGAACAGTACTGGATGCAGTAACAGCCCGCTTGGCGATCATGGCGGGTGCAGAGTTTATCGTCAGCCCATGTTTTGATCAGTCGACAGCTGAACTTTGTAACTTGTATCAAGTTCCTTACATGCCAGGATGTATGACGATCACAGAAATGCAGCAGGCGATGAAAAGCGGCGTGGATGTCGTGAAGTTATTCCCGGCTAATAATTTCTCATCACAAATGATCAAAGCGGCAAAAGCGCCATTGCCTCAAGTCAATATCATGCCAACTGGCGGAATCAATTTGGACAATCTGGCAGAATGGAAACAAGCTGGAGCAATCATGGTTGGTGTCGGAGGGAACCTATTCAAGGGCGCAGCAACTGAAGAGTATGATTTAGTCACAAAAACAGCGCGTAAATACATTGAAGCCTGGAGCAATAATTAATTGAATAGAGAAGAGACCAAAAACTATATTTTGCTTTTATAGTTTTTGGTCTTTTTTTGATTAATCAATTTGAATAACTTTTACTCCTGCATTCCTGATTTCATCCAAGGTTTTTTGCGAGCAAAATTGATCGGTTATCAGATAGTCAAAAACAGAAATATCCGCAATTTTGAATTTTGAGGTCAATCCGATTTTACGGTGATCGGCGACTAAAATCTTGCATTTGAGCGTTTTATTGATCATCATTTCGTTAATCGTAGATTCATTCAATATTTTCGTAGTCACCCCATTTTCTACACTGACTCCACTACAGCCGATCACACAGACATCCGCATTCATCGAAGAGATGGTATTCAATGCAATATCTCCAACTAAAGCTTCTTTTGGAAAGCGCATCTCTCCTCCAGTCAAAATATAATTGCAATTATCCTTGTGAGGGGAGTAATTGACTTTTACATTGTTTGTGACGATCGTCAAATGATTGGAGTTGATATAATCAAGTGTTTTTAGTGCTGTCGAGCTTGAGTTGATGAACAACGTATCATAATCGCTGATGTATTTGCTGGCTTCTCTGGCGATCGCAAGCTTGATCCTTTCAGGACCGGATTGATCGAAGTCAGTCTTATTTTCGTAATTATAGGAACAATAACCGTAATTACGGATAATATCGTTCTTCTCTTCTAGTAAATTTAAATCTCTTCGTATCGTACTAATCGAAACGCCTAGAGCTTTTGCCAACTCGAAAGTCGTCATTTGTTCTGTCTGCTGTAATAAATCCAAAATATCTCTTTGACGTTTATCAATATTGACGAGCGAGTTCTTCATTTTTTTGCCTCCTATATGACACTTAGTCTAAATAAATGATTTTATCCACTGAGTTGTTCATTTAAAATTCTTTAACCGCTTTCATTATACTAAGAAAATCATTAAAAAAGGATAGAAAATCATATAAGAAATAGAAAGTCATATAAAAGGGTTTTCATAACTTCGAATACGCTTTAAGATTTAATTGTAAGCCAATCAAATATATGTGAGGAGCAATCATAATGAGTAAAAGCGTCAATGAAGTTACAAAAGAAAGCTGGGTTTTAGATACCTTTCCTGAATGGGGAACGTATTTGAATGAAGAAATCGAATTAGAATCAGTTAAAGAAGGAACCTTTGCCATGTGGTGGTTAGGCTGTACGGGAATCTGGTTGAAAAGTCATGAAGGAACCAATATTTTGTGTGATTTATGGTGCGGAACCGGAAAGCGCAGTCATGGAGATGGCATGATGAAAAAAGGCCATCAGATGATGCGCATGAGCGGGGTACAAAAGATGCAACCTAATTTACGTACGCAACCATTTGTCATCGATCCTTTTGAAGTGAAGAATGTTGATGCTCTAGTAGTAACACATATCCATTCAGACCATCTGGATATCAATACAGCAGCGGCGGTACATCAAAATTGTCCAGAAGCCAAATTTATCGGACCTAAGGAAGTTGTTAATACATGGTTGAAATGGGGCATTCCCGAAGAAAAAACGATTGTTGTGAAACCAGGTGATGAAGTTACCATCAAAGACATTAATGTGGTGGCGTTAGAAGCCTTTGACCGGACCGCTTTAGTAACCTGCGAAGATCCTGAAGTTACATTGAAAGGCAAGCTACCGCAGGACATGGATCAAATCGCAGTGAACTATTTATTTGAAACGTCTGGCGGCAGTCTTTATCATGCGGGGGATTCTCACTACTCCAATATGTTCGCTAAGCACGGTAATGAGCATAAAATTGATGTATGTTTAGGCGCTTATGGTGAAAACCCACGAGGAATCACCGATAAAGTGACCTCTGTGGATATGTTGCGAATGGCTGAATCATTGAATGCGAAAGTAGTAATCCCTGTTCATTACGACATCTGGGCGAACTTTATGGCAGATCCAAAGGAAATTACGGAAATTTGGAAATTCAAAAAGGATCGCTTGAACTATGATTTCAAACCTTATATCTGGCAAGTAGGCGGGAAATTTACTTATCCAACCAATAAGGATGATCTTGAATTCAATTTCTACCGCGGTTTCGAAGATGCCTTTTCAACAGAAAACGATACGCCATTTCCATCATTCTTATAATAGAAAGGAGCAGCAGCATGCTTAAATATTTTTTTGATAATGATTTAATCAATTATTCTGACAAAGAGATAACAGATTGGCGGGAAGCGATTGTTGAGAGTTGCCAATTATTACTGGACAAAAAAATCATCGACCAAACCTATGTGGATGAAATTATTCGGTGTGTGGAGGAGCATGGCCCGTATATCGTGATTGTTCCAGAAGTGGCAATGCCGCACTCATCTGAAGATAGTGAAGGTGTCTTTGGAACGGCGATTTCATTTACGAAGATGAAACAACCTGTTCAGTTTGAAGATGAGGAAGAAGAAAAATCTGCGATTCTATTCTTTACCCTAGCAGCAAAAAATGCGGAAGAACATATGGAGAATATTCAAAACTTGTCTGAATTATTGATGACAGAAGGTTTGATCGAACGTCTCGTAGCTACAAACTCAATTGAAGATTATCAAGCTGTGATGCAAGCGTTTAATTTATAGGAGGAAAAAGCAATGGGTGACTTTTTGTTAAGTATTTGGACATATTTTGCGACAAACATTTTGACACAGCCGGCATATCTGATTGGATTTATCGTGCTGCTAGGATACATCTTATTGAAACGGCCGCTCTATGAGTGTGTTGCTGGATTTTTAAAAGCGACAGTCGGCTACTTTATTTTGACGGTCGGTTCAGGAGGTTTAGTCAATAATTTTCGACCAATCCTAGTTGGATTAAAAGAACGATTCAATTTGGATGCGATGGTAACTGACCCGTACTTTGGCCAAAATGCGGTTGATGCAGGTCTGAAGGAAACTTTCGGCCGAACATTTGGAGACGTAATGATTTTGCTATTGATTGCTTTTGTCATGAATATTCTATTGGTTCGTTTCCAAAAATATACGAAATTACGTTCAGTTTTTACCACAGGTAATGTACAAATTCAGCAATCAGCTACAGCGTTTTGGATCTTATTATTCTGTTTTCCTGACTTAGGTAGAATTCAAGTGTTGATCTTCATGGGATTGATTTTAGGCTGCTATTGGGCGGTTGCTTCTAATTTGACAGTAGGAATCACTCAGGAATTGACGGAGGGCGCTGGCTTTGCAGTAGCTCATCAACAAATGTTTGGGATATTCATTTTCGCAAAGTTAGCTGAATGGATGCGAAAACGTGATGAGAAGAAACATAAATCTGAAAAAATGGATAAAAAATTAGAGGACATCGAGTTGCCAGGTTTCTTGTCGATCTTCAATGAAAACATGGTCGCTACTTCTTTATTGATGCTGTTTTTCTTCGGAATCATTTTATTGGTGTTAGGTAAAGATTATTTGATTCAAGCCGAATTTATGCAAGAGGGTCAAAGCTTCCTATTTTACATTATGACAACCTCGTTGAATTTCGCAGTATATCTGGCGATTTTGCAATTAGGTGTTCGAACGTTCGTAGATGAGTTGACGCAATCGTTCCAAGGAATCTCAAACACGATTTTACCTGGAGCAGTACCAGGGATCGACGTGGCTGCGACATTCGGATTTGGTTCGCCAAATGCAGTAACGATTGGGTTCTTGTTTGGTGCGTTGGGTCAGTTCTTAATGATTGGATTGCTGATTTTATTGAAATCTCCGACGATCGTAATTGCCGGATTTATTCCATTGTTTTTTGACAATGCAGTTATCGCCGTCTTCGCCAACAACCGTGGAGGATTCAAAGCTGCTTGCTTATTCCCATTCTTGTCAGGAATAATCCAAGTCGGCGGCTCAGCGTTATTCGCAACTTGGATCGGTATGTCAAAATACGGCGGCTATATCGGAATGTTCGACTGGGCAACGGCTTGGCCGGTCTTTACAGTCATTATGAAAGTTTTAGGCTATGTCGGAATTGCTGTTGTCGTTATTGGTTTGTTGGTTATTCCGCAAATACAATACCGGAAAAATCCGGATGGGTACTTCATGATTGTAGATGATTACGAACAATATGCAGAAAAGTATCAGGAACAAAACTAATTAAAACGTTAAAACAAATGAGGAGGAAATAATAATGAGAATTTTAGTCTCTTGTGCGAATGGATCTGGAACTAGTTTGATGATGATGAGAAGTGTTGAAAAAGCGATGAAGGAATTGAATGTGCCTATCACAAAAATTCACCATTGTGCAATCTCAGAAGGGAAAAGCTCGGCAACTCAATACGATGTTGTCTTTACGCCAGTTAACTTTTTGAATATGTTCACACAGGCAGAGAAAAAAGGTGTAACGGTGATCGGAATTAAAAATGTGATGTCTGCGAAAGAAATCGGCGAAAAATTTGCGGAATCAGATCTATATCAAAAAACTAAGTAAAAGAGGAAATCAAGATGAGTAGACCGAACTTACAAATTGCATTGGACCATAACGATTTAGAGCACGCGTTAGCAGACGTTTTCAAAGTAGGTGATGTCGTAGATATTATTGAAGTAGGTACAATTTTATGCTTGCAGGAAGGGCAAAAAGCGATTCGTTGTATCCGCGGAATGTTTCCGGGAAAAAAATTAGTCGCGGATACTAAATGCGCGGATGCGGGCGGAACTGTAGCGAAAAATGTCGCGGATGCGGGCGCGGATTTCATGACAGTCATTTGCTGCGCAACGCTTCCAACAATGGAGGCCGCAAAAAAAGAAGTGGAAGAATTACAAGTGGAGCTATACGGAGAGTGGACCTATGAACAGGCGGAAGCCTGGCGTGAGGTTGGGATCAAGCAAGCCATTTATCACCAAAGCCGCGACGCATTATTATCTGGTGAAACGTGGGGGGAAAAAGACTTAACCAAAGTCAAAAAATTGATTGAAATGGGCTTCAACGTTTCTGTTACCGGCGGCCTGGATGTAGATACATTGAAATTATTTGAAGGAATTGACGTCTACACGTTTATTACAGGTCGAGGGATCACGGCGGCAGCAGATCCAATAGCGGCGGCTCAAAACTTTAAGAATGAGATTATTCGTATTTGGGGGCAATAGGATGGCTCAAATTGGAATTTATGAAAAAGCATTGCCAAAAGATATTTCGTGGAAAGAACGTTTTTCTCTAGTAAAAAAATTGGGTTTTGATTTTATTGAGATGTCGATTGACGAGACCGATGAACGATTGACTCGTTTGGACTGGTCTGATGCAAAAATTGCTGCCTTGAGAAATGATATGTTTGAAACAGGTATACGGATCAATTCGATTTGTTTAAGTGGCCATCGTCGTTTTCCCTTTGGCTCTGCTGATCCAGAAAAACAAATTATCGCGAAAGAAATCATGAAAAAGGCGATTCAATTGGCTCACAAATTAAGTATCAAAGTGATCCAAGTAGCAGGCTATGATGTTTATTATGAAGAAAAATCAATGACTTCAAGAGAAGACTTTATTGAAGGCATGAAGGAAAGTGTAAAGGAAGCATCAAAGTATGGCGTGATTCTTTCTGTTGAGATCATGGATGATCCTTTTATGAATTCTATTTCAAAGTTTTTAGAAATCAAAGAACAAATTCATTCACCTTACCTGCAAGTCTATCCAGATTTAGGGAATTTATCTGCTTGGCCGGAGAACGATCCGGCCAGAGAGCTGGAAAAAGGAATTGACTGCATTACTTCGATCCATTTAAAGGATACGTACCCAGTAACAAAAGAATCTGATGGACAATTTCGTGATGTGCCTTTTGGAAAAGGCTGTGTTGATTTTCTTGGATTATTGAGAAATCTGAAGCGCTTGGATTATGATGGCACTTTTTTGATTGAAATGTGGAGTGAGCAGAGTCAAGATTTTCAAACAGAAATTCAACAGGCGAAGCACTATTTATACTCAAAATTAAAGGAGGCAGGCTACGATGTCGCGTGAAGAAAGAATTGCAGCGATGAAACAGAGAGTTTTTGAAGCAAATTTGGAACTGCCTCAATATGGCTTAGTTAAATTAACATGGGGCAATGTCAGTGAAATCAATCGTGATCTAGGTGTGATTGTCATTAAGCCCAGTGGTGTGAACTATAAAAAAATGCATGCGGATCAAATGGTCGTGACAGATTTAACAGGAAAATTGCTGGATGAGAGCAGTTTGAATCCTTCTTCGGATTTACCGACTCATGTAGTCCTATATCAAGCTTTCGAACGGGTTAACGCTATTGTGCATACGCATTCGACAAATTCGGTCATGTGGGCGCAAGCGGGACGTGATTTGCCAGCCTATGGAACGACCCACGCTGATGCTTTCTATGGGAAAATCCCTTGTACTCGTCAATTGACGGAAACGGAAGTGACTGAGGCTTATGAAATGAATACGGGTCATGTAATCGTAGAGACATTTAAAGAAAGAGCGCTAAAGGCGAATGAAGTTCCAGGTGTGCTGGTTTACGGACATGGACCTTTTACTTGGGGAGATTCGCCGATGGAGGCTGTCGAAAACAGTTTGATTTTAGATGAGATTTGTTTAATGGCTAAAGAAAATGAACAAATCAACCCGAATATTTGTGAAATTCCACAGTATTTGCTGGATAAGCATTATTATCGTAAACACGGGGAGCATGCCTATTACGGACAAGGATAATAATGAAATAAGTCAATGACAAATGAAGAAATTCAATTCTTTATAAGTAAACTATCAAATACAACGTAACCTAAAAAAAGAAAGCCGAAAGGGACAGATACTTTAAATTATGAAAGTAGATGATCTTTTGACTTTCTTTTTGTAAAGTTTTTTTCGAAATGACGTTCGAATTTTTTTAAAGCAATAGACTGTCTTTGATGCGAAAAGGATTATTGAGTTGGTCAAGTCTCACTAGAGTTAGCTTCATTTTCTTATTTCTTAGAAAATTATTTATCAGAGAATAGAAAACGCGAAGAGGCCAAAAGTGAACAAGCGTGTCTTCACCATTGACAAGTTAAAATTTCTTTGCTATTTTATTAGCAATTGATGAAACGCGATGAGAAAGAAAGTAAAGTAAACATATTTGTTAAAGAGAGTTCCTGTTTGGTGAGAGGGAATGCAGATCGTTTTACTTGAAAATGGCTTTTGAGCGGATTTCCCGAATCTTTAAGGAAATACGGATGCCCCCGTTAGCAAGGCACAGTCTCCAAGAATTTGGGTACTGATTGAGGTGAAGCCTGTGAGGACTTTACGTTTAAAGGTGGTAACGCATGTTTAATGCCCTTAGCAATTTTTTTGCTGAGGGCGTTTTTTTGTGTTTGCTTTTAGTTGAGGTGACGATCTTAGCACGTAAAAATGACTCGATGGACAAGCTTGAAAAAATGGAAGGTGGAAGATTTATGGCAGGATTTTTAGTAATACAGACGGATTTTGGTTTGCAAGACGGTGCAGTGAACGCGATGTATGGGGTGGCTTATCAAGTTGAAGCAACGTTGAATATCAATAATTTAACTCATGAGATCGAACCTTATAATATTCATGATGCGAGCTATCGCTTATTACAGGCGGTCACGTATTGGCCTGCAGGAACTGTTTTTGTTTCGGTCGTAGATCCTGGTGTGGGATCTACGAGACGCAGCGTCGTAGCAGAGCTGACGGGCGGACAGTGTGTGATTACGCCGGATAATGGGACCTTAACTTATTTGGCTCAATACGTGGGAATTAAAGAGGTTCGTCAAATTGACGAAGAGTCTCAACGTTTGCCGGGATCATCAGAAAGCCATACGTTCCACGGACGCGATGTCTATGTTTATAACGGTGCTCGGTTAGCGAGTGGAAAAGTAAACGTTGCTGAATTGGGTACGGTCATTCCCGTGAGCGAATTAGTTGCATTTCCATTGGTGGCGCCATTACAAAAGGAGAATAAGATTGCTGGTACGATTGATATCACAGATATTCGTTTTGGTTCGATATGGACGAACATTCCAGTAGGATTTTTCAAAAAATGGCAGATTGAATATGGACAAAGCTTGCTAGTAAAAATATACTATCAAGGTGTGGTCCGTTATCAGGATGAAGTTGTCTTTGGGCGTTCTTTTGCTCAAGTGGATCCGAAAGAAGCGGTATTATATATCAATTCATTGTTAAATGTTGGTTTAGGGATCAATCTAGATTCATTTTCTGCCGTGTATAAAATCGGCACCGGCAACGATTGGACGATTGAACTGACAAAGGTTTAAGGGAAGAAGCACTTATAAAATGAAAAAGGAGTACAAAAGTATGAATAAGAAATTTACGGTAAAACACATTGTAGCAATTGGTATCGGAGCGGCGGTCTTCTTTATTTTGAAACGGTTTGTAACGATTCCTACGGGGATTCCAAATACAGATATCGCGACGGCGTATCCTTTCTTAGCGCTATTGGGAGTGGTCTACGGGCCGATCGTAGCTGGTCTGGCTGGTTTCATTGGTCATGCGCTTGGAGATTTAACGACATATGGCGCTTGGTGGTCATGGATCGTGGCATCAGGGATTTTAGGGCTTTTCTTTGGATTATTAGCGAAACGCATCCCGATTGAACAAGGCATTTTTGGAAAAAAGCAAATCGTGACCTTTTTAGTTGGGGAAACGATCGCCAACTTAGTAACTTGGATAATCATCGCCCCAATCGGAGACATTTTGATTTATGCGGAAGCACCAAGCAAAGTCTTCACTCAGGGTGTAGTTGCTGGGATTACTAATTCAATCGTTACAGGGATCATCGGAGTTATTTTACTAAAGGCCTACGCGCAGACAAAAACGAAAAAAGGCAGTTTGAATAAAGAAGCTTAGAACGTGAGGATATAAAATGATCGAGTTTCGTGAGTTTACATTTCAATATGATAGTCAAGCCGAGCCCACATTGAAAAGGATCAATTTGACCATTAAGCAAGGAGAGAAGATTTTGATCATGGGCCCAAGCGGCTCAGGCAAATCAACGCTGGGAAAATGTTTGAATGGCATCATCCCGCAAAATGAACAAGGCAGTTTTACCGGAAGTCTGACAATCAACGGCAAAACGTTCAGTGAATCATCGATTTACGATCTTTCTTTAGATGTCGGAACGGTATTGCAGGACACGGACAGCCAATTTGTCGGCTTGACTGTGGCGGAGGATATTGCTTTTTCTTTAGAGAATGAAATGGTGGAGCAGGAGGAGATGCGCAAGGCAGTGAACTACTGGTCGGAAAAGACCAACCTGCTGGTGCAGCTTGAAAAACGCCCGCAAGACCTTTCTGGCGGTCAAAAGCAGCGGGTAACGATGGCTGGCGTTCTGATTGATGAGACACCGATTCTTTTGTTCGATGAACCATTAGCCAATCTTGATCCGCAAACGGGCTATGAAGCAATCCAAATGATCGACCAATTGTATCAGTCGCAGAAATTCACAACGATCATTATTGAACATCGCTTAGAAGAAGTATTGGCTGCACCGATCGATCGCGTTATTTTGATGGATGAAGGTGCGATCATCGCGGATATGGCGCCTACAGAGTTGTTGAAAAGCAATTTGTTAGCTGAATATGGTATTCGCGAGCCGCTTTATATCTCTGCGTTAAAACGCGCGGGGATTTCATTGGAGGCTCTTCCTGATTTAACGCAGGTCGATCAGCTAGTGTCACCTGCAATAGCGACAGCGCTAGCGCAATCACAGGGAGAGTTTAAACCCGTTATCCAAAAGAACGACGCGTTGCTAAGTTTAGATCGTCTCTCTTTTGGGTTTGGCGATGAGTTGGTCATTAAAGACATTGATCTAACGCTCTATCATGGAGAGATGGTCAGTCTAGTCGGGCATAACGGCGCTGGAAAATCTACATTGTCCAATCTGATTACGGGGTTTTATCCTTTACAAACAGGGGATCTTTTGTGGAAAGGGCGTTCGATTGCCAATGAAAGTATCAAAGAGCGGGCGGATAAAATTGGTTATGTGCTGCAAAACAGCAATCAAATGCTCTCAAAGAATATGATTTTCGAAGAGGTCGCTTTAGGCTTGGAAAATCGAGGAGTCGCTTCTGAGGTAATTCAAGAAAAAGTATTTGAAACACTAAAAGTTTGCGGACTTTATGAGTTTAGAAATTGGCCGATCTCAGCACTGAGTCATGGGCAGAAGCGTCGAGTGGCGATTGCCGCGATTTTGGTTCTGGAACCAGAATTATTAATTCTCGATGAACCAACTGCTGGACAAGATTATTATCATTATAATGAAATGATGACTTTTTTGCGGAAACTGAATCAACGAGGAATCACGATTTTGATGATTACTCACGATATGCATTTGATGCTGGAGCATACACAACGAACCCTTGTGTTAAAAGAAGGAGCAATCATTGCGGATGAGACACCGGCTAATGTTCTATCATCAGCGGAGCTAGTTGCTTCAGCAAGTTTGCGGGAAACCAGTCTTTATCGATTGGCGGAAAATAATCATTTAGCGGATGCGACGGGCTTTGTGTCGGCATTTATCCAACATGAGGAGGGACCTTATGGCGGGGAATAATCTAATCGGCTATCTGCCGAAAAAAACGCCGATCCATCAACTTAGCGGCTTTACTAAATTGCTATGCTTCTTAATGGTCTCAGTAGTGGGAATGATTTCTTATGATACGCGGTTTTTACTAGCATTAGCACTGTTTTCTGTCATACTTTTTCGAATAGCACGGATCAGTTATCGTGAAATTTCTTTTGTCTTGAAATTTATCGCTTTCTTTTCAATCTTGAATTTGTTGACAGTCTATTTGTTTGCTCCAGAATACGGTGTGACGATCTATGGGACACGCCATGTGATTTTTGAAGGCATTGGCCGTTATACTTTGACGCAGGAACAGCTTTTCTATGAGTTTAATTTGTTGATCAAATATTTCGTAACGATTCCGCCAGGGTTGATTTTTATTTTGACTACGAATCCCAGTGAACTAGCTTCAAGTATTCATCGGGTAGGTGGATCGTATAAGATTGCGTACGCATTTTCCTTAGCGCTTCGTTACATTCCGGATATTCAAGAAGATTTTCGAACGATTTCTAAAGCACAGCAGGCCAGGGGAACCGAACTTTCCAAGAAGGCTTCGTTGATGAAGCGAGTGCGCGGAAATTTAACGATCGCAATTCCACTGATTTTCTCAAGTCTAGAACGGATCGAAACGATTTCGTCAGCTATGGAACTGCGTCGCTTTGGTAAGAAAAAGGGGCGGACATGGTTATTAGCCAAACCTTTGAAACGAAATGATTATTTAGCCTTAGTGCTAGCAGTTCTCCTGTGTTCGGTGGGCATCCTATTGTTGTTTGTCAATGGCGGACGCTTCTATAATCCTTTTCGCTAAAAAGCGAAGCTCTCTAATTTGAATAGAGCGCTTCGTTTTTATTTGTCTCTAGTAATAAAATGTAATTCTTAAGATGACTGTCAATAGCATTAGTGGATATATTGTTAACAACATCAACTAATATCCAACAGGCTCTGACACCGATCCATTCCATAAGTTTAGTAAAAAGAGCAGGTGAATCTTAAAAGATTTGAGTGACGTCTAAAACTGACAAAACCTTTTTACTTTTTGTGCATTTTAACTAGTGTGAATCCTTTGAGAAAGACTTACTCTAGAGATGTGAAAGTTTGTTTGAAAACTAAAAAAGAAGAAGGAAAAGGTGAAAAAAATGAAAGTATCAAAAGCGGAACTGCATCAATTGATTCAATCTAAAATCCATAAAGCCGGGCTATCTGAGGAACAGGCTGGAATGGTCAATGACTGTTGCCCCTCTCTTTTTCATTTTATTAATAAATAGAACTTTTTTTGAGAAAAGGAGCGTTTTATTAGGATAGCGCGTATAATGTAGATAAGAGAGGATCGGCTAGTGAAAGGGAGCGAGTTAAATGCTAAATCCATTTATCAATCCAGGCTTAGAAATAGCCTTAAAAGAACTTTTTCGCGATAATGTCAGCACAGAACAAGTCTATCCAGCAATCGCAACCGATGTCCGCAAAGAACGATTGATCGTTTACGTATATTCCGACAGTTTGAAATTTGTTTTCGTAGATCAAGAACAAGAAGCCTTGGAACTGCAGAACCCTAGCAACGCTGTGGAGGAAAAAACATAACTTAAAAAGCCAAAGCACCGAATCATCGGCGCTTTGGCTTTTCTTTTGACCTATTTTAGTAATGGAGACGGCGGGAGTCGCTTAATCCCTTTTTTATAGGCGCTTAAAATAAAATGAATGCCATATTGAATGCTATTTCGTTTAAAAATCAACAAATTTATTGAACTTATCGGCTAGTTGTTCTTTTGCTAATTTAGAGACATGAGCATATGTATTCATGGTTGTTTGTATATCTTCATGACCTAGTCTGAACTGTACTTCTTTTAAGGATGCACCCATTTCGACCAAAAGGCTTGCTTGTGTATGTCTAAAACCATGCACAGTTATTCTAGGAAACTGCTTTTTTTCTTTCTTGTCCATTTTATCCTGTATGTCCAATAGCCATTTACGAGAAGTATCAAGGCTCATAATGTCATGCGGATTTTTTGCAGTTGCATTTCCAAATATTAACCAGTCTTCAGATGGAGGAGCTGCTTCAGTTTTCCATTCTGAAAGTTTATCCAAGGTTCCTTGATCTATAGAAATGATACGACTAGACCCAACAGTTTTAGTTGTGTCTAACTCCAGACCCTTTGCAGTTCTTGTTACTGCTTTATAGATGCTCACTGTTTTTCCCTCGAAATCAACATCTTTCCATTCCAACGCGCCAGCCTCTTGTTTTCTCATTCCGGTCATAGCAAGCAAACGAAAAAACGCTTGAACTTTGTTGTTAGGGTGAGTGTACAAAACTTCAAGAAACAATTTCAATTGATCTTTATCAGCTGAATTGTCAAATTAATTGCAACATTTCTTCTTGAAAGACTTCCCAACAATTTTTCCAGTTCAATGTTTTTTTAGGACGCATATTTATCTTGCGTAATGCTTCCTGTTTCTCCGTAGGGGGTACCTTTGAAAAATCAGTTCCCTTAGGGAAGAATTCTCTAAATAAACCATTCCCATTTTCGTTAGATCCGCGTTGCCATGGGGAGTATGGATCACAAAAATACATAGGTACGTCTAAATCTTTCTCAATTTCTTTCCAGCAAGAAAACTCTTTCCCACGGTCGACCGTAAAGCTTAAAAATGCCTTGTGACTCCCTAGGTCTTGCACAAAAGCTTTAATCGCTTGTGCCATTGACTTCGCGGTACGATCCCTCATTGAGATCGCCCAATAAAAGCGTGTTTTCCGTTCAATAAACGTTGCTTCGCAGGCTTTGCTTTCCCCTCTGCTAGAAACAACTGTGTCCAACTCCCAATGTCCAAATTCTTCTCGAGTTGACACAGAAGCTGGGCGTTCATCAATGGTATGCCCTACAGTCATTTTGCCTCGTGCCTCTTCTTGTTTTTCTTGTCTTCTGCCTTTATGTCTCAGACACTGTTTAGACACATTAAGAATACCGGCATAGAGCCAATTGTAAATGGTTTTGAATGAAACTATTTGACGATCATTCGCAATTTGTTCAGGGGACCAGCTGTCTTCAAGATCACATTCAATCTGATAAGCGAATTCAGAAGTCCATTTGGACTTCGCACCACAGGCACTGCGCTTCATTTCCGCATCTAATTGCGCATTGTCGGCATTATAGATCAAATCTTCGGGTACTCGTTTCAACTCACGATCAATCGTTGTTCGGCTAACACCAATTCTGTCCGCTATTTCTTGAATACTCTTGGCATCATAAATCATCGTCTCTATACATTTTCGATTATCTCGTGTAAGCTTTTTGTGTGAACCCATCAAAATCACTCCTAGTAGTTTGTTATCCTAAACTCATTTTACTAGAAATTTTTGATGGGTTCTTTGTTGCGATTAATATTACAATTCAGCATCATAAAAATGGTCTTCAACTGTTTTTCTTTTTGTAGCTTTGGGTTTCCTGATTGACTCTGTTGGATTAGAAGGTATCATTCCAAATCGAATTGCATATTTGAATACCAAGCCAGTGTAATTCATCATCTTAGAAGCAGTGTCATATTTATTTGCCCACTTATCCATCAATTCTTGAATCTTAATAGGATTGATTTCTGAGATGTAAATATCACCGAGTTCATCTAAAATATGATTTTTAAAAATCCTCTCTGTTTTCAAAAGAGTTGATCCTCTAACGGTCTTCTTGTATTCAGTCATCCACAAGTCATATACTTCTTGATATGTTTTAGGTTTGTCTTTCTTCAAAAGATCACTTTCGTAATCACTTTGCAACCTAGCCAATGCGAGTTTAGCTTCACGTTGCGTCTTGAAATTTCGGCGAGTGGTTTTAACTGGTTTACCAGTAGCAGGATTAATCCCTAGGTAAGCCTGAAACTTCCAACGTTTTTCGCCATTCTTCATTTTGTACTGACCGAACGTTGCCATTATTGAATCAACTCACTTTCTTGTGATACAATAGACACAATAAATAGCCTATTGATTAGGTTCTATTTCGATACACGATCATACTCTTGCGGGGTGGATCGTGTTTTTTATTATTGGTTTAAATGTTGAATCGCATAGTCTGCTTCTTCAGGTGTGAATTTTTCCCCTGCATCTGAAGTAAGTTGATCTCGTATAGCTTCAGGAGACATAGCCATCTTGTCTTGGTATGATTTAGCCTTTTCCAAAGCGTTGGCGTTATAATCTGCTTTGAGATTATCTACTGCATATTGAGCTGCCTCGGGAGTGAACTGTTCACCATAATCCGAAGACAACTGATCGTATATTCCTGCTCTAGACATATGCATAGTGTTGGAATACGATTCTGCCTTTCTGAGAGCAGATTTATATTCTGTTGGAATACTTGCTTCTTGTGCTTTTTGCTCTTCTGCTTGTTTCTTAGCGGCTTCATCTTCTGCTTTCTTTTGTGCGGCGGCAGCTAATACCTGAGCGTTTGGCTTAATGGTTACTTTTGAGTTTTTAGTGTCTCCATCCAAAGTTGAGTAAATCGTAATGTCTTTATTAGAATCACCAGAAAGTTCATAAGTTAATGAAAAATCCCCATTTGAATCAGCCTCACTTGAATCTCCTACAATACCCATTCCAACTGAAACACTCGCCTTAGGTAGTGTTTTCCCAGTAATTGTAGCGATACCTTTATCATCTGTTTCAATTTCAGCAGAATCAAGAGATAATTGTAGATTTGATTTTTTAGAATCTTTACTACTAGATTTTTCTTCCTTCTTTTTACTAACAGTTTCTTTTTTGTCTTCTTCTTTCTTAGTGCTGTTTTCTGACGAAGGATTAGTTACACCAACTATAACCATTGAAATTACAGCAACCCCAATTGCAATATTTCTATTATTTTTGTTAGGTGATTTTTTAATAAAGTACCAAATCCCCACACAACTAATAATGAAAATAAGTGTAAATAAGTTAGACATTCTTTTTCCCCTTTTCTGTGTTAAAATTACTTTGTTGAAACCTCTAAACAGGGGGAATTAGCTCGTGTTCGCAGCACGGGCTTTTTTATTTCATATTGATAATTTTATAAAAGTCCACTCCGTAGCCCATTTCGTATTTATGAACAAGCTGGAAAGCATACTGTGGGGTACAGTCTCTTTCAAAAACTAAAAATACACGAAGTCGATTTTTGAATGCTCCTTTACTCATAAAAAAGAAGTTTGCAGTACGCAAGAAGTTTCTAAACTTATTAATTCCGAAAATCAAAGCTTCATCATTGGCCATTAAAATACCGGCTCCAAAGTTTGCCCTTTTTTCAATGTATTCGTCTTCTGGAAGATAGCCTTCTTCTAAAAGAAGATCAGAAAAGGCTCTTCCATCGTTTTCCTTGATAGGATCACAATACGCATGTATAGTTTCGTGCATTTCAGAGAAAAACTTTCGTTCAACCATCGACAAAGCATTTACTGCTAACACAATTATTCCTTCAACCTTTTGGGTGGAACCTAACATTAATTTATCTAAAGGTGGTTTAAAATAGTGTTCAGCATAAATGGCAAGCTTGTCATCTTCGACATATTCTTTAATGTGAAAGTTTTTGACATCCTTAACTTCTATATCATAAAATTTAGCTGTTTGTTGCGCAATTGAGTTAGCAACGAAAGTTGCTTCTCTAAAGGCATCTTCATCATAAAAATCCATCTGTAGCTACCAACCTCGGAAATTATTTTTTCTTCTTATTCTCTCTTGCTTTTCGCTCTCTAGCTTTTTGAACTAAGAAATCAGTGTAATCCTTCAAAGAATCTTCTATTTCTTCCGTTTCATCAGGATCGAATTCAGCAGTGTTAAGTCTAAAATAGCCAATGAGATCAGAACCCGAACCTTTCTCTAGTTCAGCAAATGGTTCAGGATCATCGGTTCTACCAAGAAGATAATCCACGGATACATTAAAATAATCGGCCACTTTTTGTAATTTGTCAGAAGCAGGCGAACTATTTTTCCAGCGATATAAAGAATTTTTTCCGAAATCCAATTTTTCTTCAAGTTCTACAATAGAAATTTTCTGTCTGTCTGCAAGTTCTTTTACGCGATCAAACGTTGTCATATCAATCACCTCGTGTAATAGCTCAAGGGTGTTGCATAATTATATAGAAAAACATTTGACATCTATCTTTCTATATAATATACTTCATTCATAAGCTAGTTATTGAGCTTGAAACAAAACTAAACAGAACCATTAAAAATTAAACTATTTCGCGGTCGCCAAACTTAGAAATGTTAATTTAAAGGCTTTTGTAGTCTTATTTAGCTATGTACTCATTCTATATAATTATATAGACAAAGTCAATACATAGCTTAAAAAAAAGCTCATTAACTAGCTAATTAAATAGAAGGGGTGACTAAAATGCTTATCACAGATTTCAAGGAAATTGTTTTAATCCAAATGGATCGTCAAAACAAAACATATGTAGATTTGGCAAAAGTGATTGAGAAATCTCCAACGTATACTCGTCAAGTGGTCCTAGGCATGCAAAATGGACCAAAGGCTGAAAAGTATAGAAAAAAGATCGCTGACTATCTTAGCTTAACGATGGTAAAGGAGGGATAAAAAATGAATTGGCCGGATATCAAAAAGCTGATTAATGATTATCTTGAATTGAAACTCACTTCTCTTTTATCAGGATTTATTCCTAAAAGATATCTGAATCAAAAACAGGCGGTCATTTATACAGGGACTTCACCGAAAACCATTAATCAATGGGTAGATGATGGATTGAGAATTATTCTTTTTTCCGAAAACAGTAATCCTAAGTATGATATTAAGGATTTAGATCGTTGGATGGAAAAACATAAAACGAGGGAGGTAGCATGATGATGGACTTAGTAATTATGAAAGATCGCAAAGCGGTCACAAGTAGTTTGAATGTAGCAGAGAATTTTGAAAAAGAACACAGGAATGTTTTACGAGACATTGATGATTTAAAAGGTGTGCTCAATTTTGAGCAGACCCATGAGGGTGTCCAAAATTGGACAGACCTATTCTATGAGGATACTTATATCCATCCACAAAACAAACAGAAATATCGAGTTATCTATATGAACAGAGACGGCTTCACATTATTAGCAATGGGGTTCACAGGAAAGAAAGCACTTCAGTTCAAATTGAAGTACATTGACGCGTTCAACCAAATGGAAGATTACATCAAAGAAAATAAATTGCAGCTACCCTCTGATCCTATGGATATTTTAAAACTAACTTTTGAGGCTCAAGAAAATACGAATAAAAAAGTTAAGGAAGTAGAAAATCGTGTGAGCAATTTAGAGGAGAACACTGTTTTAAGCGCTGGTGATTATGGGTATATCAGCCGTCGCATTAATCAACGTGTGGCCGAGGTTGCTAGAGGATTTGGAAATATTACGCAAGAACAGCGCGGAAAGCTCCATAGAGATATTAATTCGGGCGTCAAAGCAGTTACTGGTGTTTTAACACGAACGCAGTTGCGGCAAAAACACTTTAAGACGGTTTTGGAATATATCAATGACTGGGAGCCGTCCACAGCAACAAAAATGCAAGTTAGACAAATGACTTTGGACTTAGAAACAGCATAGGGAGGAAATAAAGTGAACGAAGAAATGAAACAACATGTGGATGCATTATCAATGTCACTGGCAAAAGAAGGCAAGAACCGAAAAATCATTGTTGATCTTACTGGTGGGTTTGTTTTGTCAATTGATGAGCAGGCATTCAATTTTAAGGCAACCGGACTAGCGTTGGATAACTTGATGAGAAGTACGACCGAAGGAGACAAGTCATGAAAATCACTATCGAAGGTACACCACAAGAAATAGCAGAATTGCTCCAAGCTATTACGAGTAGCAAGGAGCAAACAGAAATAAATATTGTTGCGGAAAAATTGAATAAACTGACGACTCGTCAACAACGAATAAATTATTGAATAGAAAGATTATACGACAGAAAGGAAAGTTGAAATGAAAAAAATTCATTGGCTTCACCGACTGGCGCTTTTAACTGTAATGTTCGGTGCTGGAGCTTTGGCAACAGGTTTTTTACCGCTATGGATAAAAATCATCCTCATTGCTATCGTAGGTGGCTATCAATTGTTGATGACGGAATTTGAGTACGAAGTAAAAAGGAATGTTGAGGAGGGAAAAGTAGATGAGATCATTTGATTCTGAAACAGCAAACAAATGGCTGCAAGATAATTGGTCCAGCATTAAAGCAAAACAAGTAAGAGAGTGCCAAAAAACTTGGCGTGAAATGATCAAGGTACAAAAAAGCTCACTCGCCGGCCAGCAGAAGTGAGCAACTAGAACAAATATTCTTTTCGAAATCATTATATCACAATCTGCAGATCATTTTAAGACAATGATTTGCGATTATATTATGTAATCGAAAGGAGTACCATCCATGCTTGCCCTAAAAGATTATGAATTGTACTTGTTGGAAAATGAAGTACGTCCGAACACAAGAAAGAACTATATAAATACATTGAAACAGCTTGATGCCTTTTTGAATCAACACTCCTTCGATTTGAATAAAGAATCGTTGATCAATTTTAAAGAGCATATGAAAAATGATGAGTATGCACCAGGAAGAAAATACAAACTGAAAACGATCAACCAAAAGATCGTTGCTGTCAATATTTTCTTAAACTGGTTAGAGCGCGAAAATTTGGCGAGCAGTGGACTCACATTGAAATTAGTAAAAGTTCAAACGAAGGAACATAGGGAATCAATCAATGAATCAGAATATAAAAGACTGATCCAACATGCGAAATCTGACGAAATGCGGCTGTTCATTCTGTTGATCGGAAATACAGGAGTACGTATCACAGAAGCTTGTTCAATACGTGCGGATGATCTTAACAGCAAGTTAATCATTATTGAAAATAAAGGGAAACAGCGAGCAATAGCAATTCCACAATTCTTGAAAAAACAGTTAAAAAAATACGTTGAAGAACAGGGAATCACAGATGAAATATTTTATAAGACTCAAACGAATTACCGTTTGAATCTAAAGGCGATTGCTGGAAGGGCAAAGATCAATAAGGAAAAAGTATATCCGCATTCCATTCGCCATTACTTTGCTAAGTCATTTTTAGAGAAACATGAAGGCGACTCCACAGTATTGCAACAGCTATTAGGTCACGAAAATATCGGAACAACAACGATTTATACAAAACTGAATACGAATGAATTAGGTTATCAATTCAGCAAAATAAAAAATATTTAAACTAGGAGTAAATCGATGGCAGAAAGACGAATGTTTGCAAAAACAATTATTGATAGTGACGCATTTCTTGACATGCCATTATCAACACAAGCTCTTTATTTCCACTTATCAATGCGTGCAGATGATGATGGATTTATTAATAATCCAAAAAAAATCCAACGTATGGTTGGTTCGAGTGAAGATGATTTAAAGCTATTGAATGCTAAACGGTTCATTATTGCATTCGAGAGCGGGGTTATCGTTATAAAACACTGGAAAATACACAACTATATTCAAAAGGATCGGTATAAACCCACTCTATACCAAGAAGAAAGAGCCATGCTAAGCGATAAAAATAACAAATCATACACAACGGAAACAGAATGTATACAAGATGGATACAGTTCGGAGACACAGGTTAGGTTAGGTAAGGACAGGTTAGAGTTAGGTAAGGATAGAAAAGATGTAACTCCACCTCCTTCTAAGCCGGTTCCAGTTCGTCATAAATACGGAGAGTATAAAAATGTTTTGTTAAGCGATCAAGAGCTTGGAAAACTAAAAAAAGAATTTCCAATTGATTGGCAAAAACGTATTGAAAATGTTTCTGAGTATTGCGCCATGTCGGGAAGAACGTATAAGAACTATTTAGTGGTTATTCGTAAATGGGCAAAAAACGACAAGGATCAGCAAAACGTTACGCCAAGAAAACAAGCATACACAACAAACAAACCAAGGTCTGAAAGCTACGTTACCATGCAGTACAACGTCTATATCCGTGAAAAACAGTTTGATCCCAATTTAACATTAGAAGAGTATGGAAAACGAAAAAAACTCAAACAAGATGAATTAATCGAGCTTAAAGCTTTTATAGCTAAAAACGGAGGAGGCTAACATGAGCTATGTTGTGAAAACAATGTGTTACCTAGATAAAAATGGTCATGGTGTACCTACGAGTGACACGGCGCTAAAATATGACGATCCAGAACTAGCAGAATTAGCTGCAATTACTGCAGGAGGCTTTGTTGTGAAAGTTGAGGACGGCCGAATTATAAGCGAGTCGGCAAAGATCACTCCTCAAAAGAATCAAAAAAAGACAAAAGCGAACCAAGCTTGGATGTCAAAATGATGAAAACGGAAAATATACTACAAACACCATTGTATCAATGGTTGGAACGTTTTTTTACCACTTGCGATTATGTAGTGTATTCGAAAAGAAATTAGGTGACGTATGAATTTAGATGAAAAGTGTAGCTATTTGAATTTAGAAGCACTTGACCGAGGATTTACCATGGAAAAACAATTTATTGGAAATATAGCCAGAATTTCATTTGCAGATAAAGGCAAAGTTGGTATGGACATGGAAATCAGCGATACCGACATTGTTGTTCCTTTTGCAAGACTCACACAATACGCAGATGAATCATTTGCTGAGTTTGCATTAGAAGTTTTAGGTACAGATTTTAAAAAAGGAGCTATTAATCAATGAAAACAGTAAACATCTACGGCGAAGCTGTAGAGGGTGAGGAAATCGATTATTTAGATGGTCGACCGTCAAATGTGATTATTTTGCAAGATCAATCCGGTGTGCGGCATGTCATTCATAGGGAAACAGCCGATCAAAGCTTCAAACGCAAACCTAGCAGAGCAGGAGTGGCGTTTGATCTACTTTCTTGCCAAGCGCATGGCCGAAAAGAACTTCAAAGGAGCAAACGTGGAACCAGTAGAAAATTTTATTAATAATGTTGTGCGCCACATGGAATCAGATTTGACAATCAAGCAACTTCAAAAACTGAAAATAGTACTAACAATGGATGTTTCGAAGTTTCAGATTGAAGAAGCTAAAAATGAAGTAATCATCTATGACGAAACGAGCGACATTGCAGCATACAAGCAATATTTCGTCTCGCTAAAATTGAGGGGGCTTGCTGAAGGTACAATCAATTTGGCTATGCGTACTGTGGACTGTTTCAATCGTTATATGCGTAAGCCGTTCAAAGAGGTTACGACCAACGATATTCGGCTGTACGTTGCTAGCCGAGGTATGCAAGGCGGAATATCAAACGCAACGTTAAATCGGGAACGTGGAGCGATATGCAGATTTTATCAGTGGTTGTTCGACGAAGAATATATTCCCAAAAACCCAGCACGACGTGTTGAAGCCATCAAAGTTGAAAAACGCTTGAAAAAGGCATTTACGCCGGTGGAAGTCGAGCTGATGCGGAATGCATGTATAAAACCAAAAGAGAAAGCAGTTTTCGAATTATTACTATCGACAGGCTGCCGAGTGACGGAGTTGACATTGTTATCGATGGAAAATTACGATCAGCAATCAGGGTCGATAACTGTTATTGGAAAAGGAAACAAGGAACGCCGCGTTTTCGTGAACGCTAGAGCTAAAGTAGCAATTGATAATTATTTGAAGGCAAAACCACATATTGTGGGTCCAATTATTTGTGGGTTACATGGAGTAGGAACAGGCATGACTTCTAACGGAATACAAAAAATGGTTAAGGAAATCGCAAAACGTGCAGGAGTTGCACATGCTCATCCACATAAATTTAGAAGAACCGCAGCAACATTTGCGATAAAACAAGGAATGGAAATCAACAATGTAAGAATATTTCTTGGCCATAGCGATATCGGAACAACTCAGGGATACATTGATGTTAGCGGCATGGATTTCAAACAAGTTCATGAGCGATTTATCGCATAAAAAGGGAGAGAACAAATTATTATGATGCTAGTTTTTACAATGTTTTTCATCAGCGTTCTAACTAATATTATTTGTCTTAGATTGTATTCAAAAGAAATAGCAAAAGAACTAGGGAAACAAGAAAAAAGAATTGATAGCAAGCTATCTGCAGTTCTAAGATATACCGGTTTCAAATCGTATAAGTATAAAAAAACGTCATAAAACTGGAGCTATAACGTAGGAAAAGAGGTGCTACAGTGCAAGCGATTTTCACACTTACTCGTCGGGGATTTAATGAAAAAATAAAAGTTGGCGAGATCATCAACTACAAAGAAGATGAGAGATATATTTTAACTCATATTGTTGATATTAAGAAGTTTAGTGGCAGTTCTGCTCGAATGGTTGTTGAAGGAATAGCACAACTAATTGGTGGAAAGTCAGATTATCATTTGTACAAAAATACAGGCAAATTTGTAAGCAAATATCCAAAAGGTGAATTTGATGAAGAAAATCCTTTATATAGAGTGGGAGATATATTTGTAGATGATGGTATCTGTGGTGAAATTACAAGTATAGAATCGATAGAATACGAATTTGTTGACTTGGTAGTAACGTA
The DNA here is from genome assembly GCF_051714485.1 of Enterococcus sp. AZ128. Lineage (NCBI taxonomy): Bacteria > Bacillati > Bacillota > Bacilli > Lactobacillales > Enterococcaceae > Enterococcus > Enterococcus sp. AZ128. The sequence continues at coordinate 860,590 of NZ_JBIORZ010000001.1, forward strand.
TCATTTTCGTTTAATTCGACCGTGGAGCCAAGAGGAAATGGATCAAGCGATAAAAGAAGATCGATTGTCTAAATTTACGATCATAAAGTAAAAAAATCCGTAATCGGCTGATTTTAATAGCTTTTGAAAGGATGAAGAAAATGGCTATCTATTATCAATTATTAGTAGTTGATGGTGACGAGGAATTTGAAGTAGATGAATTTAGCAATAGAGAAGAAGCCGAATCGTGCATACCAGCCGCAGAAGGCATGTATTTAGGAATGGATTACGCTTATGTGAAAAAAGTAGAAGATCAGTAATCGGAGGAAACACTAGTGAAAATTGTTATTAGTTTTTTCGACAATAAGGATCGTACCTTCAAAAAAACATTGTTCGGGGGATGGGACGGTGACAAACCTATTTTAGTTGCTTATCCAAAAAAAGCACTAGATTTTTGGAGTGAAAAGCAAGCAGAATCGGATATCAAGCGTCTAGAATCCATGACTTCCCCACGAGCAAAAACGCTATCAGTTAAATTAGAACGTCTGTAATCGGAGGATACAGAGGAGGAATCTAATTGGGAGATATGGGAGATTATTGGCGAGATGTTAAGCCGTATCTCAAAGAACGTAGGCAGAAACATGTTCAGCACATGGGAAACTCTGCTAGTAGAAATATAGAAAAACTCGGTTATGACTACAAACACTATCCTAATAATCATCAATTCGCTATCGAGACAAAAAAAGGAATCATTGATTATTGGGGCACAACAGGAACTTGGATCGATCGGAGAACTAAAAAAAGAGGTAAAGGGCTTGAGAGCCTTAGAAACTACTTAAGTCAATAAACGACAGCAATCAAGGAGGTTTTAGGAATGGAAAATACATTTGATTATCTAATCGGAAAAAGTGTAACAGGTTTGGAAGTCAAGTCTGATTATGAACAGTATTTATTAATCAACGATGGATCAAAGTTGCAAATCACATGTGCGGAATATGTCGACTGTTGCGGATATAACGACATCGAAGTGACTATTCCCGACGGATTCGACTTCAATGACAATTTGATAACTAAGGTTGAATTTGAAGAAGATGAGGAAGAATGGGGAGATTGTGGTTCTGTAAAACTTGGTATTTTCGCTAATGATAAGAACGTAACTGTTGAAGGATCGTACGGTAGTGGATCAGGTTGGGGATATGGTCAATTCGTTGAGATCGAAGTCATTAAGCCAACCAAGGAGGACGGCGAATGAGTAAAAAAGAGGGTTTCGTTGCCGACAATATGCGCTTTATCAGTAAACATGTCGGCGGAGAAGATGTCTTGTACTTTGATGCAGGCAAAGATGAGGTTTGCATCCAGACAGTTAGAGAGCCCGAAAATTCTCAGCATGACATCGTAATGACGAAAAATGAATGGGAAGTGTTAAAGCGACTTATTGATATTCAATTAGTCCGGTAACCACACCAATTAAGGAGGAAAATAATGTTAGAAGAAAAAATAAAAGAACTTGTTGAACAACAAATTATTTTATTGTCCAACAAGTCAAAAGTAGAGGTATTCCCTGAAGCATTAATAGAATACTCGAATTCCATAGCGAGATTAGCTTCAATTCTTAAAGATTAATTTGTAGATAGCGATCCTCATCTCTAGAACCTTTTTTTAGAATAGATTGTCGCACTTCTTTGTAAACTTCAAAATATTTTTTTGTAAGCTCTTCGGGAGAAAGATCTTTCAAATCTTGTTGCTGTAAATAAAGCATAGTTAGTGCTTCAACTCTATTCGATGGGAATGAATTTAAAGTAATATCATCTTTCATTAGGCACCTCCTTATCAGTATTTCAGTGGACCACTCACTGATAAGGAGATTATATCAAATAAAGCATTTACAAAACGATTGTAATTAAAAAGAAGGCTAACTCAGCCTATCAAGGAGGTATTCGCATATGACTTTCATTCTTATAATTACATTGATAATTATTGCACAGATTATTGCGCTAATATGGTCAATTTATCAATTAAAAAAGAAGTAGAAACTACTTCTTAAAGTTGCCGTCTTAATATTTCTTCAGTGACTGAAGTCATGATTTGTTGAATTGATTTGTTCTTTGATGGATTGGTTTTAGAAACGGAAATGTCATGGAGGATATTATCACTAAACGAATACCGATTTTCATATTTTTTAATATCATCATGATAGGTAATGGAAATATTGGTGTCAGGTAAGTCCTTCTCTCTTTTAAAAACGTTCACAGATGAAACAGTAGATATTGATTGCCCTGGTGCTATGAAAGTACCTGAAATGTGCTCAAATATTTTTTTACCTCTAATATCGTCTAAAAGCACAGGCGAAAAGAGTATTTGATCAATGATAGCACCAGTATTTCCAAAGTTTTTGATTATCACATATTCGTGGACAGTGGAAGATACTTGGATGTAATCTCTGTAAATTACGACATACGGTCAATTGGAATCAAGAATTGATTTTTCTGTAAGCTCAATTGATTTTTGAGATTGCTTTAATGCTTTGCTGAATTGTCAAATTAATTGCAACATTTCTTCTTGAAAGACTTCCCAACAATTTTTCCAGTTCAATGTTTTTTTAGGACGCATATTTATCTTGCGTAATGCTTCCTGTTTCTCCGTAGGGGGTACCTTTGAAAAATCAGTTCCCTTAGGGAAGAATTCTCTAAATAAACCATTCCCATTTTCGTTAGATCCGCGTTGCCATGGGGAGTATGGATCACAAAAATACATAGGTACGTCTAAATCTTTCTCAATTTCTTTCCAGCAAGAAAACTCTTTCCCACGGTCGACCGTAAAGCTTAAAAATGCCTTGTGACTCCCTAGGTCTTGCACAAAAGCTTTAATCGCTTGTGCCATTGACTTCGCGGTACGATCCCTCATTGAGATCGCCCAATAAAAGCGTGTTTTCCGTTCAATAAACGTTGCTTCGCAGGCTTTGCTTTCCCCTCTGCTAGAAACAACTGTGTCCAACTCCCAATGTCCAAATTCTTCTCGAGTTGACACAGAAGCTGGGCGTTCATCAATGGTATGCCCTACAGTCATTTTGCCTCGTGCCTCTTCTTGTTTTTCTTGTCTTCTGCCTTTATGTCTCAGACACTGTTTAGACACATTAAGAATACCGGCATAGAGCCAATTGTAAATGGTTTTGAATGAAACTATTTGACGATCATTCGCAATTTGTTCAGGGGACCAGCTGTCTTCAAGATCACATTCAATCTGATAAGCGAATTCAGAAGTCCATTTGGACTTCGCACCACAGGCACTGCGCTTCATTTCCGCATCTAATTGCGCATTGTCGGCATTATAGATCAAATCTTCGGGTACTCGTTTCAACTCACGATCAATCGTTGTTCGGCTAACACCAATTCTGTCCGCTATTTCTTGAATACTCTTGGCATCATAAATCATCGTCTCTATACATTTTCGATTATCTCGTGTAAGCTTTTTGTGTGAACCCATCAAAATCACTCCTAGTAGTTTGTTATCCTAAACTCATTTTACTAGAAATTTTTGATGGGTTCTTTGTTGCGATTAATATTACAATTCAGCCTTTAACAGAAATTACCAAGGAAACTATTGTTAATAAGGCCGAAAGAACTATTGATATGAGTTGAATTGTATCGGAAACAGATAGGTGCATATAGATTAAGACTCCTTTTTTAAGAATTGTACCATTTATAAAGACTGAAATAAAAGTTCCGGTAACCGAAGCTTTAGAGGAGGTTTGAACGAGTGAAACCAGTAGCAATTGTTAACGATTCGACAGGAGAAACAATATATGTATTGCAGGGCTATGATCGTATGTTTACAGCAAAATATGAAGTGATAGAAATTAATGAGTACGGGAGAAATCTTACGAATATGAACGATTACACTGCGATTGAAGTTAAGCACGGAGGCTTTGCTCATGTTCTAAGTAGCGGGATGTATTCTGTGATCTATGAGGAGGAAGACGATGGGGTTAAAAGAACTAATTGAGAAGCATACACTAAAAGTTGTTTTATGCGGTCATTGCGAATGTGGAGAACGCAAATATGATTTGATAACAGATCATAATCTCGCTTACCCACCAGTTCATGAGTCAAGTATTTTGAAAGTTAAGCCAGAGTTGTTGGAGGTGGAAGGATGAAAAAGAAGATTCAAGAATTTTTAGTCGTCGCTTATCCTATATTTTTGTTGGGAATGGCCACAGTATTTGTGTTCATAGAAGATTGGAATAGATCGCTTTTGTTCATAATGTTATATGCCGTTTGTTTAATCGGTGATCGGTTAAGAGATATTATCAAAGGCATCGATATTCTTTGGTATCGAATCTATTTAAGAAACAAAAAGGATGGCATCGAATAGATTCGCTAACGTCGCCTATCACGTAGCTTCGGTTGTGAAAAATAGGCGAAAATTGTATCAAAGTTGTAAAAAATAGAAAAAGGCTCTATATCAATGCTTATGAGTCGTTGCAACCAAATTACAAGAATAGAGGGAATTTTGCAACCTGGGTCAATTTGGAGGGATAGAAATGAACACAACAGAGGCTGTGATTAGAATCATTTCATTTATCATTACGTGGCGTTTAGTCGCTTATATATACAAATCGTACAACAAAAAAATAAGCGAGTTGAGTAAACGAATGAAAAGGTTGGAGACACAAAACGATATCTACATCGATTTCATTATGAAATTAAATGATATTTTGAATAAACGTGATACCCAAGATACAGATTGATGGAGGTCGCCAATAGCATACAAAAAAAGCCGGGTTTCCCCAGCTAATTAATAAATCCGACAAGTTTATTATACCACAGGGGGAATTGAAAATATGGCGCTTTTTGATGTAAGTAAATATGAAACACCAGATCCAAAAGATGTAGATTTAGAAAGTACAAAACATAATGTTTCGGTTTTTCTATCTGCTTATCAATCTGCACGCTGTAGAGTCGGTCAGCCTAGAGAACCGCAAATCACAACGAGCTATTCTCTAATTCCACCATCAACAGTAGACCATGGGTTTGAAGCAGAGCAAATGCTAATTCAGAAACAAGAAGCACAAGAAGAGTTTGAGTATTTACATGGTCTTTTTGTGAAAGGGTATGTTGCAATACAGCATCCATTTAAGCCGGATGTAACAGTAAGACGAAAAAGAATATTTATGGATCGTTATATCAAAGGGCAAACTATTTACATCACAGCTCAAAGAAACAATATCAGTGAAGATTCGGTAAAGCAGGAGTCGAGTGTAATTGTTGTACAGTTTGCGGCTGCATTGGAATTAGTAGCTTTCAAATAATCACCATTTTATACACTTTTCCTACACCTTTTGTAAACAAAATCTAACCATTAACCCTCTAGATTCTGAGGTATTATGATATTGTCAAAATAGTATATAAGCGGCTCAGCCGTTGATATAAACGTGGTCTACTGCTCAGACCACAACAAATAAAGAATATATGAAGGAGGTGAACAGCTTCCCTTCTGTATTCTTAACGATTGTTTGCAAGACGATCAAAACGACCGGCACATACATCTAATATAGAAAGCGAGTAGCTCCTCTTCGTACGCTACTTGGTGTGTCGGTCAATACATATGGTAGGTTAGATGGACTCGGCATTGCTGTACGGTGTAACTCCGTGATAGTACCAGCACAGGATCGGAAACGTCCCTGCCTGTGCAATACATAATTGAGATCACTCACTATGAGTGGTCTTTTTAATTTGGAGGAATGCAAATGATTGCTCAAGTGAATCTTGTATTAAATGGAATCGTGTATTGCTTGAAAGGAGCAACAGTGACGATTGATAAGCGAAAAGGGAAATACTCCATTGTGAAACGAGTAGAGCAGGACGGAGAGAAAGAAAAAGAAATTTTATTCAAGGTAAGCAATGATTTGCTGTCGAGTTACTTTACTGAATCATTGAGTTATCCACAGGATATAAACAGTTGAATTAATCATTTTAAATAATCAGTAATTAAACCAGTAGTATCAAGGGATAGAACGATTTAAGAGTATTTGTGATTATACTATGTATTCGTAAAGATTAGTACCCACCCTTAATCAGATACCCTACCAGTGAAAGGAGCCTACCCCGTGGCACTGAGAGCAGACAGACAAGGAGCGCATCGAGTTGCCTTTGATAAGAATAGGAAGATACTTCTTAAGACTCAGAATGTCTGTGGTATCTGTGGCAAGCCCATTGATAAACGGTTGAAGGCTCCTGATCCGCTGTCACCAGTTGTCGATCATATCATTCCGATTAACAAAGGTGGACATCCATCAGCGATAGAGAACCTGCAGCTAGCACACTGGACCTGTAACCGTCAGAAGTCTGACAAGTTATTCAACAATAAGCAAAACAATCCACAAGAAACAAAAGTATTAGGTAATAGGAACCTTCCACAAAGCCGTAATTGGGCGTTATACAGGTCTTAAAGTAAATAAGGTATAACTAATCAAAAAATAAATTTAAAAGCAACCAGCGAGAAAATAGAAGGGGGGATACCTCCCCCGACCGGCTGACAGCCGTCGTTCACGCAGTCACTGTACAAATTTTCTCATGCAAAGAAGAAAGGGGCAGCAGAATGGAAGAAAGAGGCATTGAATATCTCAGGAAAAAGCTTGCATTACACCAAAGCCGAGTGAATATGAGGTACAGACAATATGCAATGAAATACCAAGGGCGCGACGTTGGTATTACGATCCCGCAACATGTTCGGCAAAATTATCGTTCAGTGTTGGGCTGGTGTGCAAAGGGTGTTGATAGTCTTGCAGATCGGTTGGTATTCCGTGAGTTCCAAAATGATGATTTTACGGTTAATGAAGTCTTTGCAGCAAATAATCCAGATGTGTTTTTCGATAGCGCGGTGCTTTCAACTTTGATTGCATCGTGCTCTTTCGTTTACATTTCAAAAGACGATGACGAGGACTTGCCGCGACTCCAGGTGATTGAGGCAAGCAATGCAACTGGAATAATTGATCCAATCACTGGATTGTTAACGGAGGGTTACGCCGTTCTTGAAAGAGACGACAAAAACAAGCCGACAATTGAAGCCTATTTCACGTCTACAGAAACGACTTTTTGTTTTGCTGACGCTCGAAAAGACACTCCGGTTGAGAATCCGACAGGGCATCCGCTTTTAGTTCCGATTATTCATAGGCCTGATCCAGTGAGACCGTTTGGGCGATCAAGAATCAGTCGATCAGGTATGTATTATCAGCAATATGCAAAACGAACGCTTGAACGTGCAGACGTAACTGCGGAATTTTATTCATTCCCCCAAAAATATGTCCTTGGTCGAAGTCAAGATTCTGAGCCTATGGACAGTTGGAAAGCAACGATTTCAAGTATGTTGGACTTTACAAAAGATGAAGATAAAGATAAGCCGACAGTTGGTCAGTTTACTACTTCATCCATGTCGCCCTTTACGGAACAATTAAAAACAGCAGCGGCAGGGTTTGCGGGTGAAACAGGCTTGACGCTAGATGATTTAGGTTTCGTTTCGGATAACCCTTCAAGCGTTGAAGCAATCAAAGCAAGTCACGAAAATTTACGTCTTGCTGGAAGAAAAGCGCAACGCTCTATCGGTTCAGGTTTTCTAAATGTTGCATACGTTGCAGCATGTCTACGAGATGATCAAGCTTATCGTCGCGAACAATTTGTTAGAACAACACCGAAATGGGAACCGTTATTTGAATCTGATGCCAGTGCTCTATCATTGATCGGTGACGGTGCAATCAAGTTAAATCAAGCAATCGAAGGTTTTGTCGATGCTGATGTCTTACGTGACCTAACAGGAATCAAAGGAGCTGGAAACAATGGATGATATCGTACCTAGTCTGTTAGAAACAATCGAAGCGCAATTTGATGATCGTTGGAACAATAGCTCAAAAATAAAGGAATTACTGAAATATTCGCGGTCAAAGAAAATGACTTACCTAGATGCGAATGAGTATGCAATTGAGATTGGGGAAATTCTTGCAAAAGTTTTTGGTGCAAATATTACTGCTGAAATACTTCCAGACGGAAAAATGTATTTCAACATTGCAGATCGTGTCCTAAATACGACGTTGAAAAGGAATCATGAACTGATATCCAGCTACGTCAATACTGTGCAAACAGTTTTGAATCATGAGGCAGGACTCAAATTAAAAGCACAAGTTCCAGAATTAAATCAAGACCGTATCGACGGATTGATTAATCGTATTGCTAGTGAATCAATTTTTGATGAAATAAAGTGGATTCTTGATGATCCGATTATAAATTTTTGCCAAAGCATTGTTGATGATTCAATCAAAAAGAATGCTGATTTTCATGCAAAGGCTGGACTCAGTCCGACGATTACACGTCGTGTTCGTGGGAATGCTTGTGATTGGTGCCGTAATTTGGCTGGAACATACGGGTATTATAGCGAACCAGCCGAAGTTTATCACCGTCATGAACGTTGTACATGTACCGTAGAATATGACCCAAAAGATGCGCGCGGTTTCCAAAATTCACATACGAAAAAATGGCGCGATCCTGAGAGACAAACCAAAATCGAACAAAGGAAAACATTAAATCTTAGGAAAAGAGGTTGATTGTTATGGATTACGAACAATCCATTGATGAAGTTGCTGCATTTTGGAATCTATCAAGTGATGAAGTAGAAAGTGCGATTGCTGGTGTAAAAAGGTCGTTAAAAGAAATCGCAAGTGCTCTTTGGGATTTAATGAAACAGATCAGTGACATTTGTGAGGCTGTTCAGGATTACAAAAAAGAAGATCTAAGTATTTCAGGCACAGGCAAGCCAGTGTCGTTGAAAGAATTTCTTTGTCTCATAAATGAAGCGCACCGAATTGCTATTGAAGAGGACAAAAAACCTCCTGACCGTAAAATAGGCAATTTGCGTAGAAAGTGAAGGTGATCTACTATCTCCCAGCGATAGGGTTAACATGCGTGATTGAGATTGAAAGGGGATCATTATGACTACTAAAGTAAGACTTGGTAATCAGCATCCTACTCAATCGGTAATTCTTCCATATACTGAATCACGTTATCAAACCGCAATCGATACCTACGAAGAATCTGGCAGAACGGCGCAACAATGGCAAATTAATCTTACAAAGCCAATTTATGCAGTCAATGATGATGGTCTATGGACCCATGCAAAGTTTGGCTATAGTCTCCCACGGCGAAACGGAAAAAATGAAGTCGTAGCAATCCGAGAAATGCAAGGATTGAAAGATGGAGAACAAATTCTGCATACTGCACACCGAACAACAACTAGTCATGCAGCATGGGAACGTCTTTGTAAGTTGTTAGACAATGCAGGGATAGAGTATAGATCAATTCGTGCAAAGGGGAACGAAGAAATTGTTATTGATGAAACAGGTGGTCGAATTTTTTTCAGAACACGAACGTCTTTAGGTGGTTTAGGTGAAGGATTTGACTTACTTGTTATTGATGAGGCGCAAGAGTACACGGCAGATCAAGAATCGGCTTTAAAGTACGTTGTAACTGATTCGAAAAATCCTCAAACAATATACTGTGGTACGCCACCAACTCCATTATCTAGCGGAACGGTTTTTGTCAATTATCGAAAAGACGTTTTAGCTAAAAAGGTTGAAGATGCTGGTTGGGCTGAATGGGGTGTCGAAGATCAGTCGAATATTAGAGATACAGAACTTTGGTACCTGTGTAATCCATCTTTAGGCACGATATTCACTGAACGATCCATAAAAGCAGAATTGGGATCAGACGAAATCGACTTTAATATTCAACGACTTGGACTGTGGATCAAATACAACCAAAAGTCGGCTATCTCAGAAAATGAGTGGCGAGAATTAAAAGTTAAACGATTGCCAGTTTTCAAAGGTCGTCTCTTTGTTGGCGTGAAGTACGGCAACAATGGTGCGAACGTTGCAATGAGTATCGCTGTTCGAACTTTGTCAGGAAAAATATTCGTCGAAGTGATTGATTGCCAGTCTATCAGGAACGGTAATCAATGGATAATCAATTTCTTGAAAAATGCGGATGTCGAGGCCGTTGCGATTGATGGTCAAAGCGGACAAAGCATTTTAGCAAATGATATGAAAGATTTTCGCTTGAAAGAACCGATTCTACCGAAAGTCGCAGAAATCATTAATGCGAATGCTTCATGGGAACAAGGTATCTTTCAGCAAATAATCAGCCACAACGATCAACCGTCATTGACAACTGTTGTTACGAACTGTGACAAGCGAAACATTGGTTCTAGTGGTGGTTTTGGCTATAAATCGCAATTTGACGATATGGATATCAGTCTTATGGATAGCGCTCTTTTAGCGCACTGGGCTTGCAATAATACAAAGCCTAAGAAAAAACAACAACTCAGGTATTAAACGACTTTTGCGGAAGTCGTTTTTTTAATACACAAAATTACCGAACTGCCGGGCAAGCAGGAGAAAGGATTTTTTATCATGACATTTAAAGTAATTGAAACACAAGAGGAATTAGACGAAATCATTAAGGATCGTTTGAAACGTCAAAAAGAATCTTTTGATAAAGAACTTGCAGACCTTGAACAACTCAAAACACGCAACAGTGAACTTGAAACTGAGGTTGGAACGCTTCAATCGACTATCGAAGAAACTAAAACCGCGACAAGTCAACATGATCAAACAGTATCAGAGTTGAAAAGTAAGATTGCTGGCTATGAAACAGCAAATCTACGAACGAAAATCGCTGTGCAAAATGGTTTGCCGCTTGATTTAGCAGATAGATTAGTCGGTGAAGACGAGGACAGTTTGAAGGCAGATGCTGAACGGTTATCTAAGTTCATGAAGCCGAAATTTACGCCACCAACAAAGTCAACAGAACCGCGACAAACAGGTAGCGACGATCCAATGAAAGAAATGATCCAAAGTATGAGACAAGAAGGAGAATAAAAAATGGCAGTATTAAAAAGCGGGAGTCTTTTCCCAGAAGCAGTTGTAACAAATATTTTTGGCAAAGTGAAAGGTCACTCTGCTTTAGCGAAATTATCAGCTCAAACGCCTATTCCTTTTTCAGGAACGACTGAGTTTGTTTTCAACCTAGAAGGAAATGCTCAGATTGTCGGCGAAGGAGAACAGAAAAAAGAAGGAAAAGCAACGTTCACACCTAAAGTCATTAAGCCAGTAAAAATCATTTATCAAGCTCGTGTAACAGATGAATTTATTAACTGTTCGGAAGAAAAGCAACTTCAATATTTGAATTCTTTCGTGGATGGTTATTCTAAAAAGATTGCACAAGCATTTGATATTGCGGCATTTCATGGTTTAGAACCAAAATCAATGACTGATGCTTCTTTTAAAGCAACAAATAGTTTTGATGGTCTTGTTACCTCAAATGTTGTTGTCTATGATGCGACAAAAATTGATGAAAATATTGATGCAGCAATTGCAGCCGTTACGGCAACTGACGGTGAAGTTACTGGTCTTGCTTTGTCGCCAGCAGCAGGCGCCGCATTAGGAAAAATTAAAGTCAATGGTGTTGTTCAGTATCCAGAATTCCGTTTTGGCCAAAATCCAAATGCTTTCTACAGCATGCAATCGGATGTCAACAAAACTTTGACTATGATTGGTGGAACGGCAAAAACTGACCACGTTGTTACTGGAGACTTCGCAAGTGCATTCAAATGGGGATATGCTGAAAACATTCCTTTGGAAATTATTGAATACGGTGACCCTGATCAAACTGGACGTGACTTAAAAGCTTATAACGAAGTTTGTCTTCGTGCTGAGTCTTATATCGGATGGGGAATCTTGGATGCTGATTCATTCGCACGCGTCGAAGCAGCAGAAGAAATCGGAGGTTAATAGTTATGACGAAATACATCAACAAAAAAACTAAAACTGTTATTGATGTTGATAGCGTGCTTCGTGGTGACTGGGTTGAGGTTGGTTCGCAAAACCAGCCTCTTAAAACAGAAGAAAAACCAGTAATCGAAGATACGGCTGCAAATGAGTTGCTCGAAAAACAAGAGCAAGCAGAGCTAACATCAGAAGAACCGACAAGTGAAGACCCAGAAGGAATTGCTGATGTTACTAGGAAAGATATCATGCAGGAACTAGATTCAATGGGGATTGAATATGATAACCGTGCAAAAAAACAAGTCCTGTACGATTTAATGATGTCGCATGGGGAGTGATCCAATGCAACCATTTGCAACAATCGACGATTTAAGCATTCTATGGCGCACGCTTAAAATGGATGAAGTGAGCCGTGCAGAATCTTTGCTTGAAGTGGTTTCTGATTCGTTAAGAGAGGAAGCCCATAAAGTTGGGAAAGATTTAGATGCCATGACAACAGAGCGGCCATCCTATGCCACTGTCGTTAAGTCAGTGGTGGTTGATGTGGTAGCTCGTACACTTATGACTTCGACAGATCAGGAGCCAATGACGCAATTTGCAGAGGGTGCAATGGGCTATAGCGTTTCAGGGTCCTATCTTATCCCTGGTGGTGGATTATTCATCAAAGACTTGGAGCTTAAGCGTTTAGGATTACGTCGTCAAAGAATGGGAGTGATTGAACCTTATGGCAAAATTGAAAGGCATAACGATTATCCTTGTTGATAAAATCGAAGATGGAAAAGACCCATTCAGTAAACCGACATACAAAGATAAGGATATAGAAATTGAAAATGTATTGATTCAGCCTACATCATCAGATGACATTGTCAATCAGTTAAATTTGACCGGAAAGAAAGCCGTTTATACCTTAGCAATTCCTAAAGGCGATATGCATGATTGGGAAGATAAAGAAGTTAAGTTCTTTGGCAAGAGGTGGCGGACTTTCGGGATTCCACTAGAAGGAATTGAAAAATTGATTCCTTTGGATTGGAATAAGAAAGTGATGGTGGAACGCTATGGCTAAAATGAAATTCAAGTTAAATCATTCTGGTGTTGGTCAGTTGTTGAAATCATCCGAAATGCAAGGTGTTTTGGAAGAAAAAGCCTCAGCGATCAAAAATCGAGCTGGTGAAGGCTACAAGCAAGATGTTTACGTTGGGAAAACAAGGGCGAATGCAATGGTTTATGCCGACTCCTACAAAGCCAAGCGCGACAACAAGAAAAACAACACACTTTTGAAGGCGGTGCGGTAATGATCGAGATTGTAATTAAAAAATTTCTTGACGGTCATCTATCTGTACCGTCTTTTTTAGAGCGTGAAAAAAAGATGCCAGAAAGGTTTGTTCTCATTGAAAAGACAAGCGGAGGCAGTAACAACCATTTGCCATCGTCAACATTCGCTTTTCAAAGTTATGGACCATCTTTATATGAAGCAGCCGTTTTGAACGATGAACTTAAACAAGTTATTGAATCAATGATCGGACTTGATGAAATAAGCAAAATTAAGCTTAACAGTGACTACAACTTTACGGATACAGAAACAAAAGAATACCGTTATCAAGCGGTATTCGACATTAACCATTATTAGGAGGTACAAATATGTCAGATGTAAAATACGTGACAACAGCAAAGCCGAAAGTCGGCGGTGCTGTCTATTCCGCGCCATTAGGAACAGCATTGCCAACAGACGCAACAACAGCATTAGGCGCTGCATTCAAAAGTTTGGGATATATTTCAGAAGATGGGATGACCAACTCAAACTCACCGGAAACAGACAATATCAAAGCTTGGGGTGGAGATGTTGTTGATAATGTGCAAACGGAAAAAGCAGATACTTTTTCTTATACATTGATTGAAGCTTTGAATCCCGATGTGCTAAAAGAAGTTTACGGCGAGAAAAATGTAAGTGGAACGTTAGAAACCGGAATCACGATCAAAGCGAACTCCTCACCTATGGAAGAACATTGCTTGGTTGTTGAAATGGTATTGAAAGGCGGTATCTTGAAACGGATTGTTATTCCGATTGGTAAAGTGTCCGAAGTCGGCGAAATCGTCTATAAGGATGACGAGGCGAGCGGATACGAAACAACGATTGCAGCTCTTCCAGACACAGACGAAAACACTCACTATGAATACATTCAAAAACCAGCTAGTGAAGGGAGTGGCGAATAATGGCCAAAAAAGATGTTTTAAAAGGTACAACGAAATCTGGATTCAGCTATGCTCTTTCCAAGGAACGAATGAACAACTACGAATTAGCTGAAACACTGGGTGATTTAGAAGATAATCCACTTTTAATGGGAAAAGTAGTAAAACTTATGTTAGGGAAAGAACAGACCCAAGAACTCAAGGATCACTTGAGGACTGATGATGGTTTCGTTCCAAGTGACCTAATGGAAGCGGAAATTACTGAAATTCTGCAAAAGCAGGCTGAACTAAAAAAATAATAAGCCTTGCTAGAATGATCAAGCTCGATGAAGATGCATTGATTTGTGATCTGGCCGAGACTTATCAAATATACGACTATAGGCAGCTACCGGCTCTGACGGTTGCTGTCTTTTCTTGTGGTTTGAATGAAGATTCGAGAATCAAAATGCGATTGAACAATCAAGCAGTACCGATGGAAACACTTCTTTTAGCTGGGTTGTCTGACAAAATTAGCGTCCTTTTATGGACTAAGTCAAAGGATGGCCAAAAAGGGAAGAACCGTCCAGCAATGATTTTAGACGCGTTGAATCAGACGGAATCGAAACCAAGAGAAACGGTCGTATTTAATTCAGGCGAGGACTTCGAACAAAGAAGAAAAGAGCTACTTAGTCAAGTAGCTAGCGGAGGTGAAGATTAATGGCAACGGATTTAGGTCAGGCTTATGTTCAGATTGTTCCATCTGCAAAGGGAATTAGCGGCGCGATTAGAAATCAGTTAGACCCGGAAGCATCTGCCGCAGGCACAAGCGCCGGGAACAATTTAGCAGGAAAATTGGTTTCAGTCGTTAAAGGTGTGATTGCTACTGCAGCAATTGGCAAATCAATCGGAATGGCTCTAACCGAAGGCGCTAATCTTCAACAATCACTTGGAGGTATTGAAACACTGTTTAAAGGCAGTGCAGATAAAGTAAAAAAATATGCGGATGAAGCTTATCGAACATCGGGGTTGTCTGCAAATGACTACATGGAAAACGTGACGAGTTTTAGTGCAAGTTTGCTGCAGTCAGTTGGTGGTGACACCGAAAAGGCTGCTGATGTTGCAAACATGGCTATGATTGACATGTCGGACAATGCCAACAAAATGGGTACGAACATGGGCGATATTCAAAATGCCTATCAAGGTTTTGCGAAGCAAAACTATACCATGTTGGATAACTTGAAGCTTGGGTACGGCGGTACAAAAACCGAAATGGAACGACTTTTAGCAGATGCTGAAAAGCTCACTGGTGTTAAGTATGACATCAATAATTTAAGTGACGTGTACAACGCCATCCATGCAATTCAAGAGAATTTAGACATTACAGGTACAACAGCGAAAGAAGCATCCGAAACGTTTAGCGGATCATTTGCAGCAATGAAAGCAGCGGCTTCAAACTTTCTTGGGAAAATGGCGCTAGGTCAAGATATTCAACCGTCATTGAATGCGTTAGCCGAGACGACGTCAACATTCTTTGTTGGTAATTTCATTCCAATGGTGGTCAATATTTTTAAAGCTTTGCCTGGTGCAATTGTCTCATTGATCAAAGCATCAATTCCATATGTAAAAGAAGCTTTTGCTAGCATGTTTGGTTCAGTTGGCTTGCCATCCGTATTTAACGGTCTGATTGCTAATTTAACGACTGCATTTGGTTTTGTATTATCAAACATCAAGAATCTTGGATACCAGGTGAAGGATCGATTGACAGAGTTAGACGATTCTTTTAGAAGCCTTTTAGTCTCTTTAGAACCTATCTTTACTAAACTAGGCGGGATTATTAGAACTTGGGCGGTTGGGATTACAACTGTCTTATCTTATGCGATCCCATTAGCGATTGATGTTTTCCGAATGGCCTTCGATGGTCTAGTGGAATTTGTTGTACCAATCCTTGATAAAGTATTACAAATCTTTTGGGATTTGAGCGCTGCAGTCATGGAAGTAGTCATGAATACGGTTGTTCCAGCGCTTCAAAAAATGATTGATTGGGTCAGGGCTAATGAAGGAGTTATGAAAGGCTTAGGAGTAGCGGTCACAGCGTTAGTTGCTGGTTTTGGTGCATTCAAAGCTGTTGTTGGTGTGGCGTCAATTTTCAGTAAACTATCTGCCGTAGCAGGAACCCTTAAAACGGTCTTTCTTGCATTATCCAATCTTGGAATTAAAGGATTGATCACGGTATTCACGACATTACTTGGACCAGTTGGAGTGATTGCAATTGCAGTCGGTGCATTAACAGCGGCATTCATTTACTTATGGAATACGAATGAAGGATTCAAGGAAGCAGTAATTCAAATATGGACTGCGATTTCCGAGTTGCTGAATCCGCTAATTTCTGGAATAGCCGGCTTTATCCAAAGCATTTGGGGTCAAGTTACTGCATGGTGGAATGCAAATCAACAATCATTTCTAACAACAGCTCAAACGATTTGGAATTCAATTGTGACGACTATTAAATCCGTTCTAGGTTTGATTCAATTAGTGATTCAAACTGTATTGACGAACGTTCAAGCCTTTTGGAGTACATGGGGGTCAACGATCACTGCATTTACTACTGCAGTTTGGAATGCTATTCAAGCAGTCATTTCTGGAGTGGTAAATAATCTTCTATCAACGATCACCACAATTTTTAATCAGATAAGTATTGTCATTCAAACTGTTATGGGTGTCGTACAAGGGATAATAAAAGTGATTACTGGGGCAATCAAGGGCGACTGGTCACAAGTTTGGGAAGGAATCAAACAAATTGTTTCCAGTGTTTTCAATGGAATCATAGGTACAATCTCAAACGTTATGGATAGCATGAAGAACACGATTTCAAATGCTATTGATACGGTCAAGGGTGTGTTTGACTCTTTATCTCAGATTGATTTATTCGCAGCAGGACAAGCGATCATCGAAGGATTTTTGAATGGTCTGAAACAAAAATATGAAGATGTCAAAAACTTTGTTGGGGGTATTGCGGATTGGATCAAGGATCACAAAGGGCCAATTACTTATGACCGTAAATTATTGATTCCGGCAGGTAATGCGATCATGGATGGATTGAACAAAGGTCTTGAAAATCGCTTTGCTAACGTAAAAAGCACGGTGTCCACAATGGCTGATGAAATCCAAAGTATCATTTCTGATGGTATCGACCCGACAGTGTTTTCAGATGATTCGTTTGATTCCCAATTGTCTTTCGCAGCTGCAACGATCGACGCACAAAGCATTAGCGCAAGACAGGTTGGCGGTGAATCAAGCGACACTTCAGTTACGATCGATAATCGAGGAATGATGGACGGCGCAACATTCATTGTAAGAGAAGATGCTGACATCGATAAAATTGCAGAGGCCTTATTCAAGCGTCAACAAAAAGCGGACATTCGGCGTGGTTTGCGGGGTGTTTTCAAATGATACTAGAAAATGGAAATAGATTGCCAGCAAGAGCCATGAATATAAATGGCTCTTTTTTGGAGTCGATAATACTAGGCTATCAGACACTTGATGTTGAAGGGCGTGAGCTTTTTGAGACAAGCAACGAATATGCTCAGTTAGGAATCCGAGACGGAGAACGACACATATACAATCGCATTCCATCAAGAGAATTAACGGTGAAATATTTTATAAAAGCAGAAAATGAAGTGTCCTTTAGAGACAAGTTCAATAAATTAAATATAGCTTTGTTCACAGAAAAAGAAGTTCCAATTTGGTTTAATGATGAACCTGAAATGCTTTTTAAAGGAACCAAAGCAACGATAGATCAAGTTGAATCAGGCCGTTATTGGGCTACAGGTTCAGTATCAATTGTCTGTGGAGATCCGTATAAGTACACGAAGTCAGATGCAACGAGTGTGATGTGGGGATCTGAAATTATTACTTTTCAAGCTAACTATTTACTAGGGAATACCGGATCGGGTGCTGTGAAACTACCGATCATGTTTGAAGGCGGCGCTTATTGGGGTTCAGATTTGATTACCTTTCAACATCAGGGGTATTTGATGGGTGATGCTGGTAAAGAGGCACAGCCATATGAAATTTATCCGACAGTCGAAGGGCTGAAAGTTAAACCCGCTATTATCATTGAAGGTATGGGGAGAGACGTTCAAATTCGAACTCGTAGCGATACGATCGATCTAGGTGATTTTGATAATTCCATGATTGAAATAGATACCCAAACGTTTAATATTACAAAAAATGGCAATCCTATGATCCGACCTATGAATGACTTTTATATTTACCCATCAGAACCACTTTATGTGTCGGGTAAAGATGGGGACTTTGAACTAACAATAAAATACTCAAATCGATATTTATAGGAGGCTGATTACTTGTTAATGACGATGAATCTCAGTCGTGAGTATACAGCAATCTTAGAAAATGCTTACGATGTGAGTTACGAAAAAATCGAGAATAACATTGGTACTATTGATTTTTCGATGCCGCTATATGATACAAAAAACCCAATGATTCAAGCATTACAATATGTCGAACTGACCGACAACGAAGGAGAATATATTGGTTTGTATCGAATTATGCCTTCAACGATACAAAAGGATAAAACTAACTATTCAATTAAATACACAGCAATGCATGTTTTAGGGACGCTATTAGATAGCGTCCTTTTTGGTTATCACGAATTAGTTAATAGAACTACTACCGATGTTATTAATTATGTTCTTGGTAAGCAAAAAACGAAACATTGGGTTCTCAAAAAAAATGAGTTTATTCGATATTTTAGTTATGCCTGGGAAAATGAGAATGGCCTTGCAGATGCATTGTTTTCTATTCCTCAAGCATTTGACGAAGACTATATTTGGCAATGGAATACACGAGTTTATCCATTTGAATTATCACTTGTTAAGCCACCAACAGAACCAATTTGTCGTATTCAGGAAGGATATAACATGGAAGGGTTTGAAATAGAAACAGACCCGAATAATTTGGTTAATCGTGTTTATCCACTTGGAGCTGGCGAGGGGATAAACCAACTTAATATCAATTCAGTCAATAATAATATACCTTATGTTGAAGATGCAGAGTCTATTAAAAAATATGGGCTAATTGAGTATGTTTGGGTGGATCAACGATTTACAATTCCGCAAGCTTTAAAAGACAACGCGGTGAATATGTTGTTGAAATGGTCAGTTCCAAAAGTGACTTGGAAAGTTTCCGCAGCAGATTTGATTAAGCTGACAGATACGCCTTTAGAGATTGATAAGTTGCGACAAGGCACCGTAGTAATGATCAACACAAATGAGTATGGGTCTTTCAACCTAAGGATAAAAAAAGAAACCAAATCTGATGTTTTTGGCGCACCACAGGCAATCAGTTTGGAACTTGGAAATTTGAAAGATGACATTAATACTACGATGGCCGATTTAAATCGGAAGCAACAAATAAACGAAACTTATTCGCAGGGCGCAACAAATATTCTGAATTACTCATATCAAGATAATTGCGAATCAGCTTATCCGGCAGAGATCGAATTCTATTTGGATGACGATGTTTTTCATGTGAATACAGTGGAGTTAACATTCAAAACAAAACGTTACCGTGGATATACAAAAGCAGTAAAAGGCGGTGGTTCAAAAACGATCACTAGCGAGTCTGGAGGACAATCCACTCAAACAAGCTCAGCTGGTGGTGCAAGTCGAGCAACAAGCAGTAATGGTGGATCATCAACGCAAACTAGTACATATGGTGGTGGTTCGACACAAACTAGTAGTGCTGGTGGAGGTTCAACGCAAACAAGTAGTGCAAATGGTAGCCATGATCACGTAATGTTTAATGTAATGCCTGGTCCTGCACCATCTGGAACAAAGCTTGTACTAAGAGGTGGAGGCGGAGGGACACTTTACTCAGAAGGTGCTGGTTCGACATTTCGAACGGCAAGTGCTGCGGATAATCATAGTCACAACGTGAACATACCTGCTCATACACATAACACAAGTATACCTTCACACTCTCATAATGTTTCGATACCAAATCACACACATACTGTGCAAATACCAAATCATACGCATACTGTTAATATTCCAAGTCATAAACACAATGTGGTTTTACCTGAACATACGCACCCATTGGAATGGGGCATTTTTCAAGCAAGTGAATCAGCTTCGAGCGTTGATATTATTGTTGATGGGACTACCTTACCAAAACATGAAACGAGTCAGGATCGCTTGAACTTGGTGGATTATTTGAAAAAAACATCTAGTGGAAAAATCCAGCGTGGCAACCACACAATAAAAATCAAACCCAATAAATTAGCCCGTATCGAAGCACAAGTAACATGTCGCGTATTTATTCAAAGTCAATTAGGAGGTCAATTTTAATGCATGCATTGCAATTTGTTTTAGAAAATGGAGTCGAGCTGAAAGTATTTGGAGAGTTAGAAGATTTAAAACAATTGAAAAGTAAGGTCGAGAAAAATTCCAACTCAAAGAAATTTGTCGAACTAACTGACAGTTTAACGGTTAAGCCGATAACCGTTTGTGCGATTGAAGTCTTTGATATATCGGAGGGAGTAGTACAAGATGAAAATTAAAGTAAAGAAAATTAACGGTGATGAATTTACTGAAGAGACAGAGAAAACCATCGTCAGCATCTTTGAAGAACTTTCTAATAATCAAGAAAGTTCTTTTATTTTGCTTGGAAATCGTATTGAACAGAAAATGACGATTGAATCAGTTGTTGAAGAATAGAGGTGAGTTTTAAGAATGGCAGATCAAATTAAAGAAACTGATACGCTAAACCAGGGGCGCATTAAGATTAATGCGGCTATTGATTTGGCGAATGAGTCTTCAGATAAAGTGGATGGTTACAAAGAGACTCTTGAAAAAGGCGTTATTGATGCAAAAAAGATTGCGTCTGATGCTGGAAATGAAGCCAAACAAATTGCTACTGATGCTGGAGCGCAGGCAAATGTAAAAGCTGATAAAGCCGTTGCAGATTCAACTACTGCAGTAAATACAGCCAACCAAGCGCTGAGCCGTGCAAATCAAAACAAACAGGAATTTGATGCGTTAGAAAATGAATTTCAAGATTTAGTAGCTGAATCAGGAGATAGCAACCCTGAAATTGTTCAGGCACGTACCGACACTCAAGGTATTAAGCAAACAACGCTACAATCGCGCCTGACAAAAGATTTTAGTGAACGTATGACAACTGCTGATGCTGTGCAAATGTTTAGCGGACCCATAAACACACCAAAAATGATGGATTTTTCAGGGAAAACAGCAGGTAATACTTCTAGTAACCCTCATGCTGCCTATTCGGATTACACGGCAACAAGTCTAAAAAAACCGTCTGCCACTTGGAATGAAATGAGCCAAGATAATTACAATAAACTTGCAGGTCGTGACGATTCGGGTGTTTCTACTGGAACAACTCAAAACGGAGTTATTCCCCAACAGCGCGGATATTTTAATATTCTAGAAACAGTTAAACAATTGGCACCAAACATTTTTAGCGGTCTTGATGTAGGAGAGGCTGTTAAATTTATTAAAGATAATTTTGTTTCTTTCAGTTTATCTATTCGTGCAAAAGCAAGCTCGCCAAATAATAAAGTGTTGAAAGTTGCGGCATTTCTGGAATCAACTGATAGCTATTCAACGCAAATTCAAGAAACAGCCTTAGACTATGAAGACTTCAAGATTGACATCAACGACAGCAATTTCATAAATTCTGCTGGAGAATTAAACATTTTGATATATTCAGATAGTTCAAACGGTGTTACTAGCTCACTGATTGATGTAGACTACGCTGGAGTTCAACTAACGATCTCATTGAACCCGCTAAGTGTTTTGGAAACTTCGGGTTTCGCCAAAAAAGAGTATGTGGATTCCGAGGTGGAACCATTAGCGACAAAAGAATCTTTAAAAGAGCATACTGACGCTAGAAATAATCCACATGCTGTCACAAAGACGCAAGTTGGACTTGGGTCAGTTGAAAACTATGGTGTAGCAACACAAGAAGAAGCTGAAACGGGTTCTTCTTCAAATAAATTCATGACACCACTTCGAGTTGTTCAATCGATATCTGCATGGGTAAAAGGTAAGTTTGTAGGTAAAACTGGTGACGAAGATGTAGAAGGAGTTAAAAATTTTACCGATACTCCAACTGTCAATGGTTTGCCACTTATGATTGATCAAGGGATGGGCTACAGGAAAGATACTATTGCCGAAACAACTGATATTAAGAACGGCACAGCCGAATATTGGAGAATTGGAAATTTAGTGGTATGTGGACTTAAATTTATTCCAAAGTCAGCAATCGCATGGAAAACGGTAGTAAGTATCCCTACTGGTTATGTTCCGCAAGTTTTAGGTAGCGTTTCGCAACGGGTCACGCAAACAAGTGCAAGGCATATAGGTGGAACGATTTATGCTAATGCAAATGGTTGGGCAGCGATTATGGATGCTGATACGTCAACTGATTATGAGTATCGATGTACACTTGTATATGTAACTGCAGATAATTTTCCCAGTTAACCCCTCGGGTTCTCAGCCTAGAAGTTATTATCAATCCGCTCTAAACCAGCTAAAGGGTTCAATTGACCCAAACAAAATAGCTATTGGTTTTACAACAGATGCACACTATGTGTGGGGTGTTGGCAAAGCTAACAGCTGGCTGGGATTGGAAAACTTAAATAACATTCTTAGTTTGTCTTCAAAGTTGGATTTAGTAGTTTCTGGTGGGGACAATGGTGATGGGGGTAACTATAGTTATGAAACCAATCTATCTGATACTGTTAGGTACTGCAATTACTTCTGGACAGCTTTTCCAGATAGTGACAGATTTATAGTAAGAGGAAATCATGATTCAGGTGGTATTCAGCCTTATGCTCAAAACGGTAAAGTTTTACCCAATGACATAATATCCAAAGAGGATTTTAAAAAGCTCTATCGAACGAAGGAATCAAATTTCGGTGAAGTACGAAATGGAGATAGTCTCTATGGATACAAGGATTATCCAAATAAAAAGATTCGGGTGATCTGGGTTGATACATTAGATAACCCAGAGAACATACTAGACTCAGATGGGGCGATAAAATACCCGACATGGAGAAACGCCGGTTTTCAGCAAGAACAACTAAAGTGGATTGCAGAAAAAGCGTTGGGTGAATGTCCAGATGATTATCATGTTGTTACTTTTGGTCATTTTCCAATCCGTTGGACAACAGCTACAGAGGATAGATTGAAACGGAATTTTGAGCAAATGGCTTTAATAATCAAGTCATTTATCAATCGATCAAAAGCTGATATTGTCAGCACGATGACAGATTATAGTGTTAATTTCTCAGTCGATTACTCCAATAGACAACAAAGTAACTTCGTTGGACATTTTTGCGGTCATGAGCATTGGGATGGGATTGTAAAAACTGAAAATTTCAACAACATTATTTGTAGAAATGCATGGTGTGATACTTCTGCAGACTCATTAGCTGGAACGGTAAATGAAGATGCATTTCGAGTGATTCAGATAGACACTGACAGCAAAAGCGTTTCGATATTAGGCTTTGGTCGATCGTCAAACAGAACATTTACTTATTAGCACACTTACGGGTGTGCTTTTTATTTTGAGAGAGGAAGGGGTAGTCAAGTGCTAGACATGGGTTTATTAGTTAGATGGATTGAATGGATTACCGTCATTGGCGTTGCTGTAGTAACTGTTATTCGACCTATTATGAACAGTTTTAATAAAATCAGTGAGAACCTGACAAAGATGACACACAGCTTAGATTTATTGAATCGTGATTTACAAGCGAGTAAAGAAGATCGTACGAACATTCATGACGAGTTGCAGAATCACGATGAACGTCTCGATCGTCATAACGAGAAATTGGTTGAGCATACGCAACAGCTCAAAAATCTATACAAAGAAAGGAATAAATAAAATGAGCATAAATTGGAAAGTAAGAATTAAGTCAAAAGCATTTTGGGTAGGAGTAGTTCCTTTAGTCATTTTGCTGATTCAAGCAGTTGCAGCATCTTTTGGCTACACCTTAGACTTGTCTTCTTATGGAGACAAGGTATTGGCAGTCATCAATGCCTTGTTTGCTTTGTTAGCATTCCTTGGGATCACAGCTGATCCCACAACAAGCGGGTACTCTGATAGCGCGAAAGCTTTGAAATACTCAGAACCAAGAAAGGAAGATGAATAATGGTATTAAATGGAATTGATATTGCAAGTTGGCAAACAGGGATTAACATTGGAGCCAATGGTGTAGCAGCAGATTTTGTCATTATTAAGGCGACCGGGGGTACCGGCTATGTGAATCCTGATTGCGATCGAGCTTTCCAACAAGCAATCAAAAGCGGGAAGAAAGTTGCTGTGTATCATTATGCGCATGAGCTGGGCTTTCAAGGAACAGCACAACAAGAAGCCGAGTTTTTCTTGAAGAACGTTCAGGGATATATCGGAAAGGCCATTCTGGTTTTGGACTGGGAGTCTGACAATAAAGGTGATGTCGCATGGGCGAAAGCTTGGTTAGATTATGTCCAAAATAAGACTGGAGTGAAACCATTATTTTACACGTACACGGCCGTCCTAAATAGCTACAACTTTAGCAGCATTGCGAATGCTGATTATGGTTTGTGGGTGGCTAACTACGGGTCTGATGCACAACAAGGGTACTCTCAGCCCAATCCTCCAGCTTCTCCTTACTGGAAATCTACAGTGATGTATCAGTACACATCAAATGGTAGGTTGACCGGTTGGAGTGGCCGATTAGATTTGAATGTATTTTATGGCGATAAGAAAACGTGGGATGCATACGCTGGAATCAAGTCATCTGATAGTTCGCCCAACCCAAGCACTCCGGTATCCCCAAAGCCTTCAGTAGATCCAACGACGGCTGGCGGAGGATACTCGATTCTTCAAGATTCAAAGTTCCCACAAAATAAAGCTCACTTAGATAGATTTGGACCGGTCGGTAGTAAACTAGTAGTAGAAGGTTGGCACACTACAGTTTCCAATCATGAGTTTATTATCATCATTGATCGTGTGAAAAACAAGGAGTTAGCAAGAAAAGAAGTGAAGCCAATTGCACGTCCTGACGTAAAAAAAGCATTCGGACTTTCTACTGATCAAGTAGGTTTCAAAACAGAGTTTGATCTGGACTCGTTTAAAGGACATTCAGTTATTGTGCTTATGCGTGCTACAAATGATTCGAAAGGAAACACGGCTGGTGGCTTTCAAGACTTCACGGAAACTCGCTGGTATCACGACATTAAATAAAGCAAACACCCTCTACAGCCTTAGTTGGTTGTGGAGGGTGTCAATTTGAATGCCATATTGAATGCCATGTTGGATTTTTGTGTAAAAACCAGGAAAAACATAATCATATAAAAATATGATTAAATCAAGATTTAAAAGGTGTGTGCTATCCAGTGAAAACAAGTAAAAACTACTTAATGGAGACGGCGGGAGTCGAACCCGCGTCCAAACACTCCGATTACCCAAAAATCTACGCTCATAGTCATACTATTTAAATTTCGCTTTGTCCTCTGCCGCATGACAGGCCTCGAACATTGCTAGTCTGATGATCTCTTTTTCAACTTGCAGACGGAAAGTTGAAATGTATCCCACTAATTTTGAGACCCTTACTTGAGCACATGGGCGATACCAAGAGGATCTACGCTAACTGTTTTTAGGCAGCTAAAGCGTAAGTGTTATTATTGTTTTTAGCAGTTATATTAACTGTAACGTTTTTACGTAGCCGTAACCTACGAAGCGCAATTCAGGCTCGAACCATGCCTGTCGAATCCGTAACGTCCCCTTAGTAAATAATTTGGTGCAGAAAAAAGTATACCATCTTGTTATAAAAAAAGCAAAGATGTAAATGAATAATGAAGATTTAGTCGCTTAAGCTTGAAAAATTGAAAAAAAAACAAATTGTTGGTGAAGATACGGGTAAGGTAATGGTTGAATAAAATGAAATAGAGTATACTTAGAATGAGAATCAGATGATACCAGGGGGTTAAAGTATGAATATTTTAATGATTGAAGACAATGAGTCCGTTTCTGAAATGATGCAAATGTTTTTCTTGAATGAAGGCTGGGAAGCGGAATTTGAATACGACGGCAAAGAAGGGCTAGCGGCCTTTAAGGCTGACCCAGAAAAGTGGGACATGATCACGCTTGATCTGAATTTGCCTAGCATGGATGGAATGGAAGTAGGGCGAGAAATCCGCAAAATTTCTAAAACAGTACCGATTATTATGTTGACGGCCAGAGACTCTGAAAGTGATCAAGTTATCGGACTGGAAATGGGCGCGGATGATTATGTGACGAAACCTTTTTCACCGTTGACCTTGATAGCGCGGATCAAAGCCTTGCATCGTCGGAGCGAACTGACTTCCGAACCGCAAAAAGATGGCGTCGTTGACAATGCCAGTTTTGATATCCAAACAGATCACTTCAAGATGAATCTAAAAACGCGTGAGGCATACTTGGATGGCAAGACAATTGAAGGGCTGACACCGAAGGAATTTGATCTGTTGTATACGATGGCGAAAAAACCGCGCCAAGTATTTACCCGTGAACAGTTGTTAGAATTGGTTTGGGACTATCAATATTTTGGTGATGAGCGGACAGTTGATGCTCATATCAAAAAATTACGTCAAAAAATTGAAAAGGTCGGCTCACAAGTGATCCAAACAGTTTGGGGCGTCGGTTATAAGTTTGACGATACCGAGGTTGGTCGATGAAATACCTTTATCAACAATTGCTGGCTTTTGGCGGGTTGATTTTGCTAATTCTATTGACTTTAGGACTGTCTTTTACTCAGTTTACGCGTAAGACCTTGGAGGATAATAACTATAAAGAATTACTCGGTTATGCGGAATCCATGGAAAAAAACAATGTTTCTTTGAGCAGGGATATCCGTTTTGAAGGGATGTCCAGCAATGAGATTTTTCAATTTGCGATAGGTGTCACCGAGTCTAGCTTGAATCAGCAGGGCGTTTCGTTTGTTTTCCTTGATAAGGACAGGAATGTTCAGTATCCAGAAAAAACTGGAGAAGTTAATAAAAATTTAGTCAGTGATAAGCAATGGCAGGCACTAAAGGCTGGGCAGCAGCAAAAAGAAACAAGTTCGAAAAATGTTTGGGGGGAGAATCAAACGACCTCCTATGCCATGGTTCCCTTTTTCATAAAGGAATCTTTCTTTGGTGTACTACTAGTTAGTCAGCCAGCAATGAATGTTGAGACTAGTGTCAATTCGATCGTGACAGACTTGTTCAAGGCGTTTATCATTGCCTCGATCGTTGCGATTATCGTCAGCTATTTCTTTGCAACTCAGCAAGTGAAGCGGATCAATCGAATGCGTTCAGCTACGAAAGAAGTTGCGATGGGAAATTTCGATGTTATTGTGCCTAATCGAAATCGTGACGAATTTGATGATTTGGCAGAAGACTTCAATAAGATGACCATTTCGTTGAAGGAATCGCAGGATGAGATCGAACGGCAAGAGGAACGACGAAAACAATTTATGGCGGATGCTTCTCACGAAATGCGCACGCCTTTAACAACTATCAACGGTCTGTTGGAAGGAATGCAGTATAATGCGATTCCGGAAAACCAAAAAGAAAAAGCAATCAAACTGATGCAAAATGAAACATCGCGTCTGATTCGCTTGGTGAATGAGAATCTGGATTATGAAAAGATTCGAACGAATCAAATTACTATTCTTTTGCAAAAATTCAATGCCACTGAAGCATTATCTACAGTGGTTTCGCAGTTGCAGGCAAAAGCCGAGGCTTCAAATGATCAACTGATTTTGCAAACAGAGGAACCGATTAATGTGTATGCCGATTATGACCGTTTCGTTCAAGTCGTCGTAAATTTGATTCAAAATGCGATTCAGTTTACTAAAGATGGAACGATTACCGTAGCGATCAAAAAGCTGGAAAAGGCAATAGAAATCCAAATCTCTGATACGGGGATTGGAATGACAGAAGACCAAGTGAAGAATATTTGGGATCGTTATTACAAAGCAGACCCGTCTCGAAAAAATACAAAATATGGCGAGTCGGGATTAGGTTTGTCGATCGTGCAGGAATTAGTACGTCTGCACAATGGGACGATCGAGGTAGAGAGTGAGCTGGATAAAGGCACCACGTTTACTGTCGTATTCCCAGATAAACCAGAGGAGACAGCAGCAACAGAAGAACAAAAAGAAGCGTAAAACCATTTTGGTTTTACACTTCTTTTTTTAGTTTCAAACTATAGAATAGCTAAAATAATAAAGTTTAAAATGAAGAGAAGATCTACGATCCAAAGAACTGGTGAGATTTCTTTTGTTTTACCTTTGATGACTTTAACGATTGTGTAGAAAATGAACCCAGCAGCGATCCCGTAAGAGATGCTGTAGCAAAGTCCCATGAAGATACTAGCGAAGAATGCTGGAACAGCCTCTTCTAAATCTAACCAGTTGATATCGGCGAAAGAGGCTAACATCATTACACCGACTAAGATCAAAGCAGGCGCTGTTGCTTGTGCAGGTACGATTGCGATTAATGGAGAGAACAAGCTGCTTAAGGCAAATAGAATGGCAACGACAACAGACGTTAAACCTGTCCGTCCGCCAGCACCGATTCCTGCTGCTGATTCAACATAAGTAGTTGTATTGGATGTACCAAAGATTGCACCGATTGACGTAGCGATCGCATCCGCGAATAATGCTTTGTCCATTTTTGTTTTGAAGCCGCGTGAACCATCATCTAATGCTTTTTCATCTTCTTTAGAGAAAATACCAGTTCTGCGGCCAGTACCGATAAATGTACCGATCGTGTCAAATGTATCAGATAGACTGAATGCTAAAATCGTCATTAAAACTTGTGGTAATTTAGAAGAATCAGAGAATAGCGAACCCATACCGGCAGAGCCGAAAGCCGCACCAAATGTTGTGCCAAGTTCTTGGATCGAACTGCCTAACGAGTTTGCATGCCAATCGATAGAACCCAATTGAACGACCCCCATAGGAATCCCTAGTAATGTTGTGATTACGATACCAATTAAGATCGCACCGCGAACATTTTTAACAACTAAGATCGTAGTAACGATTAAACCAATTACAGCTAGTAAAATCGGCGCGTTATTAAAGTTTGCTAATGCGGGAACGATTCCACTGTTGATCGAAACGTTTGTTGCCTTGCCGCCTTCAACAACACTGCTGGTGATTGCAGAAGAGTCAGCACTAAAAGAAAGTAAACTAGCGTTTTTGATCCCTACGTAAGCAACGAAGATCCCGATACCGCCGCCGATTGCATGCTGCATGCTTTCTGGAATTGCATGGATGATTAATTTACGAATTTTTGTGACAGTAATTAAAATATTGATGATCCCGCAAATAAAGACCATCGCTAGTGCTTGCTGCCAAGAGTAGCCTAATCCGAATACGACTGTATAAGTAAAAAATGCATTCAGTCCCATACCAGGAGCCTGTGCATAAGGAACGTTCGCAAACAATCCCATAACTAAAGTCCCGATAACAGACGCGATGATTGTTGCTAAGAAAACCGCTTGAAAGGGCATCCCTGAAGCTGATAAAATACTTGGATTAACGAATAAAATATAACTCATGGCAAAAAATGTTGTGACACCTGCCATTACTTCAGTGGAAATGTTGGTACCTTGTTCCTTTAATTTAAAGAATTTCTCCATTATAATTAAACGCTCCTTAAGAATAAGTTCATTATATCGGTAAAAACCGAATACTTTCTAAGTATAATGAAGGAACAATCGACTTTCAAGAATTAGTTTAACAAAGGAGAAAATAAAAAGAAGAATGTTCGTGTTTAGCGAGCATTCCTCTTGTTAGAAGCGAAATTTATTAGGCGGAAACAGAGAATTAACAGACATAGACATAGGATGATATAAGAAACTGCTTTGAGTAAGGAGCTGAAAAATAGGTCAAGCAACGTCGTTGAGGATAGCTCAAAGGAGAGGGAGGAGCGTATTGAATACGCGATTCCGCTTGAGCCGTTGCTAAGTACAAAATTCGGTAAGTCCTTAAATTGATTCAAGCCGTGATGGTAAAACGACTGTAAGGCAGATTCATAAATGGGCTCAAAAAGGGTATACAATAGAATCAAACAAATGCAAGCCATCATCAATCCTAAGAAAAATTCTAAACCGGTTGAATAGATCAGCTGCTTCATTGAAGATGTTGTTTTTTTCTGGCGCTGGATCTTGATTCCGAAAAGCAGCAATAACAAAAAGAACAGGATGATTCCGCTGACGATCAATCGATCGGAAAAATATTGCTGGATTTTTTGGAATTCCTTGGTAGTGAATAACTGGATCTGATTGGAGGAATCCAACTGATTTAAGACGAGCTTCAGCATACCTAAACTCGTCAAGATAAAGAGAGCGATCAGACAGATCACCCATGAAAGTGAGAATTGTATGCGATGTCGTTTAATTGTCGAAAGCGTTGTTGAAATAAGTTCCATGGATTTCCACCTCTTACTAATAAGTATAAAATCCTAATTTGAAAGAACTATGAATTCTATTGGAAGAAATAAGTGCAGAAAAAAACACTCTTCACGAATTCGTGAAGAGTGTTTTGTCTAGTTATTGTTGACTTTGTTCTTGATATTGCTTATAAGTTTCTGTCTTGTATAGCTCTTGAGTGGATTTCTTACCGTTTTGATCATATAAACTGGTTGATTTGTCGCCCAGTTTATTTTCGGTTTTTTCCATCTTGCTCAGGCCGTCTTTATAATCATAATCAGAAGCATCGATAGGTTTTAACCCGCTTGCTGAATAGAAACGTAATAAGTCTCCGTTGTTGATGTTATCTGAAGTACTTAACTGAGTAGAAACGGCTTCTTTCCATTTCTCCGTTTGTTGCTGCAGAGTCTCACTTGGTTCAGTGATCGCCATACCGTTGCTATTACTATACAAGCTACCACTATAATACGTATATTCTGGTGTCACATAGTCGCCGTCACGGAAAGCAACGATTTGGTCACGATCTGTTGATAACAAGTCTTGGCCTAATTGAATATACTTGCTTGTGTCAACACCTAAAAGGTGCAATAGAGTAGGTAATGCATCAACTTCACCACCATAAGTGTGGTTGATGCCGCCTTTATCCTGTCCAGGTACATGAACCATGTATGGAACACGCTGCATTTGTGCATTGTCAAAATTTGACCATGTTTCTTTTGACTTGCCTAGTAACGGCGCTAAGTCAGAGTTTCTCGAATTAGAGATTCCGTAGTGGTCACCGTACATTACGATGATCGAATTTTCATAGAGACCAGAAGTTTTCAAGTAGTTAAAGAATTCTTCTACCGCTTTGTCTAAATAGTTCGCTGTCGCGAAATAGCCATTGATAGTTTCGTCGCCAGTATCTGCCATTGGGAAGCCGGCTTCGTCATTTTTAAATTCACTATATGGATAATGGTTAGATACAGCAATAAATTTCGAGTAGAACGGTTGTTGCAGACGTTCCAAATACTTCACAGATTGTTGGAAGAATGGCTTGTCATGCAGACCGTATTGGAATGAGTTTTCATCGTTTACATCATAGTAAGAAGAATCGAAGAAATAATCATAGCCAAGATTTTTGTAAGTTTCGGACCGGTTCCAGAAGCTTCCGGAGTTACCATGGAAAGCAGCACTCGTGTAGCCTTCCGTTTGTTTCAAGATATTTGGTGCAGCCTGGAAGGTGTTCTTTCCACCTAGTTGAGAGAACAATGAGCCTTGGTTCAATCCGAATAATGAGTTTTCCATCAAGGTTTCAGCATCGGAAGTTTTTCCGGCTTTTACTTGGTGGAAGAAATTGTCAAAGCTGAATGTGCTGTTGCTGTGGAAAATGCTATTCAAGAACGGTGTGACTTCGTGTTCTTGCCCATTTTCATCTTTCAATTTGTAGTCGATCACAAATTGCTGCAAACTTTCTAAATGAATCGTAATGACATTGCGTCCCTTAGCTATTCCGTAGTAGTCGCTATTTGGAGCCGCATAATGATCTTTTACATAAGTCTCAACTTCTTTCAAGTCATTCGGACTTGCTTCAGCTCGGACTTGGTTGGTCTTATAGGTTTGGATGCCGTCATAAACAGTGAAGGCATTGACCCCAAGATACTTGATCAAATAGTCGCGTGAAAACGTACGAGTCAATAATTCCGGACGATCAGCTTCAGCTAGGAATAGATTTCCTGAGAAAATCATGATCGAAAGAGCTGTCATAGCGAAGGCCATGCGAGCACGGACAGGACGCTGCTCTTCTTTAATGCGTTTGCTCCATAAAAGAATGGGCAGGATTACGATGTCAATTAAGTATAAAACATCGTATGGACGGAAAAGCCGGATGGCACTCTCACCCAATCCGCTAGCAACTTTACCAGCACCCAAGAAGGTGTTGACGGTAATAAAGTCCGTAAACTCACGATAGTAAACAACGTTGGCAAAGAGCAAGAAGCTCGCCAGTGCGTAGATGACCATCATCGTGATATAAGAGGCTTTCGACCGCCGCACATATAAAGCAATCGACAGTAGAAACATTGTCGATGCGATTGGATTGATAAACAGGATGAAGTATTGAGTTAGACTCTCGATCCCTAAATTAAATTCAAATAAGTATGCAAAAACACTTTTCGCCCATAATAAGAATGTCAGTAACGCATAAAAGCCGAGACGTTTATTCAAAAATGCAGGAGCTTTTAGTTTTTTCAATAGTAACTTCCTTTCTGCCGCAGAAAAAATGCGGAATGTTCACTTGTAAACATTTTACTCGCTTACAACAATACAGTCAATTCTTATTGAAATTAGAGCAATCATGCTTAAAGAAAACTTTATAAGCGAAAATTACTAATTTTTTTTGATATACTATAGTAGAAAGCAGGGATGAGATTGAAAATAGAGTTAAATAATTATGGAATTAAACGAATTCGTCAAGGAAACCCATTAATTCAGGCGGAGGACCTGAAGCAGGATATAAAGAAAATTCCCTTGGAGTGGATCGAATTCGTTGATAATAAGAATAAATATGTCGCAACTGGTTATTTAGGGAAGCAAAATAAAGGGTTTGGTTGGATAGTTGATCAAACACAACGCCCGATTGATCAAGCTTTCTTAAAGGAAAAATTCCAACAGGCGATCGACCAGCGTCAAGCCTTTTTTGCTGATGAAACAACAACAGCTTTTCGTTTGTTTAACGGGGAAGGTGATGGCTTTGGCGGAGTTACGGTTGATTATTACGCTGATTATCTGGTGATTTCTTGGTATAACCAGACGATTTATCATTTCCAAAAAATGATCGTAGACGGCTTTTTGAGCGTCTTTCCAAATGCTAAAGGAGTCGTTGAGAAGATCCGTTTCAAGAGTGATCTAAAAGAGAGCCGCTGGCTAGCGGGTGAAAAGCCGACAGAACCGCTAATAGTACTGGAAAATGGCGTTTCATATGCCGTATACTTAGATGAAGGCTATATGACTGGCATTTTTTTAGATCAGAAGGAAGTTCGCGGCCGGCTAACCGAAGGACTTGCTGCAGGTAAAAAAGTCTTGAATATGTTTAGTTATACAGGAGCTTTTTCTGTTGCTGCCGCTTATGGTGGGGCTTTAGAGACGACCAGTGTAGATTTGGCTCAACGCAGCCTGCCTAAAACTCAGGAGCAATTTGAAGTAAATGGGTTGCCATTGGAGCAGCAAAAAATCATTGTAATGGATACATTTGACTATTTCCGCTATGCAGTAAGAAAGAATTTAAGTTATAATTTGATTATCCTGGATCCACCAAGTTTTGCCCGCAATAAGAAAAAAACATTTTCGGTGGCAAAAGATTATGGGCGTTTAATTGAAGACAGCGTAGAGATTCTTACGGAAGAGGGGATGATCATCGCCTCGACCAATGCTGCGAATCTGCCGATAAAAAAATTTCAACAAGCGATCGAAGCGGCTTTGAAAAAGAAAAACGTAAACTTCCGATTGACGGAGAGTTATCGTTTGCCTGCAGATTTTCCAGTTAGCAATTTTGAAGAAAGCAATTATTTGAAGGTACTGTTTTATAGGATAAAAAAATAGAAGAAAATGGGATGGGATGCGTATGATGGATATTCAAGTAAGAGAGGTACGATTTGATGCAGGAAAACCTAAAATCTGCGTGCCGATTGTTGGAAAGACTTTCGATGAGATCATTGAACAGGCGAATGAGGCCAAGAAAGTTGCCGAAGTAATCGAGTGGCGAGCAGACTATTATGAAGATGTCTTTGATGACGATCAATTAAACTCAACTTTATTAGCGTTACGGGATGAAATCCGCAACATTCCATTGATTTTTAATTTACGAACTGTTGAAGCCGGTGGAAATCGGGAAATTTCTCTGAATCAGTATCGGCATATCTATGAATTTGCGGTCTCCTCACGAGCAATTGATTTGGCCGATGTCGAGGTGTCGGTCATTGATCAATTATCGACAACTTTTATCAAATGGATGCAGGCCTTAGATGTGCGTGTGATGTTGAGCTATTACAATTTTAAAGAGACACCGGAGGACGCTGTGATCTTATTCCGTTTGAATTTGATGGAGCATTGGGGAGCGGACATGGCAAAGATCGTCGTGTATCCGAAAAATGAAGCTGATGTTTTACGTCAAATGGAGATCGTGATGAAGGCGCAAACCTTCGTTACTTTACCAGTTAGTTCAGTATCTTTGGGACGACTTGGAAAATTCTCGCAAATCAGCGGCTCATTGGACGGCTCTTGTATGACTTACGGTTGTTTGGAAGGCAAGCCATATGAGGATGCTCAAATTGAAGCGGAAAAACTGGTTATGATGATTAACGAACTTAAATAAATGAAGGCCGAATGCCCTTATGACTATCGAAATCGACAGTCATAAGGGCATTCGGCTTTCTTTTTGTAAAGTTTTTTTCAAAAATACTTTAAGACGATTTTTGTTAATTCATTACATCGATATCAAATACTTCTATATTATCTAAACCACCATATATTTCGTACCAAGGTTTTGCGTATTTATTTAGAATATCATTCAATTCTTCGACATTTTCACGGCCTTGAGTATCCAACCAGTTGATTAAACCTTCTTTGCCTTCATCGGCGTATACTTGAACACCGTCACGCCATGTTGCTCGGCCGCCGAGGATGCCACAGTAATTCGCCCCATGTTCTCCGGCAAATGTCAATTCATCACGGAAGATATCAGCAGGAACACCAGCACTTAGATAGATAAATGGGCGTGTAGCTGCTTCACTGGCTTCTTTGAAGTAGGCAGCGGCTTCTTCTTGTGTGTAGATGATTGGATCGTTGGCTTTATTGAAACCTTCGACATATTTGAAGAGAACAGGAACTTCGACTTTCAAAACATCGATATGGTATTTCTCTTTGGTGAATTCTTTGATGGTACTGATTACTTTTTTCGGTTTGATCTTAGCAAATTCAGGCGAGTGATCATCAGTGATCGTTCCATCGTACACGATGGGTTCTACAAATACGGGAATATCAGCGGCTAACGCTTCTGTTCCTAAACGTTCTAAAAATGCGTGCTTCACATCCAAGATATCTTTTGGCTCATCGGGATCATAATATACTAAAACTTTAGCTGCGTCTGCGCCTTTGTCTAATAGACGGTCTAGTGATTCATCGGGCAAAAGTTCTGGCAGACGACCGGGGGTGTTGGCATCGTAACCAGTTTTTTCGTAAGACATGATCAATCCGCAGTTGGAATCTTTGGCTTGAATTCCTTTAAAGCCGTATTTGTTCGTCAAGCAGGATCGCGCTGACGTGTTTAGTTAATTCTTGCGAGACCAATTCTTTGAACTCATAAACTTGATCCATAGAGAATCTTTCTTCGCCGACAGCGGCTTGCATCATCTTTTTCATAGAGCCGCGTTGGTCGATTGCTAAGGCCGCAATGACACCTTGATCATTTGATAATTGTTGCATCTTTTCAAACTTTCCTCTTGAAATTCGTTTCATGATGAAGACATCCTTTCTTTTCTAAATCTAGTGTAGGACTTTTAAAGGAAAAGGCCAAATGAAACGACCGATTTGTTTGATTACCGCTTTTTTGCTAGAATTTAGAAAATGAATGAAGTGGGGGGATTGACTTGGCTAAAAAGAAAATTCAAAAGACCAATGCGATTCGATTAGTTGAACAAAAGAAGATAGCGTATACGGAACATGAATATTCATGGAACGAGGACGATCTAGGTGCAGGCCATGTTTCTGAACAGGTGGGGATTGAACCAGCCCGAATTTTTAAGACATTGGTAGCTGTGGGGAATAAAACAGGACCTGTGGTGGCCGTGATTCCCAGTGATCATGAATTGGATTTAAAGAAAATTGCGAAAGCCAGCGGCAATAAAAAGGTTGAAATGCTGCACTTGAGAGATTTGGAAGCGACCACGGGGTATATTCGCGGCGGCTGCTCACCAATTGGGATGAAAAAGCTGTTTCCAACTTTTCTAGACGCTTCGGCGGAGAACTTTGAACAAATCGCGATATCGGCAGGCAGAAGAGGGCTCCAAATAGAAATAGCCCCGCAGGCCATCGTTGACTTGACGCAGGGGCTATTTGTCGAGCTGACTCATTAAGTGAAGGCGTAATAAGCGGCATGCGTTCCTGCGACATAGCCGGTACAAAAGGCAGTAGTGATATTGTACCCGCCTGTATAGCCATTTACATCGAGCACTTCCCCGGCAAAATATAAGCCGGGGATTTTTTTGCTGGCTAATTCTTTCGGATTGATCTCCTTTAGTTCGACACCGCCGCCGGTGACAAAGGATTTTTCCAAACCAAACGTCTTGTTGGCAGTCAGCGACCAGTTCTTACAATAAGAAACAAATGTTTCGATTTGTTCCTTTGAGCTCTGAGCATATGTTTGTTCACCAATCCCGACTTTTTCTAAAAAGAAAAGCAACAGTCGTTCCGGCAAGAAACCTGCTAAAGCATTCTTTAATTGTTTCGTTGATCCGGCCGCGCGCTGGTTGATTTCTTCTATTAAAGCTGCGGCAGATTTTTCAGGGAAACAATCGAGTCTTAACGTCACTGTTTCTTGAGTCCGTAATAATTGATTAACGAAGCTTGAACAACGTAAAGCTGCTGGACCAGAGATGCCGAAGTGGGTAAAGAGCAAGTCCATCTCATGACTGGCGATAAGTTTGTTTTTTTCATCAACGACAGCTAGATCCACATCTTGCAGGGATAAGCCCTGAAGTGTCTTTTCCGCGACAAAATCATTTGTTAGAAAAATCGGGGATTCCGTTGGATACAGAGGTGTTACATGATGACCGACACTTTTAGCAAAACGATACCCGTCACCTTGTGAACCGGTCGAAGGATGAGTGATTCCGCCAGTTGTTACTATGACACTCTTTGCTGAATAATCCCCCTCAAAAGTACGGACACCTTGGATGGCTATTCCATCACTAATGACTTTCTCGATTGGTTCCTTAAAATGAAGCTCAACTCTCAGCTTTTCTAATTCATCTTTCAAGGCATTAACGATCGTAGTTGATTTATCTGAAACAGGAAAAATCCTCCCGTGGTCTTCTTCTTTTAGAGCAACACCGTGCTCGTTAAAAAAAGTCATCACGTCCTGGTTGTCAAATTGTGAGAATGTACTATATAAGAAGCGTCCATTGCCGGGAATGTGGGTGATCAAATCATCAACAGGTCGGTTATTTGTTACGTTGCAGCGTCCGCCGCCGGTCATCAGTAATTTTTTTCCAAGGCGTTTATTTTTTTCAAACAAAGCGACTTGCGAGCCGTTCATCGCGGCAGTGATGGCAGCCATCATTCCCGCGGGACCGCCGCCGATCACAATTACATCAAATTTCTTACTCATTCTATTAGCCCTCATTTATTAATAAATTTGTTTGTATAGTCTGGATAATCATACCTTAAATACGAACAATTTGCGCTTAACTTGCAGTGTAGCATGAATTTTTTTTCACTTCTATTAGAAAATGATGTAAACTATGAGTATTAACTGTGAGGAGGAATTTGATGGAAGTACGAGAATATGTTGAACAGATTCAAAAGAACTTAGAGGCAAAAGATCCGAACCAAGAAGAATTTTTACAAGCGGTGGATGAATTTTTACCAACAGTGATTCCTTTTCTAGAAGAACATCCGGAATACGTTGAAAAAAATATTTTGGGCATGATCCTGGAACCAGAACGATTAATCCAGTTCCGTGTCCCTTGGCAAGATGATAAAGGGAATTGGCAAGTTAATCGCGGTTACCGCGTTCAGTTCAATTCGGCGATCGGCCCCTATAAGGGTGGGTTGCGTTTTCACCCGAGTGTGAATTTAAGTATTTTGAAATTTTTAGGTTTTGAACAAATCTTTAAAAATAGTTTGACTGGTCTTCCAATTGGCGGCGGAAAAGGTGGTTCTGATTTTGATCCGAAAGGCAAATCTGACTCTGAAGTAATGCGCTATTGCCAAAGCTTCATGACAGAATTATCAAAACATATCGGTCCAAACCTAGATGTACCGGCAGGCGATATCGGTGTCGGCGGACGCGAAATCGGATATTTATTCGGCCAGTATAAACGCTTACGTGAATACGATATGGGTGTGCTGACAGGCAAACCGTTAGGATTCAACGGAAGTTTAGGTCGAACAGAAGCAACGGGGTACGGTGCCGTTTACTTTGTGAAACACTTATTAGAGGATCGTAAAGATTCTTTTGAAGGTAAAAAAGTGCTTGTTTCTGGTAGCGGAAATGTAGCAATTTATGCGATTGAGAAAGCTCAAGCTTTAGGTGCAACAGCGATTACTTGTTCCGACTCAAATGGCTACATCTACGATAAAGACGGGATCGATGTTGAATTATTGAAGGACATCAAAGAAGTTCGCCGCGCTCGTTTGACAGAGTACGCGAAGGAACGTCCAACGGCTGAATACTATGAAGGATCTGTTTGGGAGCTTGAACAGGCGGCGGATATTGCGTTGCCATGTGCGACGCAAAACGAGATTGATGATAAAAAAGCAGCGATCTTAGTGAAAAATGGTGTGAAAGTTGTCGCTGAGGGGGCAAATATGCCTAGCACGATGGCAGCGATCAAGCTATACCATGAAAAAGGTGTTCTGTATGGACCCGGGAAAGCGGCAAATGCTGGCGGTGTTGCGGTATCAGCATTGGAAATGAGTCAAAACTCGCAACGTTTGGCATGGTCGAAAGAAGAAGTTGACGGAAAATTGGACGGTATCATGAAAAACATTTATGAAACGTGCCGAGATACAGCTGACAAATATGCAGATAAAGATAATTTCGCTGCCGGAGCCAATATTGCTGGTTTTGCGAAAGTCGCTGCAGCGATGCTAGCACAAGGAACAGTTTAATTTTTTAAGTGGTTTAAGCTTGAAAAATGATGAAAAGAAACGTAAAGTATAGGTTGTTATGAAGTGACTTTCAAGGAGGAAAAACAATGGCACATATTCATTTCGATTATTCGAAAGTGGCACCATTCGTGAGCGAACATGAAATGGACTACATCAAATCTGAAGTAGCTCTAGCTCACAAAGAACTGCGTGAAGGAACTGGCGCAGGAAATGATTATCTAGGTTGGATTGACTTGCCCGTTAATTACGACAAAGATGAGTTTGCACGTATCAAAAAAGCAGCTGAAAAAATTAAATCTGATTCTGAAGTTTTAGTTGTTATCGGAATCGGTGGTTCATACCTTGGTGCTCGTGCGGCAATCGAATTCTTACACCAAACGTTCTTTAACGTGTTGGATAAAGAAGATCGCAAAGCTCCGCAAGTATTCTTTGCAGGAAATTCAATCAGCTCAACATACATTGCTGACTTAATCGAAGTGATCGGCGACCGTGATTTCTCTGTTAACGTAATTTCTAAATCAGGAACGACAACAGAACCAGCAATCGCATTCCGTGTCTTCAAAGAATTATTGATCAAAAAATATGGTGAAGAAGAAGCCAACAAACGTATCTATGCAACAACAGATAAAGCTCGTGGAGCTGTAAAAGTCGAAGCTGATGCAGCGGGTTGGGAAACATTTGTGATTCCTGATGATGTCGGCGGACGTTTCTCAGTGCTTACAGCCGTTGGTTTATTGCCAATCGCAGCTAGTGGTGCAGACATTGATGCTTTGATGCAAGGTGCTGCGGATGCTCGCGAAGCTTACTCAAGCGAAAACTTAGACGAAAACGAAGCATACCAATATGCCGCTCTTCGTAATATTCTATACCGTAAAGGCAAAGTGACTGAAATCTTAGTTAACTACGAACCAGGTATGCAATATTTCAACGAATGGTGGAAACAATTATACGGCGAATCAGAAGGAAAAGACTTGAAGGGGATTTACCCATCAAGCGCAAACTTCTCTACTGACTTGCATTCATTTGGACAATATATCCAAGAAGGTCGTCGTAATATCTTCGAAACAATCGTGAAAGTGGAAAACCCACGTAAATCTGTAGCGATTCCTTCACAAGAATCTGACTTAGACGGCTTAGGCTACCTAGAAGGCAAAGATGTTGATTTTGTTAACTCGAAAGCGTATCAAGGAACATTATTAGCCCATACAGATGGTGGGGTTCCTAACTTCGTATTGAACATTCCTACAATGGATGCTTATACTCTAGGCTATGCAATGTACTTCTTTGAAATCGCAGTGGGTATCTCTGGTTATTTATTAGGGGTTAACCCATTCAACCAACCAGGTGTGGAAGCTTACAAGAAAAACATGTTTGCCCTACTTGGAAAACCAGGATTTGAAGATTTAGCAAAAGAATTGAATAATCGTCTATAAAAGACTGGTAAAGAGCTCTCGCATCGCGAGGGCTCAGACTGTAGACAAAGTCCACTTTATGGATGCTGTCTACAGTCTTTTCTTTTATAATAGATTTATGAAACCGAATACAAGGAGTGGTATTTATGATGTCTAAAAAAAATACGAACGGCAGAAATCAATTCGCGATGCTCACGATTGATGACCTGGTCCCTCAAGACCACCTCGTTCGAAAGATTGACGCCTCGCTTGATTTTGAATTTATTTATCCAATCGTCGAAGCCACTTACTCCGATTTAGGTAGGCCAAGTATTGATCCGGTGATTCTGATCAAATTAGTGTTTATCCAATATTTATTCGGCATCCGTTCCATGCGACAAACCATCAAGGAAGTCGACACCAATGTCGCTTATCGCTGGTTTTTAGGTTATTCTTTCGAAGAGAAAATCCCCCATTTTTCAACCTTTGGAAAAAATTACGTACGCCGGTTTAGAGAAACGACACTGTTTGAGGATATTTTTGCTTATATTTTGGAACAAGCAATTAAAGCCGGTTTTGTAACAGAAGATAATTTGTATCTTGATTCGACTCACATCAAAGCCAATGCCAATAAACATAGGTTTACGAAAGAAATGACGCATGATGAAGCGAAAGCCTATCAGGATGAACTAGAAGATGAAATCAATCGCCAACGAATCGAAGCCGGAAAACGCCCTTTTACTTTGGACTTAGAAAAGGAAGTGAAGCTGAAAGAAAGAAAAATAAGTAAGGCTGACCCGGAAAGCGGCTACTACGTCAAAGGCGAACGAGAAAAACAATTTGCTTATTCTGCCCATACCTCATGCGACGACAACGGATTTGTTCTCAGCACAATCGTGACTCCAGGAAATATTCATGACAGTCAAGTCGCGTTTCAACTCGTCAAACAATCGAAGAGACTTTTTCCAGAAATCAAACGAGTGGTTGCGGATGCCGGCTATAAGACACCAAAGTTTGTTCACTTTTTGACTCATTTGAACCTTCGGCCTTGTTTGCCTTATTCAAGGTCCAAAGGGAAAAAGGACCTGTTATTAAAAAATAAGTTTCTCTACGACGAGTATTTTGATTGTTATATTTGTCCGCAGGATCAAATGCTCAATTTTTCAACGGTTACTCGAGAAGGCTACCGAGAATACAAATCTAATCCAAAAGAATGTGTCCACTGTCCTTTACTAAAACAATGTACCAAAAGTAAGAATCATCAACGAGTCATCACAAGACATGTTTGGGGAGCTTTGATGGATGAGATAGAGCATCTTCGTCTGACAGACTTGAATAAAGCCATTTACAGAAAACGAAAAGAAACGATTGAACGAATATTTGCGGATGCAAAAGAAAAGCATGGAATGCGTTGGACCAAGTATCGAGGCTTGGAAAAAGTTGCGACGCATACGATGCTAGTGTTTGCTGCAATGAATTTAAAGAAATTGGCCACTTGGTTATGGAAAGGCAAAGAGCCTTTATTTTTTTGTTCTGAATTTCGTAAGAAATCAGATAAAAAGACGGCCTAAACTCAAATCAAGAGTTTGGGACGTCTTTTGTCTACAGTCTGAGCTCTCGCATCGCGAGGGCTCTTTTTAATTGGGATAGTAAAATTAATATACAATTAGCTGAAATTAATGATAAAAAGCATAATGCGTCTTCGTTGAAATTGATTTTAAACAAATAAAGATAAGTAGAAAATGAATGGTAGATTAAAAATAACCAATGTAGTTTATGTTTGTGTTTTTTGAATTTTCTGACGATTATCTTGTACACATTGATATAAAAGCAAAAAAAGTATTAAAAAACGTTTCCAATTTATTTCCATTATGTTATTATAAGAACGTAGAAGTAAAGGGGGATTTATTATGGAAACTATTGAAATTGGACTTGCTTATGAATGTCAGGCAATTGGCATAGAGAATGAAGTTGTGGGAGTCGTAGAACAACTATACAACAATACCGTATTAATCAATGTTGTGACCTGCGCGTCAGCAGACCGAGCGACAGTGATCGAACTGCAAAATCGTTTATTAGTGAAATACGAAAATATCCACGCTTGCGTAGAAATCGAATGTTCGGCATAAGTTTTAGCTGAGCATGTGAACTATTTATTTTAACAGGAAAAAGATTCGGACCTTGAGGGAGGTTCGATTTTTTTGTTTAAGAAGTTTAATCCAAAGGTCGGTAAAACGAGGATACAACTATTTTTCTGGTGCCGGAAAATAGTGTCTAACGAATGCGTAGTTGTCAGCAGTGCATTTTGTAAATTATCCAAAAGAGAACTATTAATTGTACAGCTTTGCCCAATTGGTCAGTGTATGTTATCAATCATCTAGCGAAAATGAAAGTTGTTAAGCTGATTTCGTTTTTTCTTTCGGAATATAAAGTAAATTCGTGAAAAACTTTGTATTTATAAAGTGATTCGTCGAATTTGCTTATTTTATTTTGTAAGGGGGGATTAAGGACAGTGCAGGAAGAGAGGCGAATTGCTAATGTTTACATTTCTTGCAACAATGGCCTAGTAAAAAGCAGACAGTTAGTATTTCAATTTGCGAGTATCGTATCAGTTGATTTATAGTTCTAAAAGTTAACAAGGATTCCATTGAAGCTTTAGACTGGAAGAAATACAATAAGAGAGTAAACCATTGATTTAATCAATGAGTAGAAATGAGGGGTCATAGATGTATGCAATTGAAATCAAACATTTGGGAAAGGTATTTACAGAAGGAAAGAAAGCGTTAGATGATATTAGCTTAGTGGTTCCTCAAGGTTCGATTTTTGGATTCTTAGGCCCAAATGGTGCGGGGAAAACGACAACCGTCAAGTTATTGAATGGGATTCTAAAACCAAGCAGCGGTGAAATCCGTGTTCTCGGGCTTGATCCTGTCAGCGAGGCGGAAAAGCTTCACCAATCAACGGGAGTTTTAACCGAACACGCGGGAATGTACGATCATTTTTCGGGCATCGATAATCTTCGTTTCTTTGGGCAGCTTTTTGGAATGACCAAAGCAGAAAGTGAAACGAGGGGAATGCAGCTGTTGGGAAAATTGGGCTTAACGGATGCGGCTGAAGTGAAATTGAAGAGCTATTCGACCGGGATGCGGCAGCGTCTTTCTCTAGCCAGGACATTGATCCATCATCCGAAGGTTCTTTTTTTAGATGAGCCAACAAGTGGGCTCGATCCAGAAAGTACGAAAAGCGTGAATGAGCTTTTGCTGGAACTAGCGCAAGAGGAAGGCACTACGATATTTCTGTGTACTCATCAATTAAGATATGCTCAGGAAATTTGTAACGAGTATGGATTGATGGACAACGGTCAGCTGCTAGCGTTAGGTAGTTTGGAGCAGCTGCGGCAACGAACGTTTAATCATTATAAATTGATCATTGAAACGGACGTTATGCCGTTAAGCATCAATAGTAAACGAATCAAGGATAATACCTATGAGCTAGCCTTCCAAGAAAAGGCAGAGGTTTCGCAATTCGTTAAAACGATCGTCCAACAGGGAGGGAATATCTCACAGGTTACACCGATGGATTATTCATTGGAAGATATTTATTTTGCTCTATTAGAAGGAGGGGAGACACATGTTTAATAATCGACAAAAGGCTATCATGATCAAGGATATTCGCGGGATCACGGAGAATAAGCGTTACTTCTCAG
Organism: Enterococcus sp. AZ128; assembly: GCF_051714485.1. Classification (NCBI taxonomy): domain Bacteria; kingdom Bacillati; phylum Bacillota; class Bacilli; order Lactobacillales; family Enterococcaceae; genus Enterococcus; species Enterococcus sp. AZ128. The sequence goes on from NZ_JBIORZ010000001.1 coordinate 905,021, forward strand.
TATTAACGATTCTCCCGCTGCTTTTTTCCGTTGTTTTTCCAACGATTATGCTGCTGACTGTTTTATTGAGTCCAACTGATTCATCTTCGTTCAATGAAATGGCTCGTATTTTACCGGATTTTCAGAATTTGGACCAGGAACAATTGATCCACGATTTATTGTCTTTAATGGTCAATAATGTCATCCCAATTTTCTTTTTGATCATTCCAATTATGACGGCTAGTGTCATGGCCGCTAGCTCATTTGTAGGGGAAAAGGAGAAACGAACGCTTGAGACTTTGTTCTATTCTCCACTATCAATTCGAGAGATCTTTCAAGCGAAAGTCTATGCCTCGTTCTTTATTGCTATCTTAGTGACTTACGTGTCATTTATTTTGACTGTGATCGTAGTGGAAACAGAGGTGTATATTTTTGAAGGAATCCTACTACCGCTGAGCATCAATTGGTTATGGGTGATGCTATTGATCGTGCCGTCGATTACGATCATCTCGATCGTTCTGATCGTTAAAGGTTCCGCAAAGTCTACAACGATTGAAGAATCACAGCAAAAGGCGGCGTTTCTGATTTTGCCGTTGGCATTGCTGCTTGTCGGTCAGTTTACTGGTATTTTGGTATTCGGCGGCTGGGTCGTGATTTCTATTGGAATTATCCTGTTGCTGGTGGCGCTCCTCTTGCTACGGTATTCCATGTCAGGCTTTACTTATGAACGGCTATTAGATCGCTAACGAACAAAAAAGCTCGTAACAATGTCCCAAGAATGGAGATTGTTACGAGCTTTTCTCTTTAATCAAATTGTAAAATGCTGGCGGTCTGAGTTTTTATATCATCTGCTTGATTGGAGATGACACTCATATCATCAGACAGGATGCCGTTGACTTGTTGGAAACGGAATACGGCGGCCTGTTGTTTGGAGTTGATCGGCCAAGCGTAAATATCTTGTTTCTGATGCTGCAGAACTTGAATCAAGTCACCATAGGCTGTGCGCGATTCGATATTGACAAAATCCAGTGAAGTTCTGGGGCTGCCTAACAAATCCAGCGGTAAGATATACCCGACTTTCATTGTGGGAAAAAGTTTCTTCATACGATTGGCTGTGTCAAGATCCATACTTTGCAGTTGGTGATTAGCGAGTTGATTCTTCAAAGGAAGAAGTTCTTGAACGATCGTCTTTTTAGTTTTAGCAGTGACCTTTAGTTCGATCAGTAATTTTTGGTTCAATTGATTCGCAGCTGCTAAATAATCATCAAATAATGGAATCTTACTGGTATAGCCATTTTCCTTTAAGGTAAGGTTTTTCAGTTCATTCCAGGTGATTTCATCGACGCGCAAATTTTTATCAGCAAGGGCATTCAGGTCCTCATCATGTATCACGACCAATTGGTGATCGGCTGTTTCTTGTACGTCCATTTCAATCAGGTCGGGTTTCCAAGTGTTACTCGTTTTTTTCAAGACATCGATCGAATTTTGGACACCGTTGTGATTAGAGACACCGCGATGGGAAATAGTTAAGGGTGTATTTGACCGTTGTACTTGAAAGGAATGAGCGAAGTGCAGTGAATAGAGACCTAGGCAAACGATCACCATCAAACCTAGCCAAATAATAGTGCCCTTTGTTTTTGATTCGCTGGTATCATTAAGGGGCTCTTTATCAGGTGCTGCTAAATAAAGGAAAAACAACGCCCATAAACTATTTTGTACTACACGATAAAGAACCAATAGGATCACTGCAGTGCTCTGTCTAGATAATAACTGAGTGGTCCAAATGAAGCCGAATTTGATGAATAGACTTACGAGCAAAAAGAGGACCGGAATCAGAAAAAAGATCACGAGTTGTTTAGGAAAACTTTTTTTCGTCTTCTGCCAGCTGAATTTCAGACTGGTTTTAAAGCTTTCGTTTTGATTGAGGTATTTAGGGACTAAGATGCTCCGGTAAAGAAAATAGAGTACGATCAAGTATAATACTATGACTACCGGCAAGATTTTCCAGCGATACAGAAATAGGAAAGAAAGCATCTTAGTTGGAAGCGGCTGCCAAACCAGCAGCATTTGATAAAACCGAAAGAAAAAAATGGGTGATAAAATCAGCCAAAAAGCAAAACTGACAAATACAGCCTTCAAAGAAAAATTTTGAAAGGCTTTTTCGTTTGCTTGAATCTGGCTAAAGAGAATTCCATAAAGAAAGATCAAAGCCAAGAATAAACATAGGTAAAGCGGATGGTAAAGATTATTTAAGAAGCTTTGCCGTAGAAATAAAAAGAGTCCCTCCGTTAAAAAAGGGAGACCGAAGGCAAGCAGCAAAAAATTATATAAAGAAAACGTGCTGAAAAAATGCGTGACTCGGTGTCGAAAGTAGTCCATAGTTCCTCCTGTGGTTCTATATCTAAAGGAGAGTCGTTTTTCAAGAAGAAGACGCTCTGCTGATTCGGTGTAAGATAACGTTTTTCATTAATCATTATCTGTTTAGTTTGTAAATATTCTGTGAATTTTTAACGTGCATTTTTTGAAGGTTTGCATTGATCTTCGCTAAACAAAAAAAATCCACTAACGAATTAGTGGACGAGTAAACTAGATAATAAACTACCACCTTGTAGTAACGCCAAGCTATACAAGAAAATCGAAGCTGGCTTAGCTAAAAAGATGATCGCGCTATATTTCTTAAAGGACATGTTCGTTAAGCTAGCCATTAAACACAGAGCATCATCTGGTGCCACAGGTAGGAAAATAGCTAAGGTGAACATTTTATCAAAACGTGATTGATCTTCAAGCCAGTGACTATACTTTTGATATACTTTATCACTAACAAGATGCATAATCAAGGGCTTGCCGTAGTGCCGCCCCATCAAGAAAAGAATCAGTGAGCCAATCACGATACCGACATAATTATAAACAAATCCCCAGTAAGGACCGAAAATCAAAACTCCGGCTGCGAGGCTGATCCCTCCTGGAATAATGGGAATGACTACTTGGATAATTTGAATCAATACAAAAATGAGCGGTCCGGCGATGGGTGATTGCCCGACGAGTTGCTGCAATGACCCCATATCATTAAATACTCCTAAGTGATAGAAGTAAATTGTCAAACTAACGGTTATAGCGATACCCATCAACGAAATAATATTTAATAATCTTCTAGATTGAACAACACTCATTGGATTCAGCTCCTTTGTCTTTCTAAACTGAAGTATATAGGATTAATTCACAAAATGCATAGGTCTGAGGTTGTAATTTGTAAATTTCCTGCGAAACTTAAAATATTTTTAGATATTTAATGGTCGCGCTTACAATGTTAGCCTGAAGACAAAGAAAAACAGGAATAAAATTCCTGTTTACGAACGGTCTATTTTACTTGGAAATTTGAACGTGTTCTTTTTAAAGCTCGTTCGATCAAATTCGTGAACATAAATCCGATCGCGATGGCGCCTGCAGTCACTAAGACCGTGACAACCTTTTCCATGGACTCAGTAAATTGCTGGTTCATCATGTGGCGAACCGCCATGTATGCCGGACCGCCAGGAACTAAAGGAACTAGGCTAGGTACGTTAAAAACAATCACCGGCATATGCATTGTCTTTGAGAAAAGAATACTGATAAGCCCGATCATTAAGGCTCCCAAAAAGTTCGAGATACCGATATTTTGATGGAAATAGGTTTGCAAGATCCAAAAGGTCATCCAACCGGCAGCGCCAGTTAATCCGCAAGCTAAAAATGCCCGTCGAGGAATGTTAGTGATGACACTGAAAGCGATCGTGCTAAACATGCTGAATAAAAAGTTGACTATAAAATTCATGACGACCTCCAAAAATGATGACTTATACTAAAAGAAATTAAAAGCAACTATGATCCCGCCGCCGATCGCACCGGCGATAAACAAAGCCTCGGTCCCGCGAGCAACACCACTGATCAAATGCCCTGCCATAATATCACGAAAGGCGTTAGTGATGGCCAGGCCAGGGACTAACGGCATGATCGACCCAATGATCAAACTATTGACATCACGAGCGACAGACGATGAAACGGCTAATAAAGCCAGACAACCGATGATCAGCGCCGCCACAAAGTCATTTAGAAATTTCATATGCAACGTATTCCCAAAAAAGGTATGAACGGCAAAGCCGATCATGCCGATGATGAACGTTGGAATAAAGTCGAACCATGTACCATTCAAGATGATCATCAAGGTACTACTGACAATCCCTGCGCAGATGATCTTCCATAAATAAGGAAAGTCCGGCGTCGCATCGTCAACTTCTTCCAAATACAGATAAAAATCTGGTAAAGAAAGTTCGCCGTCAGCAAATTGTCGCGATCCCTGATTAACCGCCGTTACTTTTTCGAGATTGATCGACTGCGGTGTGATTTGAATCACTTGGCTGCTTTGTTCAGAGGGAAAGCCTACGATCAGCCCTGTAGCCGTCACATACGTTTGTATATCATCAAGCCCTGCATTGATAGCGATTCGTTTCATTGTATCTTCCACTCGATAGACCTCTGAGCCGGACTCCATCATGATTTTTCCGGCTTTCAAACAAGTATTCAAAACGAGTTGCGCATAATTTTGCTGTTCCATCAAGTTAACCACCTTTTTCTATTTCTATACTATAGTAGTGAAAATAAATAAATTAAACAAGAAAAAGAATAAGGATTGTCACTGAACCTCAGAGAAAGTATAATAAAGTAACAGCAGAATATTTTTCGGGGGACTTTGATTCTACGTTAAAGAAACAGAAAGACCCTCAAATGTATAACGGCTCTTTTGTTTTTTAATGAAATTAGTTGAAAATTCAAAAAACAATAAAACGGTTCCACTCCCTTTATAAGAAAAAAATTGAGGATATAGGCTCTATTTCGAAAAAAAAATCTGTAAATTTAGATAACATCTTACATAAGGGTTGCAAAACTAATCAGTTTTTGATTAAAATAAAATGACGGTAAAAATAATAACATTCTGGGAGGAATCAAAATGAGAAGAAAAGTTTACACAAAAGACCAGATTCTGAAGGCTGCCTATGAAGTTGTCGAAAATGAAGGTTTTTCTGGATTTACAGCACGAAACATTGCCAAAAAAATGGGAATCAGTACGCAACCGATTTATTTAGAATTTAAAAATATGAGTGATCTTAAAAACACCTTGCTAGATGAAATCTGCAATCACCTATATTACGATATTTTCCCAGAAGTTCGCACAGGTGATACGATCATCGATTTAGGCTTGAGCTACGTTTATTTTGCGAAAGAGCAAAGCAATCTTTACAATGCGTTATACGTTCAAGAGTATGGCGGCGGGAAAAAGATGCACGACTTTTCTTACAATTACTTCCATCAATTAATTGTGGAGCATCCTAAGTACAAAAACTTATCTGAAAAAAGAATCAATGCGTTGCATGTAGGGACATGGATCTGTGTAACTGGGATCGCGACATTGATGTCTTCAGGGATCATCGAGCCGACTCAAGATGAGATCGTTCATTTGATGAACCGTACAATCACGAATATTTTGGAAGAAGAAGATACTTCCGTATTAGATACATTATAAAATCTTGACATTTAAACGAAAAAAGGTAAGATAAATGGTGCGGAAGGTTGGCAGAGTGGTAATGCACCGGACTCGAAATCCGGCGAGCCGCAGTAATGTGGTGCACGGGTTCAAATCCCGTACCTTCCTTACCATTATAGGGGCTATAAACATGGATGCAGAGTAATCTGCTGATGTTTATAGCCTTTTTTACATTTAGAGCAAGCCTATTTTGTTCAAAACAAGTTCTTTAAGGTCTTACCAGAACGTTTTATCGCTGTTTTTGCTATAATGATCAGAGAAAGTATAAGGAGTGGATAAGGATGGAAGAGACTGTATTCTTTAACTTAGGTAATGCGATCGCCGCTAAACGAGATCCGAAAGAATTGATCAAGGAAGCACAGATCGTCAAGGACAATCGTGATCCGCTTGGAAAATTGGTAATTGTGGAAGGCGAAGGCAAAGAATCGCTTATTTTGTTTGATTTGGCCGATCAAGAAGAACCTTCAGAAAAAACTGAGCCCTTCAAAGTCAAAAAAATAATTGAATAATTGTGAAATCCTTCGTTGATTGAACGGAGGATTTTTTATTGAGCTACCTGGTTGAAAATCGTCAATTAAACAGAAAAAGTAAAGCTATTTTTTGTTTATTTGCTGTTTTTTTAAAGTAGATAAAAATTATTTTATGTTTATTCAGGCTTTATTAACAAAGAACAATTACTATTGTTTAATTATTTTAAAAAAGCTGAACTAGAATTTTTGAATCCGCTGGTTTATGTTTGTTTTGTGGTGTTGCGAGGATGGGTTAAAAAAGAATTCTGTTTCGTGTTTTTCAGGGTCGGTAAAACACAATTTTATATAGAAATTATTTTAAAGAGGAGAGACATTTATGGAAGAGTATGGGTTAAGCCGTCAGCAAATCTTTTCATTAAAGCGCAAGACTTTAGAAAAGAGAATAAAAAATTTCTATCGAGAAACAAATGACGGCAATAGCGCGATCGAAATGTTGGTAGCGCTTCAAGTGCGAGAAGAACTCTGTCAAGAGGATTTTTCATTTATGTTGGCCGAATTGGTCCACTACATTTTTCTAAAAACCAGATCTAATTCAACGCTACGTCGTTTTTATACTTTCTTTGCGGAATATTTCGAGAAGAAAGAATGGCGTCTGCTGCAGATCAAACTATTTCCAGCGAAAACTTATATAGCTGAAAAGCTTAAATCATTATATACGCAATTTATTAAAGAGCCTTTGGCAGGATTAGTCGGTTCGTGACGATGATCGGCAACTGTGAAATGACAAGAGTAGGAATATGAAGGGACTGAAAAAATGACTACATTGGATGCAGAATTTGAGAAGAGCAACGGAAGAAAACATCATTTACGCTTGAAGGATGTTGATACAAGTAAAACTGGAGATCAGATCAGAGCTTCCTTAGAGAAAATGACAAAATTGAGTCTGTTTGAGAAAAATGGGGTCGGTCTATTCAAAAAAGTAAAGCATGCTAAATTCATTAACAAGATTGAGACGGCGATTTATGATCGAGCGGATGAAATAAATGAGCAGAATTCTGTTGAACCGATAGCACCAGTACAAGAGAACATAATTTCCCAAATAGAAGAACCCGCGGAAATACCAACAGACATTGAAAAGGTTCAGATACCAGAAGATTTATCGATTGAGGAAGAAAGACCTGAGCCAGGTTTATTAATCCAAAGAATCAAATTTCCAAAGAGCATCAATCCGTTAGAGCTGAATGAGAGCCAAGCATTGGATGTGATTGCAGCCTGCATGTCAGATAGGTATACATTGGCGAATATTCAAATTGATGATCGAGAAAGCCCTGTAACGCTCATTTTGACTGAGAAATTGAAGTCAGGCGAGCCTGAAATCCCTGAAATTACAGCTTCTTCACCTAGAAAGAAACGCAAACGATTGATAAATCGTATCAGAAAGCGGGAGTAGCCGACAGATCCGTCATATTGAGACGAATCAACGAGGGAATATTCTCACTTGAAATGCAGCTGGTGAATCAATGGCCTATTTGTTATGGAGTGGATTGTCCTTTGGCTTTTGAAACCTACTATTTAAGATTCTGAAAATTTAATTAGGCGAGACATATTAGTCGACTCTCAAACATTTTTTCTATAAGCTTAAGAAAAAAGATTTGAGGGAAAAGCTATGATTGAATTAGCGGTTGAAATACATGAGACGCTAACAAAAGTCCAATTTGAAGAGCAAGGTGCGATGGTGATTTATCGCGAATTTAAAAAGCTGCCGAAATTTACTGATGAGAGCTTATTGCTGTATTTCAAAGGGCGTGAAGCACAGGCGATTGATTATGGGCAGAAAATTAATAAAAAAATGTTGCAGGAAGCGGATAGCTTAGTCACGATCAAGGTGCCTTGGGATATCGAAAGTCGTGATTTAGCGCAGCAAATGCTGACTGCTTGGCAAGAGAGTTCGCTGAAAACAACGGGCTTATTTGAGATGCAAAAAATTGCTCCAAATCATTTTTCAATAGTAGTGAATTATCAAAAGGAATTGTTTGAAATTCTGGCTACCTTCGGCTTTCAGAATGAAAAAGTTAAGGTTAAACCAGCTAAGGCGCAGCACCGCTGGAATAAAAAAGTCAGCGAAATCCCATTTTATATTGACTATAATGATTCAAAAGGAGAAGTAGTCTGGCGTAAGCGGAATGAAATGGTATTGAAAGCTGGCGCAAAATTGAAACAAGAAATGCCGTTGAACAAAGATGGGTCAGTTGGTTTTAGTGCGCGATTAACAGAAAAATTAAGAGCGGATTACGAGGCGAAGATTTCAGATTATACGACAACAGAAGACATCGTTTTGAAAAGTGTTAATGAGATCGGGATCTTTCTTTACTATGCAGGCACCAATGGTTGGCTGGTGCTGAAAGATAAAGATGGAAAAACGATTGATGAGTATACTGTAGTGAAGTAGAGGGGCTTTCGAGCGCCTCCTTTTTTTGTTGAAAACCCCTTTAATAAAGAGGTACTATCAAGGAAAAGAACAAAGGGGCGATTCGAGTGAAGTTAGCGGTCATCTATTATAGTAAAACAGGGCAGACAAAAGAAATGGCTGAGGTTATTGCGAAAGGGATGCGGAGTGTAGGCAGTGAGGTACGGATATTTTCAGTTGATGATCCGATCAGTGTGAATTATTTGAATGAGTGTACCGGGGTTCTATTAGGAACACCTACGTATATGGCAACAAGTCATTGGCGAATCACTCAGTGGTTGCTGAAGGAAAGCGGCGAAATTTCGTTGGCTGGGAAATTGGGCGGCGGCTTCGCAACGGCGCATTATGCGCAGGGGGGAAGTGACAGTGCGATCCTTTCCATGTTAGGGATGTTATTAGTAAAAGGGATGATCGTTTATTCTGGCGGTTCAGCTCATGGACAGCCCTTCATTCATCATGGCCCGGTAGCGTTAGATGCTGTTGGAAATCATTATGAAGAATCAAAACAAATGTTTGAAATTTTTGGTCAGCGCTTCGCGGAAAAAGCAAAAGAACTATTTGAAAAATAGAAAGGCTGGGGGAGAGAATCGTGATTGATTCCATCCCTCAGCTTTTTATAGGTCTAAATATTTAGTTAGATAATCGGCCATACCGTCCTCAGCATTGGTTTTTTCAGTAATATCGTTTGCGACTGATTTTAATTGGTCCGTTCCATTGGCCATCGCGACACCCCAACCAGCAAATTTCAGCATATCGACATCATTATGTTCATCACCAAACGCAAGGATATCTTCTTGCTTCATATTTAAGCTTTCAATGACTCGCTTCAAGCCATGCGCTTTTTGGATACCTTTGGCTACAACCTCCAACATTGGATTTGGTCCGCCCCAAGTATTGACTTCAACTTCGTTTCCGATTTGCTGTTTTAATTCTTCCGAAACACTGTCGACATTTTCTGGCTGACTACGTAACAAAACCGACGTTGGATTCGTTTGAAGGGTATTGATAGTCAACAGATTATCCGCCGTTGCACTATCGCTAGCAAAGAAATGCTGGTCAAAGAAATTCAGATCATCAATAAAAAAGGTTTCGCGATTTTCCGCAGCAATAAAATCTAGTTTTAAATTTTTCTTTTCTGCCATCAAGTCAAACACGATTTTCCGATTAATCAATGTTTCTTGTTCATCAGCCCATTTCTTACCAGGGAGATGAACAAGCGCACCGTTAAAATTAATCATCGGCGTTGTTAACTGCAATTCTTGATAAAAGTTCTTGCTCATGCGGTAAGGACGGCCGGTAGCGATTACGACAGAATGGCCATCTTCAATTGCACGCCGCAAAGTTCTTGCGGTTTTATCAGTAATTTTTGAATCTTGATTTAGAGTGGTTCCATCTAAATCAATAGCGATCAATTTTTTCATATAAACCCCTACTTCGTATTAATATATTTATTTTAAAAAAATAAGTTAGATTCTCAGCATATAAATCATTCCACTAATATATTGAACCTCAACGTATTGTGAAAAAAGTGGAACTGATATTCTCATTTCAATTTGTTTCAGTCTAGCATAATCATCAGAAAACGCAACTGTAGCGCCCAAAAAAGAAGAAAATATTAAAAACAATCTGGAGCCTCGGAGGGAGAAGAAAAGTTTTTTCCGGTGGACTCTGCTATAGTATAGAGATAAGAATGGCGGGGAAGAGGGAAAAGAGGATGAAGATTAATTGGCGTAGAAACTTGTTGATTTCTTGGATTGGTTGTTTCTTTACCGGTGCGAGCTTCAGCTTAGTGATGCCTTTTTTGCCAGTTTATATTGAACAGTTAGGGACGCCGAAGTCCCAGGTCGAGCTGTTCTCAGGGCTCGCGATCTCGGTAACCGCATTTTCCGCGGCGATTGTTTCGCCGCTATGGGGGAATCTTGCTGATCGAAAAGGACGCAGGCTCATGATGATCCGCGCGGCAGCTGGAATGACAGTCACGATGGGCTCGTTAGCATTTGTACCGAATGTGTATTGGTTATTGATTATGCGTTTTATGACTGGTGTTTTGTCGGGTTATATGCCCAATGCGACCGCATTGATCGCCTCGCAAGCTCCTAGGCAAAAAAGCGGCTGGGCACTGGGGACGCTGGCTACAGGCGGTGTGGCCGGGAACTTGATCGGTCCATTGTTGGGCGGAATGCTAGCTCAATGGTTTGGTTTTCGAAATGTCTTTATTATCACAGGTATTATATTATTGATTTGTACGTGTTTGACAATCTTCATGGTGAAGGAAGATTTTGAACCGATCGAAAAACAAGATGTGATTAGTATGGGAGAATTGCGTAAACGAATCAATTATATGCCGATCTTGATCGGATTATTTGTCAGCACATTGATTTTACAGGTAGGAGCGACTAGTATTAGCCCGATCTTGACACTTTATATTCGGGATCTAAGTGGGAGCAGCAACAACGCCTTATTGATCAGCGGGATCATTGTATCAATCGCGGGGGTATCAGCCATTGCCTCATCACCTACATTAGGGAAAATCGGCGATAAGATTGGCAATCACAAAGTTCTATTGGCGGGTCTTGTGTTATCGCTAGTTTGTTTTATCCCAATGGCGTTTGTTAAATCACCATTTCAACTGGGAGTACTACGCTTCTTCTTGGGCTTCTCCACTGGAGCATTGATGCCTTCCATTAATACTTTGATCAGTAAAATCAGCCCGCCGGAAGGAGTTAGCCGCATCTTTAGTTATAACCAGATGTTCAACAATTTTGGACAAGTTATTGGACCGATGCTTGGTTCGACGGTAGCTCATACAATGGGCTATCCAGCTGTTTTCCTTGTAACGAGTGCCTGTGTTTTTGGGAATATTATTTTGAGTGTGTTTAATTTCCGAAAGTTACTAGTTACTAAGACGAAGATATAAGTGAAATCGATTCGTTTAAAAGACTGCATAAGAGATGAGACAGGCAGGGTTCTTCTTTTCTTCAATAGAAATAATAATACTAACAGCTAAACATGGAAAAATTGTTTAAAGAAGCTCGTTTTTAAACGCTGCTTTCTAGCTATGAAAAAAACAAAAAACCAGTTACAATATAGTAACTGGTTTTGTTTTGTCTATGCTTTGGCCTTTTTTGGTGAAACGAAACGTGCAGCAATAAGGGCGATAACACCAACGATCAGTGAGATAATCGTAGATAATTCAAAGTTATAAGAGCCGCTTTGCAAGGCACCGCCTAGATAACAAACGGCTTGTCCAATTGCGAAAGCCCAGAAAAATGTAACTAGATATTTCATTAAGAGCACCTCTTTTCGCAGGAATTTCTAGGTTTAGTTTAGCATTTTTTTTGAAAATGTAAAGAAAAGTCTTGTGTAAGAAACCAGAAAATAGTTCGGCGGATCATTCTACTTTTTAACAGCATTATTCCGAGTAGGATGATAGATCAATAGAACATCAAATTTATTTTTCTAATGAAAAAAATCCATTAATACGAAGTAGGAGGATATTATGCATTTACCACAACTATATACAAAAACTTCCTATTCATTATTGAGAAGCACCTTGACGATCAAAGAGTATGTGGAATCAGCGAAAGAGCGGGGCTATTCCGCGATTGCGATTACTGATGAGAATGTCTTATATGGTGCGGTAGAATTTTTTCAGACTTGCCAAAAAAATCAAATGATTGGCATTATTGGTCTGGAATTAGATTTTTATCTGGAAGAAGCAACGGAAAAATTATTATTCTACGCCAAAAATGTTGCCGGGTATCAGGAATTGATGCGACTATCCAGTACTCGTATGATGGCGGAAAAACCATTCGCTTTATCGGATTATCAGTTGGATACGAAAAACCTGATTACTGTTTTACCAGTAGATGAGTTGTACGTTCCGATCGAGTCCGTTTTACCCAAAGTAACAGAACAAGTAAATGGGGAGTTTTATTTAGGTGTTTCACCAGCAACCAAAACGTCTGGATTGCCAGCGGATTTTCCTAGAATCGCTATTCACGAAGTGGCTTACTTGGATTCCACTCAGGCTTTTGCGATTAAAGTCATGAGCCACATTCAAAACGGCAGTCAATTACCTAGAGAAGAGCTGACGAATCAGCTAGGAGACAATTATTTGGCAGAGATGCAAACGTTGACTGCTGGTTTTGATGATCAGGAAGCGGTGGCGAACGCGATCAGGTTGGTAGAAGCTTGTCAATTTGACTTGCCGCTACACCAAAAATTATTGCCGCATTATCCTGTACCTACGCCACAAACGGCGGATGCCTATTTGCAGGAGCTTTGCTGGCAGAAACTGCCGGAGCGAATTGCGAATGTAACAGAAGAATATCGGCAACGTTTGACCCGTGAACTTGGCATTATCCATAACATGGGCTTCGATGATTATTTTTTGATCGTTTGGGATGTGATGGATTATGTTCATCGCAGCAAAATCGTTTCCGGTGCTGGCCGCGGATCAGCGGCGGGGTCATTGGTTGCTTACGTTTTGAGTATCACGGATGTTGATCCGATCAAGTATAATTTATTGTTTGAGCGATTTTTGAATCCTGAACGGAATAGTATGCCCGATATTGATTTGGATATCCCTGACAATCGCCGCAACCAAGTCTTGCATTATGTTCATGAAAAGTATGGACACTTCCACGTTTCTCAAATTGCCACGTTTGGTACGATGGCGGCGAAAATGGTCTTGCGGGATGTCGGCAGAGTATTTGGTTTATCTCAAAGCGAGGCGAATCGTTGGTCAAAGGCGATCCCTAATCAATTGAAGATCACGTTAAGCGAGGCCTATGATAAGTCCGAGCCGTTGAAACGATTGGTAGCCCATGATGAACGGAGTAATCTGTTGTTTCAAACCGCCTTGACTTTAGAGGGGTTGCCGAGGCACGTCTCTACTCATGCAGGCGGTGTAGTCATCAGTGATGTGGACTTGATTGGTGTTGTACCGCTGCAAAACGGTTCTGAGGACATTTTATTAACACAATTTACTATGACCGATGTTGAAACGATCGGCCTGTTAAAGATGGATTTCTTAGGACTGCGAAATCTATCGATTATTGATAATGCGCAACAAAATATTCGTCGAGTCTATCGTGAAGAGCTGGATTTGAAGAATGTACCGTTAGACGATCCTGAAACGCTGGCATTGTTTCAAAGAGGGGAAACGAGCGGGGTGTTTCAATTTGAATCTGCGGGAATCCGAAAAGTGTTGCGTAATTTGCATCCAACTTCATTCGAGGATATCGTAGCGGTTAATGCTTTGTACCGCCCAGGGCCAATGCAGATTATTGACCAATTTATTGCACGGAAAAATGGCAAGGAACAAGTCACGTACCCCGATGTTTCTGTTCAACAGATTCTGGCACCAACTTATGGGTTTATCGTGTATCAGGAACAGATTATGCAGGTGGCTGCTCAGATGGCGGGCTTCAGTTTAGGTGAAGCTGATATCTTACGTCGAGCAGTCAGCAAAAAGAAAAAGGATTTATTAGATGAAGAAAGACGTCATTTTGTCAGTGGTGCTGTTAATCGTGGACATAGTCAAAAAAGCGCCGAAGAGGTCTATGATTATATCGAACGCTTCGCCAACTATGGATTTAACCGATCTCATTCTGTAGCCTACAGCTTTGTTGGATATCAAATGGCCTATATGAAGGTTCATTATCCAGGGGCTTTTTATACGGCATTAATGCAATCGGTGCGAAACGATCCAAAAAAATTACGGGAATACATCGCCGAGGCCAATCGAGCCGGCGTAAAACTATTAGCGCCAGATATCAATCGCAGCAACTACAGTTTTACATTGGTTGAAAAAGATTTGATTCGTTTCGGTCTGGACGCTATTAAGGGAATGCGTCGTGACTTTGTCAGTGATATTTTGACTACCCGCAAAGCAGAAGGCCCCTTCAAATCTTTGGATCAATTTCTGCTGAGGATCGAGACGCGCTGGCTAAAAAATGATTATATTGCGCCATTGATCTTCATTGGGGCTTTTGATGAACTTCATCCTAATCGTCGGGAATTGGCTGACGGACTGGAAGGCAAAATTCAAAATGTCGAGTACAGCGGTGGCAGTATGTCATTGTTGGATGTGATGAGTTTGAAGGAACGTTCGTCTGAGGATTATTCATTGGCTGAGCGGTTGAATTATGAGGAACAATACCTGGGGTTATACGTCTCTGGTCATCCGACTGAGAACTTTCCGAAATTGCTGAAGCAAAAGGATCTACAACCGATTACCGAACTGTCAGTCGGCAGTCATGGAAAAATTCTCTTCTATTTAAAAGATGTTCGTGAGATTCGGACAAAAAAAGGAGAGCAGATGGCTTTCCTGACAGGGAACGACCAAAGCGGGGAAATCTCTCTAACGATCTTTCCGCAAACGTATCGTCGCTTGCGGAAAGAGATTGAGCTAGAAACGGTTTATCTGGTGCAAGGCAAAGTTGAACGCAGCCGTTATGATCAGGCAATTCAATTATTAGTTGAAGAAATGACCCCAGCTCAGAATGTCGAAGACGATATTAGTGATAAAATCTTGTATTTGCGTGTGCAGGATGAAAAAGACACGGCTGAAATCCAGCAAGGAATTGCTGAAAGACTGCAATTATCTCCAGGGAAAATCCCAGTTGTGATCTATTATGAAAAAAGCCGTCGAAAGATTGTGCTGGATAAAAAGTTTTGGATAGGGGTTAATGATACCCTCTTGAATGCTTTAAGTGACATATTAGGGGAACAAAACGTCGTAATAAGATGATTTCTTGTAAGTTTCAAAAACTTTTTTCAAAATCGAAGCTTTTCCCGTGGACATCCCAAGACTTTTGGGATGTTTTTTGGTAGAATGTACCATGAATTAAACGATGTATGTTTTTTTGAGAATACTTATGAGGTGAGAAAATGAAACGCATTGGAATTTTAACAAGTGGAGGAGACGCTCCAGGAATGAACGCTGCTGTTCGCGCGGTCGTTCGTAAAGCGATTTTTGAAGGCATGGAAGTTTATGGCATCAATTATGGTTTTGCTGGTTTAGTTGCTGGCGATATCCGTCGTTTGGATGTTGCAGATGTCGGTGACAAGATTCAACGAGGCGGAACGTTCCTATATTCAGCTCGTTACCCAGAATTTGCTACTGAAGAAGGGCAATTAAAAGGGATCGAACAATTGAAAAAATTTGGTATCGAAGGATTGGTTGTTATCGGCGGAGACGGCTCTTACCACGGCGCTCTAGCTTTGACAAAACATGGCTACCCAGCTGTAGGCATCCCTGGTACGATCGACAATGACATTCCAGGAACAGACTTCACAGTCGGTTTTGATACTGCAATCAACACAGTCTTAGAATCTGTTGACCGTATCCGTGATACAGCGACGTCACACGTTCGTACATTCGTTATCGAAGTAATGGGACGTAATGCTGGCGATATCGCTTTATGGTCTGGTGTTGCAGGTGGTGCGGATGAAATCGTCATTCCTGAACATGATTTTGACATGGAACGTATCGCGAAGAAGATCCAAGCAGGCCGCGATCGCGGGAAGAAGCATTGTTTGATCATCTTGGCTGAAGGCGTGATGGGCGGAAATGAATTCGCTGATAAATTAGCTGAATACGGCGATTTCCATACACGTGTCAGTGTATTAGGTCACGTTGTCCGCGGTGGTTCACCAAGCGCACGCGACCGTGTATTAGCTAGCAAATTTGGTTCCTATGCCGTTGACTTATTGTTAGAAGGTAAGGGCGGATTATGTATCGGAATCGAAAACAACGAAGTAATCGCATCTGACATCGTTGATACATTGGAAAACAACAAACATAAACCAGATTTATCATTATATGAATTGAATCACCAAATCTCATTTTAATCTCGTTAATAATAGTGAAGAGCTATATATTATAAACAATCAAGAAACAAGAATGGAGCGTATTACGTAATGAAAAAAACGAAGATCGTTAGTACATTAGGACCAGCAAGTAACACAGTGGAAACTATCTCTCAATTAATTGAAGCTGGGGCTAACGTGTTCCGTTTCAACTTCTCACACGGAGACCACGAAGAACAATTGTCACGTATGAACATGGTTCGTGAAGCAGTAGAAAAAACTGGTAAAGATGTCGGTATTCTTTTAGATACTAAAGGTGCGGAAATCCGTACAACTGTTCAAGATACAACAGAAGCAGATTACGGCCGTGCTGGCTATATCGAATTTAACGTAGGCGATGAAACACGTATTTCAATGGACTCAGAACACAAAGGTTCAAAAGAAAAAATCGCTGTAACGTATCCAGGATTATTCGATGATGCTCATATTGGCGGACACATCTTGTTCGATGATGGCTTGATCGACATGGAAATCGTTGGCAAAGATGACGCAAACCGTGAATTAATCATGGTCGTTAAAAACGCTGGTATGCTAGGTTCTCGTAAAGGTGTAAATGCTCCTGGTATTTCTATCAACTTGCCTGGGATCACTGAAAAAGACGCAGACGACATTCGTTTTGGTTTAGACAACGGAATTAACTTTATCGCTGCAAGTTTTGTTCGTAAAGCACAAGACGTTCTTGAAATTCGTGAAATCATTGAAGAAAAGAACATGAATCATGTTCATATCTTCCCTAAAATCGAATCACAAGAAGGAATCGATAACATCGACGAAATCATCAAAGTTTCTGATGGTATCATGATCGCTCGTGGGGATATGGGTGTTGAAATCGCGCCTGAACTAGTACCTATGGTTCAAAAACGTATCATCAAAAAATGTAACGCTGCTGGCAAACCAGTTATCACAGCGACTCAAATGTTAGAATCAATGCAAGAAAACCCACGTCCAACACGTGCGGAAGCATCTGACGTTGCCAACGCTGTATTTGATGGAACAGACGCTACAATGCTTTCTGGTGAATCTGCAAATGGTAAATACCCAGTAGAAGCTGTTGGTACAATGGCTCGTATCGACATGGAAGCTGAATCTGCATTGTCAGAATTAGGTTCATTCCAAATCAACGAATTCGACAAATCAAATGTGACTGAAACAATTGGTTTATCTGTTGCTCGCGCTGCGAAAAACTTAGGTGTTAAGACAATCGTTGCCGCAACTGAATCTGGACACACTGCACGTATGATCTCTAAATACCGTCCTGATGCAGACATCTTGGCTGTAACATTCGACGAAAATACAAAACGCAGCTTGATGGTTAACTGGGGGGTTTACCCAACTGTTGCTGAAAAACCAACAACAACAGATGAAATGTTTGACTTAGCTGCTCAAAAAGCTGTCGATTTAGGTTTCGCTAAAGAAGGCGACTTGATCTTGATCACTGCTGGTGTGCCAGTTGGCGAACGTGGAACAACCAACGTTATGAAAGTTCAAATGATCGGTTCTAAATTATTACAAGCACAAGGTATCGGCGAATCAACAGTCGTTGCTCACGCTGTTGTTGCTAAAACAGCTGAAGAAGCAATCAAAAATGCTAAAGATGGTATGGTTCTAGTTGTTCCAACAACAGACAAAGACTACATGCCTGCAATCGAAAAAGCATCTGCTTTGATCGTTGAAGATGGTGGATTGACTTCACACGCTGCAGTTGTCGGTATCGCTCAAGATATCCCAGTAGTTGTTGGCGCTAAAGACGCAACTTCAACAGTTGTTGATGGTGAATTAGTCACTGTTGACCCTCGTCGTGGTATCGTCTACCGTGGACAAACAACAGCAATCTAATTTTTAGATTGAAAAGTTTTCTGTAAAGAATTAGGGACTGCGGCATTTTATGTCACAGTCCCTTTCTATGGGGAATACAGGAGAAAGAGTTTTGTGATACTCGTATACGTGCTAGTTCATTAAATAGGTAGGATTTTTCTAACGTAAAAATTTATTTTTATTTTCGTACGCATGCCATTCTACTAATTGAATTGAAAATACGAAGTGGAATTGGCAAATATGACCGAGTTCGTGCAGCCTTTCTTGATATCTAGCTTTCTCGGCGTTGAGCGAAAAACTGAACGAGCTCACAAAGCTTTTAACAATGTCTGGCTTCCCGAACTAGATTTTTCAGCAATAAGCAAAAATATTTTGAAATTTGAAAAGCAATTTAAAAATATTTTAGTCTTATTGTTCAAAAACTAACCGAGTTCGTACAGCTTTTCAAGGTGTCAAGAAAATTTCATTGACAAAGTTTTTTTCCACCTGTATAATATCGATTGTTGCTTAGAGGTGATGAATGATGAAATGGTCGATTGGCGAATTGCGCCGCTACAAAGAAGAAGCACTAAATTTTTCAGAAACGATTGATGTGAATGACGCATTGTCAGCCCGTGATAATGAGGTCTTGTCAGTAGCTCCGGTTACTGTAGAGGGACTCTTGTCTGTTGGAAAAAATGAATATATTTTACATTATCGTTTGAAAACTATTGTAACTGTTCCTTCAGCTCGCTCCTTGGAACCAGTTGATCTTCCACTTGATCTTTCAGTGGACGAAATATTCATGACACGGGAGCAATGGTCTTCAATGGAAGAAGAACGAGACGAAGAGATCCTTGTCTTAGACAGCGATACAATCGACTTAACGGATTCTATCGAAGATAACATTTTATTAGCGATTCCGATGCAAGTCTTCTCTGAAGAAGAAATGCAAACGACTGATTTACCAAAAGGCAACGATTGGGAAGTCGTGAGCGAAGAAGACTACTTGCAGAAAAAGGAATCTGCTGAAACAATTGATCCTCGTCTTGCGAAATTGTCTGAACTGTTCAATGAATCGGAAGATGACAAGTAAGATTGGAATAAAATGTATCAGTAAATGATACTTCATTTTATAAGGAGGTGTAACACCCAATGGCAGTACCAGCTAGAAAAACATCAAAAGCTAAAAAGAACAAACGTCGTACTCACTACAAATTGACCATTAAAGGATTGAATGAATGTCCTAACTGTGGCGAAATGAAGAAGAGCCATCACGTATGTGGCAACTGCGGCCACTATGATGGAAAAGATGTTATGTCTAAAGAAGCATAAGCACTTTTTAATAGAGAAAGTCAAAACCTCAAGACTAACCATGGAGTCTTGAGGTTTTTTTCTTGGGTTAAAGAAGGGTAAGTGGATTCTAATCATGAAAGTCTGTTTGATTTCGCTCTAATATTAGAGGATTTTGACAAGATTTTGGATTAAAAACACTATTCATTTTCCATTCTCACTTTCTTAGGATATAATGAGAAACGTATTGAGTAATATGGCTATCAGATCGATCGAATGCGGTAGATTGATATGCGTGGTGAGAACCCACCTTGTTTTTCCGAGAGAAAAATAAGTACATTACTACGAACTAGGAGGATAATTATGTCAAAACAACAATTCGGCGTCGTCGGTATGGCCGTGATGGGGAAAAATCTAGCTTTGAATATCGAAAGCCGCGGCTACTCTGTGGCTTTGTATAATCGGACTGGATCAAAAACTGAAGCGGTAGTAGCAGAACATCCTGATCGCAACTTAAAGGCAACTTTTTCAATCGAGGAATTTGTTGATTCGATCGAAAAACCACGTCGTATCATGTTGATGGTGCAAGCTGGACCAGCGACAGATGCAACGATTCAATCGTTATTACCACATTTAGATAAAGGCGATATTTTGATTGATGGAGGGAATACCTTCTTTAAAGATACAATTCGTCGGAATGAAGAATTAGCCAATTCAGGAATCAATTTCATCGGAACTGGTGTATCAGGCGGTGAAAAAGGTGCGTTAGAAGGGCCTTCAATGATGCCGGGCGGACAAAAAGAGGCCTATGATTTAGTTGCTCCTATTTTTGAACAGATCGCTGCGAAAGCCGAAGATGGCGAACCATGTGTTACTTATATCGGCGCAAACGGTGCTGGGCACTACGTTAAAATGGTCCACAACGGAATCGAATACGGGGATATGCAGCTGATTGCAGAGTCTTATGACTTGATGCAGCATTTATTGGGTCTTTCAGTTGATGAAATGGCCGAGGTGTTCTCAGATTGGAACGAAGGCGAATTGGACAGCTATTTGATCGAAATCACTGCGGACATTTTGACTCGCAAAGACGACGAAGGTACAGATAAGGCTATCGTTGATGTAATCAAAGATGCTGCTGGTAATAAGGGGACAGGTAAATGGACATCACAAAGCGCTTTAGATTTAGGCGTTCCACTCCCATTGATTACGGAATCTGTATTTGCTCGTTTTATCTCTGCCTACAAAGAAGAACGCGTTGCTGCCAGCAAAGTGCTCGCTGGACCTGCTCCTTATAAATATGAGGGCGACAAGAAAGAACTAATCGAAAAAATTCGTGAAGCACTTTATTTCAGTAAAATCATGAGTTATGCTCAAGGTTTCTCTGAATTGCGTGCCGCATCAAAAGAATTTGGCTGGGACTTGCCATTTGGTGAAATCGCAAAAATCTGGCGCGCCGGATGCATCATTCGTGCTCGTTTCTTGCAAAAAATCACTGATGCCTATGATAAAGACACTGACTTAGCAAACTTGATGTTAGATGATTACTTTAAGGAAATCACTGACAAGTACCAACAAGCGGTTCGTGAAGTCGTGGCTATCGCTGTTCAAGCAGGTGTACCAGTACCAACATTCTCATCTGCTATCACTTATTACGATTCTTACCGAGCTGAACGTTTGCCAGCAAACTTGATCCAAGCACAACGTGATTATTTCGGAGCTCATACTTATGAACGTACGGATAAAGAAGGAATTTATCACTACAGCTGGTACCATGAAGAATAGCATGGGTTATTTATAACATTACTGATAACTAACTATAGCTTTTTGACAGGTTTAGCCCTATAATGATAGAGGTTTAATGAAATTCAACTTGGAAAGGACTTAAAAAAATGAGTAATATTCTGATCATTGAAGATGAGAAAAATCTAGCTCGTTTTGTCGAACTAGAATTGAAACACGAAGGCTATGATACAGAAGTTCATTATAATGGTAGAACAGGACTTGAAGCCGCTTTGGAAAGTGACTGGGACGCGATTTTACTTGACTTGATGTTACCTGAATTAAATGGATTAGAGGTTTGCCGTCGTGTTCGCCAGGTGAAAAACACACCGATCATCATGATGACAGCCCGTGACTCTGTGATTGACCGCGTATCTGGGTTGGATCACGGTGCTGATGACTATATCGTCAAACCTTTCGCGATTGAAGAATTGCTAGCACGCTTACGTGCGTTGCTTCGTCGAATCGATATTGAAGGCGATAAGAATGTTGCTAAACAAACGACGATTACTTATCGTGATTTAACGATCGAAAAAGAAAACCGTGTCGTACGTCGCGGAAATGAAATCATTGAGTTAACTAAACGTGAATACGAATTATTATTAACGCTTATGGAAAACGTCAACGTTGTTCTTGCTCGTGATGTTTTACTAAATAAAGTTTGGGGCTACGAAACAGAAGTAGAAACAAATGTTGTTGATGTGTATATTCGATACTTGCGTAATAAAATCGATGTACCTGGTGAAGACAGTTATATTCAAACTGTCCGCGGTACTGGGTACGTTATGCGCTCATGAGAAAATTTATCAAGAAACAAAGAGAACTGAAAGGGCCCTCACTCACCATTAAGTGGGCCTTTACAAGTTCTTTCTTTATATTCGTGGTATTTACGATCTTCGCAGTAATTACGTATAAGTCGTCGGTGAATCTGATCGTAACCAAAGAGAGAACGAACGTTGAACGCACGATCTCTGAGGTGACTTCTCGCTTGTCGAATGCTGATGAAGAGTTAACACTGGTAAATACTTATCGGACACTAACCGAAACAGACGGACAAGACAACGCTATGTATGACCAGAACATGACTTTAGAAGGTAATATGATGCGTATCGATGACTTTATCTCGGAATTGGGTCAGCGCCAATTATCTCTAAATATATATAATTTGGATAAAAAACTGATCTTTAAAACACAAAAGAAATATCAGCCATTAGTTCAAACTAAGCATAAAGCTCCAACTATCGTTACTGTTGATGAGAAAAACGGCTTCCTATCTGTAGAACCGATTTATTCTAAGAAGACTAGAGAGAAGGTCGGGTATGCTCAAGTATTTTATGAATTATCTGATTTTTATGAGATGCGCAGTAAGTTATTGCTGACATTGATCGTGTTAGAGATTGTTTCATTGCTATTGAGTAGTTTCTTAGGTTTCTTGTTATCTTCTTATTTCTTAAAACCTGTTAAGATTTTAAGAGATACAATGGAAATTATTAGACAGGACCCGCAGGCCGAAGTACATGTTCCTGATATTACAACTAACGATGAATTGGCTGATTTGGCGGTCATTTTTAACGATGTTATTGATCGTATTCGGATGTATATCGAACAACAAGAACAATTTGTTGAAGATGTTTCTCATGAACTGCGAACACCAGTTGCAGTTATAGAAGGGCATCTGAATATGCTGAACCGTTGGGGGAAAGATGACCCAGAGATATTAGATGAATCTATCCAGGCTAGTTTGCAAGAACTTGTTCGGATGAAGAGTCTTGTGCAAGAGATGCTTGACCTCTCTCGTGCGGAACAAGTTGATGTCTATTATGGTAACGAGACTTCTAAAGCTAAAGAAGTTACGTATCAAGTATTTAATAATTTCAAATTACTTTACCCTGAATTCACCTTTACGCTAGATGATGATCTAGATGGGGAGAAAATTTTGAAGATTTATCGCAACCATTTAGAACAAATTCTGATCATTATTTTAGATAATGCCGTGAAATATTCTACTGATCGTAAAGAAGTGCATATTTCGGTTTCTTCGACCTTGAATAAGTTTGAGATTGCGATTCAAGACTTCGGTGAAGGGATCCCGGACGAAGATATCGATAAAGTCTTCAATCGTTTTTATCGTGTAGATAAAGCACGTGCTCGTACAAAAGGTGGAAATGGGCTAGGGTTGTCGATCGCACATAAACTTCTAGAGAGCTATAAAGGGAGTATCAGCGTCGAAAGCTCAGTTGGAAAGGGCACGATTTTTAGAATTTTCATTCCAATGTTAGAAGAGAAAACAGCTGAGTAGAACTCGGCTGTTTTTTTATGCGAAAGTTACTAAAGCTTTTCGTTCAAGATAGCGTTATTTTTGTTTTAAAATCGAACGTTATTTTGGAGTTTTAAATGAACGTTCGAAAAATCAAAAAGATTGAGGAAATGTGCAAATAATAGTTGCATTACTGCTTGAAGATTGCTATATTATTAAATGTTCCCAAGAGAATAAAACATCTCAAAAAAAATTAGAAATAATTGTTGACGGATGAAAAATCTTGTGGTATTTTTATAAAGTCGCTTGAACGAGATATAAAGCAATTTTGTTTTTTTATCAAAAAGTTTTTAAATAAAAGTTATTGACTTTTAAATAGAAAGCTGTTAAGATATAAAAGTTGCTGAAACAAAGCGATAAACGATGTAGACCTTTGAAAACTGAACGAATAAAACAAACCAAATGTGTAGGGCGTTTCTTTTATAATAGAAACAAACAACATAGCAAGCAATATGCTAGCAAGTCAATTATTACAATTGAGCTTAACAGTCGCAAGACTGTTTCAAACACTTTTTATGAGAGTTTGATCCTGGCTCAGGACGAACGCTGGCGGCGTGCCTAATACATGCAAGTCGAACGCTTTTTCTTTCACCGGAGCTTGCTCCACCGAAAGAAAAGGAGTGGCGAACGGGTGAGTAACACGTGGGTAACCTGCCCATCAGAAGGGGATAACACTTGGAAACAGGTGCTAATACCGTATAACAATAGAAACCGCATGGTTTCTATTTGAAAGGCGCTTTTGCGTCACTGATGGATGGACCCGCGGTGCATTAGCTAGTTGGTGAGGTAACGGCTCACCAAGGCAACGATGCATAGCCGACCTGAGAGGGTGATCGGCCACATTGGGACTGAGACACGGCCCAAACTCCTACGGGAGGCAGCAGTAGGGAATCTTCGGCAATGGACGAAAGTCTGACCGAGCAACGCCGCGTGAGTGAAGAAGGTTTTCGGATCGTAAAACTCTGTTGTTAGAGAAGAACAAGGATGAGAGTAGAATGTTCATCCCTTGACGGTATCTAACCAGAAAGCCACGGCTAACTACGTGCCAGCAGCCGCGGTAATACGTAGGTGGCAAGCGTTGTCCGGATTTATTGGGCGTAAAGCGAGCGCAGGCGGTTTCTTAAGTCTGATGTGAAAGCCCCCGGCTCAACCGGGGAGGGTCATTGGAAACTGGGAAACTTGAGTGCAGAAGAGGAGAGTGGAATTCCATGTGTAGCGGTGAAATGCGTAGATATATGGAGGAACACCAGTGGCGAAGGCGGCTCTCTGGTCTGTAACTGACGCTGAGGCTCGAAAGCGTGGGGAGCAAACAGGATTAGATACCCTGGTAGTCCACGCCGTAAACGATGAGTGCTAAGTGTTGGAGGGTTTCCGCCCTTCAGTGCTGCAGCTAACGCATTAAGCACTCCGCCTGGGGAGTACGAC